>JAPLAM010000088.1 GCA_026393275.1 Arthrobacter sp.
GAGGGCTCCTCCCAGTCCCAGAACCGCAGCGTCGGGTTGCGGCGCCCCGCGCCGACCTCTTCGGTGAGGACCTCGTCCAGCGCGACGTTGACATGCGTCGGCAGCACCGAGGGGCCAATGATGTTCCAGTGGTGGTCGCCCCAGCCGGTGGCCTTGGCCAGCGCCCGACGGACGGTGATGGCGACCGCCTCCGCGGAGAATCCGAACAGCACCGCGTCGTCGGGAAGCGCGGCAGTCACGGCCGCGGCAAGGTCGGCGGCGCCGGTGTCCGCGGCCACGCCGGTGAGGCTGCGGTTGATCTCAAGGAGCGCCTCGTCGGGTTCTAGGAAGAAGTCCCCGCTGATCGAAACGTGGGCCAGGGCACCGTCGACCACCTCGAGATCGGCCACCACCAGTTTGCCGCCGGGAACCTTGTACTCGCCGTGGCGGCGTCCGCCGTCGTCCTCGGAGGGGCGTGCGGCAGTTGACCCCGCGGAATCTGCGGAGGAGGGGAAGGAAGTCATAGCCTCAATCCTGCCCCTTTTCCCGGCCAAAACCGAAGCCGCCACATTCGGAGCGGCCTGCAACCGGCATGGGACCGGGACGCAAAAAGCCCGCACCGTCGCCGGTGCGGGCTTTTCCAAAAGACCTTGGGGAGAAGAAAGTTACTTCTTGCCGCCGAAGCCCTTGAAGCGAGCGTTGAAGCGCTCGACGCGGCCTGCGGAGTCCATGATGCGCTGCTTGCCCGTGTAGAACGGGTGGGACTCTGAGGAGATTTCGACGTCGATGACCGGGTAGGTGTTTCCGTCTTCCCACTCGATGGTCTTCGAGGAAGACACGGTGGACTTGGTCAGGAACTTGACGCCGGAAGCCAGGTCGTTGAAAACAACAGCTTCGTACTTCGGGTGGATATCTGCCTGCATAATTGGACCTTTGTTCGCACAACTGGATTTTGCCAGCTGCCAGGTATGAGTGGGATGGCTGCCCAGCGCCCGAAAGCACAGAACGGCCAGCTACCAATCATAGCCCAAATCCGGCCACCCAACGAACCGGACCGACGGCCGCGGCGGGCAGGCTCCCACCGGACCGCGGGACGTTGCGGAGCTTCAGCCGCGCGGCCGCAGCTCCCAGAACGCGACGGCGGACGCGGCCGCCACGTTGAGCGAATCGACGCCGGCGCGCATCGGGATCTTCACGGCAAGGTCGACGGCGGCCAGGGTCTCTTCGCTCATCCCGGCGCCCTCGGTGCCGAGCACCAGGGCCAGCCGTTCCGGGTTTCGGGCCGCCAGCGCATCGACGTCCACGGCGTCCGCGGTGAGCTCCATGGCCGCCACGAGGAAGCCGTGCTCCTTCAGTACAGCCACCGGCCCTGGCCATTCCTCGAGCCGGGCCCACGGGACCTGGAAAACGGTGCCCATGCTCACGCGCACGCTGCGCCGGTAAAGCGGGTCGCCGCAGCGCGGGGATACCAGCACGGCGTCTAGACCCAGGGCGGCGGCGGAGCGGAAGATCGCGCCGACATTCGTGTGGTCCACGATGTCCTCCAGGATCGCGATCCGGCGCGCCCCCGCCAGCAGTTCGGGCAGCGGAACGGGAGCCGGACGATGCATGGCGGCCATCGCCCCGCGGTGCAGATGGAAGCCGGTGATCTCCTCCAGCAGCGCGGCCGAACCGATGTAGGCCGGCACGTCCGGGTACTCCGCGAAGACGTCGGCGAGGTCCGGGAGCCACTTCTCCGCGAGGAAGAAGGAACGCGGATGGTGCCCGGCGGCGAGGGCACGGCGCAGCACCCGGGATGACTCCGCGATGTACATGCCCTCGGCGGGTTCCCGGAGCTTGCGCAGGTGCACGTCGGTCAGTTGCGTGTAGTCGGCGACGCGCGGGTCGTCGGCGGATTCGAGGTAGTGGAAGCTCACGGGCCGGTCAATTCACCAGTTTGGCGATCATGAACACCAACGCCACGGTGCCCAGGATGAAGATGACGCCGCGCAGCACCGGCGGTGAGAGCCGGCGGCCGACCTTGGAGCCGACCAGGCCGCCGATCAGCGAACTGACGGCGATCAGCCCGACGGCGGTCCAGCTGATCCGGTCGAAGGCAAACAGCAGGTAGGACGCGGCGGCGACAATGTTCACGCCGAGGACCAGGATGTTCTTCATGGCGTTGGCGTTCTGGATAGTTCCGGCCATGAACACCCCGAGGATGCCGACCAGCAGGATCCCCTGCGCCGCCACGAAGTAGCCGCCGTAGACGCCGGCGAGATAGACCAGCACCACCAGCAGGATCCCGTGGCGTTTGTCCCGGATGGCGTGCTCCGGGTTCTCTTCGCGGTTCTGCACCCAGCGCTGCAGCCTCGGCTGGAACACGACCATCAGCAAGGCGACCACGATCAGGGCCGGTGCCGCGTACTGGAAGACCACCTCCGGCAGGTGCAGCAGCAGGTAAGCACCGCTGATGCCGCCCAACAGCGAGGCGGGCAGCAGCCGCAGGAGCTGGTTCCGTCGTCCGGCCAGCTCCTTCCGGTAGCCCCACGCGCCGGCGGCGTTGCCGGCTACAAGACCCATGGCGTTGCTGATTGAGGCGGTGACGGGGGCGAAGCCCAGCGCGATCAGCACCGGGAAGGTCACCAGCGTTCCAGATCCCACCACGCTGTTGATGGTGCCGGCCCAGAGCCCGGCGAAAAAGATGAAGACGCTACTGAGGAACTCCACGCGCTGTCAGCGGCTCCGTCAGCGGCGGGCGGTGGCCGTGTAGCGGCCGCCTGACACACTGACGTCCAGTTCCACCCCAAACGTCGCGCTGAGGTTCTCCGCCGTCAGCACCTCGGCGAGCGGACCGGCGGCAACCACGCCGCCGTCGCGCAACAGCAGGGCGTGCGTGAAGCCCGGCGGGACCTCTTCGAGGTGGTGGGTGACCAGCACGATCGCGGGGGCTGCTTCGTCGCGGGCCAGTTCGCTGAGCCGGTGGACCAGGTCTTCGCGGCCGCCCAGGTCCAGGCCCGCGGCGGGCTCGTCGAGCAGCAGGAGTTCCGGATCCGTCATGAGCGCGCGGGCGATCTGCACGCGTTTGCGTTCGCCTTCGGAGAGCGAGGCGAAGGGGCGGTTGAGCAGCGGGCCCATCCCCCATTCGTTGAGCAGCGCGAAGGCGCGCCGCTCGTCGTCCTTTTCGTAGCCCTCGCGCCAGCGGCCGGTGACGCCGTAGGCCGCTGTCACGACGACGTTGAGGACCTTCTCCTGCTCGGGGATCTGGTTCGCCAGTGCGGCCGAGGACAGCCCGATCCGCGGCCGGAGTTCGAAGACGTCAACGGCGCCGAGAATCTCTTCGAGGATTCCGGCCATGCCGCTGGTGGGGTGTAGGCGGGCGGCAGCGACCTGCAGCAGAGTGGTTTTGCCGGCACCGTTGGGGCCCAGGACCACCCAACGCTCGCCCTCCTTGACCTGCCAGTCGACCTTGTCCAGGAGCGTTTTTGCCCCACGTACAACGCTGACGGCGGCCATTTCAAGAACATCACTCATAGGAGTAGACACTAGGACAAAAAAGCTGACGACTGATAACCGGACGGGCAGGCCGACGCCGGCGCCCCGCGGCCGCGTCACCGGAGCGAAACGAATTCCGGGCGGCCGCGGCCCGCTCGCTAGGATTGGGGCCATGAGTTCGAACGTGACCGCGGTCAGCTATGGCGTAAATCTCTCCCTTCCCGAAGTGCAGCTGCTGCGCCGCTCGCTGGCCGGAGCCGGGCTGACCATCGACGCCGAATCCACCGCCGGCGACGGCCGCTACTCGGTCTTCTCCGCTGACTGCACCCTGCCGGAGGCCACCACCGCGGCCGGGCTGGCCAAACTCCGCCGAACCATCGCCGAGAAGGGCATCGACCGCGTCGACACCGCCATTGTTCCGGCTGCGCTGCGGCAGGCCGCACGGAAGTTCCTGATCATGGACGTGGACTCCACCCTGATCCAGCAGGAGGTCATCGAGCTGCTGGCGGCCTATGCGGGCAAGCGCGAAGAAGTGACGGCCGTGACCGAGGCGGCCATGCGCGGGGAGCTCGACTTCGCGCAGAGCCTGCACGCCCGGGTGGCGGTGCTCGCCGGGCTGCCGGCCGACGTCGTCGATTCCGTCCGCGCCGAGGTGACCCTGAGCGACGGTGCCGCCGAGCTCGTGGCGGCCTTCAAGGCGGCCGGGCACGCCGTGGCCGTGGTGTCGGGCGGCTTCAACCAGATCCTGCGTCCGATTGCGGAGGACCTGGGGCTGGACTACTGGATTGCCAACGAACTGGAAATCGTCGACGGCGCCTTGACCGGCAAGGTGCTGGGCGACGTCGTCGACCGCGCCGCCAAGGAGAAGTACCTGCGCGAGTGGGCGGCCGCCGAGGGGATCCCGATGGAGCACACGATCGCCGTGGGCGACGGCGCCAACGACCTGGACATGCTGGGCGCCGCCGGCATCGGGGTGGCTTTCAACGCCAAACCGGCCGTCCGCGAGGCGGCCGACGCAGTTCTGAACATGCCCTATCTGGACGCCGTCCGGTACATCGCCGGCGTCTGAGAGGGCGCCGAGGCGGAGGCGCAGCGAACGTCGGCGACTAGCAAAAACACCAGTGGAGGCCGGGGCGATTGCCCCGGCCTCCACTGCATTCCGCCGCGGCGGCTGGTGCCTAGTTGTTGTTGCTCTTGTCGAAGTAGTCGGCGCCGCCGACGTATTCGGTGTGGCCGCTTTCGACGTCGGCGGTGGCCATCTTGGCGACCTCCGCGCCGAATTCCTTGACCGAGTAGAGCTTGCCGGCCTCGGCACGGCGGGCCTCGATGGCGCCCGGGTTGGAGCGGTCCAGCAGCGTGGCGGTGACGGTGCCTTCGATCATGTCGCCGGACACGACCACCAGCGAGATGCCCTTTTCGGCCAGAGCGGGGACGAGTTCACGGAGCGCGTCCTCGCCGGCGCGCTTGCTGCGGGCCACGGGCTCGTACTCGGGCATGGTGGGGACGGTGTCGATGAAGTGGGCCTGGTGGCTGGTGACGAAGACGACGCGTGAGCCCTCGGGCATCAGCGGCACTGCTGCGTTGAGCATGTTCACCTGGGCGTCGCGGTTGAGCTTGAGCGCGTAGCCCTCTTCCATGCCGGATTCCATGCCGCCGGAGGCGTTAAGGACCAGCAGATCGAGTGAGCCGAAGTTCTCCATCGCTGCACTGGCGAGGGCCTGGACGCCTTCCTGTGTGGTCAGGTCCGCGCCCACGGCCGCGGCGCGTCCGCCGGCCGCCTCGATCTCGGTGACAACCTTGTTGGCGCGCGGTGCCTTCTGGCGGTAATTCACGACGACGGCGGCGCCCTCGGCAGCGAGGAATTTGGCGACCTCCGCGCCGATGCCCCGCGATGAACCGGTCACGATTGCGGTCTTGTTGTCCAGCAGTCCCATTCGAGCTCCTTTGTTCTAAACATCCAAATACTGTTGGGTCTGCTGTCCATCATGCCAGCGCCCCGCGGCGTTTCTGTTGTTCGTGATCCACAAAGAAGCCATGCAGGCCTAGTTCGGGAAGCGGCGCGCGGGCGGCGGCGCGGGCGTGCGGGGGTGCGGGCGCGTGGGGGTGCGGGCGTGTGGGGGTGCGTGCGTGTGGGGGTGCGTGCGTGTGGGGGTGCGTGCGCGTGTCGGGCCTCGCAGCGGGACATGCCCTCCCGCCGACCCCGCCACTGGACATAGTGCCAATATGCCCGCCCGCCGCAAGCAGGACTGGACATGTCCCACGGTGTCAGCAGCGAGGACTGGGCATGCTCCCCCGCAAGCCGCGGCCGGGATTGGACATGTTGCCGGTTTATGTCTGGGCTCGGCAAGGCTTCGGGACATGCCCTCCGGGCTATCGCGCCACTGGACATAGTGCCAATATGCCCACCCGCGTCAACCAAGACTGGGCATGGCCCAAAGTGTCAGCGGCGAAGACTGGACATGCTCCCCCGCAAGCCGCAACCAGGACTGGACATGTACCCCGTTTGTGGTTGGGCTCGGCCAGGCGGCGGGACATGCCCTTCGGGCGACGCCGCCACTGGACATAGTGCCAATATGCCCGCGCGCCGTAGCCAGGACTGGACATGTCCCACAGTGTCCACGGCGAAGACTGGGCATGTCCCATGGGAACCTCGCCGCCGAGCCGACGGCCCGCGTCAGCCCCGGTCGACCCTGATTCTCTTGGAGGCCTCGCCCGGGGTTGCGACCGGAGCCGGTGCGCGGACTTCGAGGACGCCGTCCTTGTAACTGGCGGTGATGTCTTCTTCCTTGGCACCGGCCGGCAAGGTGATGCTGCGCACGAACGAGCCGTAGCGGAATTCCGACCGGTAGCCGGTCTTGCTCTTGTGCTCGGACTTTTCCTCGCGCTCGGCCTTGATGTGCAGCATGCCGTCACTGACCGAAACGTCGACGTCCCGGTCGGGATCGATGCCCGGGATTTCCGCCCGGACCACCAGGGTGCTTCCGTCCTGGAACTGCTCGACTTTGATGGTCGACCCCATCGTGAGGTCGCCGTCTAGGAAGCGTCGGACTGGTTCCAACATGTCCGATGGCGCCCACTTGCTGAGATCAGCCATGATTATCCTCCTGGGTCCACGCCCCGGCCACTTCGCGGTCAGGGGCTGTCACTCCATTACACGCCCCGGGCCGCGGCGCCGCCAAGGGCCAAAGGCCCGGCCCAGCCGCGGCCGCCCCGCCCAGCCGCCGTCGTCGGCAGGTGCCTCGGGGGCCTAGTGGCCCATGCCGAGCCCGCCGTCGACCGGGATCACCGCGCCGGAGATGTAAGCGGCCTCGTCGCTGGCGATCCAGCGGACGACGTCGGCGACCTCCGAGGCTTCGGCAAAGCGTCCCGCGGGGACCTTGGACAGGTAGTCCTTCTGTGTGGCCTCGGGAAGCTCGGCGGTCATGTCCGTGTTGATGAAGCCCGGGGCCACGACGTTCGCCGTGATGCCCCGCCCCCCGAGTTCGCGGGTGAGCGAGCGCGCAATGCCGACCAGGCCGGCCTTGGATGCCGAGTAGTTGATCTGGCCCGGGGCGCCGTACAGGCCCGAGACCGAAGAAATGAGCACCACGCGCCCCTTGCGTGCCCGGATCATGCCCTTGGAGGCGCGCTTGATGACGCGGAAGGCGCCGGTGAGATTGGTGTCGATCACCGACGTGAAGTCGTCCTCACTCATCCGCATCAGGAGCGTGTCCTTGGTGATGCCGGCGTTGGCGACGAGGACTTCCACTGGGCCGTGGGCCGCCTCGACCTCGGCGAAGGCTGCGTCCACGGAGGCCTCGTCGGTGACGTCGGCCTTGACGCCAAGGATGCCCTCCGGGAGCGTGGTCTCGCTGCGGTAGGTGACTGCCACCTTGTCGCCGTTGGCAAGGAAGGACTCGGCGATGGCCAGGCCGATGCCCCGGTTGCCGCCGGTGATGAGGACGCTGCGACCGCTGGAGGTTGTTTCAGACATGGTGGGCTCCGGAATTCTGCGGCTCAGTGGTGCCGCGCTGGGGGCTGGATTTTCCTGCCTCCGATCTTAGCCTTCGACGGCGCGCACCCGCCCGCGCCGGCTGCCGGCTGTTTGGGCGCCTCCGCCGATGGTGAGATAATTCGAGGAAGCCAATGGAGCGTGATTCGACAGCCGTGAGAAACAAGAACCGATCCGGGGAGCGGACGTCCGAAGAAGACTCCAGCGACACCGAGGTCCACAGCATCACCGATGCCGCCGCTGCGCACTCGGAAGAGATGCGCCAGCGGATGATTAAATATGCGGTGGCCATGGGAATCCGCATGGTCTGCCTCATCCTGGTGTTCGTCGTGGACGGCTGGTTCAAGATCCTGCCCGTGATCGGCGCCGTCCTCCTGCCCTGGTTCGCGGTGGTGATCGCGAACGGCAGCGACCACGCCGAAGTCCACAGCGAATCGCTGATCGACTACGTCCCGCTGGGTGAACTCGATGCCCCTCGCTCCGAGGCCGCCACCGGCGAGGGGCCCCTAGGCGCCGGCCCGCCAGCGGCGGACGATGCCGCGACCACCCTGCTGCAGGGCGAATTGATTGACGACGACTTGATTGACGACGACGAGGACCACGGACAGGCTGCTTCATGAACATTCTTGACTTGGCCGGCCCCGCGGCCGCGCCC
This sequence comes from Arthrobacter sp., assembly GCA_026393275.1. Lineage (GTDB taxonomy): Bacteria > Actinomycetota > Actinomycetes > Actinomycetales > Micrococcaceae > Arthrobacter. Next base: position 8,100 of record JAPLAM010000088.1, read on the forward strand.
GCCACAGCGATGTGTTCCCGCAAGGCCTGCCGCGCCGAGGCCAGCTGGCAACTGCTGTGGAACAACCCCAAGATCCACACCCCGGAACGCCGCAAAATCTGGCTGGCCTGCCCGGAGCACCGTGCCTGGCTGGAGGACTACCTCCAGACGCGCGGGCTATGGAAGGACACCGTCTCCCTGGACGCAGTTCCCCTTGACGCAGTGGGCACCGACGACGCCGGACACGCCGCAGGTGCGGACACCGGGCGCGCCGCCGGGACGGGCGCCGGCCCAGTTAGGGCCAGCTGAATGTACCGCTTCCTCTTCTCCAGCAAGTGGCTGGGGTACTTGCTGCTGGCCGCCATTTTCGCCACCGCCTGCGTACTCCTGGGCCGCTGGCAAATGGACCGTCGGGCCGAGACCCTCGCCGAGATCAACCGCGTGGTCTCCAACTATTCCGCCACCCCAATTCCGTTCGCCGAGGTTCGGAACGAGTTCGTCAACCTCGACGCCGACCGCGAGTGGACGCAGGTGGAACTGCGCGGCAGCTACGACGCCGCCGGCCAACGGATCGTCCGCAACCGCCCACTCAACGGCCAGCCCGGCTACGAGGTGGTGGTCCCCTTCAAGCTGGACTCCGGCGAGACGGTCGTCGTCGACCGCGGCTGGCTGCCCATCGGCAACAACACCCCGGGCAGCCCGGACGCCGTCCCGGCGCCCCCTAAGGGACCCGTGACGGTGGTAGCCCGGCTCAAACATTCCGAGCCGGACCTGCAGCGCGGCGCACCCGACGGGCAGCTCGCCTCGATCGACCTGCCCGCCTACGCCGCCGAGCTCGGATATCCCGTGCTCACCGGCGCCTACGCCCAGCTGGCCTCCGAAACCCCGCCGGTGACGGATATGCCGGTCGCCTTCCCCAAGCCCTCGACCGAGGAGGGGACGCATCTGTCTTACTCCCTGCAGTGGTTTGCCTTCGGCGTGCTGATGTTTATCGGCTTCGGCTACGCGGCGCGGCAGCAGGCCCGTAACGCCGCGATTGATGCCGAGGACGCCGCAGACCGGGCCGCCGAGGGCGACTATCTGCACGCCAGCAACCCCGCGCCCCGGCGTCGTCCCGTCCCCCGCAAGCGGAAGAATGCCTCAGCCGAGGAAGAGGAAGACGCGATCCTGGACGCCCAGGGACTGTGAGGGAGCCGCGCAAGGACGCCGACGCCGTTACGGCCGTCCGCCGCGCCCTGCTCGCCGCGGGTGCGGCGGACACCGTGGCGGTCTTCGACTCCGCGGTGCCGACGGCGGCAGCGGCGGCCGCTACGCTGGGCTGCGAGGTTGCGGCGATCACCAACAGCCTCGTCTTCGACCTGGACGGCGCTCCCCTGCTGATCCTCGCCAGCGGCGCGGCCCGGGTGGACGTAGCCAAGGTGGCCGGCCGGCTCGGGACCGGGAAGATCCGGCGGGCCTCCCCCGAGTTCGTGCTCCACCACACGGGCCAACACGTAGGCGGAGTCGCCCCGCTAGGCCACCCGGAGAAAATCAGGACACTGCTGGACACCTCCCTGGCAGCCCACCCAGTCCTCTGGGCCGGCGCCGGAGACCACAACTCGATGTTCTCGATCACCTACAACGAACTCCAACGCATCACCCAAGCCGAAGAAATGCCCGTCCGCTAGCGCTGGCCCGCAATGGGCGGTGACCACCGCACAAGCCCAGCGGCGAGATGCTGCAAGTGCAACCGTGACGGCGGCACAAGCGCAACGACGCGGCTGATTCGCGTAGCGTGCGTCTAAGCGAGGGACGAGCGAGCACGCGGCGAATCGGTCGCGTCGAGGCGCGACCGTAACCAAACACTTGCGGTCTCGCGGCAGGACCTACGCCAGGGTGATCAAATCCAGGTAGTCCTCGTTCCAGAGGTCTTCGACGCCGTCGGGCAGCAGCACGACGCGCTCCGGGTTGAGCGCTTCCACGGCACCCTCGTCGTGGCTCACCAGCACGACGGCGCCGGTGTAGTTGCGCAGGGCGCCGAGGATTTCGGAGCGGCTGGCCGGGTCGAGGTTGTTGGTGGGCTCGTCCAGGAGCAGCACGTTCGCGCTCGACGCCACGATGGTGGCCAGCGCCAGCCGGGTCTTCTCACCGCCGGAGAGCACTCCGGCGGGCTTGTCGACGTCGTCGCCGGAGAACAGGAAGGACCCCAGGATGCCGCGGACCTCGGCATCGTTCATGTCCGGGGCGGACGAGCGCATGTTTTGCAGCACTGTCCGGTCCACGTCCAGGGTTTCGTGCTCCTGGGCGTAGTAGCCGACCTTCAGGCCATGGCCGGGGATGACCTCGCCGGTGTCGGGCTTGTCCACGCCGGCGAGCATGCGCAGCAGCGTCGTCTTGCCGGCACCGTTGAGGCCCAGGATGACCACCTTGGAGCCGCGGTCGATCGCGAGATCGACGTCGGTGAATATCTCCAGCGAGCCGTAGGACTTGCTGAGGCCGTCGGCGGTGAGCGGGGTCTTTCCGCAGGGCGACGGGTCGGGGAAGCGCAGGGCGGCCACCCGGTCGTTCTCGCGTACCGCTTCGAGGCCGCCGAGCAGCCGTTCGGCGCGCTTGGCCATGTTCTGCGCGGCGACGGCCTTGGTGGCCTTGGCGCGCATCTTGTTGGCCTGATCCATGAGGACCTGGGCCTTCTTTTCGGCGTTCGCCCGTTCGCGCTTGCGGGCGCGTTCGTCGGTCTCGCGCTGGAGTTGGTAGCGCTTCCAGTCCATGTTGTAGATGTCGATCTGGGCGCGGTTGGCGTCCAGCAGGAAGACCTTGTTCACCGTGGCCTGGAGCAGTTCGGTGTCGTGGCTGATCACGATCAGGCCGCCCTGGTGGTTCTTGAGGAACTCCCGGAGCCAGGCGATGGAGTCGGCGTCGAGGTGGTTGGTGGGTTCGTCGAGGAGCATGGTCTCGGCGTCGGAGTACAGGATCCGGGCCAGTTCCACACGGCGGCGCTGGCCGCCGGAAAGGGTCTTGAGCGGCTGGTTCAGCAGCCGGTCGGGCAGCGCGAGGTTCGAGCAGATCGACGCGGCCTCGGCTTCGGCGGCATAACCGCCGGCCGCCAGGAACTCGGATTCGAGCCGGTCGTAGCGGTTCATGGCCTTGCGCTGGATGGTGGCGTCTTCGCTGGCCATCTCTTCGTGCGCGAGCCGGAGTTTGCCGACGGCAATGTCGAGGCCGCGGGCGGACAGGATCCGGTCCCGGGCCAGCTGTTCCATGTCGGGGGTGCGGGGGTCCTGCGGCAGGTAGCCGATCTCTCCGCTGCGCGTGACTTTACCGGCGGCGGGCAGGCCCTCGCCGGCCAGGACGCGGGTCAGCGTGGTCTTGCCTGCACCGTTACGGCCGACCAGGCCGATCTTGTCTCCCTTGTCGATCCGGAAGCTCACCTGGTCCATCAGCAGCCGGGCGCCGGCGCGCAGTTCGAGATCCTGGACGGTAATCAATGCAGCTATGGCCTTTCACAACAGGGAACGCCGCGGCACAACGGATGCAGTCTGGATGGGGCCGGGGCAGTGTGGCCGAGACGACGGCCGCTACCAGTCTACCGGCAGCTGCCCGGCCGGCTGACATCGGGGAACACCGCGGACGACGGCGGCCGGCGCCCGCCGTCGTCGCACCCGTTTGGCGGAGCTGTCCAGCAAGATGACCGCCGCTTAGTGGAGGGCCTACAAAATGGCGTGGTTGCCGCGGCCGTATCGTCGGAAGCAAGACCCGCGCGGCACTTTGCTCGCATCCCACTTCGTGACAGGACGACCATGAGCAAGACTGACAACGGCACCCCCGGCACCGGCACTGCCGGAACTCGGATTAGCGGACCTGGGAGGACCGGCACGCGCGGCACCGGCACTGCCGGAGCGGAGGGCTCGGCGCGGCGCCGCCCGCGCTGGAACGCCACCGACCTCGGCCTCATCGCCGTGTTCGCCGCCCTCGTGGCGGTGTCCGCCGTGGTGCCGGCCATCCCGGTCGGGGCCCTCGGCGTCCCCATCACCGTGCAGACCCTTGCGGTCATGCTCACCGGGCTCGCCCTCGGACCCGGCCGCGCTTTCGCCGCCGTCGGGCTGTATGTGCTGCTGGGGCTGGCCGGGCTGCCGATCTTTAGCGGCGGCCGTGGCGGCCTGGGCGTACTGGCCGGCCCCTCCGCCGGCTACATCGTCGCCTTCCCCCTGGCGGCCGCCGCGGTGGGCTGGCTGGCCGCCGTCGTGCTCCGCCGTACGACCGGGAAGGTCCGGGCGGTGGCCCTGTTCGCGGCCGCGATGGCCGGCAGCATCGTCTTCGTCCACACGCTCGGCATCCTGGGCCTGGTAGTGAACGCGAGGATGGAGCTGTCCAAGGCCTTCCTGGCCGACCTGGTGTTCTACCCGGGAGATGTGATCAAGAACCTGCTGGCGGTCAGCATCGCCCTGGCCCTGCACAAGGCCTTCCCCGACCTGCTGGTCCGCCGCGCCCGCCCGGCCGGCGGGCCATCCGGCCGCGCGTGAGCATCATCCTTGACCGGGCTGCGGTCCGGGTGGCCGTCGACGGACACCTGGAGCCCAAGACCCTGCTCGAACCGGTCACTCTGTCGCTGTCCGAGCGCCGGATCGGCGTGATCGGGGCCAACGGCTCGGGGAAGTCAACCCTGCTGCGGATGCTCAACGGCCTGGTTGCGCCCAGTTCCGGAACGGTGACGGTGTCCGGTGCCGACTCGGTCCGCGACGTCCGCGCGGTCCGCCGCCGGGTCGGTTTCGTCTTCACCGATCCGCTCGCGCAGCTCGTGATGCCGACCGGGCGCGAGGACGTGGAACTGTCACTGCGCCGTTCGGTGCGGAACCCGCGGGAACGGCGGGCCCTGGCCGAAGCAACGCTGAGCCGGTTCGGGCTGCTGGCCCTGGCTGATCAGAGCGTGTACGAGCTTTCCGGCGGCGAACGGCAGCTTGTGGCCCTCGCCGCCGTGTTGGCCGTCAATCCGGACATCCTGGTCCTGGACGAGCCGTCCACCCTGCTGGACCTGCGCAACCGCGAGCTGCTGCGCCGCACCCTGGCCGGGCTGGAACAACAGGTCATCTTGTCGACCCACGACCTCGAGTTGGCCCTGGACCTGGACCGGGTGCTGGTGGTGGATACCGGGAAGATCGTGTACGACGGCGCCGCGGCCGCCGCCGTCGACCACTACCGGAAGCTGTGCACGGCGGATCCCGTGCCGAAGCCGCCCGCCGGCGTGGATCCGGCACGGCCGTGAGGGGCCACGGCTTCCTGTTCGCCAACTATGTGCCGGGGACTTCGCCGGTGCACCGCATACCGCTATGGCTGAAGTTCCTGCTGGTGCTGGCGTGCGGGACTGCGTCCTTCCTGATTGCCGACTGGGCCGTCGCCGCCGTGGCGCTCGCCGTGCTGTGCGGGGTTTACCTGGCCAGCGGGGCCGGCCTGCGCCGACTGGTTCGGGCCGTCCGGCCGGTGCTGCCCGTGCTGGCCGTGCTCGGCTTGTTCCAGTGGTGGCAACTCGGCGGGCCGGCTGCGGCGCGGATTGTCCTGAACATCCTGGTCTGCGTGGTGGCGGCGTCGATCCTGACGGCCACCACGCCGATCCAGACTTTGTTGGACGGCGTCGCCTCCCTGGCCAGGCCGTTCCGCAGGCTCGGTGCCGACCCCGAACGGTTCGCGCTGACAATTGCCATCATGCTGCGCAGCATCCCGTTCATCGCGGGCGCTTATGCCGACGTACGCGATTCGGCCCGGGCCCGCGGACTGGAACGGAATCCCCGTGCGCTGGTGCTGCCGGTGTTCATCACCACTGTGGCGTTCGCCCGGCAGACCGGCGACGCCCTTGCAGCTCGCGGCCTGGGCGACGCCGAGGACCGGGACTAGGGCGGATATTGGGCATGTCCCGTGCTGCGGCCCACCGCGGAGCATGCCCTCCCTTGGCTGCGGGCAGTGGACGTATAGGCACTATGCTCATCCATCGCGCCAAAGAATGAGCATGCTGCCACGGACCGGCGTCAGAGAATGAGCATGTCCCCACGGGTGGCGCACTGGGCATGACCTTTGCTGCGGCCCACCGCGGAGCATGCACTCCCCCGGCCTCGGGCAGTGGACATATAGGCACTATGCTCATCCACCGCGCCAAAGAATGAGCATGTCCCCACGGACCGGCGTTAGAGGGCGCGATAGAGAATGAGCATGTCCCCGAGGAGCCCTACTGGAACGACCGGTACTCGAACAGTGCCGCCGTCCCCATCCCGCCGGCGATGCTGATCATGGCCAGCGCCAACGTGCCGTCCACGGGGTTCCTGCGGGCCTGGGCCAGGAGCCGGGTGACGAGCACCGCGCCGGAGGCCCCGTAGGCGTGCCCCAGGGCGAGGGCTCCGCCGTCGAGGTTGGCCCGCGTCGGGTCAATGCCCAACTGCTCGAGGCAGGCCAGGGTCTGGGAGGCGAACGCCTCGTTGAACTCGATCAGGCCGAGCTCTCCGGAAGCGACGCCGGAGTCCGCGAGGAGGCGTGCCGCGGCGGCCGCGGCCCCCATTCCCAGCAGCGCCGGGTCCACGCCGGCGGTATCCGTCCCGAGCACCACCAGTCCGTCGCGCGCTCCCAGTTGCCTCGCCCGGGCCAGCGAGGTGATCACGACGGCGGCGGCCCCGTCTGCATCGAAGCAGGAGTTCCCCGCGGTCACGGTCCCGCCGGGCCGGAAAGCGGCGGGGAACCGGGCCAGCACAGCAGGTGTGAGGGACCGGCGGGGCCCGTCGTCGGAGGCCACGGGACCGCCAACGCCGGGCAGCGCTACGGTTTCGCCGTCGAACGCGCCGGCCGCAGCTGCGTCCAGGGCGCGCCGGTGGCTGCGCAACGCGAAGTCGTCCTGCAGCTGCCGTGGGATGCCATAGCGGACGGCGACGTTTTCGGCGGCCACTCCCATGTCCGGGTCGCCGTGGAGCTCCGGGGCGAAGCGGGCGCGGTTGAAGAACTGCGGTTCGCCGTCGGGGCCCGGCCGGGCGCGGAGCGGCGCCGTGCTGATGCTCTCCACGCCGCCGGCGAGGTACACGCCACCGGCGCCCCCCTGACCGCCCCCGGAGGCAACGAGCCGGGATGCCAGCACTATCGCGTCCAAGCCGGAGCCGCACTGCCGGTCCACGGTCAGCCCGGGAACACTCACGGGCAGCTCGGCTTCGAGGGCCGCGAGCCGGGCAACATTGCCGCCGCCGCCCACGGCGTTGCCGATCACGACGTCCTCCACCAGTTCCGGCGGGACGAGCGCATCGCCGAGCAGCCGGCGCAGCACCGGCGCCAGCAGCTCGTGGGCGTGAAGGGTCTTGAGGGCGCCGTGCGCGCGGCAGACCGGAGTCCGCAGCGCTGCAATGATGACGGGCTGGCGGTCCGCCGGCAGCAGCCCGACGCGGCGCGGCCCGGCCGCCTGACCCGCCTGGGCCTCAGTCAAGGCGCCGGACGCGCGGATCGTGGCGCGCGATCCACTCAAGCAGCAGCGGGCGGCTTAGCTTGCCGCGATCCGTCAGGGGAAGCTCAGCCAGCAGGTAGTAGTCCAGCGGCCGTTTGTTCCTGGCCAGGCGGTCCTCGACACCAGTCTTCAGTTGCGTGCCGGTTACCGCCCCGTGGGAGGGCAGAACCGCCGCCACGACGCGCTGGCCACGGACGTCGTCCGGCTGTCCGGCGGCCACGGCGGCCGCCACACCGGGCACGGACGCGAGGGCCAGCTCCACCTCGTGCGGATATACGTTGGTCCCCGCGGTGATAATCATGTCCGAGCGGCGGCCCAGCAGGTGCAGCGTCCCGTCGCACAGGTAGCCCTGGTCGCCCACGGTGTACCAGCCGTCGAAACATTGCAGCGCCTCGCCGTCGTCGCCCCATAAGTAGCCGTCGCTGACCATGCCGCCGCGGACGCAGACGTTGCCGTCCACCCCCTCCGGAACCGCCGCCCCGGCGCCGTCCAGAATCCTGATCTCAACTCCGGGGAACGGCTTGCCGATTCCCGTGCCGGCCCCCGCACCCCCTGAATCCGGGGATGCGCCCGGCCGCAGGCCTGCGCCCGCCACGAAACTGAGTTCCGCGGCGCCGTAGTACTCGAAGATCGTCGCATTGGGCGCCCAGCGGCGGGCTGCCTCCAGCGTCCGGGCGTCGAGCTTGGAACCGGCGCAGACGATGCTCCGCAGGCCGGAGGCGTCCACCCCGCCGGCCAGGCCGCGCTCGCTGAGCAGCCGGAGCATGGTGGGGACCAGCACCAGCCTCGTGATGCCGTCGTGGCTGACCGCGGCATGCGCGTCGCCGACGTCGAACTGTTCGAGGGTGTGGAAGGCCGACCCGGCGTAGAGGCACTCGGCGAGGGCATAGAGGTTGAGACTGGCGGCCAGGGGGCCCGGCGCGAGCGTCCGGTCATCGGAGGCCAGGCCGAAGAACTCCACCGACGAGTCGAAGGACTGCTGCCAGGAGCGCCGCGACCGGCTGAAGGCCTTGGGCAGCGCCGTGGTGCCGGAGGTAAGCCCAATCAGGAAGGGCGAGTCCGGCACTCCGTCGGCCAGTTCGGTACCGAGCTCCGTGCCCGGTGCAGGGCCCGCGTCCGCGCCGCCGGCGGGGACGGCCTCCGCGATCCGCGCGGTGAGACCGTCCAGGAGCTGCTGCGGCCACGAGGGGTCCAGCACGGCGCACCGGCGGCCGCCCGCCACGGCCGCCGCGAAGGCGACCGCAAAGTGGGTGGAATTGCGTTCCGCCAGGACCGTGACGGCCGGAGTGACCGGCACGAGGGCGGCGGCAGCGTCGCGGAGCTCGGCCCAGCTCAGGCGCTTGCCGGCCACGACGACGGCGGTGCCGTCGGGGCGCTCGTCGGCCCAGCGCTGAAGTCTGTCGAGAAATGGCATCGAGGCAACTTTACCGGGCACCGGTTACCTTGCGGGCGGCAGGGGATATTGTGACAACATGAGCTTCAACGACAATGTCGAGCTGGACCCTTCGCAGGTCCAGGACCGCCGGGGCATGGGTCGCGGCACGAAGATTGGCGGCGGGATCGGCGGCGGGATCGTCTTGCTGCTGGCGGCCCTCTTCGGCATCAACCCCAGCCTCTTGGAAGGCCTGACGGGCACCACGCCGGACCAGTCGCAAAGCCAGGGCACGGCGCCGGCGTGCAAGACGGGCGCGGACGCCAACGCCCGCCTCGACTGCCGGATCAATGGCACCGTGAACAGCCTGAATGCGTTCTGGCCGGCGTACCTGGCCAAGTACGGCACGAAGTATCCGCAGCCCGAGACGGTGATCTTCAGCAATTCCACCAACACCGGCTGCGGGGCCGCGACGTCGGAGGTGGGGCCGTTCTACTGCCCGGTGGACAAGACGGCGTATTTCGACCCCGGCTTCTTCCAAGAGCTCGTGGACCGCTTCGGTTCCTCCGGCGGACCGCTGGCGCAGGAGTACGTGGTGGCGCATGAGTTCGGCCACCACATCCAGAACCTGCTCGGAACCATCGACCGCGCCCAGCAGGATCCCCAGGGTCCCGAGTCCGGCGGGGTGCGGGTGGAACTCCAGGCGGACTGCTACGCGGGCCTGTGGGTCCGCTACGCCACCACCACGAAGGACCCGAGTTCGGGCCAGCCGTTCCTCGCGCCGCTGAAGGACAAGGACCTGCAGGATGCCCTGTCCGCAGCCGCCTCGGTGGGCGATGACCGGATCCAGAAGGCCGCCACCGGCCGCGTCTCCCCCGAGTCCTGGACCCACGGCTCCAGCGCGCAACGGCAGAAATGGTTCTACCAGGGCTACAAGACCGGCGACATCAACCAGTGCGACACCTTCAAGGTTGCCACCCCGTAACCCCATCCGTCACTGCCGTTTAGGGGCTGAAGGGCCGCTGCGGAGCATCCGATGGAACGACGACGGCGGGCCCACCTCGGGGAGGTGGGCCCGCCGTCGTAGCTTGGTCCTAGATGTTGAAGCCGAGGGCACGCATCTGGTCGCGGCCGTCTTCGGTGATCCGCTCCGGACCCCACGGCGGCATCCACACCCAGTTCAGGCGCCAGTCGTCCACAATGCCGTCCAGGGCCTTGCCCACCTGCTCCTCGATCACATCGGTGAGCGGGCAGGCGGCCGTGGTGAGCGTCATGTCGATCAGCAGGGCGCCGTCGTCGTCTGAGTACTTCAGGCCGTAGAGCAGGCCCAGGTCAACGATGTTCACTCCCAGCTCCGGGTCGATCACATCCTTGAGTGCCTCTTCGACATCCTCGAGGCCCGTGCGGGCCACATTGAGTTCGGTCATGGCGTAGTCCTAACTAGGCCTGGGCTGCAGCGTCAGCGGCAGCGATGGTGGCCGCCCCTGCGCCGGTGGCGTAGCGGTCGTAGCCTTCTTCTTCGAGGCGATCAGCGAGCTCCGGGCCGCCCTCTTCGACAACCTGGCCGTCAACGAACACGTGCACGAATTCCGGCTTGATGTAGCGCAGGATCCGGGTGTAGTGAGTGATGAGCAGGGTGCCCATGTTGCCTTCGGCGTGAGCGCGGTTGACGCCCTCCGAGACAACCTTCAGCGCGTCGACGTCGAGGCCGGAGTCGGTCTCGTCGAGGATCGCGAACTTCGGCTTGAAGAGCTCCAGCTGGAGGATCTCCACGCGCTTCTTCTCGCCGCCGGAGAAGCCCTCGTTGACGTTGCGCTGGGTGAAGTCGGCGTCGATGCGCAGCTGCGCCATGGCGGCCTTGACATCCTTGGTCCAGGTGCGCAGCTTGGGGGCTTCGCCGTCGATCGCGGTCTTGGCGGTGCGCAGGAAGTTGGTCATGCTCACGCCGGGAACCTCCACCGGGTACTGCATGGCGAGGAACAGGCCGGCGCGGGCGCGCTGGTCGACGGTCATGGCGAGGACATCTTCACCGTCGAGGGTGATCGAGCCGCTCGTGACGTTGTACCGCGGGTGGCCGGCGATGGTGGAAGCCAGGGTGGACTTTCCGGAACCGTTGGGACCCATGATGGCGTGGGTCTCGCCGGTCTTGATGGTCAGGCTGACGCCCTTCAGGATTTCCTTGGTGCCCTGCTCGGTGTCAATGCTGACGTGCAGGTCCTTGATCTCAAGAGTAGACATGTGTCTTGTTCTCCTCTGCACCGTGCCTCTCGGCGGGGGTGCGGTTTCTCGACGATAAGTTTTTGTTGAAGCTGGTTGCCGGACCTCCGGGAGGGTAATCCCTCCCGGAGGTCAGCTGAAGTTTGGTGCCTCGGCGCCGTTCAGGATGGTGCTGACGTCCACATAGACGTCGCCATCCTGGATGGTCACGGCGAACACGGGTACGGGGTCGTAGGCGGGCAGCTGGAGCGGCTGGCCGCTGCGAAGGTCGAACTGGGAGCCGTGGCCCCAGCATTCGATCTTGCAGCCTTCCACCTCGCCCTCGGAGAGCGAGATGTCCGCGTGCGAGCAGGTGTCACCGATGGCGTGGATCTCGCCCATCGAATCCTTTACGACCGCTACGGGGTAGTCGTCGATCAGGATGCGCAGCGCCTGCTTGACCTCGATCTCGCTGGCGCTGCAGACCAGTTCGCCCTTCGGCTGTTCCGTCATGTTCGTTGTCCGTGTTCCCTAGTGCTGTGATTTTTGGTGCTGCGCACTAGTTGTCCGTGGCGGCGAGCTCGCGCTCGACGGCGGCCGTGAGGCGTTCCTCGATGGCGGGCACCTTGATTTGCTGGATGATCTCGTTCAGGAAGCCACGGACCACCAGGCGGCGGGCCACCTTTTCCGGGATGCCTCGGGCCATCAGGTAGAACAGGTGCTCGTCGTCGAAACGGCCGGTGGCGCTGGCGTGGCCCGCGCCGGCGATCAGGCCGGTCTCGATCTCAAGGTTAGGCACGGAATCGGCGCGGGCGCCGTCGGTGAGGACCAGGTTGCGGTTGGCCTCGTAGGTGTCGGTGCCTTCTGCTTCCTTGCGGATCAGGACGTCACCCACCCACACGGTGTGCGCGTTGCGGCCCTGCAGGGCGCCCTTGTACAGGACGTTGGACTTGCAGTTCGCGACGGCGTGGTCCACGAACAGGCGCTGTTCGAGGTGCTGGCCGGCGTCGGCGAAGTACAGGCCGAATAGTTCCACTTCGGCGCCCGGGGCGGTGAACCGTGCCGACGGCGTGACGCGCACGAGGTCGCCGCCGAGGCTGACGACGATGTGCTTGAACTTGGCGTCGCGGCCGAGCTTCACCTGCTGCGAGGAGGCATGCACGGCGTCGTCGTTCCATTCCTGGAGCGAGATGACGGTCAGCTGCGCGCCGTCCTCCACTACAATTTCGACGTTTTCCGAGACGACGGCGGTGCCCTGGTGGTCCAGGACGACGACGGACTTGGAGAACTTTTCCGCGACGATCACGAGGTGCTGCGCGGAAGCGTCGGTGCCCTGGCCGGTCAGCAGGACGCTGACTTCGCCGTCCACCTGGACCTCTGCCGGGACCGTGATGACGGTGGCCTCGGTGAAGTTCTCCCACGCGTTGGCGGAGACCCGGTCCTCGGGAATGGCTGCCGAGCCGATGCGGGCATCGTCGCGGCCGACGGATTCGATCCGGACACTGTCCGGGCCGGTGACGGCCACGGACGGCGCGGCACCGTTGAGGACCTCGGTGTGCAGGCCGCGGAGGCGCTTGAGCGGGGTGAACCGCCAGTCCTCCTCCATGCCGGTCAGCGGCTTGAAGTCCGCCAGCTTGTAGGAGCTCAGGCGGCCGGCGCGTGAGCTGTCCGGGATGCCGACGCCGCCGCCGTGCGAGTGGCGCTTGACGGCGTCCCCCGCCAGCGGTGACTTGGACTCCGCGGCGTTCAGCGGTGAAAGGCTTTCGCCTTCCTCAGTGAAACCGTTGATGAACGGCTGGGCTGAGGGCGCGCCGATGCGGGCCTTTTCAGTAGTTACGTCAGTCATTAACCGACCGATCCTTCCATCTGCAGTTCAATCAGTCGGTTCAGCTCGAGGGCGTATTCCATCGGCAGCTCGCGGGCAATCGGCTCGATGAAGCCGCGGACGATCATCGCCATGGCCTCGTCTTCGCGCATGCCGCGGGACATCAGGTAGAACAGCTGCTCCTCGCTGACCCGCGAGACCGTGGCCTCGTGGCCCATCGTGACGTCGTCCTCGCGGATGTCGATGTACGGGTAGGTGTCCGAGCGGCTGATGGTGTCCACCAGCAGCGCATCACACCGGACCGTGTTGGCCGAATGCTTGGCGCCTTCCCGGACCTGGACCAGGCCGCGGTAGGCGGCGCGGCCACCGCCGCGGGCCACCGACTTGGAGACGATCGAGCTCTTGGTGTTGGGCGCGATGTGGACCATCTTGGAGCCCGTGTCCTGGTGCTGGCCTTCGCCTGCGAACGCGATGGACAGGGTCTCACCCTTGGCGCCCTCGCCGACGAGGTAGACGGCCGGGTACTTCATGGTGACCTTGGAGCCGATGTTGCCGTCGATCCACTCCATCGTGGCGCCCTCCTCGCAGATGGCGCGCTTGGTGACCAGGTTGTACACGTTGGTGGACCAGTTCTGGATGGTCGTGTAGCGGACGCGGGCGCCCTTCTTCACGATGATTTCCACGACGGCGGAGTGCAGCGAGTCCGAGGTGTAGATCGGCGCGGTGCAGCCTTCGATGTAGTGGACGTAGGAGTCCTCGTCGGCGATGATCAGGGTGCGCTCGAACTGGCCCATGTTTTCCGTGTTGATGCGGAAGTAGGCCTGTAGCGGGATGTCCACGTGGACGCCCTTGGGCACGTATACGAAGGATCCGCCGGACCAGACGGCCGTGTTCAGCGAAGCAAACTTGTTGTCGCCCACCGGGATGATGGTGCCGAAGTACTCCTGGAAGATCTCCGGGTGTTCGCGCAGCGCCGTGTCGGTGTCCAGGAAGATGACGCCCTGCTGTTCCAGGTCCTCGCGGATCTGGTGGTAGACAACCTCGGACTCGTACTGGGCGGCGACGCCGGAGACGAGGCGGCTGCGCTCCGCTTCCGGGATGCCCAGCTTCTCGTACGTGTTCCGGATGTCCTCGGGCAGGTCTTCCCAGGTGGCGGCCTGCTTCTCGGTGGAGCGCACGAAGTACTTGATGTTGTCGAAATCAATGCCGGAAAGGTCCGCGCCCCAGGTGGGCATGGGCTTGCGGTCGAAGTACTTCAGGCCCTTGAGGCGGAGGTCGAGCATCCACTCGGGCTCGTTCTTCTTGGCCGAGATGTCCCGGACGACGTCCTCGTTGATGCCACGGCGGGCGTTGGCGCCGGCATCGTTCTTGTCGGCCCAGCCGTACTCGTAGGTGCCGATTCCGTGCAGCTCAGGATTCTTTTCCAGAATCTCCGAAATCACAGTGGATTCAGCAACCTTCTTCTCTGATAGTTGGTCCGTCATCACGGCCTTTCTTGCAGATGGTTGGATACTTCGTTTGGGTTGCCCGGGTCCGCGGGGCTGGGAGCCCCGACGGCGGCCGGACGGCCCGTAGGTATGTGGGTGGTGCAGACGTGGCCGCCGCGCGCCAGGGTGGAAAGCCGGCGCACGTCGACGCCGACCAGCCGGGAGAACAGCTCGGTCTCGACGTCGCAGAACACCGGGAACTGCGTGGCAAGCTGCTGGATGGGGCAGTGGCCCTGGCAGAGCTGCACGCTGGACAGCGCGGCCGGAAGCGGCGCCTTGGCTTCGATCGACTGTGCCGAGGCGACGAAACCGTCGCGGCTCAGTGCCTCGGAGAGGACCCGGGCGCGGGCGGTGATGTCGGTTCCGGCCTGCTCGATTTCCGGTGCGTAGCGCCGTTCCATCTCGGCGAAGCGTTCGACGGCGAACTCCCGGACCGCTTCGGCGCCGGCCATTTCGCCGAGCCGCCGGAGGGCGGAACTGGCGATGTCGAGGTAGTCGTTGCCCAGGGTGGACTGCCCCTGTGAGCTGAGGACATAGCGGCGGGCGGGCCGGCCGGCACCGGCGCCGGCGCGGGAGGCGCGCTTGACCTCGATGACGCCGTGGCGCGACAGGTGGTCCAGGTGGCGGCGGACGGCGGCGGGGGTGAAGCCCAGCAGCTCGCCGAGCTCCGCGGCGCTGATGGGTCCGTGTTCCAGCACCGCGCTCAGGACACGGTCCCGGGTGCGTTCCTCCGCGTCGGCTGCGTTCGCAGGAGGCACCGCGACGGGGACTGCCCCGCCCTCGGCAGGCTCAGCCGACTCCGCGCGCGCCTGAGGCACGGCAGAAGTAGTTTGGCTCATGGAATACACAACACAATCATGTCGTAATTTACTCCCGCGATCCAGTAAGGCATGGCTTTCCTGGCCCTGGCCCGGAAGGTTCCTCACCTACTACGTCGCGTAGAATGCATTAGTGCGATCTCCCGAATCCCCCGCCCTGACAATCAGCGGGCTCGTCAAGGATGTTGGTCCCGTGCCCAGCCTCGACGGCAAAATGCTGCGGGTGGTCAGCGGCCTCTCCCTCGTAGCCGAACGCGGGCAGGTCACAGCCCTGCTCGGTGCCAACGGCGCGGGCAAGACCACCACAATCGAATGCGCACAGGGGCTGCAGAAACGCACCCACGGCAGCATCAGCCTGCTGGGCCAGGATCCGGACACGGCCGGGGCGGAGCTGCGGGCCCGCGTCGGCGTCATGCTCCAGGACGGCGGCCTGCCGCCGTCGGCGCGCCCCATCCCCCTGCTCCGGCACATCGCCGGCATGTACCAGGACCCCTGGCCGGTGGACGACCTTGTCCGGCGCCTCGGCATCGACGCGTTCAGCCGCACCAACGTCCGGCGCCTGTCCGGGGGCCAGAAGCAGCGACTCGCCCTCGCCGCGGCGCTGGTGGGCCGGCCCGAGGTGCTCTTCCTCGACGAACCGAGCGCCGGCCTGGACCCGCAGTCCCGGCAGCTGGTGTTCGAGCTGATCGGCGAACTACGCGACCGCGGCATGGGCATCATCCTCACGACACACCTGATGGACGACGCCCAGCGGCTCGCCGACTACGTCTACATCATCGACGCGGGCCGGAACGTCGCCGAAGGCACCGTCGCCCAGCTGCTGCGGCACGAGCTGGTGGCCGGCGACGCCGAGCAGCACATCCGGACGCTGCTCTTCGAGGCCGAGCCGGGCCTGGACCTGTCCGGCGTCCTGCCCGCCGCCGTCGAGGTCAGCGAAACCCGTGCCGGCAGCTACAGCGCCACCGGAGCGCTGACGCCGGCCGATCTCGCCGCCGTCACAGCCTGGTGGGCGGCCCGCGGCATCATGCCCGCCTCCATGAGCCTGGCGGCACGCAGCCTCGAGGACGTCTTCCTCGACATCTCCGGAAGGGAGACCCGATGAGCTCCGCGCACACCGGAACAACAGCCGGAGCGCCGCTGGGCAGCGCCCCCGCTCCCCTGCTCAGCCGGATCCTGCTGCAGGGCCGCTATGAGACCGCCACCATGCTCCGCAACGGCGAGCAGCTGATCCTCGCGGTCATCCTGCCGCTGCTGGCACTGGTCGGCCTGACCGTCACGCCGCTGCTGGACGGCCTCGGTCCCAGCCGCGTCAACATCGCGGTGCCGGGGATTCTGGCCTTGTGCGCGATGTCCACCGCCTTCACCGGCCAGGGCATCTCCACCGGCTTCGACCGCCGCTACGGCGTGCTGCGCTTCCTCTCCACCACGCCCCTGGGCCGCGCCGGGCTGATCCTGGGCAAGGTACTCGCCGTCCTCGCGGTGCTGCTGATCCAGGTGCTGGTGGTCACCGCCGTCGCCCTCCCGCTGGGATGGCGGGCCGCATTGGCCGGCCTGCTGCCGGGACTGCTGCTGCTGGTCCTCGGTGCGGCGGCCTTCACCGCGTTGGGCCTGCTCGTGGCCGGCACCGTCCGGCCGGAGGCGACCCTGGCGATCACCAACCTTTTGTGGATCCTGCTCGGCGCTCTGGGCGGCATCGTCATACCGGCCGAGCGGCTCCCGGCCCTCGCCCAGGCGATTGTCCATTTCCTTCCATCCGGGGCGCTGGGCCAGGCGCTGCGGGATGCTTTCCTGTACGGCAGCGTCAATCTTGTCGCCGTGTTTGTCCTGTTGCTCTGGACGGCGATCGCCGGCCTCGCAGCAACCCGTTGGTTTAAGTGGAATTGAGAAAACTGTGAGTACGGTGTCCCGCCCTCCCCGTAACGTCGTGTCCCGGATTGCCTCCCGGCTGCCCGTCACCGTCGACAAGACCATCCGGCGGCTCGCCGTGTTGTCCCTCATTGGCCAGACCGTGCTGGTGGTCACCGGCGGAGCCGTCCGCCTCACCGCCTCCGGCCTGGGCTGCCCCACGTGGCCGCGCTGCACCTCCAATTCGCTGGTCAACACGCCGGAAATGGGCATCCACGGCATCATCGAGTTCGGCAACCGGCTCCTGACCTTCGCGCTGGCAGCCGTGGCCGTCATGATGCTGGTGTACCTGTGGAACCTGCGCAAAGAACGCCGCGACCTGTTCCTGCTGGCCGCCGGCCTGCTGGCCAGCATCCCGGCGCAGGCGGTCATTGGCGGCATCACCGTCCTCACCCAGTTGAATCCGTGGGTGGTGGGCCTGCACTTCCTGGTCTCGATGGCCCTGGTGGTCCTCGCGACACTGCTGGTGAACCGGGCCTACGGGCGCACCGGCAAGGCACGGACCCGGGAACTCGCCGCGCTGCCGGGCGCCGCACGGCCGGTGATGACCGCCGTCGCCTTCTTCGCCGCCGTGGCCGTCTGCCTGGGCGTCGTGGTGACCGGGGCCGGCCCGCACGCCGGCGACGCGAACGCGCCGCGCAACAACCTGGACTGGGACCTCGTTTCGCACATCCACGCCGTCCCGGCCTACCTCGTGACGGCCGGAGCACTGGTCGGCGTGTTCCTGGTGTTCCGTGGCCGCATCGCTGGCCCGTTCCGCGCAGCGGTGTTCCTGCTCCTGGGCGTCACCGTGCTGCAGGCAGTCATCGGCTTCACGCAGTACTACAACGGCATCCCCGCGCTGCTGGTGGGTGCGCACATGCTGGGGGCGGCCCTGCTGATGAGCGCGTCCACGAACGCCGCCGACATCGCGCGCAGCAGCCCGCTGAAGTAGCCGCGGCTCTCCCGGACTGATCGTTCCGGGCTGATGGACCCGGCCTGGCTGTGTAGCCTGACCTTGTAGAGAGGAGGGCTGCACAGTGAACGGGTTGGTCGAAGGCATCCTGAATATCAGTCCGGTGCTGGCTTTCACCATCGTGGGCTGCCTGGTGTTCGCCGAAGACGCGGTGTTCATCGGGTTCGTGGTCCCGGGCGAGACTGCCGCGGTCCTTGGCGGCGTCGTCTCGAGCCGGGGCGAGGTGCCGCTGTGGGGCATGGTTACGGTTGTCGTCCTGGCCGCGGTGGCCGGCGACACGGTCGGCTACGAAATCGGCAAGCATCTCGGTCCGCGACTGCTCGATGCCCGGATCATGAAGCGACACCGCCCCGCCCTGGCGAAGGCTCAGGATTTCCTGCGCCGCCGCGGCGGCTCCGCCGTCTTCCTCGGCCGGTTCGTGGCGTTCTTCCGGGCCGTCATGCCGGCCCTGGCCGGCACCTCCCGGATGCACTATCCGCGCTTCCTGGCGTTCAATGCCGCCGGAGGCCTCACCTGGGGAGTCGGCTTCGTCCTGCTCGGCTACTTTGCCGGAAATTCCTACGACGCGGTGGCCAAGGTTGCCGGCCGGGATATCACGGCAACCGCGCTGGTGATCGGCCTGCTGGCCGTGATCATCTGGCGGATCCGCCATGCCCGGGCTGCGCGCCGGACACCGGCGGCAGCGCAGGACCCCGAGGGGCGCACGGCGCCGGGGACGGCTGGCGACTGACGGCTAGCCGCCGACGAGGGCGGACCCCACGAACGGGTCGACCGCCAGTGCGAGGAAGAGCAGCGTGAGGTAGCTGATGGAGCCGTGGAAGACCTTCATGGCTCCGCTGTTGGAGACGTCGCCGCCCTGGGCCCGGTTGTAGAGGGCGTGCGACTCATACAGGAACCAGGCACCCGCCCCGACGGCGGTGACGGTGTAGACCCAGCCGGCGCCCCCGACCGGGACCATCAGCAGCGAACAAGCCACCATGGCCCACGCATAGAGGACCACCTGGACGGAAACGACCTTGGCGCCGGCGATCGCGCCGAGCATCGGCACGTTGGCGTTGCGGTAGTCCTCGCCATAGCGCATGGACAGCGGCCAGTAGTGCGGCGGCGTCCAGAGGAAGATCACCATGAACAGGACCAAGGCGGCCCAGCCCACCGTGTTGGTGACGGCCGCCCAGCCGATCAGCACCGGAAAGCAGCCCGCGGCTCCGCCCCAGACAATGTTCTGCGCGGTGCGGCGCTTGAGGATCATCGTGTAGATCACCACGTAGAACACGATGGCGCCGAGCCCCAGCCAGGCCGAAAGCGGGTTGGCGCCGAACCAGAGGATCCCGATCGCGGCGGCGCCGAGGAGCCAGGAGAACACCAGGGCTTCGCGAGGGGTGATCTCGCCCGTGACCAGCGGCCGCTTCTCCGTCCGGTGCATGAGCTTGTCGATGTCCCGGTCAAGATAGCAGTTAAACGCGCCCGCACTTCCGGCGGCGAAGGCGCCGCCGACGAGGGTTGCCAGGATCAGTCCGAGGGACGGGAAGCCGCGCTGGGCGTAGATCATGGTGGGCAGGGTACTGACCAGCAGGAGTTCGATCACCCGGGGCTTCGTGAGCGCCAGGTAGGCCTTGGCCTTGCGGGCGAAGCCGATCCGACCCGGAGCCGGGGAGATGTCTAGCGGCGTATCTGTTGTGCTCACGGTGGCAAGTCACCCTGTTCTGTCTGGCGGTTCTGTCTGGCTGTTCAGTCCGGCTGGTCTTCGCAGTGCGCCCTAAGTCCGGGGCACTGGAGTCGGGGGTCCATGCGCGGCGCACAGGCATGTCCTCGCCCCCGGTGGTGGCCACCAACCATCCTACCGTGGCGGCACAGGCGTCGCGGCCCGCGGACGCGGCCCGCGGACGCAACCCGCGGACGCCGGCAGAATTCAGGCGTGCCCGGGCTGTCCCACCGCAGTTGCGGGTCGCGGTGATTCACATAAGCCGGAAACCCGTCCAATTCGTGAGATACGCCCTGCCCGGCCGGTGAAATGGGGCTAAGCTGTCTCACAGATCAGCACACACGCGCGGCCGCCCCAACGGCGCTATTTGCCCCGCGCGTGGGACTGAATGATAGATCAACGTTTCGATGGTGAATGGCTGGTACGAACCGCAGCGGGCACCGAACCGCGTCCGGGCGGAATGTACTGTGCCATCGGCTGTCAGCACAGAGAGGGGCCCGGTTTTCGTGCCACATTTGGAAGAGCAAGAACTGTCATGGACCAGCGTGGACCAGCGAGCCGTGGATACCATCCGGGTGCTCGCGGCGGACGCCGTGGAGAAGGTCGGTAACGGCCACCCCGGCACTGCGATGAGCCTGGCGCCGGCCGCTTACCTGCTCTTCCAGAAGCTGATGCGGCATGATCCGGCGAACCCGGAGTGGCTGGGCCGCGACCGGTTCGTGCTGTCCCCCGGCCACACGTCCCTGACGCTGTACATCCAGCTTTTCCTTTCCGGCTACGGCCTGGAACTGAAGGATCTTGAGGCGCTGCGGACCTGGGGTTCGCTGACCCCGGGCCACCCGGAATACAAGCACACCAAGGGGGTGGAGATCACCACCGGCCCGCTGGGGCAGGGCCTCGCTTCCGCGGTCGGCTTCGCCTACTCCCAGCGCCGCATGCGCGGACTGTTCGACGCCGACGCTGCCGCCGGCACGAGCCCGTTCGACCACACCATCTGGGTGATCGCCTCCGACGGGGACCTGCAGGAAGGCGTGACGTCCGAGGCGTCCTCGCTCGCCGGCCACCAGGAACTCGGCAACCTCGTGGTGGTCTACGACGAGAACCACATCAGCATCGAGGACGACACGAATGTCGCCTTCACCGAGGACGTCCTGGCCCGCTACGCCGCCTACGGCTGGCACACCCAGCGGGTCGACTGGACCCGGACCGGCGAATACAAAGAGGATGTCGCTGAACTGCACGCCGCCCTGGTCGCGGCGAAGGCCGAGACGGGCAGGCCCTCCATCATCTCGTTGCGGACCATCATCGGGTGGCCGGCGCCGAAGAAGCAGAACACCGGCAAGATCCACGGTTCGGCCCTGGGCGCGGAGGAAGTCGCGGGCCTGAAGCGGATCCTCGGCTTCGACCCGGAGCGGTCCTTCCAGGTCGAGGACGAGGTCCTGGCCCACACCCGCCAGGCCCAGTCACGCGGCGCCGCGGCCCGTTCCGACTGGCAGGCAGCCTTCGAGGCCTGGCAGTCCGGGAACCCCGAGGCGGCCGCGCTGCTGGAACGCGTCGAGGCGCGCAAGCTCCCGGCCGAATTCGACGCCGCGCTGCCGGTCTTCGAGGCCGGCAAGGACGTCTCCACCCGCGCCGCGTCCGGCAAGGTCCTGAACGCGATCGGCCCGGTCATGCCCGAACTGTGGGGCGGCTCGGCCGA
>JAPLAM010000040.1 GCA_026393275.1 Arthrobacter sp.
AGCTACATTGTTGGCGGAATCATCGTCTGGAGTTTGATAGGGTGGGGTCTGGATAATCTGTGGGGAACCCGCTGGATTGTGCTCGCAGGCGCCCTGCTTGGAGCCGCGGGAGGGTTCTATCTTTCTCATATGCACGGCCTCACCAGTCAACAGATTTCGACTGGCGAAGACGGCGCTGCAGGTGGCCCGTCCAAGGACGCGGAACAGTAATGCCAAAAAATTTCACAGGGGGAATGACTGGCAGGAATGCCGCCGCTCCCCGCCCAACGCCCAATGATGGACACTGCAGAGAGGAAACGCGTTGATCGCGCTTGCGCTCCCGGCCCAAGATTCAGGAGAGTTCACTCCTCCTGGAATTGAACAATTGCACCTGCCGGCTATTCTGCCCTGGGGTGCGGCCGAAGGATTCTCCAAGCAGATGCTGCTGGTAATCCTCTCGGTCGTCATTATCGCCACCTTCTTCGTGATTGCTGCGCGTAAGCAGCAGCTCGTTCCCGGCAAGCTGCAGTACGCCGGCGAGGCCGCCTACGGCTTCGTCCGCAACGGCATCGCCAAGGACATCATCGGCGGCAAAGACTTCATCAAGTACGTCCCGCTGCTGTTCAGCCTGTTCTTCTTCATCCTGGTGAACAACATCTACGGCGCCATCCCGGTCATCCAGCTCCCGAGCTTCTCGCACGTCGGCGGCGCCTATGTGCTCGCCGGCATCGTTTACGTGACCTGGATCGTCATCGGCATCAAGAAGAACGGCCTGAAGTACTTCAAGCTGGCCACCGTGCCGAGCGGCGTGCCGATCTACATCCTCCCGATCGTGATTCCGATCGAGATCATCTCCAACTTCCTGGTCCGGCCCGTGACGCACAGCCTCCGTCTGTTCGCCACCATGCTGGCCGGCCACCTGATCGTGATGATCGCCGGTTCCGGCATCGAGTTCCTCGTCATGCAGGAGAACGTCCTGCTGAAGGGCGCCTCGGTGCTGGTCCTGGCTGGCTCGCTGGCGATGTACATGCTGGAGGCGCTGATCATGGCGCTGCAGGCCTACGTCTTCACGCTGCTGACCGCGATCTACATCGAAGGCGCACTCCACGCCGACAGCCACTAAGGCACCCACAAACTTCCCCTTGGGGATGAAGCAACCCAAACAACCTGCCACCTGGATGGCATCTTGAAAGGAAAACCATGAACGGCTCCATCAACGGCTCCCTCAACCTCATCGGCTACGGCCTCTCCGCTATCGGCGGTGGTATCGGTGTGGGTCTGGTGTTCGCTGCTTACATCAACGGCGTGGCACGTCAGCCGGAAGCCCAGCGCGTCCTGCAGCCGATCGCATTCCTCGGCCTTGCGCTGACTGAAGCCCTCGCCATCCTCGGCCTGGTCTTCGCGTTCGTTCTCAAGTAAACCTTCAGAACCCAGCGAACATCCAGAACCGAGTAGATAAGGACGGGTGAAATATGAAGCAGCTGATCATCTCAGCCGCCACCGAGGGCGATACCAACCCCCTCGTTCCCAACATCTGGGAGATGTTTGTCGTCCTCGTAGGCTTTGCTGTCCTCCTGTTCATCGTGACGAAGTACGTTGTCCCGATGTTCGAGAAGAACTTCGCAGAGCGTGCCGAGGCCATTGAAGGCGGCATTGCCAAAGCCGAAAAGGCTCAGGCAGAGGCTTCTGCAGCACTCGAAGAGTACAAGCAGCAGCTCACCGACGCCCGCACCGAGGCCAACCGCATCCGCGAAGAGGCCCGTGGCGAAGGCGCCCAGATCCTGGCGGATCTGAAGGAGAAGGCAGCTGCTGAGTCTGCCCGCATCACCGCGCAGGCACACGCGCAGATCGAATCCGAGCGTCAGGCGGCCGTTGTGTCGCTGCGCGCCGAGGTGGGGACGCTGGCTACCACGCTGGCTGGCCGCATCGTTGGCGAAGCGCTCACGGATGATGCGCGTTCGGCCCGTGTGGTTGACCGCTTCCTGGCAGATCTGGAGAACCAGAACGCAGGTGCAGCCAAGTAATGGCAGGTGTATCGAGCGAATCGCTGACCGCGGCACTCGTCGCGTTGGAGGCCAAGCTTCGCAACGCGTCGCTGCAGTTGGCTACGGAACTCTTCGGAATCCTGGGAACGGTGGACAGCTCGGCTGGCTTGCGCCGTGCACTGACTGACCCGTCCCGCAGCGGTGACGAAAAGTCGGCGCTGGTCAAGCAGCTTTTCAGCGGAAAAGTTTCCGCTGAAGCTGTGGAGATTGCGAGCGGGCTGGCCAGCTCACGCTGGGCGTCGGCACGTGACATCGGCGATGCACTCGAGACTCTTGCCGCTTCGGTGGTAATTGCCGTTGCTGAAAACAAGTCGGCAGTCTCTGCCTCGGGCATCACCGGCCTGGAAGCGCTGGAGAACGATTTGTTCTCCTTCAACCAGGCCGTCGATTCCAGCCACGAGGTTCAGCGAGCCCTGTCCGAGCCGCAGGCGAGCCAGGCCGCCAAGGTGGCCCTCGCCGACAAGCTCGTGCCCAGCGCCAGCGCGGAAGCGAAGGTCCTCATTGGACAAGCAGTTTCGCAGCCCCGCGGGCTCAAGGTCACCAAGCTGGTCAGCCGTTTTGCCGAGCTTGCAGCCAAGCGCCAGCAGCGCTGGATTGCTACGGTGAGCGTCACGCGCCCGCTGACGGAGGCCCAGGCCAGCCGTCTGCAGACAGGGCTCAACGCCCTGTACGGCCGCGAGCTCAAGATCAACATGAATGTTGATCCGGCTCTGATCGGTGGCATCCGGATCCAGATTGGCGACGAAGTGGTTGACGCTTCGGTCCTCGCCCGCCTGGGCCAGCTCCAGCGTCAGCTTGTTAGCTAGCCGGACAAGCACAACTTACCGACAAGAAACCCCGGTCATCGTGAGCAACGATGATCACGAAAACAGGAGAGCAGGGACTGCAGATGGCCGAATTGACCATCAACGCCGACGACGTCCGTAATGCGTTGAACGAGTTCGCGGCGTCCTACGAACCCGGAAACGCCGAGCGCGTAGAGGTTGGCCGTGTAACGACCGCAGGTGACGGCATCGCCCGTGTTGAGGGCCTTCCCTCGGTCATGGCGAACGAGCTGCTTCGCTTCGAAGACGGCACGCTGGGCCTGGCCCAGAACCTCGACGTCCGCGAAATCGGTGTCATCGTCCTCGGTGACTTCACCGGCATCGAAGAAGGCCAGGAAGTGCACCGCACCGGACAGGTTCTGTCCGTTCCGGTAGGCGACGCCTTCCTCGGCCGCGTGGTTGACCCGCTGGGCCAGCCCATCGACGACCTCGGCGAAATCAAGGCCGAGACCACCCGTGCCCTGGAACTCCAGGCGCCCGGCGTGACCCAGCGCAAGTCGGTCCACGAACCGATGCAGACCGGACTCAAGGCGATCGACGCCATGATCCCGATCGGCCGCGGCCAGCGCCAGCTGATCATTGGTGACCGCCAGACCGGCAAGTCGGCCATCGCCATCGACACGATCATCAACCAGAAGGCCAACTGGGCTTCCGGCGACGTGAAGAAGCAGGTTCGCTGCATCTACGTCGCCATCGGCCAGAAGGCGTCCACGATCGCGGCTGTCCGCCAGACGCTCGAGGACAACGGCGCCCTGGAATACACGACCATCGTGGCTTCCCCCGCGTCCGACCCCGCTGGCTTCAAGTACCTGGCACCGTACGCCGGCTCGGCCATCGGCCAGCACTGGATGTACGGCGGCAAGCACGTCCTCATCGTTTTCGATGACCTCTCCAAACAGGCCGAGGCCTACCGTGCCGTGTCGCTGCTGCTGCGCCGCCCGCCGGGACGCGAAGCCTACCCGGGCGACGTCTTCTACTTGCACTCCCGTCTGCTTGAGCGTTGTGCCAAGCTTTCCGACGAGCTGGGCGCAGGCTCGATGACCGGCCTCCCGCTGATCGAGACCAAGGCGAACGACGTGTCCGCCTACATCCCGACCAACGTCATCTCCATCACCGACGGCCAGATCTTCCTGCAGTCGGACCTCTTCAACGCCAACCAGCGTCCCGCAGTCGACGTCGGCGTGTCCGTCTCCCGTGTTGGTGGCGCCGCGCAGGTCAAGTCGATGAAGAAGGTCTCCGGCACCTTGAAGCTGGAACTGGCCCAGTACCGCGACATGCAGGCCTTCGCTATGTTCGCGTCGGACCTCGACGCCGCATCGCGCCAGCAGCTGACCCGTGGCGCCCGCCTGATGGAACTGCTCAAGCAGGGCCAGTACTCGCCGTTCCCGGTCGAGGACCAGGTCGTCTCCATCTGGGCCGGCACCAACGGCTACCTCGACGAGGTACCGGTTGAGGACATCAACCGCTTCGAGACCGAGTTCCTGGAGCACCTCAGGCACAAGTCCTCGATCCTGACGACGCTGGCGCAGACCAACGTCATGGACGATGACACGGCCGAGGCGCTGAAGACCGCGATTGTGGACTTCAAGAAGGGCTTCTTCGGCGAGGGCGACAGCTACCTGGTCGGCGCGGGTCACGAGGAGCACGCCGCGATCGGCGAGGACCAGGTCGATCAGGAAAAAATCGTCAAGCAGAAGCGCTAGTTTCGCTGGCCGGGACTGCCGGACCCCCTCGGGTTCCGGCAGTCCCGGCCACCGGGATCTTAGGAAAGGATAAGTATGGGAGCCCAGATTCGGGTCTACCGCCAGAAGATCAGCTCGACGACGTCGATGCGCAAGATCTTCAAGGCGATGGAACTGATCGCTACCTCGCGCATCGGCAAGGCCCGCGCACGCGTAGCAGCTTCACTGCCTTACGCAAACGCGATCACGCGCGCCGTTTCTGCTGTCGCAAGCCAGAGCGAAATCGACCACCCGCTGGTTACCGAGCCGGATCAGATCCGCCGCGCCGCCGTCCTGGTCATCACCTCCGACCGCGGCCTCGCCGGGTCCTACTCGGCAACCGTGCTCAAGCAGGCGGAAGGTCTCGCCGAACTGCTCATCGAGGAAGGCAAGGAAGTTAAGACGTACGTCATGGGCCGCAAGGCACAGGCATACTTCGACTTCCGGAACCGCCCTTACGAACGGGTGTGGACCGGCAACACCGACGCACCGCAGTTCGAGACGGCGCGGGAAGTCGGCGAGGCACTCCTGGCAGACTTCGCCACGGCCTACGAAGAGGGCGGTGTCGACGAGATCCACGTCGTCTACACCCGCTTCAAGTCCATGGTGACCCAGGAGCCGACGGTCATCCGCCTGCTCCCGCTTGAGGTCGTTGAAGAGCAGGCCGCCTCCGAATCGGAGCTCCTGCCGCTTTACGAGTTCGAGCCGGAGACGGAGCAGGTACTCGATGCCCTGCTGCCGCGCTACATCGAGTCACGTATCTTCGCCGCCATGTTGCAGGCAGCAGCTTCCGAGCTCGCAGCCCGCCAGCGCGCGATGAAGTCCGCCGGTGACAATGCCACGGACCTCATCAAGAAGTACACGCGTCTGCGCAACACTGCCCGCCAGGCTGAAATTACGCAGGAGCTTTCCGAAATCGTGGCAGGCGCCGACGCGTTGAACGCGTCCTAGCCGGCCCGCTACGGACCCAGCTGTACCTGCACCAAAGAACAAACTTAACCGCCCACGCCATCTACTGAGTGAAGTGAGAGAGATGACTGCCACTGCTACCGAACACGTAGCCGCAACGTCCGGTGCATCCGGCCGTATTGCACGTGTTATTGGCCCGGTTGTCGACGTCGAATTCCCGGCTGACGCAATCCCCTCGATTTACAACGCACTCACCACGGAGATTACTCTCAACGGTGAGACCAAGACCATCACCTTCGAAGTTGCGCTGCACCTCGGCGACAACCTCATCCGTGCCATCTCGCTGCAGGCGACCGACGGCCTGGTCCGCGGCACCAACGTCGTTGACACCGGTGCCCCGATCTCCGTTCCCGTCGGCGACGGCGTCAAGGGCCACATCTTCAACGTGCTGGGCCAGCCCCTGGACGTGACCGAGTCCGAGCTCCAGATCAGCGAACGCTGGCCGATCCACCGCAAGGCTCCCGCCTTCGCGACCCTGGAAGGCTCCACCGAGATGCTGGAGACCGGCATCAAGGTGATCGACCTTCTCACCCCGTACATCAAGGGTGGCAAGATCGGCCTGTTCGGTGGTGCCGGCGTCGGCAAGACCGTCCTGATCCAGGAAATGATCACCCGTGTTGCCCGCAACTTCGGCGGCACCTCGGTGTTCGCCGGTGTGGGCGAGCGTACCCGTGAAGGCAACGACCTCTGGGTCGAAATGGAAGAGGCAGGCGTCCTGAAGGACACCGCCCTTGTGTTCGGCCAGATGGATGAGCCACCGGGAACGCGTCTGCGCGTGGCACTGTCCGCCCTGACCATGGCGGAGTACTTCCGCGATGTGCAGAACCAGGACGTGCTGCTCTTCATCGACAACATCTTCCGCTTCACCCAGGCAGGTTCCGAGGTGTCCACCCTCCTCGGCCGCATGCCGTCGGCCGTGGGCTACCAGCCCAACCTGGCTGACGAGATGGGTCTCCTCCAGGAGCGCATCACGTCCACCAAGGGCCACTCCATCACCTCGATGCAGGCCATCTACGTTCCCGCGGATGACTACACCGACCCGGCCCCGGCCA
Source organism: Arthrobacter sp. (assembly GCA_026393275.1). Lineage (GTDB taxonomy): Bacteria > Actinomycetota > Actinomycetes > Actinomycetales > Micrococcaceae > Arthrobacter. Next base: position 6,591 of record JAPLAM010000040.1, read on the forward strand.
CGACCTTCGCACACCTCGACGCGACCACGGAACTTTCCCGTGAAATCGCTTCCCGTGGTCTGTACCCGGCCGTTGACCCGCTGTCGTCGACGTCCCGCATCCTGGACCCGCAGTACATCGGGCACGACCACTACAACACGGCCGTGCGCGTCAAGCAGATCCTGCAGAAGAACAAGGAACTCCAGGACATCATCGCCATCCTCGGCGTCGATGAGCTCTCCGAAGAGGACAAGATCGTCGTGTCGCGTGCACGCCGCATCCAGCAGTTCCTCTCGCAGAACACCTACACCGCCAAGCAGTTCACCGGCGTCGAAGGCTCCACCGTGTCCATCAAGGACACCGTGGAAGGCTTCACGGCGATCTGCGACGGCGAGCTGGACCACATCGCAGAGCAGGCGTTCTTCAACGTCGGCGGCCTGGATGACGTCGAGCGCCAGTGGGCCAAGATCCAGGAACAGACCAAGTAATATGGCTGAGCTTGAGGTTGAGATTGTCGCAGCTGACCACTTCGTGTGGTCCGGAGCGGCCAAGATGGTCAAGGCCCGCACCAGCGATGGTGAAATCGGAATCCTGCCCGGCCACTCGCCCCTGCTGGCGATTCTGGCCGAAGGTGAACTGGCGATCGAGCCGGTGTCCGGTGACCGTATTGCTGTAGTTGTCGACGGCGGGTTCTTCTCCGTCGACAACAACAGGGTCGTCATTGTTGCTGACAACGCCCAAATGGGCGACGCGGCTACTGCGGGGATCCGCTAGCCCTACCTTGATGAACGTTACTGGTTTTCCGTTCATCGCCCTGGCAACCGTGTTTGCGTTGCTGGTCTTTACACTGTGCCTTTCCGGGGTGCGCCGCTTCAATCTGCGGCGCGCCCTGGGCACTGTGGACGCCTCCATCTGCGTGGCTGGAAACAGCTGGCAGATGGGGGTTTGTCGTTATCAGGACCATGACCTTGAGTGGTTCCGGCTCGCGTCGCTGAGCGTGCGGCCGAAGCACACCTTCCGCCGCAGTTCGCTTGAGCTGATCGGCCGCCGTCACCCCACCGAAGCCGAACTGGTCAGGGTGCAGCCCGAGACCGTGATCGTCGAGCTGCGCTATGAGGGCCAGGACATCCTGCTTGCCATGCGGTTCGACGCCTACACCGGCCTCTCCTCCTGGCTCGAGGCCGGCCCGGTCATCGGCGTCGGCACCTGGCGCTAGCCCCGGTGGACTTCATCGAGGACATCCGGCTCGTCGACGGTCCGGTGGTATGGGTCGCTTGGGCCGCCGGCATGGCCGGCTTGGCTTACCTGCTGTGGCAGAGCGGGCGGCGCCATTCGATCAGCGCCTCCGCGGTGGTGGTCGCCGCGGCACTCATGCTCTCGGCAGCCCTCGTGGCGGGCTTCCACCTGGTGTTGATCTACGTCCTCGCCGTCTTCCCCGAAGAGCTTCCCTGGGAAACCCTCGTCTGGAGCGTTCCGGCCGTCGCGGCGCTGCTGCTGTGGTTGCTTCGGCTGCACGGCATCTGGGGACGCAAACCCTTTCTCGCGAGCATCCCGCGACCCATCCGGCCGGTCGTCCACCGCCTGCGCTCGACCGCCGTGGCGTGCGGCGCGCTGGTGGGCGTCGTGGCGCTTTCGGCGGTGCAGGTGAATGCCTATTTCGGGCTGAACCATACCGTGAGCGACGTGACAGGGACAGCCGTCGCGCGGATCCCGGTCCTTGAGGACGCATTCAAACGCCAGCCGGGGGAGAGCTCCCCGGTCAGCCTGTCCGCCTGGCTGCAGCCGGCAGGCCTGCCGCCGGACGGGACCATCCGGAAGGCCACCATCCCCGGTACGGTGTCCGGTTTCCGCAGCCGGGACGCCTACATCTATCTTCCGCCGGCCTACCAGGGTTCGCCGCGGCCGGCCCTTCCGGTGCTGGTGCTTTTCTCCGGCCAGCCGGGGACCCCCGCGGACTGGCTCACCGGGGGCGCCCTGCGGAGCCGGATGGACCGCTTCGCGTCCGGCCACGGCGGCATCTCGCCGGTGGTGGTTGTGGTCGATCCCAACGGCACTCCCACCGGCAACACGTTGTGCATGGACAGCCGCATCGCGAGGGCCGACACCTTCCTGGCCCAGGACGTGCCGGCCTGGATCCGCGGCACGCTCGACGTCGACCCCGATCCGCAGCAATGGGCCGCCGGCGGCTTCTCCTTCGGCGCCACCTGCGCCATGCAGATGGTGACCCGGCACCCAGACGTGTACAGCGCGGCGCTGGCGTTTTCCAGCGAAAAGGAGCCGGCTATCGCCAAGGAGCGGCACAAGACGATTGACGCATCCTTCGCCGGCGACACCGCAGCTTTCGAGCAGCTGACGCCGCTGCGCTTAATGCAGGATCGTCGCTTCGACGGCAAGGCCATCTACTTCGGTGCCGGCGAGCGGGACCCGGAATTTGTGGAGTACATGGCGCTGCTGTCCGGGGCGGCCCGGGCTGCCGGTTTCACCGTGGAAACCCACCGGATCGCCAACGCCGGCCACTCCTGGGAGACCGCGTCCCGGGGCCTGCCGGGCGGCCTGGACTTTCTCGCGGCACGCTGGGGGATCAAGCCATGACGGGCGTGCGTGGTATCTGGAACCAGTTCCGGCAGCTTCCTTTCACGCTGTCCGTGCTCATAGCCTTCCTGTTCACGGCGGCGGCCACCGGAAGCTTCCTGGACGGCCCGCCCGAGTCGATGCTGGACCTGGCCTCCGTCAGCACCCAGGGACTGCAGGCCGGCCGCTGGTGGACGATGTTCACCTCGCTGTTCTTCGCCACAAACCCGCTGGCGTACCTGGCGGCGTCGCTTATGATCCTGGTCCTCCTGGGTGCCGCTGAACGGCGGCTCGGCTCACTCCGCACCGCGGCGTTCTTCTTCGCCGGCCAGTTTGGGGCCGTATCGCTGTTCCTGCTTGTTACCCAGCTTGCCCGCTTCGCCGGCGACGGCTGGCTGGGCCTGATGGTGGATGCCCCACTGATTGGACCGTACGCGGCCATCCTTGCGTCGGTGCTGGCGGCTTGCGGCCTGTTGCCCACGCTCTGGCAGCGGCGGCTGCGGACGGCCGTGGTGTCCGTGGCCCTGCTGCTGGTGCTCTATGTGGGCCACCCGGAAACCGTTGTGGGCCTGGCCGGCGCCCTGGTCGGGCTGGTAGCGGGCTGGTGGCTGCAGGGGGACACGGGAACCCTGCACCGGCACCGCTCCACCGGGCGGGAAACCCGCAACTTGCTGGCACTGACCGTCGCGATCTTCGCCGTCGGTCCGATCCTCACCGCTGCCGTGCGGACTCCCACCGGGCCGCTGGCGCTGCTGCGCGACGTCGTACTGAATCCGCTGCCCACGCTGAACCAGCTGGAGCAGAACTGCGGCGGCACCGTTGACGTGAGCTGCCTGGAAGCCGGCCGCTTGGGCTTCGCCGGCCCCCTGGGTCTGGCACTGGCCGTGGTTCCGGTCGTGCTGCTGCTGATTTGTGCCGACGGCATGCGGCACGGACGGCAGCTGGCGCTGCGCATTGCCGTCCTGGTCCAGCTGGCGGTCACCGCCCTGGCCTCCGTCTATCTGGCGCTGTTTGCCAGGATTCCGCACTACCCCAACCGGCCGCACACAGCGCTGATGGGATCCGGCTTTGTCCACGTCCTGCCCCTGGTGGCCGTCCCGCTGGCCCTCGTGCTGCTGCTGTTGGCCAACCGGCGCCTGTTCCGGGTGGAAACCACGCACAAGGCCCGCCGTACCCTTGCGCTGGCCGTCGGGGGAACCTTCCTGGTGCTCTCGGGCGGCTACGCCGGGGCATGGTTTGCCGCCGGCGGCCTGGACCGCGACGGCGGCTGGCTGGGCCTTGCCGCGGAACTGGCCCGCCAGTACCTGCCCCTGCCGATTCCCGGCGCCTACAACCGGGTCTTCGAGCACCGCAACCCCGTCGAGTCCTTCCTGTTCGCCTACTCGGGGATTGCCTTCTGGGTGGTGGCGCTGGCCGGTGTGTGGCTCGTCCTGCTGCGCCGGTCCCACGGCACCGATGCCGGAACCGGGGACCGGGACGTGGCGCGCCGCTTGGTCCGGCAGGGCGGCGACACCCTGTCCTGGATGGCGCTCTGGGAGCCGAACAAATACTGGTTCAGTCCATGGCAGCTGGGTGCCGTCGCGTATCAGCAGCACGGCAACGTGGCGTTGACGCTGGCCGGCCCGCTCGGCCCGGCGGAGCGGCACGAGGAGACGGCGGCGCAATTCCTGGACTATTGCGCCGAGCACGCCCTCATCCCCTGCTTCTATTCCTGCACCGACCAGCTGTGGCCCATGCTCCAGGCGCGCGGCTACCGCCGGCTGGCCGTGGCGCAGGAAACCCGGCTCGGCCTCCGCGAGCTCACGTTCAAGGGCAAGGAATGGCAAAACGTGCGCACCGCGTTGAACCGCGCCGCCAAGACCGGAGTGCACGCGGTCTGGGGCCGCTACGCCGATTTGTCGCCCTCGCTGAGAGCACAGCTGAGTGAAGTGTCCGAAGAATGGGCGGCGGGTAAGTCCGTCCCGGAAATGGGGTTCACCCTGGGCGGCCTGGACGAGCTGGCGGACCGCGAGGTGCGGTGCTGTCTCGCGGTGGACGCCGACGGCCGCGTAGAGGGTGTCACCAGCTGGCTGCCGGTGTACGACCGGGGAGCCGTGGTTAGCTGGACGCTGGACTTCATGCGCCGGCGCGCCGATGCCTTCCCAGGGGTCATGGAATTCCTGATTGCCTCCGCCGTGCTGGAGCTGCGCAATTCCGTGGAGACCATTTCGCTTTCCGGGTCGCCGCTGGCCACGGAGGAATTGCAAGAGGAATCCGGGGAGGATGCAAAGCCGGCCGAAGGGCTCGCCGGAATTCTGGACGTGGTGGCCCGAGCCCTGGAACCGGTGTACGGATTCCGCTCGCTGGCCGCGTTTAAGTCGCGGTTCAAACCCGAATACCGCACTTTGTACCTGTACTACCAGGACCCGCTACAACTGCCTGCGATTGGCCGCGCGCTGAGCCGGGCATACCTCCCCGACCTTTCGGTGCGGCAGAGCGCCCGGCTCCTGCGGACGCTCGTTAGCTAAGCGAATTACCGGCTACAATTCGGGCAATGGCCAGAGGCAATTCGGCCGGCGGCCGGAGCGGGTAAAGAGCGGTGCGCGAGCGGGACAAAAAATGATCCCCGGCAACAAGGCCGGGGATCATTCTTAGAGCGGAGGCCGCCGGAGGCAGCCTCCGCCGGGGGAGCCTAGACCAGCGTGACGCCGGTGGCCTGGGGGCCCTTGGCGCCCTGGCCGATCTCGAACTGAACGCGCTGGTTCTCGTCGAGGGTCTTGAAGCCGCCGGTCTGGATCTCGGAGTTGTGAACGAAGACATCGCCGTCGGAGTCATCCGGGGTGATGAAGCCGAAGCCCTTTTCAGCGTTGAACCACTTTACGGTTCCCTGTGCCATTTAATTCTCCTCATTATCGATCTTGAGAAAGTCCGGTGCACTTTGCACCGGGCTTGGTCACTCTGCGAGAAGAACCTTGGCTTCCGCCCGGATCAACCGGGCCTTGGCGGCAGGAGCTTCGCGCTCGCAACATGTCTTGCGAGCATGAAAAACACCTACACAAAGACTGATACAAGAATTCCATGCGACTTCCGTTAGGTCAACGGGCACGGCGGATAATTCCGGAAATTTTATGTAAAGAGTGTGTGAACGACTTCGCCGCGGCGGAATTGGGGCTGTACCTGCCATTCCCTGCCGCGCATTGCACACTAAGGCCGGGGCCCGGTGCCGTCAGAAAAGCCGGGACTCGCTGTCGTCAACGCCGCGCATGGCGTCGTAGTCCAGGGTGACGCAGGAGATGCCGCGGTCGTTCGCGAGCACCTTCGCCTGCGGCTTGATCTGCTGGGCGGCGAAAATGCCGCGCACGGGGGCCAGTAGCGGGTCGCGGTTCAGGAGCTCCAGGTAGCGGGTGAGCTGTTCGACGCCGTCGATGTCGCCACGCCGCTTCAGCTCGATGGCGACGGTGCCGCCGTTGGCGTCGCGGGCCAGGATGTCCACCGGGCCGATCGCGGTGAAGTACTCGCGGCGGATCAGTGAGAAGCCGGCGCCCAGGGTCTCGATCTGCTCGGCAAGGAGCCGCTGCAGATCGGCCTCCACGCCGTCCTTGATCAGGCCGGGGTCCTGGCCCAGCTCGTGCGAGGTGTCGTGCAGCTGTTCATGGATGTTGATGATCAGCCGGTCGTCGGTCTTCGCGGACTGCACGGTCCACTGTTCGACCACACCGACTTCGACGTCGACCTCGTCCGGGGTGGAGACGCGGAGGCTGGCCGGGGGACTCATCCAGTTCAGCGGCTTGTAGGATCCGCCGTCCGAGTGGACCAGCACGGAACCGTCGGCCTTGACGAGCAAGAGCCGGGTAGCGAGCGGAAGATGGGCCTTGAGCCGGCCGACATAATCAACGGAGCAACGAGCTATGACTAAACGCACCCGGTCAACACTACCGCCACCGCCGGCGCTCCACGGCCCGGTGGGCCGTCGTCCGCCCGGCGGCGGCCGTTGCCGCGCTGTCGGTGGGCAGGGAGCGTCCGGGCTGGGGCAGAATGTAACCATGCCCCGTTCCAACCGACCCCGCCGCGCCGCGTCGGCAAATGCCGCCGCCGGGAAGGCCGCCTCCGCGAAGGGGGCCGGACGGGCGGCAGGCGGCAAGCACGCCGCAGGACCCGCACCCGAGCTGGACCTGGAGCGCGCCCGCACCGGAATCGCGAGGCGGGAGAGCGCTCCCGACGGCGAATGGATGGTCCGCTCGATTTCCGCCAGCCGGGCCGGGAAGACGTATGTCTGCCCTGGATGCTTCACCGCCGTCCTGCCGGGCACCGCGCACCTCGTGGTCTGGTCCGAGGACCACATCTTCGGGCCGGCCGCGGGACTCGCGGAGCGGCGGCACTGGCACTCCAACTGCTGGACCTCGCGCAGCTACCGGTACCGCTGAGCGGTTCCCCTGCCATATCGCTAAGCTGGTGGGCATGACTTTTGACCCGGCGACCTACCAGTTCAGCCAGCCCTCCGCGCCCACCGCCATCCGTGCCTCCACCGTGCTTCCGGCGCGCCGCGAGAATGTGGAACTCCGGACCGAGGACGGGCACCGGCTGGTCGGCGAGCTGGCCGTGCCGGAGTCCGGCGAAATCAAGGCCACCCTGATCACATTGCATCCGCTGCCCACGCACGGCGGATTCATGGACTCCCACGTGTTCCGCAAGGCCTCCTACCGGCTGCCCGCCCTTGCCGGGATTGCGGTGCTCCGGTTCAACACCCGGGGGACCTCCTCCCCGCGCGGGACCAGCCAGGGCTCCTTCGAGGAAGGCATCGGTGAGCGGCTCGACGTCGAGGCAGCAGTCCGGTTCGCCGTCGACCGCGGACTGCCCAACCGCTGGTTGGTTGGCTGGTCCTTCGGAACCGAGCTTGCCCTGATGTACGGTGCCACCGAGCCCGTGGCGTCCGCGATCGAAGGGGCCATCCTGCTTTCGCCGCCGCTGCACCGGGCCACCGACGTCCATCTCAAGGAGTGGGCCGCCGCCGGCAAACCGCTGAAGGTGCTGGTCCCGGAACACGACGACTACCTGCAGCCGGATGCCGCCGCGGAACGCTTCAGCCTGGTGCCGCACGCCGACGTCGTCGGCGTCGACGGCGCCAAGCACCTGTGGGTGGGGGAGAAGTACGCGGGCCGGGTGCTCAACGAGATCGTCGCCGAGGTGCTGCCGGACGGAAGCCGCGGCCCGGCCCTGCCGGAAACGTGGGACGGCCCGGTCGCCAGCGCACACGCCTGAGGGCGCGCCGGCTCCGTCTAGTGCTTGTCCTGGCGGGCGATGAAGATTTCCTTGACCAGCAGCATGATCGCCGCGGCCGTGGGGATAGCGATCAGGGCGCCGAGCACGCCGAGCAGGCTGCCGCCGGCGATGACCGAGATCACGGCGACCGCGCCGGGCACCGCGACGGCCTTTTGCATGATGCGCGGCGAGATGAAGTAGGCCTCGAACTGCAGGTAGGCGAAATAGCAGATCGCGTAGACCACGGCCGTCTGCCAGCCCGCGGTCAGGGCGATCAGCGTGACCAGGACGCCGGCGATCATGCCGCCGACCAGGGGGATGAACGCGAGCAGGGCCACGATGAACGCCAGCAGCACGGCGAACGGGACACCCACTATTGACATCACAATGAAGGCGAAGGTGGCGTTGAGCAACGCGACGCAGACCTGGCCGATCACGTAGTTGCCCACGGAGCCGGTGATCTCCTCGGACAGCGCTTCGACCCGCGCCCGGCGTGAGCGCGGCGCCAGCCGGTAGCCCCACCGCTTCATGGCCGGCATGGCCGAGAGGAAGTACAGGCTCAGGACCAGGACGATCAGGGCACCGAACAGGCCGTTGGCCACGGTGGAGCCGAAGCCGACGACGCCGCCGAAGATGCCGCTCATGGCCTCCGGGTTATTGACGAACTTGGCGAGTTCCTGGCTGATCCGATCGCGCACACCGAACTGGTTGTCGACCGTGTGGAAGAAGTCGGAGTCGATGAAATCCTGGATCCAGCGCGGCGCCTCCTGAACAATCTGGGTCACCTGCTGGACTATCGTCGGGATCAGGGTGGCGAAGAAGCCCGCTACGGCCAGGACCAGGACGGCGACGGAGATGAGAATCCCGGCCGGCCGCGGCACCTTCTTGCCTTCGAGCCAGTGGACCACGGGATCCAGGCCGAGGGCAATGAACAGGGCCGTGACGATCCACAGCAGCAGTTGGGTGGTGTTTGAGCCGATCCAGTAGACCAGGAGGGCGGCGCCGACGCCCACGGTTCCCATGAAGCCGAGGTACAGCGGGTGCTGGGCCGACATCCGGGGCCCGGGGCTCCCGAAGCGTGCCGTGCCCTCCCCGTCGGGGCCGGCGCCGACGTCGACTTCCTCCTCCTGCTCCGGCGGCATCTCGAAGCGCAACCGCGGCTGGGCGCCGGGGAGCGGCTGGCGCAGGCGCCGGGCCATCGAGATGAGGAAGCCGGCGACGGCCGCACGCGGGGTCGAGAGCTGCGCTGCCGGTTCCTGCGGGCCGCGCGGATCGCCGCCGGGATCCTGGCTGGCTGCGTTTCCTGTGGGGGTCGAAGCCGCGGGTTCAGTCACTGCGTTTAAAGCCCTTTTTGTCTGGTACTTCCCCGCAGATCCGCGGTTGCGGGCGGGGTGTGACGATCACCGCAAACACTATCAGCAGGCTTGCCAACTGGCGGGTTGGCGGACCCTCAAGGGTCCCGCGAGGCGGTCGGCGGCGTCCCGTCCATGCCCCCGATCTGACTCGGAGGTAACAAAACGGTTACCCTTAAAACTACGTGTCCGCTGATGATGGGTATTATTTTGCGTTTCAAGACTGCAGTTGCACTAGTGCTGCTCGGCCTCCTGACATTGCTGGCCGGAGTCGGCCAGAAGACGGTTTGGGCTCCGCCCGAGACAACCACGGCCAGCGTGCCCGCCGGCGGGACCGCCGCACCGTTGACCGTGATCGACGGGAAACTGCGGACCCTGCACGGCGGCACGGTGAAGATTAGCGTCAAGGGGGAGGGCAGCTTCATGTTGGCCGCCGGCCGGCCGGACGACGTCGCAGCGTGGGTCGGCAAGACCGCCCACAACACCGTTTCCGGCGTCTCCGGGGACGGCAAGACGCTGCAGCTTGACCACGCCGACGGCGAAGCCGCCGCTCCCTCCCCGGCAGGCTCGGACCTGTGGGTGACGACGGAGAACGCCAACGGCGAGCTGAACTACAACTGGACCCCGCCGGCGGACGGCGACTGGTCCCTGCTGCTGGCCGCCGACGGCACCAAGCCGGCCCCCGCGTCCATTTCGATGACGTTCCCCAACGACACCTCCACCCCGTGGGCCATTCCGCTCATGGTGCTCGGTGCGCTGCTGATCCTGGCAGGCGCAGCCCTGCTGGTGCTCAAGCCGAAGACCGGCACGTCCGACGACGACGATTCCGCCGACGGCGCGGGCGGAAGCCCGAAGGGCAGCCCGTTTGCCCGCCGCGCACGGGCCCAGGCCGCAGCGCGGGCCAAGGCCCGCAACGCCGGGACCGATGCCGGTGCCGCTACGGGTGAGCCCGGCGAAGCCCCGGGCGGGGCGCCGGCCCCGAAGGGCAGCGTCGAACGCGTTGCCGCCGGTTCCGCCGTCCGCCGGGCCTCCGGTGCCGCGGTTGCGCTGCTGACTGCCGCCGCCCTCGCCGGTACCGGCGTCGCGGCGCAGGCCAGCCAGTCGCCGTCGCCGAGCGGTTCGGCATCTTCGGCGGCGCCCGCGGCCCCGGGTGCCGGCGCCCCGGTGTTGCTGGATGCCCAGTTCCGCCGCATCCTCGAGCAGGTCTCCGGTGCTGTGGATGCCGGCGACGCGGCCAAGGACGCCGCCAAGCTGGCGCCGCGCGTGGCGGCGACGGAACTCGACGTTCGCACGCAGAACTACAAGATCCGGTCCCAGGTGGGCAGCTACGAGCCGCGGATGCCGGTACGCGCCACGAAACTCCTGACCACGGTGGTGAGCGACAAGCGCGAGTGGCCGCGGTCAGTCCTTGCCGTGACGCAGGGTGACGGCAACGTCGTCCCGCAGCTGCTGACCCTCGTGCAGGCCTCCCCGCGGGAGAACTACAAGCTGGTCGGTGCCACCCCGCTGCAGCCGGGCACCACCTTCCCGGGCATCAACCGCGGCGGCACCGATACCCTCGCTGCCTCGGACAAGTCCGGGCTGCTGTACAGCGGCACGGAGGCACTGGCCGGGCTGGGCGACCGCCTGACCAGCGCCGACTCGACGTTCAAGGACAAGCTCACCGAAGGACAGTCCTCGCCGTACATCGCTGACACCCTGGCGTACCAGACCGAGGTCGCAAAGTCCGGCGCGAACGGCAACTTCGCCTTCACCCACAAGGTTGTGCCGGAGAACACCGTGGTGTTCCGCACCGCCGACGGCGGCGCACTGGTGCTGGGCCGGCTGAACTTCGGCCTGGACGGCACCCCCAAGAACCCCGGCGACAAGCTCACCATCGGAGACGATGCGGCCGCCCTGGCCGGAGGCAAGGAAACCAACACGGGCATGGTCCTGAACTATGCCGAATCCGTTGCGGTCTACGTGCCGCCTGCCGGTTCCAAGGATCCGATGAAGCTCGTGGCTGCCACCCGCGGTTTGGTGGGGGCAAGCTTCAAATAAGTCCGTGGGCGCGGCGTAGTGGATAGAGTGGGGCTATGACTTCGCCAGCTTCCCGCCCGGTTCCTCCGGCTGCCGCCAACCCGCTCAACCTGCGGGGCGCCGTCGACCTTTCCTCGCTGAAGCAGCGGCCCGCTCCGCCCGCCGGCGGCGCGGGTGCCGGCCGGCCGCCTGCTGCCGGACTGGATGCTGGGAACGGTGCCGACGGCGGGGCCGGCCACACCGCGGACGGCAAAGCAGCCGGTGCGCCGTTGCGGGTGGACGTCACCGAGGCCAACTTCCAGGAGCTTGTGGACCTTTCCGCGCAGGTCCCGGTGGTGATCGCCCTGTGGGCAGGCTACTCGCCGGGGTCGGCGCAGCTCGTGGATGTGCTCGAGCGGATTGTCGACAGCTACGACGGCCGTCTGGTCCTTGGTGCCGCCGACATCGAGGCTTTCCCCCAGCTCGCGCAGGCGTTCCAGGTCCAGGCCGTTCCGACCGCCGTCGCCGTGGTCAAGGGCCAGCCCGTGCCGCTGTTCCAGGGCGGCGCCGAGGAGCAACAGGTCCGCAGCCTGCTCGATGAACTCCTGAAGGTGGCTGCCGCCAACGGCGTGACCGGCCGGCTCGGAGCCGGCGGGCCGGGGGCGGCCGAACCCGAGGCCCCGCCGCTGCCGCCGCTGCACCAGAAGGCGTTTGACGCCATCGAGGCTGGCGACTACGCCGGTGCCGCCGCCGCCTACCGGCAGGCGCTGACGGAAATGCCGGCCGACGCCGAGGCCAAGGCCGGGCTGTCGCAGGTGGAGTTGATGGGCCGCCTCCAGGCCCTGACCGCCGCGGAAACCGAGGCCGTCCGCGGCCGCGCCGCCGAGGAACCGGACAACCTTGATGCCCAGCTCGCCGTCGCCGACCTAGACGTTGCGGGTGGCCACGTCGAGGACGGCCTGGGCCGGATCGTGACGTTCATCGGACGGAACTTCGGGCCGGAACGCGAGACTGCCCGGGTGCGACTGCTGGAGCTCTTCGACGTGGTGGGCACCTCCGACGAACGCGTCGCCAAGGCCCGGCAGAACCTCGCACGGGTGCTGTTCTAATGGGCTCGGCCCTGTTCGCCCCGCTGGAGCTGCGCTCGCTGAGGTTGGAGCACCGCGGCTGGGTGTCGCCGATGTGCCAGTACAGCTGCGGACCGGAGACCGGCGAGGCAGTCCCCAACGACTGGCACCTGATGCACCTCGGGTCCTTCGCGACCGGCGGAGCAGCCCTCATCCTGACCGAGGCTGCCGCCGTCAACGCCGATGGCCGGATCAGCCCCCGGGACGCCGGCCTCTACAACGATGCCCAGGCCGAAGCGTGGCAGCGGATCGTCTCCTTCGTCCACCGGCACGGCGCAGCCGACGCCAAGATCGGCACGCAGCTGGCGCACGCCGGGCGCAAGGCGTCCTCCTACTGGCCGTTCTCCGGCAAGAGCGGCTCCGTGCCCGCCTCCGACGGCGGCTGGGACACGCTGGGGCCGGGCACCGGCGCCTTCGACGGCTACGCCCCGCCGTCGGCCATGACCGAAGCGGAGATCGACGGCGTGATCGCCGACTTCGCCGCAGCCGCCGTCCGCGCCGTCGGCGCGGGCTTCGACACGATCGAGATCCACGGCGCCCACGGCTACCTGCTGCACCAATTCCAGAGCCCGCTGGTCAACGACCGCACCGACCGCTGGGGCGGGGACGAGGACGGCCGCAACCGGCTGACCCTTGCTGTCCTCGACGCCGTGCGGGACGTCATCCCCGACTCAATGCCGCTGCTGCTGCGGATCTCCGCTTCCGACTGGGCCGAAGGCGGCATCGACGCCGAGGCGTCGGTGCGGCTGGCCCGCGCCGCCGGCGAACACGGTGTGGACCTCGTGGACGTCTCCAGCGGCGGGGCGGTGGCACACCAGTCGATTCCGGTCGGCCCCGGCTACCAGACCGGATTCAGTGCCCGGATCCGGCGCGAGGCCGGGGTTCGGACCGGCACCGTGGGGCTGCTGACCTCGGCGGGCCAGGCCGAGCACGCCGTCGCCACCGGGCAGGCGGACGGCGTCTTCATCGCCCGCGCCGCACTGCGCGATCCGCACTGGTGGCTGCGCGCGGCGTTCGAGCTGGGCCACGAACTGGCGTGGCCGCCGCAGTACGAGCGGGCCATGCCGCGGCACACTTTCTAGTCCGCGTTCTAGTCCGCGCCGCCGGCGGCGCCGGTCTTCCGGGGCGTGCCTTCCGGTGCCCGGTGGCCGCCGGGCGTCGTCCGAAGGGATGAGGGCCTAAACTACCCCTTCCGGAGGACCCCGTCCGCGGCCGGTGGCGGTTAGTCTGACGATATGACTTTCGAGCACCTGCAACCGCCCGCAGCGGCGGCGCCCGTCAGCCCGGCCGACCCCGCCCCGCCGGTCCCGGCGCTGGCCCTGCGCGGGCTGGCCAAACGCTTCGGCACGAAGATCGCCGTCGACGGCATCAGCCTCGACGTGCCGGCCGGCTCCTTCTACGGGATCGTCGGCCCCAACGGCGCCGGCAAGACCACCACCCTCTCGATGGCGACCGGGCTGCTGCGGCCGGATTTCGGCACCGCGCTGGTCCACGGCGTGGATGTCTGGCAGCGGCCGCTGGAAGCGAAGAAGCTCATGGGCGTGCTGCCGGACGGGGTCCGGCTCTTCGACCGGCTCACCGGCGAACAGTTGGTGAGCTATGCGGGCCTGCTGCGCGGCATGGACCGGGCCGTCGTGGTGTCGCGGGTCGCCGAACTGCTCGCGGCGCTGGACCTCAGCCAGGACGCTGGCACGCTTGTGGTGGATTATTCCGCCGGCATGACGAAGAAGATCGCGCTCGCCTCGGCGCTGATCCACGCGCCGCGGCTGTTGGTGCTGGACGAGCCGTTCGAATCGGTCGACCCGGTCTCGGCCGCCAATATCCGAGACATCTTGGAACGCTATGTCGCCTCCGGCGGCACCGTCATCGTCTCCAGCCATGTCATGGACCTCGTCCAGCGGATGTGCGACCACGTCGCGGTCGTCGCCGGGGGCCGGGTGCTGGCCGCCGGAACCGTCGACCAGGTGCGCGGGGGCGAATCGCTCGAGGACCGCTTTGTCCACCTAGTGGGCGGCCGCAGCCACGCGGAGGGGCTGGAATGGTTGCGCACCTTCTAAGGCTTAAGCTCACCCTGCTGCGCAACAGCCTCCGGCGCAGCCCCTGGCAACTGGTGGGCCTCGGCATCGGGGCGCTGTACGCCCTCGGCATCGTGGGGGTTGGCATCGCCGGCCTGTTGCTGCTGCGCCAGGCCGACGTCGCGACGGCGCAGACCGTGGTGGTGCTGGGCGGTGCCGCCGCGGTGCTGGGCTGGGCGATCATCCCGATTGTGGCCTCCGCGGCCGACATGACGCTGGACCCGGCCCGGTTCACGACCTTCGCTGTGCCGATGCCGCAGATGCTGACGGGCTTGGCCCTGGCCGGCCTGATCGGCACGCCCGGCGCGGCGACGTCCCTCGTGGCGCTGGCCACCGTGGGCACTTGGTCGCGAAGCTTCCTCGGCGCGGTAGGGGCCCTGGTGGGCGCGATCCTCGGGGTGCTCACCTGCGTGGTGCTCGCCAGGGTGGTGACCGCCGGCACAGTCGGCCTGGCCAGTTCCCGCCGTTTCAAGGACGTCAGCGCCATCGCCTTCCTGATCCCGCTGGTGCTGATGGGGCCGATCGTGGCCGGGGTCGCCCGCGGGATCCAGAGCTCGGCCGGGTTCGTGGCGGAACTGGCGCGCTTCCTTGAGTGGACGCCGGCCGGAGCGGCCTGGGCCCTCGGCGGCGAGTTCGCCGCCGGCCACTACGGGACCGCCACGCTCAAGCTGCTGATCGCGCTCGCCAGCCTGGCCGCCCTGGCACTGTGCTGGAAGGTGCTGCTGGAGCGCGCGCTGGTCACACCGCCCTATGCGGGCACCGCGAAGAAGAAAACCTCAGGCCTAGGGCTGTTCGGGATGGTCCCGGCCACCCCCACCGGGGCGATTGTTGCCCGCTCGCTGAGCTACTGGCTGCGCGATCCGCGCTACGCCGGGTCGCTTGTGGTGGTGCCCCTGCTGCCGGTGCTGCTGTGGTTCCAGGCCAGCCAGTCCGGCTTCTACGGCCTCCTGCAGTTCGTCGGACCGCTGACGGCATTCCTGCTTGCCTGGTCCATCGCCTCGGACGTCTCCTACGACAGCACGGCCTTTGCACTGCACGTCTCCGCCGGAGTGCGCGGCAGCCAGGACAGGCTCGGCCGGGCCGTGGCCTGCCTGGTCTTTGCGCTGCCGATCGTGCTGCTCTTCAGCGTCGTGCCGATGTTCATCATCGGCGACTGGACGTTGCTTCCCGGCATCCTGGGGTTGTCCCTGGGCGTGCTGTTCACCGGGCTGGGCTTGTCCTCGGTGGTCTCGGCGCGCTACACCACGCCCGTGCCGCTGCCCGGCGACAGCCCGTTCAAGAAACCGCCGGGCAACGTGGCGCAGACCCTGGCCGTGCAGTTCGGCGGGATGGCGGTCCTGCTGCTCCTCGTGAGCCCGGAGCTGGCCCTCGTGGCCGTGCAGCTCGCGGGCGGAGGCCCGGTACCGGGCTGGATCTGCCTGGCACTAGGCCCGGTCCTTGGATTCGTCCTGTTCGTCGCCGGCGTGCGCCTGGGCGGCAAGTGGCTGGAAGTGCGCGCGCCCGAACTGCTCGCGCAGTTGGCCGTCAACCGCTGACCGTCGCAACGAAGGCAGGGACCATGGAAATTGTCATCCTTCCGGGCGGCAGGCCCATCGCCGCGCTCGCCGCAGACGCCATCGAGGCCCTGTTGCGGCGCAAACCCGATGCCGTCCTGGGCCTGGCCACCGGATCCTCGCCCGTGCCGGTGTACGAGGAGCTGGTGCGCCGGCACGAACGTGGCGGCCTTGATTTCAGCCGGGCCCGGGCGTTCACGCTGGACGAGTACGTCGGACTTCCCGCCGGCCATCCGGAATCCTACCGCGAAGTCATCCGGCGCGACTTCACCGGGCGGGTGAACTTCAGCCAGTCCAACGTCCTCGGGCCCGACGGGGAGGCCACCGACATTCCCGCCGCCTGCCGGGCCTTCGAGGACGCCATCCGCGCCGCCGGGGGAGTGGACCTGCAGCTGCTCGGACTGGGCACGGACGGCCACATCGGCTTCAACGAGCCGGGGTCTTCGCTGGCCTCCCGCACCAGGATCAAGACCCTGCTGGAGCAGACGCGGCGGGACAACGCCCGCTTTTTCAGCAGCCAGGCCGAGGTGCCCCACCATGTCCTCACCCAGGGCCTGGGCACCATCCTGGAATCCCGGCATGTGATCCTCCTCGCCGCCGGGGCGCAGAAGGCGCAGGCCGTCCGCGACCTTGCCGAGGGGCCGGTAGCCGCCATCTGCCCGGCATCGGTCCTGCAGCTGCACCCGCACGTCACGCTCCTGCTGGACGAAGCGGCGGCTTCCTCGCTGCGACTCGCCGACTACTACCGGCACAGCTACGACGGCAAGCCGCGCTGGCAGAGCCTGTAGCGGCACCGTCGTCGCGATGAGGTCCGGACCAGCCGCTAAGATGGGAGTCATGACCAGCATGACGGATCCACTCGAAAACGACCCGATGCGTGAGCTCTCCGGAGCCGGGACGTCGACGGCCACCATTGAGCGTGAGGAACTGCGCCAGGAAGTGGAACCGGGCGACCGGGAGCGCTTCTCGCACTACGTGCGCAAGGAAAAGATCATGGAATCCGCCCTGTCCGGGGAACCTGTGATTGCCCTCTGCGGCAAGGTGTGGACGCCCGGCCGCGACCCGAAGAAGTTCCCGGTCTGCCCCGAGTGCAAAGAGGTCTACGAGGGCCTGCGCCCGGGTGGCGACGGCGGCGACTCCGGGAAATAGGGACCTGACTCCCGGTACCGGCGCGGCTTGATCCGCTACCGGCCTTCCCTGATGTCCGGTTCATCCGAAAAGATTGGTGTTTTTGTGCTTATTTGGGTTTCTCCGGAACCGGCTGACGTGTACGGACGGGGGCCCGCTAAGTGACTGAAACACTTTTTGGGGGCCCCGTCCTGCCGCCCGCGTATCCCGAGCGGGCCGCCTGGGGAACCGCACCGAAGCTCCGTGCCTGGCAGCAGGAAGCCCTGGACAGCTACTTCAGCACACACCCCAAGGATTTCCTGGCGGTCGCCACACCCGGCGCCGGCAAGACCACTTTTGCGCTCCGGGTGGCCTCCATGCTGATCGACGCCGGGGTGGTCAACCGGGTGACCATCGTGGCCCCGACGGACCACCTCAAACGCCAATGGGCGGACGCCGCCGCGAAGGTCGGCATCGCGATCGACCCCAACTTCAAGAACGCCGACGGCCAGCACGGACGCGGCTTCGTCGGCGTCGCGGTCACCTACGCGCAGGTGGCCAGCAAGCCGATGCTGCACCGGGCCAAGACCGAGGCGGCGCGCACGCTGGTGATCCTCGACGAAATCCACCACGGCGGCGAGGCGCTGTCCTGGGGCGACGGGCTGCGCGAGGCTTTCGACCCCGCCGCCCGGCGGCTGTCCCTGACCGGCACCCCGTTCCGCTCGGACACCTCGCCCATCCCGTTCGTTGAGTACGCCGAGGACCGCGACGGCATCCGCCGCTCCAAGGCCGACTACACCTACGGCTACGGTAAGGCCCTCCGTGACCACGTGGTCCGCCCGGTGATGTTCATGGCCTACTCCGGCCAGATGCGCTGGCGTACCAGCGGAGGCGAAGAAATGGCGGCCTCGCTCGGTGAGGCGGCCGTCACCAAGGACATCACCGCCCACGCCTGGCGCACCGCGCTGAACCCGACCGGAGAGTGGATACCGGCTGTGCTGGCCGGGGCTGACAAGCGGCTTAGCGAGGTGCGGCGCAGCGTGCCCGACGCCGGTGGCCTGGTCATTGCCACCGACCATGACGACGCGCGCGCCTACGCCGGCCAGCTGAAGAAAATCACCGGCGAGTCACCCACCGTGATTCTCTCCGACGATGCGAAGGCCTCGGACAAGATCGAGGCGTTCTCCGAGGGGGACAAGCGCTGGATGGTCGCCGTCCGCATGGTATCCGAAGGCGTGGACGTCCCGCGGCTTTCGGTGGGCGTCTACGCGACGTCCATTTCCACGCCGCTGTTCTTCGCCCAGGCCGTGGGCCGCTTCGTGCGTGCCCGCAAGCGCGGCGAGACGGCGTCGGTGTTCCTGCCCTCCGTCCCCCAGCTGATGGCACTGGCGAACTCGATGGAAGCCGAGCGGGACCACGCCCTGGACCGCCCGGAGAAGGAAGACGCCGACGGGCTGTTCAACCCGGAGGACTCGCTTTTGGACGAGGCCAACCGCGAGGAGAAGGCTTCCGACACCCTGATGAAGGGCAAGTTCGAGGCGCTCGACTCGCAAGCCTCCTTCGACCGGGTGTTGTTCGACGGCGGCGAGTTCGGGACCGGCGGCGAGGTGGGTTCCGAGGACGAGCTCGACTTCCTTGGCATCCCCGGCCTGCTCGACGCCGAACAGGTGGGCACCCTGCTCCGCCAGCGCCAGCATGAGCAGCTCAGCCGCAAGAATAAGCGCGCCCCGCAGGGCGCTGCCGCGTCGGCCGTGCCCGATGCTCCCGCGCTGCCTGACCACCGGATGCTGATGGACCTGCGCACCGAGCTGGCCAAGAACGTCGCGGCCTGGTCCGCTCGGACCGGCACCCCGCACGGCGTCATCCACACCAAGCTCCGGACCGTGTGCGGCGGCCCGGCGGTGGCGCAGGCCAATGAGGAGCAGCTGCAGACGCGGCTGCGGAAACTCCAGGACTGGTTCATCGGCCGGAAATAGCCGGCCGGATGGGGCGGCCCGGAAATAGCCGGCCGGAAGCGGCGGGTCTCCGCGGACCCGTCCGCGGAGACGAAAAAGGGACCGGTTCAAACCCGGTCCCTTTTGCGTAGGCGGCCTGTCCCGTTACTGGGCGGGGGCCGGGCAGGCCTGGGAGAAGGCCTGACCGGCGGAGGTGTACTTGGCCTTCAGGTCATCCACCTTGGCCTGGTCCGGGTCCTTCTTCGCGGACTCGTCCAAATACTCCACGATGGACTGCAGCGGACCCTGCAGCTCCGCGGAAGCCGTGGCCTCGATGGGCCGGATCTGGTTCGCCAGCCGGGTCATGCCGAACTTGTCAGAACTGGACGTCGGCGAGGAGGTGATGGTCTTAATCCGGGCGCAGGTTTCCTCGGTGGTCATCTTCGGGGCCGAGCAGGCAGCTGCGCCGAGCAGGGTCCCGGCAGCGAGCAGGACGGTCAGGGTCTTCTTCATGGTGTACTCCGGGAATTTACGGGTCCGACGTTACTGGCAAGGATTCCGAGTCTACTGTTTTGTGCGTGGTGCGACGACTTCAGGCGAGATCGACGCCGCCAAGCTCCATCTCGGCAAAGGCGTCGTCGAGGTCTTCGGCGATCCCCACGGTGAGCCCGCGCGGCACGGTGACGGAGTAGCCGGCCTGGACGGCATCCAGGGCGGTGGCCTTCACACAGTGGTCGGTGGCGATCCCCACCACCACGACCTCCTCGACGTCGTGGCTTTGCAGCCAGTCGTCCAGGCCGATGGCGTCCTCGTCCACGGCGAAGGCTCCAGGGCCGCCCGCGGGCAGCGAACCGGGCGTGCGGTCGCCGGTGGGGACGGCGTCGTCCGGGGCGAGCAGCCCCTCGAAACCGGAGTAGGCGGCAGTGAACTGTCCCTTGCGGAAGTAGGCCTGGACGTATTCGGTGTCCAGGTCCGGGTGCAGCTCGGCGCCGCGGGTGCCCGCGATGCAATGCGGCGGCCAGCTGTCGAGGTAGTCCGGCTGGTCCGAGAAGTGCGCGCCGGGGTCGATGTGCCAGTCCTGGGTGGCCACAATGTGGTCGAACTGCCCGTGGCGGGCGTCGACGTATTCGCTGATTTCGGCGGCAAGGGCCGCGCCGCCCTGGACCGGGAGTGCCCCGCCCTCACAGAAATCGTTCTGCACGTCGACGATGATCAAGGCGCGTGACATTCAGTCCTCCTCGTAGATGGTGGGGATGGCTGCTTCGCCGCGCTGGAGCCGGTTAACCACTCCCGGGAGCTCCTTCATGCTGTCCGCGTGGCGCTGCTTGGCCCGCTGCACACCCTCGGGTCCGGTCCAGCCGGGCAACAGCTCGCCGTTCTTGATGAACTGCTGCAGCAGCTGCCGGTCGTTGCCGTCGTCGTCCGGGCGGTGCCCGATCCCGACAATCTCCTGGGTGGCCGTGCCGCGGTCGTTGAGTTTGCGCAGGGCGTACTTGCGGCCGCCCTTGCTGGTCTTGTTCTTAGCCGTCTTGGCGACCGCCACAAATTTGCCGGAGTCGTCTGTGCGGCTGACCAGTTTGTAGACCATGCTGGCCGTCGGCGCGCCGGAGCCGGTCACCAGCGAGGTGCCCACGCCGTACGAGTCCACCGGGGCGGACTGCAGGGCGGCGATGGCGAATTCGTCCAGGTCCGAGGTGACCATGATCCGGGTGTTTTCGTTGCCCAGCTGGTCCAGGAGCTGGCGGACCCACTGCGCCTGCGCGACGAGGTCGCCCGAGTCCAGCCGGACCGCTCCGAGTTTATCGCCGGCGAGTTCGACGGCGGTGCGGACGGCGGCCTCGACGTCGTAAGTGTCCACCAGCAGCGCGGTGCCGGCGCCCATCGAGGCGATCTGCGCCTCGAAGGCCTCCCGCTCGGTGTCATGCAGCAGGGTGAAGGAGTGGGCGGCCGTGCCCACCGTCTTGATCCCGTAGCGGCGGCCGGCCTCGAGGTTGGAGGTGCTGTCGAAGCCGGCGATCACGGCGGCGCGGGCGGCCGCGACGGCGGATTCCTCGTGCGTCCGCCGTGACCCCATCTCGATGCAGGGCCGGGCGCCGGCCGCCGTGATCATGCGGGAGGCCGCGGATGCGATGGCGCTGTCGTGGTTCAGGATCGAGAGGATGTACGTCTCGAGGATGCAGGCCTCGGCGAAGGTGGATTCAACGATCATGATGGGGGAGTTGGGGAAGTACGCCTCGCCCTCCGCGTAGCCCCAGATGTCGCCGGAGAAGGAGAACCCGGCCAGGTACTCGAGGGTCTCCTCGTTGACCACCTTGGTACGGCGCAGGAAGTCGAGTTCAGCGTCGCCGAAGCGGAAGTCGGCGATCCCCTCCAGCAGCCGGCCGGTGCCCGCCACGATCCCATAGCGCCGGCCGTCGGGGAGCCGCCGCGCGAAGGCTTCGAACACCGACTTGCGGTGCGCGGCGCCGGAATGCAGGGCGGCCTGCAGCATGGTCAGCTCGTAATGATCGGTGTACAGGGACGCGCGGGGATGGTCCCAGCCAGCGGAGGTACTCACGAATTCACTCTAGTCCCCACCGGCTCCCTCGTCTCGCTTCGCTTCGCCGCGGGGCCCTCGCCGGTGTGGGCCCACCCACCGGCTCCCTCGTCTCGCTTCGCTTCGCCGCGGGGCCCAGCCTCCCGGGGCCCTCGCCGACGTGGGCCCAGCCTCCCCATAGAATGGACAGATGACCCTCAGCGTTGCGCTCGGCCCTGACACCCAGGAGAGCACCCAGACCGGAACAGCGTCGTCCACCGACGTCCTGACCGCCCCGGACATCCCGTGGAACCTCGTGATCTGGAACGATCCTGTGAACCTGATGAGCTATGTGAGCTACGTGTTCCGCAGCTACTTCGGCTATTCCGAGGCGAAGGCGAACAAGCTCATGCTGGAGGTCCACAAGAAGGGCCGCTCCATCGTGGCGCACGGCAGCAAGGAACAGGTGGAGCAGCACGCGGTGGCGATGCACGGCTACGGCCTGTGGGCCACCGTGGAGAAGGCCAGCGGCGGCCCCGGCAGCGGCTCGGGCGGCACCGGATCAGGCAGGGGCAAGGGAAAACGTGGCTAAGGCATTCAAATACGGGCTCAAGGGCATCACGGGCTACCTGGAGCCTTCCGAACGGGACCTTCTGCGCAGCCTCTTCGATGACGTCATTTCCATGCTGGAGCCGGAGGAACGCGCCAACCAAGATCCGCTGGCGGCGCTCGTCGGGCTCGATGCCGAGGCCCGGGAACCGTCGGACCGGGCCCTGAAGCGCCTGCTGCCCAACGTCATGAAGGACGACGACGAGGCCTCCCTCGAGTTCCGCCGGTACACCGAGCGCTCGCTGCGGGAGAACAAGATCGGAGCGCTAAGGGCGGCCGCCCTCGGGCTGGACAAGGACGAGCTGGTGCTGGCCCCGGCCGACGCCCGGCACTGGTCCACCGCGCTCAACGACGTCCGGCTGGTGCTCGCCGAACGCCTCGACATCCGGGACGACGCCGACGCCGAGCACGTCCACCGGATGCAGGACTGGTCCCAGGCCGAGGACGTGGAAGGCTACCTGGCCCTCGTCTACAACTTCACCACCTGGCTGCAGGAATCCCTGGTCCAGGCGATGCTGGCCTCACTCGAGGCGTAAGGGCGCGGGCGCCGCGTGTGACCCACTAGACACGAGTTGCTCGCCACAATGTGATGGCCGCACCTGCTGCGAAGCCCTATCCTCGAATAATCATGACTTCAGCATCGAGCACGGATCCGGCAGCTGACGCTGCGGCGGAGACCGCAGCGGACAGTGCCGCAAATTCCGGGCTCGGAGAGCGCCCGATCGGCGTCTTTGATTCCGGCGTCGGCGGCCTGACCGTGGCGCGGTCCATCATCGACCAGTTGCCCAACGAATCCATCCTGTACGTCGGCGACACCGCGCACGGACCCTACGGGCCGCTGCCCATCGCCGAGGTCCGCGCCAACGCGCTGGGCGTGATGGACGAACTGGTGGATTCCGGTGTCAAGCTGCTCACGATTGCCTGCAACTCAGCCTCCGCCGCGGTGCTCCGCGATGCCCGAGAACGCTACACCGCGCGGTACGGCATCCCGGTGATCGAGGTGATCCAGCCGGCCGTCCGGCGCGCCGTCGCGGCCACCCGCAACGGCCGGATCGGCGTGCTCGGCACCTCGGCCACCGTCGGCTCCCGCGCCTATGAGGACACCTTCGCCGCGGCGCCGGACCTGGACATCACCTCCGTGGCCTGCCCGGCGTTCGTGCCCTACGTGGAGGCTGGAATCACCACCGGCCCGGAACTGCTCGCCGTGGCCCGCGAATACCTGGCACCGCTCACCGCGGCCGGGGTGGACACCGTGGTGCTGGGCTGCACCCACTACCCGCTGCTCACCGGGGTGATCTCCTTCGTCCTGGGCGAGGAGGTGACGCTGGTGTCCAGTGCGGAAGAAACCGCCAAGGACGTCTACCGGGCGCTGGCATCCCGCGGCCTGGAACGCACCGGCGCGGCCGCCCCGGAACACAATTTCATCGCCACCGGGGATGCCGCGCAGTTCGAGCACCTGGCCCGCCGCTTCCTCGGCCCGGAAGTCCTCAGCGTGCGCCACGTGGACCACGTTGCCGCGCAGTACCCCACCGGCAGCCTCGCCCGGATCACCCCGGAAATGATCGCCGCCGCGCAGGCCGCCGCGGACCGGCCACGGATCTCCAATTTCGTCTCCTCCAGTCGTCCGCGGCTGTCCGGCCTGCGCGGGACCGGCCTGTGAAGCTGACCATCGTGGGCTGCACCGGATCCTTTCCGGGGCCCGGATCGCCGGCGTCGTGCTACCTGCTGACCGCGCACGACGGCGAGCGGCGCTGGAAGATTGTGCTGGACCTGGGCAGCGGCGCGCTCGGCGCCATCCAGCGGTACACCGACCTCGAGGACATCGACGCGATCTTCCTGACCCACCTGCACCCGGACCACTGCATGGACCTGTGCGGACTGCATGTCGCGGTGCGCTGGAAGCCGGGCGGCTGGGGACGGGGCCGGGTTCCGGTCTGGGGGCCCGCCGCCACCGCGGACCGGATGGCCACCGCGTATGGGCTGGACCTGGACCCGGGCATGCACGAGGAATTCGACTTCAGCAACTGGTCCGAGCGCAAGCCCGTGACCATGGGCCCCTTCACCATCACCCCGTACGCGGTCAACCACCCCGTCGAGGAGGCCTATGCCCTGCGGGTTGAGGTCACCGAGGCGGACAAGGACGGCACGCCGGTCACCCGGGTGCTGAGCTACTCGGGGGACACCGATTCGTGCCGGGGCCTCGAGGACGCCGCCCGGGACGCGGACCTGTTCCTGTGCGAGGCGGCCTTCGAGGAAGGCCGGGACGACGCCATCAAGGACGTGCACCTGACCGGAAAACGTGCCGGCGAGGCAGCCGTGGCGGCCGGGGCGCGGCGGCTGCTGCTGACCCACATCCCGGTCTGGACCTCCCCGACCACCGTGATGGCCGAGGCCAAGGAAGTGTTCGGCCAGCACGTGGCCGTCGCCGTCGCGGGCGTGCACTACACCGTGTGAGCGGCAGACCCTCCCTCACCGGATCTGCTGGAGGGTCGGGTCCATTTTCGGGCAGACCACTCGTGTCCGACGCCGGAATCGGGCCCAACGGGCTGGTCATCACCGGGGCTCCGCTAAAGAAGCAAGGCGCGGAGTCGATAAGCTAGAAGGCATGACTTCCGAAGCCCTCTCTGCCCCCGTCATCCGCGCCGATGGCCGCACCCCGGACCAGCTCCGCCCGATCAGCATCACCCGCGGCTGGTCCAAGCAGGCCGAAGGCTCGGCCCTGATCGAGTTCGGCAACACCCGGGTGCTCTGCACGGCATCGCTGACCGAAGGCGTGCCGCGCTGGCTCAAGGGCGAGGGCCGCGGCTGGGTAACCGCCGAGTACGCCATGCTGCCGCGGGCCACCAACACCCGCTCCGCCCGCGAGTCCGTAAAGGGCAAGATCGGCGGCCGCACGCACGAGATTTCCCGCCTGATCGGCCGTTCGCTGCGTTCCATCATCGACACCAAGGCGCTCGGCGAAAACACGATCGTGCTCGACTGCGATGTCCTTCAGGCCGACGGCGGCACCCGCACCGCGGCGATTACCGGGGCCTACGTGGCGCTGGCCGAGGCCATCCGCTTCGCCCGGGAGAACAAGCTGATCGCACGCAACGCTCAGCCGCTGGTCGACACGATCGCCGCCGTCTCGGTGGGCATCATCGACGGCGTGCCGATGCTGGACCTGCCGTATGTGGAGGACGTCCGCGCCGAGACCGACATGAACGTGGTGGTGACCGGCTCGGGCAAGTTCGTCGAGGTCCAGGGCACCGCCGAGGGCGCCCCGTTCGACCGCGACGAGCTCAACAAGCTGCTGGACCTGGCCCTGCTCGGCACGGAGCAGCTCGCCGCCATCCAGCGCGAAACCCTGGCCGAAGCCCCGTGACGGCAGGCCCGGCAGAAAGCAGGCCTGCGCCGGCGGCTGCGCCCGTTTTAGTCCTGGCCACCCGCAACCAGGGCAAGCTCAGGGAATTGCGCGAGCTCCTGCGCGGGCAGCTGCCCGGGGTTGACGTCGACACGCAGGTGGTGGACGCCGGCGCCGTCGGAGCCCCCGACGTCGCGGAGACCGGGGTGACCTTTGCGGAGAACTCACTGCTGAAGGCCCGGGCCGTCGCGGCCGCCACCGGCCTGATTGCGATCGCCGACGACTCCGGCCTGGCCGTGGACGTCCTGGGCGGCGCACCGGGCATCTTCTCGGCACGCTGGGCGGGACGGCACGGGGACGACGCCGCGAATCTGCGCCTGCTGCTGGACCAGCTCTCGGACGTGCCCGACGAATTTCGCGGCGCGGCATTCGTCTGCGCCGCGGCGCTGGCCGTGCCGGCCGTGGCCGGCGAGGATGCCCGGGACGTGGTGGAGTACGGCCAGCTGGAAGGGACGCTGCTGCGTGAGCCGCGCGGGGCCGGCGGCTTCGGCTACGACCCGGTGCTCCAGCCGAGCGGCCTGGACCGCAGCTGCGCCGAACTCAGCCCGGAGGAGAAGAACGCCATCAGCCACCGCGGCCACGCCTTCCGGGCGCTGCTGCCGGCGATCGTGGCGGCGCTGACGGGCAAGTAACGGCGCTGACCGGCAATATGACGGGCCGGATGGCGGGGGAGCAGCCGCAGGGACAGCTGCTAGGGCGTCTTGCGCTCGTCCTCCGGCTCGTGCTCCTCGATGAATTCCTCGACGACGTCGGTGCCGTACTTTGCTGCCTGGCGCTTGGCGATCAGGCCGCGAAGCACCTCGATGCCGATCGGGACCACGGAGAGCAGCACGATCACGATGAAGAGGATGTCCAGGTTGTCGCGGACCCACGGCACCTTGTCGCCCAGCAGGTAGCCGAGCAGGGTCACGCCGCCGCCCCAGAGCGCCGCGCCGATCACGTTGTAGACGAAGAATTTGCGCTTGCTCATCTGGGCCACGCCGACGATCACCGGGACAAAGGTCCGGATGATCGGGACGAAGCGGGCCAGGATGAGCGCCTTTCCGCCGTGCTTTTCGAAGAAGGCGTGCGCGCTTTCCACGTTTTCGCGTTTGAAAAGCTTCGAATCCGGCTTGTTAAAGATGGCCGGACCGGCCTTGGAACCGATCAGGTAGCCGGCCTGGTTGCCGATGATCGCGGAAACGACGATCAGCGCGGCGAACGCCCAGATGTTGAACTTGATGGTGCCCGTCGCAACGAGCAGCCCGGCCGTGAACAACATCGAGTCGCCGGGCAGGAAGAAACCGATCAGCAGCCCGGTCTCGGCAAAGATGATGCCGCAGACCAGCACGACGACCCACGGCGCCAGGGCCGGGTCGGCCAGGAAGATCTGGGGGTTGAGCCAGTCGGGGAGGAAGGAGGCCAGGTGCGGCTGGACCGGTCCGGCGCCTCCGAGGGTGGTCACGGCGAATTCGTGCAGGCTAAATGGGTTCACCCATCAAGGGTACTTGACGGGCCGGTGCCGGTTCCGGCGGTAAAGTGGCAGCGTGGGTTTGGACTTTACGGCGATCGACTTCGAGACCGCTAACGGCTTCCGCGGCTCGCCGTGCGCCGTTGGCCTGAGCAAGGTGCGCGACGGCGTCGTCGTTGACGAGGCCTCCTGGCTGATGCGGCCGCCGGCGAACCACGACGTGTTCGACCACCACAACGTCCGTATCCACGGCATCCGGCCCGAGCAGGTGGCCGGCCTGCCCCGTTTCGGTGAGCTGTTCCCCGAGATCGGCGCCTTCATTGGCGGCGACGTGCTGGCCGCCCACAACGCAGCCTTCGACCTCGGCGTGATCCGATCCGGCCTGGAAGTGTCCGGCCTGCCGGGCCCCGCGTACGACTATGTCTGCACCGTGATGCTGTCCCGGCGCTGCTATTCGCTGGTGTCCAATTCGCTGCCGTACGCCGCCGAGGAGGCGGGCGTCCCGCTGCTCAACCACCACGACGCCGCCGAGGATGCCCGGGCCTGCGCCGGGATCCTGATTGACATCGCGGCCCGCAACGGCGCCGCCAGCATCGCTGAGCTGTACCTCTCGCTGGGGCTGGCCGTGTCCCGGCAGCCGGCCTTCGACCCGAGCCGCGACCCGCTCTCCAAGGCCACCCGGTCGGCAATTGAGGCGCTCGCCGCCGGCCAGGGTCCGGCTTCTGCGGGCCGCGCGTTCCGGCCCGGCTGGCCGGAGGAGGGCGCCAACCCCGAGCCCAACGCCGGGGCCGAGGCGGACCACCCCCTGTTCGGGCAGACCGTGGTGTTCACCGGCGAACTGGCGATTCCGCGGCCCGAGGCGAAGCTGCGCTCGGCCGAACTCGGCGCCCGGCCGGAAAGCCGTGTCACCGCCCGCACCACGGTCCTGGTGGTGGGGGATGGCTTCGTCGCGGCGGACCTGCGCTCGGGCCGCCTGACCGGCAAGGCACGCCGGGTCCTGGAGCTGCATGAACGCGGCCAGCAGATCGAGGTCCTCTCCGAAGGGGAGTTCCTGCAGATGGTGGGCGGGCACGTCCACTCCGTGGCCTAGGCCCAAGGTCATACTGCGCAACAAACATTTCGCCGGGGCCGTGGCCGATCCTAGCCTTGGACGATGAGCAAACTGATCTCGTCACCGGCCCGCGCGGCACAGGCTCCCGCCGGCCCGCAGGGCGGCATCGACTGGCGCAAGGTCTTCGCCTTCCCCAACCCGGTGAACGAGTACTCCGCGCGGATCACCGCGGCCCTCGTCGTGCTGTTGTCCCTCGCGACCCTGCTGACCGGTCTCGGCTGGGGACTGGCGGTCATCGCGGGCGGCTTCTGGCTGCGGGTGCTGTTCGGCCCGCGGATCTCTCCCTTCGGCGTGCTCTCGGTCAAGGTCCTGACGCCGCTGCTGGGCAAGAAGCGGCTGGTGCCCGGGCCGCCGAAGCGCTTCGCGCAGGGCATCGGCGCGGCCATGTCCACGGCCGCCGCCATCCTCTTCGCCGCGGGCCTGGCGCCGGCGGCCTGGATCGTGCTTGCGGTCCTGATCGTTGCCGCGTCCCTGGAGGCCTTCGCCGGCTTCTGCCTCGGCTGCGCGGTCTTCGGAGTGTTGCAGCGCCGCGGACTCATCCCGGAAGACGTCTGCGAAGCCTGCAACAACCTTTCGCTCAGGCGCCCGTAACCGCCACCAGCCGCGCGGCCATGCCCCGGATGAGCTCGGGGGCCTCGAGTGCTGCCAGCCAGTCCGCCGGCAGGCACTGCTCGCCGTAGTGCGCCCCCAGGATGTTGCCGGCGATTGACGCGGTGGAGTCGCTGTCGCCGCTGTGGTTCACCGCCACTGCCATCGCCGCCCGGAAGTGTTCCTCCGGGCCGGCGGCCGCCGTCGTCGCCGGGGCCGTGGCCAGGACGGCGTAAAGCCCGACGGCGAGTGCCTCCTCGGCCACCCAGCCCTCACCCAGTTGGCGCACCAGTTCCTCGGCGCCCAGGAGTCTGCCGGTGCCAGCAGCTGAGGCGGCCAGGCGCAGGGAGGCCGTCAGCCGCCCGATCAGGACCGGATCGGGTTCCTCAGCCCTCGGCAACAGGCCCTCCTGCAGCCGTGCGAGTGCGACGCCGGCCGCCTCGTGCAGGCCGCCGCCGTTGACCAGGGAGTGGATCAGCAGGCTGAACACGCCGGCGCTCTGCCGCGCCGACGGGTGCCCGTGCGTCAGCGACGCCGCGTCCGCACTCATCTTGTAGACCGCCTCCGCCGGAATGTGGGGAATCAGTCCAAACGGGGCCGAGCGCATCACCGTGCCGCAGCCCTTGGAATCCGGGTTGACCGGCCGGTACACGGTGCCCATCTCCCCGCTGGCGAGGCCGCTGAGGCAGGCATTGCCCGGCGCACGGCGGTGCCGGAGCACCTCGTGGCTGTCGATCCACCGCGGCGGCTGGAACGGTGCGGAGTCCGGGAGCGTCACGCCCTGGCTGCCGAGCCAGCGCAGGTAGGCAAGCCACAGGCAGGCGTTCGTGTCCGCCGCTACACCGGAGTTGGCCCACTCGAGTGCCTCGAGCAGGCCGTCCACCGTGTAGAGCGTCATCTGGGTGTCGTCGGAGAAGTGGCTGCCGCCGCCGAGCTCGGCGAAATCCCGCAGCCCGTCCGGCCCGAAGGCGGCGCGGATCGCATCGATGGCGTCGAACTCGACCGCGTAGCCCAGCGAATCGCCCAGGGCACCGCCCAGCAGGCAGCCGTGGATGCGGGACTCGTGGGACGGCGCGGCGGGTGCTGCCGGGGTGCTGCCGGGCTCAATGCTCATGACTTCAAATTTACCCCGGCGCTCCGCCCGAACGGGAAAGCGGTGCCGGCCGCTCCCGGTAGGGTGCTGTTGGCGCCATGTTCGGCAAGGGCGCCGTGGTGACGGACGAGGGAAACGGGCAGGAGACGGATGCGCGAACCAGCGTGGCGGAAGACCGGCAGCACGCCCGACTACAGGTTTTCGCTGGCCAACGAGCGGACATTCCTGGCCTGGATCAGGACCTCGCTGGCCCTGATCGCGGGCGCGCTCGCCGTCGACCAGCTGGCGCCGGGAATCGCGCCCGGTCCGGTCCGGGTGGTGCTCTGCGTCGTGCTGGCACTGATCGGCGCCGGGCTCGCGACGATTTCCTACCGGCGCTGGGCGCAGATGGAGGCGGCCATGCGGAACAACCGTGAACTGCCGTTCTCCGGCGTGCTGCTGGTGATGACGGTGGGCGTGGCCGCCGCGGCGTTCGTCCTGGCCGGCCTGATCCTGCTGGCCCGTTGAGCGCTCCGGCGCACCGGGACCCCGGGCTCCAGCCCGAGCGCACCTCGCTGGCCTGGCGGCGCACCCTGCTGGCGCTCGTCGTCGTCGACCTCCTGGTCTGGCGGAGCTGGGCGCACGACGGCGGCCCGGCGGCCGGCATCGACCTTCGGGGCCTGAGCGCCCTGACCGCCATGGCGGCCACCGTTGTGCTGGCCGGTTGCGGTCTGGTGCGCGGTCGGGAGCTGCGCCGCGGATTCGGGGCGCCCCCGGCGGTCCTGATGCGGTGCGCCGCGGCCGCCGTGATCGCCCTCGCCGGCAGCACGGTCGCTGCCTTGGCGCTGGGCCGCTAAGCTCGGACCCAGCCAACGTCCAGACTCCGCTGGGAGACTTTTCGCGGCAACAGACCCCCAAGCGAAGGAATCCCCAGACCATGACGACGCCAGTGCCAGCCTCCGAGCCGCGCGCTTCCCAACCGGCCACCGTCCTCGACGACGGGCAGCCCGGCCTCATCGCCCGGCTCTCCGCCGAGGCCCTCGGGACCCTGTTCGTGGTGGTTGTCGGCCTGGGCGTCGCGCTGTTCGCCATTCCGCAGTACAATCCGATTCCCTCGTCGCTGGCGGCCGGCCTGGCACTCACCGGGGCCATGCTCGCCTTCGGCTACCTGTCCGGCGGCCACTTTAACCCCGCCGTGACGCTGGGCAACGCGATCGCGGGCCGGATCCGGCCGGTCGAGGCCGCCGCCTACCTCGGCGCGCAACTGGTGGGCGCCGTGCTCGGCGCGCTGGCGCTGTTTGGGGTCCTGCGCACCGTGCCCAAACTCAACGGCACCCAGGCGGCCTTCGACACGGTGGCTGCCGGCTTCGACGCACGCTCGGTCATCCAGGCCCCGCTGGCCGGCGTCCTCCTGGTCGAGGTGCTCGGGGCGGCCCTGCTGGTCGCCGTGTATCTCGGCACCACCGCGGGACGCAATCCGGCCAGGGCGGCCGCGCCGTTCGCCGTCGGCCTGAGCATGGCCGTGCTGCTGCAGCTGGGCCAGAGCATCGGGAACGCCCCGTTCAACCCGGCCCGCGCCACGGCCGCCGCGCTGTTCAGCAGCCCGGATGCGCTCGGCCAGCTGTGGCTCTTCTGGGTGGCGCCCCTGGTCGGCGCGGCTGTGGCGGGGCTGGTGTTCCGTGGCTTCGCCCACACGTCGGTGCGGCCCGCCGCGGTTTCCGGTGATGCGGAGGCGGAGTTCGCCGCCGACGACGACGAGGTGGACGGCGACGGCTTTGACGGCCTCGATGACGTTGATCACCTCGACGCCGCGACCGCCGCGCCGTTCAGCGCCGCGGCCAAGGAGCCGGCGCCCGGCCCGGCGCGGCCCGATGAGGCCCGCGACTTCTTCGACAAGCGCACGCCGTAAGGTTCCCGGCCGCCGTCGCCGGGCCGGTGCGCAAGAGTGTCGGTGGCAGCCGATAGCGTAGTGGTATGCGGTTATTGCACACCTCGGACTGGCATTTGGGCCGGTCGTTCCACGGCGTCGGGATGCTCGACGCCCAGCGCGCCTTCGTCGACCAGTTGGTCGACGTCGTGCGCGAGCAGGCCGTCGATGTGGTGCTGATCGCGGGCGACGTGTACGACCGCGCCCTGCCCGGCGTCGACGTCGTCGGCCTGCTCGACGACGCCCTGGTGCGGTTGACCAATGCCGGGGCGAAGGTGGTGCTGACCAGCGGCAACCACGATTCGGCCATCCGGCTCGGCTTCGCGTCCCGGTTGCTGGAACGCGGGGGAGTGCATCTGCGCACCCGGCTCGCGGAACTGGATACGCCGCTGGTGCTGCCCCTCACTGATGGCACGGACGAGGGCCACGGCAGCGAGCCGGTGCTGGCGATCTACGGCATCCCCTGGCTGGAGCCGCGGCTGGTCGCCGGCCAGTTGGGCGTCGAGACCGCCAGCCACTTTGAGGTGACCCGCGCCGCCACCGAGATGATCCGTGCCGACATAGCGGTCCGGTCCACGTCCCGGACCATCCATTCCGTGGTGCTCGCCCACACCTTCGCCAGCGGGGGGATCAGCTCGGACAGCGAACGGGACCTGAGCATCGGCGGGGTGGGCGCCGTGCCGTTGGATCTCTTTGACGGCTTCAGCTACACGGCCCTGGGGCACCTGCACGGCCGGCAGTCGCTCTCGCCCGCCGTCCGTTATTCCGGTTCGCCGCTGGCCTATTCGTTCTCGGAAGCGAAGCACCGGAAGGGCGGCTGGCTGATCGACGTGGACGCCAGCGGCGTCACCGCTGTTACCGAGGTGCTGTGGGAAGCCCCGCGCGCACTAGCCGTGCTGCGCGGCAAACTGGACGAGCTGCTTGAGGGCGAGGAGTTCGCGTGGGCCGAGGACGCCTACTGCCAGATCACCCTGACAGACCCGCAGCGCCCGTCGCAGGCCATGGAACGGCTCCGCGCACGCTTTCCCGACACCCTGGTCCTGGGCTTTGACCCCGAAGGTGCCGCGGCGTCGGCCAAGACCAGCTACAGCAGCCGGCTGGCCCAAGCCGGGGACGACCTCTCGATCTGTTGCGGGTTCCTGGAGCACGTCCGGGGCCGCAGCGCCGACGCGGCCGAATCCGCCGTCCTGGCCGAAGCGCTCGAAGCCGTCCGGCTCGAAGGGGTGTCCCGGTGAGGATCCACCGCCTCGAAATTTCCGCGTTCGGCCCCTTCGCCGGCACGGAGCGCATCGACTTCGACCGGCTCAGCACGCACGGGCTCTTCCTGCTCAACGGTGCCACCGGGGCCGGCAAGACCAGCGTCCTGGACGCCATCTGCTTCGCCCTCTACGGATCGGTGCCCGGTGCCCGGCAGGAGGGCAAGCGGCTGCGCAGCGACCACGCCGACGCGGCCGCCGAGCCGCGCGTCACCTGCGAGTTTTCCGCCAAGGGTAGGCACTTCGAAGTGTCCCGGACGCCCGCCTGGAACAAGCCCAGCGCGCGGGGCAAGAACGGTTTCACCGAGCAGAAGGCCAACACGCTGCTGCGCGAGCGGGTGGACGGCGAATGGGTGGAAAAGTCGGGCCGCAATGACGAGGCGGGCGCCGAAATCACGGCCCTGCTGGGCATGGACCGGGAGCAGTTCACCCGGGTGGTGATGCTGCCGCAAGGCGACTTTGCGGCCTTCCTGCGCTCCAAGGCCTCCGACCGGCTGGTGCTGCTCCAAAGCCTGTTCGGCACCCAGCGTTTCGAATCGGTGGAACTGGAATTAGGCCGCCGGGCGGCTGCGGCCCGTGGCGAAGTGGAAAGCCTCAACAACCAGTTGGCGCTCCTGCTGGCGCAGGCCGAAGCGGAAACCGCGGGCCTCGGTCTGGAACTGGACGGGGCTCCGGACCGCGAGGACGCCGACGGGCTGCTGGCTTGGCTTGAGGCCGCCGGTGCCTCGATAGCCGGCACCCGGCAGGCCGCGGCAGCCGAGGCCGAGCGCCTGGCCGCCGACCTGGCCACCCGGCTGGAGACGGCTGCGGCGCGCGCCGCCCGGCAGGCAAAACTAGCGGCCGCCGAACAGCGCAAGGCCGACGCCGAGGTGGCCGCTCCGGAGCTGCGGAACAAGGCCACGCGGCTGGAACGGCACCGCAAAGCCGAAGTGCTCGGCGGCCAGCTGCAAGCCGTGGACAGTGCCAAGTCCGCGGAGGAAGGGGCGGTCGTTTCCGCGTCCGCCGCGTCCGCCGAGCTGCGTGCAGCGGCGCTGGTCGACCCGGAGCTGGCCGGGTTGCCGGACACCCTGACGGACATGCTGCCGGACACGCTGGCGGGCACGGGGCCGGACGCGCTTCCCGCTGGCGGGCCGCCACTGGACGGATCCGTGCTGCGGGGCGGGCTCGCCCGACTCCGCTCCCTCCGCGCCGTTCTGGAGGAACGGGTGCCGGACGAGGAACGCCTCGCCGTCCTGCTCACGCGCGGCACCGAGCTGCAGCGAAGCCTGGACGGGCTCCACACCGCAAGCCGCTCCGGCGCCGCGGCCCTGGACACGCTGCGGGCCGAATCGGCGGAGCTCCTCGCCGCCCTGGCCCCGCTCGAGGAGCTTGCCGCGGAAGTCCAGCTGCGGACCAAGGAGGCCGCCGCCGCGGACGAGCTGGTAAGCATCGTCCGCAGGCACACCGCGGCCGCGGAAGACTGCGCGCGCATCGCCGACCGGCACCGCCTGGCCCGCGACCGGCACCAGGACCGCCGTCAGCGCTGGCTTGACCTCCGGGAGGAGCGGCTCGCCAATGCCGCCGCGGAACTCGCGGCCCAACTGCTTCCGGAGCAGCCGTGTCCGGTCTGCGGCAGCCCCGAACATCCCGCCCCCGCTCCGGCCGCGTCTTCCGCCCTGGCCGTCGCCGAGGCCGAAAGGGCCGCCCAGGAAGATGCCGAGGCGGCCGAGACGGTGCTGTCGGCGCTTGAACGCGAGCTTGTCGAAGCCCAGCAGGACCTCGCCGTGCTGGCCGCGCAGGGCGGCGACACCGCCCCCGACGTTGCCCGCAGCGACGCCGAGGTGGCGAAGACCCTGGCGGCCGACGCCACCCGCGCGGTCGCGGAGCTGGCGGCCAACCGGGTCCGGCGCTCTGAACTGGAGGACGAAATTTCGGTCGCGGAACATGCCCGGGCGGCGGCCGCCGAGGGGATCGCCCACACCGGCTCCACCCTCAGCGAAGTCCGAGGGCAAGCGGAGGGCCTTGAAGCCACCCTGGCGAGCCTGCGCTCAGGTCACGCGACCCTCGGGGCACGCCTCACCGCGGTCCACCGAACGACGGCCCTGCTTGAGCGCACTGATGCGGCCGCCGTCGCCCTCGAACAGGCCCGGGCACGGACCGCGGAGGCCGTCGCGCAACTGGACCGGGCCCTGCCTGCCGCCGGCTTCGACTCCGCCGCCGCGGCCCGCGCGGTGCTGCTTCCGGCCTCCGACGCGGCCGGGCTGGAAACCGCGCTCCGGTCCGGGCAGGATGAAGCCGCCCGGCTCGAGGAACTCTTTGCCGGCGAGGAACTCGCCCTGGCCGCCCGGGAGCTGGCGACAGACGGGCCGGCGGACCCCGGCGTGCTCGATCAGCTCCGCGCCGACTCCGCCGCGGCGGAACGCAACGCCCGCGAGGCGGTGCTGGCCTCCGGACTCGCCGGGAAGTCGGTGCGGACGCTGGGTGGGATCTCCGCCAAGTACGCGGAACAGGCCGCGGCCGGCCGTGCCCCCCGGGAACGGGCAGCGCTGTGGACCGCCGTGGCGGATGCGGCCCGGGGCGGCGGGGACAACACCTTCCGCATGAGCTTGAACAGCTACGTCCTTGCCGCCCGGCTGGAACAGGTGGCGGCGGCAGCCTCGGAGCGGCTGATCGGCATGAGCGACGGCCGGTACACCCTGCAGCACACCGACGCCAGGGCAGCCCGCGGGCAGAAATCCGGGCTGGGCCTGGAGGTCGTCGACCAGTGGACCGGCCAGCGCCGGGACACGGCCACGCTGTCCGGCGGAGAGTCCTTCATGGCCTCACTCGCGCTCGCGCTCGGCCTTGCGGACGTGGTGCAGATGGAATCCGGCGGCGTGGACATCGAAACCCTGTTCGTTGACGAGGGCTTCGGAAGCCTAGACGAGCAGTCCCTCGAGCAGGTCATGGACGCCCTCGAAGGGCTCCGCGACGGTGGCCGGGTGGTGGGCCTTGTAAGCCATGTGGCCGGAATGAAACAACGGATCACCACCCAGCTGCAGGTGGTCAAGGGCCGCAACGGATCCACCCTGCACATCTCCGACGACGGCCAGGCCTGACGCGGGCCCGCTCGGCTACACTGGGAGGGTTACCGGGTCGCGCGCATCGGGAGGAGGGACGATGCGCACCATTCAACGAACCCGGAACCATGAACCCTTCACCGTCGTCCACGACGTCCCCTTCCCCTGCGGCACCCGCAGAACCCCGCGGCGGCGGCCGCTTCGCCCGCCTGCCCCTGCTGGCCGGCCGGAGTTTCATCCCGCTGGGGCTCTTCGCCCGTCTACCGCTGGCCATGCTGACCGTGGGCGCCCTGACCCTTGTGACCGGCGTGACCGGATCCTACGCGGTGGGCGGCGCCGCTGCCGGCGCCGTCGGGATCGGCTCGGCGCTCGGAGCGCCCGTGCTGGGGGCCCTGGCGGACCGGCTGGGCCAACGGCCCGTCCTGCTCGTTGCCGCAGTCTTCAACACGGCGGCCGTGACCGCCCTGATCCTCGCTGCGTACCTGGTCCCGGGTGCCCAGGAGCTGTCCGCCGCCGTGCCGGTGCTCGCCGCGGCGTTCGTGGCCGGCGCCAGCTGCCCGCAGGTCGGCCCGCTGGCCCGGGTCCGCTGGATGGCCCTGAGTTCGCGCGGCGGCGGCCGGCCTGGGGATCTGGACACCGCACTGTCCTATGAAAGCACCGCCGACGAGCTGACCTTCGTGCTGGGTCCCGCGCTGGTGGGAATCCTCGCCAGCCTGGTCACCCCCTGGCTGCCGCTCGCGCTCGCCGCCGCGCTCACCCTCACCCTGGTGCCCGCCTTCGCCGTGCACCCGACGCACCGTGCGGTGCCGCGCACGCCGGCGCGGAGCGGCCCGGCTGCGGCCGCCGCCCGTCAGCGCCGGAAGTCCCTGACGGCATCGCAGCGCGCGGCCGGAATCGCCGCCGTCGGCCTGCCGGTGCTGGCCATGGTCTGCATGGGAACCTTCTTCGGCTCGACCCAGACCTCCCTAAGTTCCTTTTCGGCCGGCTTCGCCAGTTCGGAGGTGGCGGGGCTGCTGTACGCGGTGATGGGCCTGAGCTCGGCCGCCGCGGCGCTGTCGGTGGCGTACTGGCCCCGGCGCTTCGGCATCCCGGCCCGCTGGCTGGCCTGCGCTGCCCTGATGGCCGGACTCGCGGCACTCCTGTTGCTGCCCTCGACCGCGCTGCCCATGATCCTCGTGCTGCTGGTCCTGGGACTGCCGGTGGGTCCGCTGATGGTCACCGTGTTCGCCATCGGTGGCCTCGTGGCGCCGGACGGGAAACTCGGGACCGTGATGACGGCGCTGGCCAGCGGCCTCGTGGCCGGAACCGCCGTCGGTTCGTCCATCGCCGGGCAGCTCGCACAGACCGTCGGCTATTCGGCTGCGTTCGTGGTTCCGGTCTGCGCCGCCTCGGCGCTGTTCCTGCTCGGTGCGGCAGCCGCCGTCGTGCTCCGGCGACGGCCCGGTACCGCGGTCTCCGCCTAACCCAACTGAGTAGCACTTGTTGTCGTTCCGAGGCCCAAACCGACACCAACTGCGACCCAGTTGGGCCTGGCGACCCACCGCCCGACCCGCCGGGCGACGCTTTCACGACACATGTGTGGTTTATCACATGTTTCATAGTATGATCTCGAATACCAACTGACCGTTCGATCAGTAATCACGAGGCACCCAGTTTCACTTCGCACCCACCGGGCAGCACCTCTGCCCCCAGCAATGGAGTTTCAATGACCGCAACTTCAACCGTCGATTCAGAGGCCGGCCCCAGCAGCAAGCATGAGGAACGCAAGGTCCTCGCCGGGACCCTGGTCGGCACCACAATCGAGTGGTACGACTTCTTCATTTTCGCCCAGCTGACGGCAACGCTGCTGTCCCCGCTCTTCCTCGCACCCCTGAACGATTCCAACCCCGGCCTGGCGCAGATCCTCTCCTTCGCACTGATCGGCATCAGCTTCCTGTTCCGTCCGCTGGGCGCGATCATCGCCGGGCACCTCGGCGACCGCCTCGGCCGCAAGGCCATGCTGGTCTTCACCCTCGTCATGATGGGTGCCGCGACGGCCCTGATCGGTGTGCTGCCGACCTACGCCCAGATCGGTGTCTGGGCCCCGGTCCTGCTGATCCTGCTCCGCGTCATCCAGGGCTTCTCCGCCGGCGGTGAATGGGGCGGCGCCGCCCTGATGGCCGTGGAGCACGCTCCGATGAGCAAGCGCGGCCTGTTTGGCGCCTACCCGCAGATCGGCGTTCCGGTGGGCATGATCCTCGCCACCGGGCTGCTCTACTTCCTCAACACCGGCATGTCCAAGGAAGACTTTGCTTCCTGGGGCTGGCGGATGCCGTTCCTGCTCTCGATCGTGCTGATCGTGGTCGGCTACCTGATCCGGCGCGCCGTCGCCGAAAGCCCGGTCTTCAAGGAGATGCAGGACCGCAAGGAGGAAAGCAAGGCTCCTCTGGGCGAGCTGATCCGCAAGCACAAGAAGGCCGTCCTCTACTCGACGATGATCTTCATCGGCAACAACGCCGCCGGCTACCTGCTGATCGCCTTCTTCATCTCCTACGCCACCAAGACGCTGAAGATGCCCACCCCGCAGATCCTGCTGGCCACCACGCTGGCCTCCTTCGGCTGGCTCATCTTCACCCTCGTCGGCGGCTGGCTTTCGGACAAGATCGGCCGGGTCAAGACCTTCCTGATCGGCTACGCAATCGTCTTCGCCTGGATGATCCCGATGTTCGCCCTGATCGACACCAAGGACATCGTGCTCTACGGGGTGGCCTTGTTCGTCCTCACCATCGGCCTCGGCCTGTCCTACGGTCCGATGTCCGCCATGTACGCCGAGATGTTCCCGGCCAACGTCCGGTACTCCGGCATCTCCATCGGGTACGCCTTCGGGGCCATCCTTGGCGGCGCGTTCGCGGCCACCATCGCCGAGGCCCTGCTGCAGGGCACGCACTGGACCGGATCCATCGGCATCTACATCATGATCCTCTGCGTCATCTCCGCCGTCGGCGTCGTCCTGGCCAAGGAAACCCGCGGCCGCCCGCTGGGCCTCAGCAAGCACTAAGCGGCCCAACAGCAACGCGGGGTCACCCAGCGCCGTCCGGAACCTCCGGATCGGCGCGAAGTGACCCCGCGTTCGTTATTTAAGACTGAATCAAGAAGTGCCTAAACGGCCAGGAAGCTGATGGCACCCTGTTTGAAGGCCCGGCTGGTGACGGCGTTGGTGTGGTTCCGGCCCGGCAGGATGAGCTGTTCCACCATCGAGCCGGCCCGGGCGCCCAGCTTGGCGAGCTCGGGCATGGACGCGGCCCGCTCATCCTGTTCCCCGGCCACCAGCAGCATCGGCATCGGCGGGACAGCCTCGGCCGCGTCGAACGGCTCGTCCTTGATCGCCTCGACCAGGGACAACAGCGCAAAGATGTTGTTGCTCGGCAGCAGCTGCGCCATTTTCAGCAGCCCGGCGGTGGAAGCGTCCGCGATCGGCGTGCCGTCGGCCAGGTACCGCTGCGCGGCAACCAGGTCGAAGTCGGCCAGCGGGTCCGCCACGTTGGGGCCGCCCAGGACCAGCCGGTGGACGAGTTCGTGCTGGGTGGCGCCGAATTCCCAGGCCAGCCGGGCCCCCAGCGAGTAGCCGATCACGTCCAGCCCGCTCGCCGGGTCGCCGTCGCGCAGGGGACGCGCGCCGGCGTCGAACGCGATCTGCAGCAGATCGGCACGGATCCGGCTGGGGGAATAGGAGTCCCGGTCCTCGGGCGAGCCGCTGCGGCCGTGGCCGGGCAGGTCCACGGTGATGACGCGGCGGCCGGCCTGGGTGAGGGCCATGATCCAGCCGGTGTCCTCCCAGTTGAGCTTGGCGGAGGAGGAGAAGCCGTGCAGCAGCAGCACCGGGCGCAACCCGGCGTCGTCCGCTGGATCGTGCACCCCGACGTACAGCCGGGGATCGGTGCCCTCGACGGTGTGGGAATGCTGTTCGCCGGTGTGCCTGCCGCTCATGGTGTCAGTCCTCATCAAGTACGGCGCTCAGGCGGACCCGGCGCTTCGGTGCCTCTTCCTTCGGGACCGTGCCCACGATGCCGGCGGTGTTGTCCGGCACCTCGAACACGATCAACGGCTCACCGACATTGATTTTGTCGCCGGGGCCGCCGTGGATACGCACTACCTTACCTGCCTGCGGGCTGGGCAATTCGACGGCCGACTTGGTGGTTTCGACCTCCACGAGGGGCTGGTTGCGTTCCACCTGCTCACCCGGCGACACCAGCCATTCCAGCACTGTCGCCTCGATGAGGCCCTCGCCGAGGTCAGGCAGCGGGAAGGAAATTTCAGCCACGTTTGTACTCCAATACTCGCTGGATGCCGAAGAGGATCCGGTCAATGTTCGGGATGTATTCATCTTCCAGATCGCCCGAGGGGTACGGGACGTCGAAGCCGGTCACGCGCTCCACCGGCGCCTTGAGCGTGTCGAAGCAGCTCTGCGTGATCAGCTGGGCCACCTCGGCGCCGAGCCCGGAGGTCAGCGGCGCTTCATGCACGACGACGGCGCGGCGCGTCTTGCGCACGGAGGCGGCCAGCCCGGCGGCGTCGATCGGCTTGAGCCAGCGCAGGTCCAGGACCTCGATGTCGATCCCGTCCTCGGCGGCAAGTTCGGCCACCTGCAGGCAGCGGGAGACCATGGCGCCCCACGCGACGAGTGTGAGATGGCGGCCTTCACGCATGACCTTGGATCCGGTGGGCGCGTCGCCATCCGCCGCGAAGTCAACCTCGCCCTTCTGCCAGTAGCGGGACTTCGGTTCCATGAAGATCACCGGGTCCGGCCGGGTGGCGGCGTACTTCAGCAGGTGGTAAGCCTCGTGCGGGTTCGACGGCGAGACCACCTTCAGCCCGGGCACATGGGCGAAAAGTGCCTCGAGACTTTCGCCGTGGTGTTCGGGGGCGCGGATGCCGCCGAAGCTGGGCACGCGGAGGGTGATCGGCATGGGCATGGTGCCCCGGCTCCGGTAGTTCATCCGGGCAATCTGGCAGACGATCTGGTTGATGGCCGGGTAGGCGAAGCCGTCGAACTGGACCTCGGGGATGGGGTGGAAGCCGGCCATCGCCAGTCCCACGGACATGCCGAGGATGCCGGATTCCGCCAGCGGGGTGTCGAAGACCCGCTGTGCGCCGTGCCTGGCCTGCAACCCGTCGGTGATCCGGAAGACGCCACCGAGCCGGCCGCAGTCCTCGCCGAAGATGACGGCCTTCGGGTTCTCCGCCAGCACCTCGTCGAGGGCCCGGTTGAGCGCCTGCTGCATGGACATCACGGTGACGGAAACGGGCTTGTCTGCGCTCATGGCGGTGCTCTCCCCGCTAGTGCTCTCGAGAATCGAGTTAGACATGTTCGGACTCCTCGCGCCAGTTGGCGGCCTGGGCCTGCAGGGCAGGGGTGGTTTCCTGGAAGACCAGGTCAAACATCTCGGCTCCGGGGCGGGAGCCGAGGGCCTGGATGCCGGCACGGATGTGTTCCTCTTCGGCCTCGGCGGCGGCGATGGCCTCGGCGAAGAACGCCTCGTCCGCGATCCCGTCCGCCAGCAGCCGCTGCCGCAGGCGCTCCAGCGGGTCCTCGCCGGCGTCGTTGCGCTCCTCGTCGAGCGAGCGGTAGCGGCCGGGGTCATCGGAGGTGGAGTGCGGGCCGCGGCGGTAGGTCATGGCCTCGATCAGCACCGGGCCGTTGCCGCGGCGGGCGTGCGCGAAGGCGCGGCGCGTGGCTTCGACGACGGCGACGACGTCGTTGCCGTCGATCTGCAGGGCCGGCATGCCGTAGCCGGCGGCGCGGGCGGCAACCGAGCCGCCGGCCACCTGGCGTTCGGTGGGCACGGAGATGGCCCAGCCGTTGTTCTGCACGAAGAAGACCACCGGCGCCTTCATCACGGCGGCGAAGTTCATGGCCTCGTGGACATCGCCCTGCGAGGAGGCTCCGTCGCCAAAGTAGGTGAGGGCGACCCCGTCCTTCTGCTCCAGGGTCTGGCCGTGGGCCCAGCCGACGGCGTGCAGCACGGAGCCGGCGACGACGGCCTGGATCGGGGCGAGGCGGGACTTCACCGGATCGTAGAGGCCGCCGTGCCAGGTGGCCTTGTGGGTGGACATGTAGCCCACCATGTCCACGCCCATGGTCCGGGCGACGCCCATTTCCCGATACGTGGGGAAGACGAAGTCGCGGGTGGTGTCCACGGCGTAGCCGCTGCCCACCTGCGCCGCCTCCTGGCCGAGTTCCGGGGCGTAGCCGGGGATGATTCCCTGCCGCTGCCAGGCGATCGCGGAGCGGTCGAGGTGACGGACCGCAACCATCAGCGAGTACAGTTCGCGGAGCTGGGCGGAGGTGAGCGGTCCGGCGTCGTCATCGGGGACCGCGAGGGGAAGTGTGTCCATGCCTGTGACCCTAGTCACCCGCAAGGCGCTGGGCAATCAGCTCAGGTATTGGTGATCAGGCTGCGCAATTACCTATGCCGAGTCGCTTCACGGGGTGACAATTTGTACGTCGGGTGTAGGTAGTGGCGCTACTTGCGCCCAGCGGCGTCGGCAGGGCGGCGGGAGCGGGTGA
This sequence comes from Arthrobacter sp., assembly GCA_026393275.1. Classification (GTDB taxonomy): domain Bacteria; phylum Actinomycetota; class Actinomycetes; order Actinomycetales; family Micrococcaceae; genus Arthrobacter. Next base: position 49,041 of record JAPLAM010000040.1, read on the forward strand.
GGCGCGCACCGATCCAGCACGCGGCGGCGATGCCGGCGATCAGCGCCAGGGTGCCGAAGAGCTGCTTGCTGCTCTCCGGGCTGCTGAAGCCGACGGCGAAAATCAGTGCCAGGAGCAACAGGCCGAAGATGGTCAGCCCGGGGAAGCCCTTCATCCGCAACGGCAGGGGAGTGTCGTCGCGGTCGGCCCGGCGGCGGAGGATCAGCTGGGACACCAGGGCCGATCCCCACACCACGAGGCAGGTGGAACCGACCAGCTGGAACAGCGCCGGCAGCACCCGGTCCGGGAAAAGCAGCTCCAGCACGGCGGCCAGGAAGCCGAAGGCCACCGAGACGCCGACGGCGACCACGGGAACCCGGGCCGCATTGAGCATCGAGAGGATCCGCGGGGCCTCGCCACGCACGGACAGGGAAAACACCATCCGTGAAGCGCCGTAGAGGTTGGCGTTCAGGGCCGAGAGCAGTGCGACGACGGCGACCAGGGTGATGGCGGTGCCCGCCCCCGGAATCCGGGCCGCGTCCAGGACGCCCGCGAACGGCGACTTGAGGGCCGCCGACGTCGACGGGAGGATCGCGGCGATGACGAACACGGAGCCGATGTAGAACACCAGGATTCGCCAGACGACGGTCCGGATGGCCAGCCCCACGCTGTGTTCCGGGTTTTCGGTCTCGGCGGCCGCCACGCTGACGATTTCGGTGCCGCCGAAGGCGAAGATCACGACGAACAGCGCGGTGGCGATGCCGCCCAGGCCCGCCGGGGCGAAGTTCGAGGTGATGTTGCCCAGCCCGGGGGAGGCGACGTCGGGGAGCCAGCCCAGCAGCAGCGCGACGCCGACGGCCAGGAACAGCAGGATGGCCACGACCTTGAGGATGGCGAACCAGAACTCGAACTCGCCGAAGTTCTTCACCCCGGCCAGGTTGATGGCCGTGAAGGCGGCCATGAAGATCAGCGACAGCCCCCAGACCGGGATCACGGGCCAGACGGTAAACAGCAGCGCCGACGCGCCGAGGGCTTCGGCCGCGATGACCACCACGAGCTGCAACCACCAGAGCCAGCCCACGGTGGCGCCCGCGGTCTTTCCCATGGCCTTTTGTGCGTACACGGAGAACGCGCCGCTGTTCGGGTTGGCGGCGGCCATCTCGCCGAGGGCCCACATGACCAGGATGATCAGGGTTCCGGCCACCAAGTAGGAAATCAGGACGGCCGGGCCGGCCGCCTGGATGCCGGCCCCCGATCCAAGGAAAAGGCCGGCGCCGATGGCGCTGCCGAGTCCCATCATGGTGAGCTGGCGGGGCTTCATGCTGTGGCCGAGTTTCAGGGCCGGGCGCTCCGCGGCGGACTTCGTTGTCATGCTGGCGAACCTTCTTAGCTGGTGGCGGCGTCCTTTTGGGACCATACGAATTTACCGCCCCGGGAGGGCCGTTCCGCACGGACGGCGTGAGAGCATGGTTGCAGTCTGTTGAACCATTGGCACAAATCGCGACGATTTGTGCTGTTGAAATCCTGAAGGCAAGGAAACTACGTGAACGTCGACCCGCTGGACGCGAAGATTGTCCGATTCTTCACGGATTCTCCGCGGGCCTCCGTCCTGGAGGCATCCCGGGTGCTGAAGGTGGCCCGCGCCACCGTGCAGTCACGGCTGGACCGGATGCAGGACAGCGGCGTCATCGGTTCCTGGGTCCCGCAGCCGGACCCGGCCCACTTCGGCTATCCGGTGGTGGCGTTCTGCTCGCTGACCATCAACCAGGACCTGGGGCACGACGCCGTCGTCGAGGCGCTCGCGCGGATCCCCGAACTGATCGAGATCCACACGGTCTCCGGGAGCTCGGACCTGATGGCGCGCATCGCGGCGCGCTCCAACTCTGACCTGCAGCGCGTGCTTGACGCCATGATTGCCACGAAAACGGTGCTGCGCTCGTCCTCAGTGATCGTGCTGAACACCCATTTCCAGGGCCGGACCCTGCCGCTGCTGGAAGCCGCCGCCCGCGGCCGCTAGGTCAAGCCGCGGCCCGCGGGGCTACAGCACGCTGAGGTTCCCGGGCAGGCCGGAGCGGCCGGTAAGCAGGAGCAGCAGGTCCCCCGCTGCGGGCAGGTGCGCGCCGATTGTCGCCGCGAGTTCCAAGGACGCCGCCACCGCGGGGCCGAGCGGGGCGGGCGCCGGGAGGTCCAGTGCGCGGGCCAGGTCCAGGCTGTGCACGGCCAGCTCGAAGGTCCGCGTCGGCAGGTAGTCGATCAGCGCCATCGCACCCGCCGGGGTGGCCACCGCCGCGTCATCCGGGGTGTCGCGGAGCAGCGTGCTGACCCGCCGGACGAGGTCCTTCACGGCCGCCGCCGGATCAGCTCCCAGAGCCTCGCCCGCCTCCCGGCCGCGCTGGGCGATCACGTCCGGCGCCATGGAGTTCCGGACGGCCAGGAAGTAAGCAGTCGGGCTGTCCACGCGTTCCCCGGTGGCCGGCGTCGAGAGGTAGGTCCCCACCGTACTCAGGGCCCGGCTGGCGTGGCCGGTGAGCCCGCGCACGTCCCATTCGCCCAGTGCCGGCTTCGACCAGGCGCGCTCCGGCACCTGTTCCACCAGCTCCAGGAAGGCACGGGCGGCCCCGAGGTAGCAGGCCCTGATTGTTTCGCTGTCCGTTGCGCCGTCCATGCCGCCGATTAATACAGCAGCGGACTCGGGCTTTCAACCACGGGCCGCACAGCCCCGGCCGCGCGGGCGCCGCCACACGGGCTGCACAACCCCGGCTGCGCGGGCTGGAGTGACACATTTCCCTAATGGGCGATCGGGTCGTAGAATTAGTTCTAGTCAATTTGACTATAACTAACCGGCGGTAGGGCCGGAATCGTCCGGGCGGTCCGCAGAGGCCGCTCCGGACCCCGGAAAGCGGGGGTCGATCACCGTCTACACCTCACCAGGCAACGTCTCGGAGCGCCAGCTCGCGCCGCCGTCGTTGGCTATTTCCACCGTGATCTTCGCGTTGCGCCCGAGCGAGAGCTCCGGCCGCCCTACGCTGTGGATCCCGCTGGTGCGCCGGATCAGGGCGCCTTTCAAAAGTCTGTGGGCCCTCCCCGGCGGCCCGCTGACACATTCGGAGTCGCTGCAGGACGCCGCTTCCCGGAACCTGCGCGAGACCACCGGGCTGGCGCCGAGCTACCTTGAGCAGCTCTACGCGTTCGGCGGCCTTCACCGCTCACCCACCCAGCGCATCGTGTCGATCGTCTACTGGGCGCTGGTCCAGCCCACCGAAGCCGCGCTCGCCGACGAATCCGAAAACGTCCGCTGGTTCCGGGCCGACCGGCTTGGCGAACTGGCCTTCGACCACAAATCGATCATCGACTACGCGCTCTGGCGGCTGCGGAACAAGATGGCCTACGGCTCGATCGCCTACCACCTGCTCGGCGAGTACTTCACGCTCGCCCAGGTCCGGGAAGTCTATGAGGCGGTCCTGGACCGCGAGCTTGACCCGGCCAACTTCCGGCGCCAGATCAAGGCCACCCCGGAAATCGAAGAAACCGACGACTACCTCCAGGGCGGCAAGCACCGCCCGCCCCGCCTCTACCGCTTTACCGGCCGCCCCGGCCTCGATCCAGATAACAGGAGCACACCATGAGCAGCGTCAACACGGCGATCCAGCTGATCACGCGCGAGCAGGCCGACGGCAGCGCCAACGGCGGGGCAACAGCTTCCACCTGCAGCCCGGCCCTCGCCCGCGGCCCCTGGGACTTCGACTCCGCCGAGGCCCGTGCCGGCGTGCCGGCGTACGGGCCCGGCGCGTCCATGGCGGACAGCGCGCCGCGGTCGACGCCCCGGCAGGGCCAGCTGCCGGAGGAATACCGCCTGGCCGGCGACGCCGAACTGGACGCAAGGATCCGGGCCGCCAAGGCGGCGCTGGGCGACCGGGCCGTCATCCTGGGCCACTTCTACCAGCGCGACGAGGTGGTCGAATACGCCGACTTCGTGGGGGACTCCTTCCAGCTCGCCAACGCCGCCCTGACCCGGCCGGATGCCGAGGCCATCGTCTTCTGCGGCGTGCACTTCATGGCCGAAACCGCGGATATCCTCTCCGGCCCGGAGCAGGCCGTGATCCTGCCCAACCTGGCCGCCGGGTGCTCGATGGCGGACATGGCTGACATAGATTCGGTCACCGAATGCTGGGAGCAGCTGGAGGAACTCTTCGGCACCGAGCCCGACGCCGACGGCCGGGTCCCGGTCATTCCGGTCACCTACATGAACTCCTCGGCCGCGCTGAAAGGCTTCTGCGGCGAGCACGGCGGGATCGTCTGCACGTCCTCGAACGCCGCCACCGTGCTGGAGTGGGCTTTCGAACGGGGCCAGCGGGTGCTGTTCTTCCCCGACCAGCACCTCGGCCGCAACACCGCCAAAGCCATGGGCGTGCCGCTGGAACAGATGCCGCTGTGGAACCCGCGCAAGGAATTCGGCGGCAATGACGGGCAGGCCCTGCAGGACTCCCGCGTGATCCTCTGGCACGGCTTCTGCTCCGTGCACAAACGCTTCAACGTGGCCCAGATCGAAAAGGCCCGCGCCGAGTTCCCCGGCGTCCAGGTGATCGTGCACCCCGAGTGCCCCATGGAGGTGGTGGACGCCGCGGATTCGGCCGGTTCCACCGATTTCATCCGGAAGGCCATTGCCGCCGCCACCGAGCCCACCACGTTCGCGGTCGGCACCGAGATCAACCTGGTCAACCGGCTGGCCGCGGAATACCCGCAGCACACCATCTTCTGCCTGGACCCGGTGATCTGCCCCTGCTCCACGATGTACCGCATCCACCCCGGCTACCTCGCCTGGGTGCTGGAGGCACTCGTCCGCGGCGAGGTGGTCAACCGCATCACGGTGGCGGACGACGTCGCGGCCCCCGCCCGCGTCGCGCTGGAACGCATGCTGGCGGCGCGGCCATGACCAGGCGACTCGTCGTCGTCGGCAGCGGGATCGCCGGGCTGTACGCGGCGTTGCTCGCCTCCGAGGCATCACCGGCCGCCGAAGTGGTGCTGTTGACCAAGGGCATGCTCGAGGAGAGCAACACGTTCTACGCCCAGGGCGGGGTGTCCGCCGTGCTGGCGCCGGCCGAGGCCGCCCCGGGCGACTCCGTCGCGGCGCACATCGCCGACACCCTCGCCGCCGGGGCTGGGCACAACAACCCCGACGCCGTGCGCATCCTGTGCACCGAGGCCGTCCAGGACATTGCCGGGCTGCGCCGCTTCGGCGTGCGCTTCGACGTCGGTGCCGACGGCGGGCCCGCCCTGGGACTCGAAGCCGCGCATTCCGCCGCCCGCATCCTGCACGCCGGCGGCGACGCGACCGGCGCCTGCATCGCCCGCGGGCTCACGGCCGCGGTGCTGGGCCGCGCCGGCGAGGGCAGGCTGCGGGTCGATACCGGTGCCTTCGTGACCGAATTGCTGACCGGAAGCCGCCACCCTGCCTCACACGCCACCCCGGGCGCCGTCACCGGGGTCGCCTACCTCGCCGGCGGAGCACTGAGGCAGTTGGACGCCGACGCCGTGCTGCTCGCCACCGGCGGGGCCGGGCGGCTGTTCGCCCGGACCAGCAACCCCTCCGTCGCCACCGCCGACGGCCTCGCCCTGGCTTGGCGCGCCGGGGCCGCCGTCCGCGACCTGGAATTCTTCCAGTTCCACCCCACCACGCTCGCCGCGGCCGAAGCGCCCGGCGGCCCGCTCGCGCTGCTGATCTCCGAGGCGGTCCGCGGCGAGGGCGCCGTCCTGCTGGACGCTGCCGGCCACCGGTTCATGCCCGACTACCACCCGGACGCGGAGCTGGCCCCGCGGGACGTCGTCTCCCGCAGCATCGCGCTGCACCTGGCGGCCAAGGGGCTGCCGGCGGACAGCCCCGTGTACCTCGACGCCCGCGGCATCGAAACCCGCCGCGGGAACGGCTTCCTGGCCCGGCGGTTCCCCACGATCACCGCCCGGACGCGCGCCGCCGGCTACGACTGGACCGCCGAGCCCCTGCCGGTGTCTCCGGCCGCGCACTACTGGATGGGCGGGGTCGCCACCGATCTGAGCGGACGCACCTCGGTGCCGGGCCTCTACGCCGCAGGGGAGGTGGCGTGCACCGGCGTCCAGGGCGCCAACCGGCTGGCTAGCAATTCGCTGCTCGAAGGGTTGGTCTTCGGGCGGCGGGCGGTGGAGGACTTCCTGAGTCTTGAACCGTCGCACGACGGCACTGCTCCGCGTGCTCCCCACGATCGCCCTAACCTCGCAAGCTCGGCCAGGGAACCCGGATCGTGTGGGCCCACGGCCGCGGGCGGCCTCGCCTTGACGCACGCTTCCGCAGTACCGTCGCGCGACTGTGCCGGGGATGGAACCACCCCGGCGGCGCCCGATGGTGCTGAGGAGACTGTGCCTGATCCGGGGTCGTTCAGTAGGGAGGGGCTGGGGCGGTTGATGACTAGTGCCGCTGGGGTGTTGCGCAGCGGGGAGCAGTTGGGGGAGGCCGAGGCTACCCTTGCGGCCTGGGGCGCCGTCGTCCGGCCGGAGACCGTTACGGACGCCGCCGACCCGCGCGAGCACGAGGACCGCAACCTGCTGTTGGCCGCTCGCCTGCTCGTGGAAGCCGCCCGTAACCGGAAGGTATCGCTGGGCGCCCACTTCCGGACCGACCCGGCCCCCGGCGCCACCCTGTCCGCGGTACTGGCTGCCCCTGCCCGCGCCACCCCGGCCGGGACGCACAGCCGCCGGGCCGCCGCCGTATTCCGCACGAAACAAAGGATCTCGTCATGACAGCCACCGTCTCAGTCCGCACCGCAGCCCGGCCAGTGGCCCTCGTTGGAACCCTTCCCGCGGCCGCCGTCGATGCCGTGCTCCGGGCTGCCCTCTTGGAGGATGCACCCTACGGGGACATCACCTCGCAGACGCTCATCCCGGTCGAGGCGCGCGCCACGGCCGTGCTGGCAGCCCGGGTGCCGGGCGTGTTCAGCGGCGGGGAGGTCTTTGCCGCGGCGATGAAGCTGGCGGACTCCGGCGCCGCCGTCGAACTGCTCGTGGCGGACGGCGAGGCCTTTGACGCTGGCACGGCGCTGGCCCGGGTGACCGGCAACGCCCGCGGCGTGCTGCTGGCGGAACGGGTGGCGCTGAACCTGGTCCAGCGGATGAGCGCGATCGCCACCCGGACCGCGGAGTTCGTCGCGCTGGTCGCCGGTACCCACGCGCGGATCACCGATACCCGGAAGACGACGCCGGGGCTGCGGGTGCTGGAGCGCTACGCGGTCCGCTGCGGCGGCGGGGCAAACCACCGCTTCAGCCTCTCGGACGCAGTCCTCGCCAAGGACAACCACCTCGCAGTGCTCACCGGGGGAGACCCGACGCAGCTCACCGCGGTGCTGCGCGAGGCCAAGGCGCGGCTGGGGCACACCACGCACTTCGAGGTGGAGGTGGACAGCATGGACCAGATTGAACCCGTGCTGGCCGCCGGCGTGGACACCATCATGCTGGACAACTTCTCGCTGACCCAACTCGCCGACGGGGTCGAACTCGTGGCCGGGCGTGCCCGCGTCGAGGCCAGCGGCAACGTCAACCTCGCGACCGTGGCCGGCATCGCCGCCACCGGCGTGGACGTCATCTCGGTGGGCGCCCTCACCCACAGCGTCACCGCCCTGGACCTGGGACTCGACGTCGAGCTGGATCCGGACGGCGCGTCCGGGCCTGGTGCGTCCGGGCCCGCGGCGCCCGGCGCCTGGCCGGCTGCGGGGACGCCGTGATCTTCCTGGACGCCGCCGCGACCACTCCGGTCCGCCGGGAGGTGCTGGAGGCCATGTGGCCGTACCTGAGCGGGGAGTTCGGCAACCCGTCAAGCCACCATTCACTGGGCGACGCCGCCGCCGCGGCGCTCGCGGGAGCCCGGGAGATGACGGCGAAGGCGCTGGGCTGCCGTCCCGGCGAGGTCATCTTCACCTCCGGCGGCACGGAAGCGGACAACCTCGCCGTCAAGGGCATCGCCCTGGCCCGGAGTGCCGCCGATCCGCGCCTGGACCGGGTAGCGATCAGCGCCGTCGAACATCCCGCGGTGGAAGAATCGGCGCGGTACCTTGAACGCGTCCATGGCTTCGCCGTCGACGTGATCCCGGTGGACCGCTACGGGCAGGTCACCGAGGAGGCGCTCGCGGCCGCGCTCCGTCCGGACACCGCGCTGGCCAGCGTCATGTACGCGAATAACGAGGTGGGCACGGTCCAGCCCGTGGCCCGGCTGGCGGCGCTGGCCCGCGGCCGGGGTGTCCCGCTGCACAGCGACGCCGTGCAGGCCGCAGGCTGGCTGTCCCTCGACGTGCGGGACCTGGGCGTGGACGCGCTGAGTATTTCCGGCCACAAGCTGGGTGCCCCCAAGGGCTGCGGGGCGCTGTTCGTGCGCGGCCGGACCCGGCTGGAGCCGCTGATCCACGGCGGCGGGCAGGAACGCGGCCGCCGCTCGGGCACCGAGAACGTGGCCGGGGCCGTGGCGTTGGCGACGGCGCTGACCCTCGCGGGGGCGTCGCAGCGGGAAGCTTCCGCCCGGGTCGAGGCCTTGCGTGACGAGTTCATCGCCGCCGTCCTGACCGGGGTGCCCGGCGCTTTCCTCACTGGCCATCCGGGCGAGCGGCTGCCATCGGTGGCGTCGTTCTGCTTCCCGGGAACCAGCGGCGAGTCGGTGCTGCTGGAGCTCGAACGGCAGGGCGTCATTTGCTCCAGCGGTTCGGCCTGCGCCGCGGGCTCGGACGAGCCCTCCCCGGTGCTCCTGGCGATGGGGATCGGCGCGCAGGTGGCCCAGACCGCCGTGCGTTTCAGCTTCGATGCCAGCGTCACCGCCGCCGAGCTGCGCGAAGCGGCGGCAGCGGTGCGCACCGCCGTCGGCAGCGTCCGCTCCCTCGGCCCAACCGGGTCGCATTAGCTGGCGTTTTGAGCGGCCGCCGGGAGTTAGCGGTGCCTGGCGCGGCGGAAGATCCAGTGCCGCAGCATGGTGAAACGCACGGCCGTGGCCAGGAAACCGGACAGCGTTGTGGTCCAGAGTTCGGCGGCGACGGTCGCGTCCGGGTTGATCCAGTGCAGGATGCCCAGGCTGCCGCCGGTGATCAGCAGTGCGACGGCAATGACGATCAGGCCGTTGAGGTGGTCTCGCTTCATCCGGTGCCGCTCGGTGATCTTGAATGTCAGCCGCCGGTTCAGGGCGGTATTCATCAGCGAGGTCAGGATCAGCGCCGCCGCGTTGGCCGGCTGGGGGCCGATCCAGGGCCGCAGGAACGCGAACAGCGCCAGCGAGGTCACGGTGCAGACAACGCCGACGCCGGTGAACCGCAGGAGCTGCCGCGCCACCGGATACCGGAGCAGGCCGCGTGGGCGCCGGCGCGTCGAAGCAGACGGGGCGGGCGGCGCCGTCGTCGTCGCACCTGGAAGCAGGCGCGGCTGTGCGTGTTGTAGCGGCGGCTCCATCCGTCTAGTACAGCTCGCCGACCGGGATGTCCACGGCGAGCCGGTTCGACGGCCCGGCCAGGGGGCAGGCCCACGCCTCGTTGTACGCGCAGGACGGGTTGTAGGCAAAGTTGAAGTCCAGCACGAATTCGGCGTCCGGTCCGGAACCGGCCACGCCGTGGAAGGCGCCCTTGATGGTATCCAGCAGGTAGCGCCCGGCACCGTAGCTGCCGCCGGGCTTGCCGGCGGTGGCATCGCGGAACGGCACGAAGATGCCGCCGCCGTAGCCGTTGAGCTTCCAGACCGCCAACTGGCCCATCTCGGGCAGGTCGAAGGTGCCGAGGCGGACAAAGCGGACGACGCCGTCGGTGCCGGTTTCGACATTCATCTCGCGCCCGGCGCCCTCCTTGGTGACGGGGACGTGGAAGCGGTAGATCGGGTCATAGTCGGCGGTCTTGAGGCCGCCGAAGCTCGCCTTGTCGGCGTCCGTCAGCGGTGAGGCCGGGTGGGTGCCGAACATCCGGTCCCGCTCATGCCGCCAGTAGGAGTGGGCTTCGGCCGGGCTGTCCGCAGCGATCTTCCGCACGGTCGCATACAGCGCAAAGGTCCGGAGCCGCCAGTCCGCGATGTCGACGGCGGACATCCCCGCCACGCCGTCCGGGCCGCCAAAGTCCGCTGCATCCAAGTGCTGTTCCACCATCCCCCCAGCCTAGCCTTGTTTGGCCGGCCGACCTGCGGCGCCCTAACCGCGGAGCGCCGCTGCCGGTCGTAGACTTTCGCGCATGCACAACACCGCCCCCGCCGCATCAGCCGGCCGCGCAGCCGGACCAGCCGGCCGCGCCGCCGCCTCGCTGGCCGAACTCGTCCGCTTCCGCACCGTGTCTTCCCGGGTTGCCGCCGAGGTGGAGACAGCGGAATTCGAGGGGTTCCTGGCCGCGCTTTCCCGGCTCTACCCGGCGGTCCACTCCGCACTGGAGGTGGAACGCGTCAACGGGCAGGCATTGCTTTTCCGCTGGCCCGGTACTGCGGCCGGTACCGCCGCCGGGGACCGGCCGGTGGTGCTGATGGCGCACTACGACGTCGTCCCGGCCGGCGACGAGCAGGCGTGGACCCATCCGCCGTTCGCCGGTCAGAGCGACGGAACGCACTTGTGGGGCCGCGGCACCCTGGACGACAAGGGCCAGCTGGTCGCGATCCTGGAGGCCGCGGAGGCGCTGCTGGGCGCGGGCTTCACCCCGGCGCGGGACGTCTACTTCTCGTTCGGCAACAACGAGGAGACCGCCGGCGGCAGCGCCGCGGCCGCCGCAGCGCTCCTCACGGAGAGGGGAGTGCGGCCGTGGCTTGTGCTGGATGAGGGCGGCGCCGTGGCAGGCGGCGCGTTCCCCGGCGTGAGCCGGCCGGCCGCCGTAGTGGGCGTGGCCGAAAAGGGGATCCTGGATGTGGAGCTGCTGACCCGGGACCCCGGCGGACACGCCTCCACGCCGCCCCGGATGGGGGCGACCGCGCGGCTGGCCCGGGCGATCACGCGGATCGAGGGCAGCCCCTTTCCGCAGCGACTCCCGGACGTGACGGCGGAGATGCTCCGGCGCTTCGGCCCGTACGCCCCCGCCCCGCTGCGGATTGCGTTTGCGAACCTCGCCCTGCTCAAGGCGCCGATGACGTGGCTTTTCGGGCGGCTGGGGAACGAAACCAATGCGATGACCCGCACCACCGTGGCCGTCACCACCCTGGAGGGCAGCGCCGGCGCCAACGTGCTGGCCGCAACGGCCAAGGCGAACGCGAACATCCGGATCGCCGTGGGGGACACCGTGGCCGGCACGGTGGAGCGGCTGCGGAAGATCATCCGCGACCCGAGGGTGGAGCTGCGGGTGGTGGAGGGTAACGAGCCGACGCCGGTCTCCGCCTTCGCCGGGCCGCAATGGCAACTGCTGGAGGACAGCATCGCCGCGACGTTCCCGGAGGCGATCATCACGCCGTACATCATGATGGGCGGGACGGATTCACGCCGCTTCACCGGGATCTGCGACTCCGTCTACCGGTTCGCGCCGTTCGCCATGGACACTGCGGACCGCGGCTCCATCCACGCCGTCGACGAAAAGATCTCGCTGGAGACCCTGGGCCGCGGCGTCCGCTTCTACGAAACGCTGCTCCGGAAGCTTTGAACTGTCCGGGCCCCGGCTACGCTGGCACCATGACTGGGACGGCTATTTCCCGAGGAATCCGGCTCGCCGCCGCGCTCGCGCTCGCAGCCACGGCGCTCGCCGGCTGCAGCAGCGAGGGCAAGGGCACTCCGGCCTGGACGGCGGGCGCCACGGAGGGCACGACGGCGGATCCGTCCGCGGGTGCCGCGTCGCCGGGCGCGCCGTCCGCAGCGGGTACGGCATCCGCCGGCGCCAGTGCCGGTGCCACGACGGGCACGACGGCGGGGGCGACGGCAGCGGCCTGGAAGACGTTCGCGGACCCCGGGAAGAATGTCAGTTTCGACCTGCCGCAGGAATGGATTGCCCAGTCGGTCACCCCGGCGCAGGGCACGCTGCCGGGGGCGCTGCGGATCGAGGTCAAGGACGCCGAGGGCCGGTACCTGGCCGCCCTGCAGACCGGCCTTGCGCCGCAGCCCGCCGGGCCCTGCGCGGCCGATGCCGCGAAGCCCTACGTGGTGGTCAGCAGCGTGCCGGTGGACCTGCCGCACCGCGGCGGGGACGGCACCATCGACCCGCACGTGGTGTTCCGCGTGATCCAGGGCTACAAGTATTTCGGCTCCTACGGCGTCACCAACGTGGTCGGCGGCGCGGACGGAAAGTCCTGCGCCCTGCAGAACATCGTGCGCGGCCCCGAAGGTAAGGGTGACTATTCCTTCGGCGACCTGGCCGAGCTCAAGGCATTCGCCGCGGACCAGAAAGTTGCCCCGGCCAAGTCCTTTGACACGCTGGCGCAGGCAGACAAATATGTCAACGACGGCTCCGAATTTGCCAACGTCCAGCGGATGCTAATGTCGCTGAAGATCAAAAACTAGCCCCTCCGGAGATTCATGGAACGCATCGTGTCCGCACGCCTGGCCTTCAAGACCGTGGCCGACACCAAGGTCGCGATGGCCGTCGCCGTTGCCCGCAATCCCGGCTACAGCCGCTTGGAGGAGTCGCTCTCAGTCACGGCGTCCGGCGAGGACGTACCCCTGACCGAACTCTCGGACCACCACGGCGGACGCTTCCACTACATGGAGTTCGCCGAGCCCACCGAGGTCCTGGTCGAGTATGACGCCGCGGTCACCGGACTCGCGGCCCCGGAGGACCCCGGGCTGATGGAACTCATCCGTTACGTTCGGCCCAGCCGCTACGCCGAATCAGACCGGCTGCTCCCGACGGCGTACGCCGAATTCGGCGGCCTGCAGGGCGCCGAACTGCTGCACGCCGTGCGCGACTGGGTCTTCAACGAACTGCGGTACGTCAGCGGGTCATCGCGCGGGACCGACGGCGCCGTCGAGACGCTGCTGCACCGGCGCGGTGTCTGCCGGGACTTCGCCCACCTGGCGATTGCACTGCTGCGTTCCAAGAACGTCCCGGCCCGGCTCGCGGCCGTCTATGCGCCCGGACTGAGCCCGATGGACTTCCACGCCGTGGCCGAGGCCCATGTCAACGGCGCCTGGCACGTGATCGACCCGACCGGGCTGGCGCCCCGGGAGAGCATGCTCCGGATCACCGCCGGCCGGGATTCCTCGGACACGGCGTTCCTGTCCACCGTGGGCGGCAGCCTTTCGCTCCGGGAGCTCAAGGTCACCGCCACCGTGACCGGCGACCTGCCGGCCGAGGACCCGGCGGCGCTGGTCGCTATCGCCTAGCGTCCTGGACCGAGGTCCGCAGCTTCTCCGTCAGCCGCAGCAGCTCGCGCTGTTCCGCGGCCGTCAGGGCCGGGACCACCAGGGACGCGATGTCGCGCACATGCTCGCGGCCGATCTGCTTCTGCAGTTCCCGGCCGGCCTCGGTGAGCTGGACCAGGACGCCGCGGCCGTCGTCGGGGGCGGGCATCCGCTGCACCAGGCCGCGCTTTTCCAGACGCTCCACCAGCCGGCTCAGGCTCGACTGGCTCAGCAGCACGTGGTCGTTGAGTTCGTTCTGCCGGAGCCAGCCGGACGGACAGCCGGAGAGCGTGAACAGCACGTCATACTCGTTGAGCGCCAGGGCCTTGAACGCGGGGCCGGACTGCAGCCTGCGCATCACGGCGACCTGCGCCCGGAACAGCGACTCCCAGGTCTGCGCCGCCAGCCGCACCGGGGAAGCCGGTGCGGCTGACGATTCGGCCGGCACCAGGGCCTGGGGCCCGGCCGGGCTTGACTTGGCGGACATCAGGCGTCCTGCGGGGCCGCTTCACGGGCCGCCAGCGAGGCTGCCACGCGACCGGCGTGCGTCGGCGGTGCCGGTACGTGGGCCGGAGTCTTCTCCGCGTATTCCTTGCGGAGCACCGGCAGGACTTCCTCGCCGAACAGGTCCAGCTGCTCCAGCACGGTCTTCAGCGGCAGGCCGGCGTGGTCGATCAGGAAGAGCTGGCGCTGGTAGTCGCCGAAGTACTCGCGGAACGTGAGGGTCTTCTCGATGACTTCCTGCGGGCTTCCGACCGTCAGCGGGGTCTGCGACGTGAAGTCCTCCAGCGAGGGGCCGTGGCCGTAGACCGGGGCGCTGTCGAAGTACGGCCGGAACTGCTTGACCGCGTCCTGGGAGTTCTTGCTCATGAAGAACTGGCCGCCGAGGCCCACGATGGCCTGGTCCGCCTTGCCGTGGCCGTAGTGCTCGTAGCGTTCGCGGTAGAGGCCGATCAGCTGCTGGTAGTGCTCCTTGGGCCAGAAGATGTTGTTGGCGAAGAAGCCGTCGCCGTAGTACGCGGCCACTTCGGCGATCTGCGGCGTGCGGATGGAGCCGTGCCAGACGAAGGGGGCGACGCCGTCGAGCGGGCGCGGCGTGGAGGTGAAGTTCTGCAACGGGGTGCGGAACTTGCCGGACCAGTTGACGGTGTCCTCGTCCCAGAGCCGGCGCAGCAGGCTGTAGTTTTCGATCGCGAGCTCCACCCCGTCCTGGATGTTCTTGCCGAACCAGGGGTAGACGGGGGCGGTGTTGCCGCGGCCCAGGACCAAGTCCACCCGGCCGTCGGCCAGGTGCTGGAGCATCGCGAAATCCTCGGCGATCTTCACCGGGTCATTGGTGGTGATCAGCGTGGTGGCGGTGGAGAGGATGATCCGCTCCGTCTGCGCCGCGATGTAGCCCAGGGTGGTGGTGGGCGAGGAGGAGAAGAACGGCCGGTTGTGGTGCTCGCCGATGGCGTAGACATCCATGCCTATTTCTTCGACCTTCTTGGCGATCGCCACCGAGGCTTTGATGCGCTCGTTTTCCGTGGGGGTGCGGCCCGTGGTGGGGTCGGTGGTGATGTCGCTGACGCTGAATACGCCGATCTGCATGGTATTCCTTTCCGGTCCGGAGTCTTCCGGTTGCTGCTTCCAGTGTAGCCGATTTATATGCATTTGCATCTATTGTCTTCTATAACGTCCGCCACGCCCGGATATTCCGCGTCGTGCGGGGGAGACGCCCGGGCCGGGCCTAGGATGCAATCAATCGGCTGGCCGCCCCGTGCCCAGCCCGCCCGGAAGGTCGCCATGCGCCGCGTCGTCGCTTTTCTGTGTCTGGTGGAACTCACCAGCGGAATCCTCCAGGGCTACTACACGCCCATCCTCACCGACATCGCCCGGCACCTGGGGATCCACGACGCCGACGTCAACTGGTTCGAGGCCGCCCAGCTGACCGTCAGCGCCCTGGCCGTGCCGGTCCTCGCGAAGCTGGGCGACCTGTACGGCCACCGCCGGATCCTGCTCGTCTCCACGGTGCTCACCGCCGCCGCGTCCTGGGGTGTGGCGCTGGCGCCGGACTTCTGGACGTTCCTGGCGGCGTGGTCGCTGCAGGGCTTCTACGTGGTCTGGCTGCCGTTGGAGATCGCTCTCGTGTTCAGCCGCCTGCACGGACTGCCCGACGGCGCGGCCCGCACCCGCCGCGCTGCCGGCGTGCTGGTCGGGGCCCTGGAATTCGGTGTCATCGCGGGAGCCCTCGCGGCGGGAGCCCTCGTGGAAGTGTTCGCCGGGCAGCTGCAGCTGGTGCTGATGCTGCCGGCGCTGGCCGTGACCGCCTGCTGGTTCGCCATCCGCTTCGGCGTGCCGGAGTCCATCGAGCGCAGCGGCGGCCGGGTGGACACCCGCGGCTTCGCGCTGCTGGCCGTCGGGCTCCTGCTGATCACCTCCGGGCTGACCTTCATGCGGCTCAACGGCCCCGGCGCGTGGTGGGTCTGGGCGCTGGTCGCGGCCGGGCTGCTGGTCTTCGTTCCCTTCGTCCGCCTGGAGCTGGGCCGCGAGGATCCGCTGGTGGACATACGGATGCTGCGGTCCAAGGCCATGTGGCCGGTGCAGTTGACCGCCGGGCTGTTCGGGGTCTCCGTGCTGGGCGCCCAGGCCCCGCTCTCCACCTTTGCCCGGACCGATCCTGCGCTGCACGGCTACGGGCTGGGACTGCGCGCGGGCCAGGTCTCGATCATCATCGGCGTGTACGTGCTGGCACTGCTGGTCGGGGCGCTGCTGTACCCGGTGGTGACTCGCCGGCTCACGCCGCGCTGGACCCTCGTGGGCGCCGCCGCGCTCGTGGGGCTGGGGTATCTGCTCTTCCTGCCGCTGCATGCCAGCCTGGCCGAGGCGCTGGTTAACATGGCGGTGGCGGGCGTCGGCTCCGGGGCGCTGGTGGCGGCGCTGCCCTCGGCGGCGGCTGCGGCGGCCCCGCTGAACCGGACGGCGATGGCCACGGGCCTGACGAACACCACCAAAACCATCGGCGGTGCCTTTGCCTCCGCGGTGTTCGGCATCGCGCTGCTCAGCCACGTCCTTGGCGACGCCGGGGCTGCCGCCGCCGACGCCGGACAGACCGCCGCGCCGCTGGCCGGCTACCTCATGGTGTGGACCATCTGCGGAGTCACCGGTCTGGCCGCTGCGGCCGCGCTGGTCCTGGTGCCCCGGCTGGCGTTCTCCGACCCGCCCCCGGCGGTAGCTGCCGGCGCCGTCGTCCGCGACGCAACCCCCGCCCTGCCGCCCGGACCCAACTAGCTCGCAATAGGTGGCGTTTTGAGCCCTCAAAACGCCACCTACTGCGACCCAGTTGACGGAATTCAGCGCTGGGACCAACCGCGGGCCTGAAGGGCGGCGCGGACCTTCGCCACCGCGGAGCGGGCGTCGTTGGCCATGTGACGTTTGGATATCCGGACCAGCGTCCAGCCTGCCCGATCGAAGTCTTCCTCACGGGCGATGTCACGGACCACCTGGCCGGACTCGGAGTGCCCGTCGCCTTCATACTCAACCGCCACCAGAAAATCCGGGTAGGCCAGATCGGGTTGACGGACGACGCCGGAGCGCAGTTCCGTGCGCGGGTTCACCCCGGGTTCCGGCAGGGCCGCCCGCGCCAGGGCGAGCCGAAGTCGGGTCTCCGGCGCGGAATCGGCGCCGACCCGGGTCTGTTCCAGCGCCAGCCTGGCCTTCCGGATTCCGGGCGTTCCCTTGTGCCGGTCCAGCATCTCGGCCAGCTCGGCGATGCTGGCGTGCGGATCGCTGCGTCCCTCCAGGTCGGGGCGCGGGACGCGGACCAGGTGGTCGGCCACCACGGTCAGTTCATCCACCCCCATGAGCCGGGCCACGTCGAGCCAGGTCCTGGTCCTCGTGGTGACGAGGAGTCCGCCGATACTTGTGATCTCGTCGGCGAAGAACTGGCCGACATGACCGATCACGCCCGTCCGCCGGGGGATGGCCATGGTGTCAGGGCGGGACAGGTGGATGTCCGGGCCGTCCGAGCCGGGCAAGAAGCCGGGCATCTCCCAGAACCGGAACGCCGTGGCGTGTGACGCAGCGGAGAATTCCGTGACCCTGGTGAACGGTCGGACCAGCGGGGCCAGCGCCGGGGCAAGTGCCGTGCCGACCGGGATCCGGATGCCGCGGCTCGGTGACATCAGGCCGCGGTGCCGCAGCCGGCGGTAGCTGGCGCCGGCGTCGAGCGCCTCCAGGACGGTGAACGGGACGCCGGCCACCGGTTCGGGCAGGGGTTGTGCGGTCTTCATGGCCTCATCGTGGCAAACTCCAGCGCGGCCGATGGGGTTATCCACAGGCCAGGAGCGCACCAACCCAACTAGCTCGCAGTAGGTGTCGTTTTGAGCGCCCAAAACGACATCTATTGCGAGCTAGTTGGGGGAGCGGGGCGGCGTTAGCTGCGGAGTGCCGCGGCCTCGTCAGCCTCGTCGGCTTCGTCGGCTTCGTCCGGGGCGCTGTCCCGCGGGATGTCGCGGGCTTCGCTCCCGGCGGTGGTATCGCCGGCCGGCGCGGGCTGGGCCCGGCGGCCGTGGATACGCTTGCCGCCGTCGGCCTTCTGGAGCGCCCTGCGTTCGCGCCGGCCCTCCACCAGCCGGTACAGCACCGGCACCAGGACCAGAGTCAGGGCGGTGGAGGAGATGAGGCCGCCGATCACCACAATGGCCAGCGGCTGCGAGATGAACCCGCCGCCGCCGGTCAGGCCCAGTGCCATCGGAGTCAGCGCGAACACCGTGGCCAGCGCGGTCATCAGGATCGGCCGCAGGCGCTGCCGTGCGCCGTGCGTGATGGCTTCCGCGACGCTCATGCCCGGCTCGCCGTTCCGGGGCTGGCGGTACTGGTTGATCAGGTCGATCAGCACAATCGCGTTCGTGACCACGATGCCCACCAGCATCAGCATCCCGATCAGGGACGGGAGCCCCAGCGGAACACCCGTCACCAGCAGCAGGGCGATGGCGCCCGTGGCCGCGAAGGGGATCGAGACCAGCAGGATCAGCGGCTGCACGAGTGACTTGAAGGCGGCGACCATGATGACGTACACAATCGCGATGGCGGCCAGCAGGGCCAGTCCCAGCTGGCCGAAGGACTCGGACTGCTGCGTGGTGGCGCCGCCGATCGCCGCGGTGACGCCCGGCGGCAGCTGGACCGACTTGAGCCGCGCCTGCACCTCGGTGCTGACTGCGCCGAGATTGCCGCCCGACGGCGTGACGGACACGCGCGCGGTCCGCTGGCCGTTGCTGGCGGTGATCGAGACCGGAACGTCCACCTGTTCCACCGAGGCGATCGAGGACAGCGGAACGGGCCCGCGCGCCGTCGGCAGCGGGAGGGCGCGGACGGCGTCGATGCTGGTGAAGCGGGTGCCTTCGCCGATCCGGACCGGGAAATCATTGGTGCCGATGCGGACGGTGCCGCCCGGGATGGGGCTGACGGTGGAGGCCAGCACGCCGGCGACCTGCTGCTCGTTCAGGCCGGCGGCGACGGCCTTGGCACGGTCCACCTTGACCTGGACCACGGGCTGGCTTGCGGCCAGGTTGGTGCTGACCTCGGAGGAGCCGGGAACGCCGTCCATGGCCTTGACCATGGCGTCGCTGGCGGTCTGGAGATCGGCGGACGTGGCGGCCTTGAGCGTGATGTCGACGGTCGACGTCGTGCCGAAGCCGCCCTGCTGTGAGCCGACGGTGATCTTGCCGGCGTCGCCGATCTTGGCGAGTTCGCTGCGGACGGTGTCCTGCAGCTTGCCCTGGTCGGTCTTATCGTCGGTGACCACCGTGAAGCTGGAATTAGCAGCCCCGGCGGACAGCAGCGCGGAGAAGCCGGACTGGGCGTTGCCGGTGGTGACCTGGACGTCCTTGATCCCGTCGATGCCGCGCAGCACATTCTCGACCTTGACCGCCGCGGCGTTGCCCTCGGCGAGGCTCGTGCCGGCCGGCAGGGCCTGCCGGACGGTCATGCTGTTCTCCCCGGAACTGCCCAGCAGGTCGGTGGCAAGCAGGGGAGACATCGCGGCGGTGCCGCCGAGGACCAGGACCGCCGCAACCAGGGTGATCACGGGGTGCCGCTGGGTCTTGGTGAGGATGGGCAGGTAGCCGCGCTGCAGGAGGCCGCGCTGTTCGGCCTCGTGCGCCTTCGCGGCGGCCTCGCGGGCGGAGGCCTCGGAGACCTCGGTTCCGGCCTTGTCCGCCGGCGTCCGCAGGAACCAGTAGGCCAGCACCGGGACGATCGTCAGGGACACCAGCAGCGAGGACACCAGGGCGATGGTGACGGTCAGTGCGAACGGCCGGAACAGCTCGCCGGCCAGCCCGGCCACGAAGGCGATGGGCAGGAAGACCGCCACCGTGGTGAGTGTCGACGCCGTGATCGCGCCGGCGACTTCCCGGATGGCGGTCAGGATGGCGGTGATCTTGGTCTCGCCGTAGCTGAGGTGGCGCTTGATGTTCTCGATCACCACGATCGAGTCGTCCACCACACGGCCGATCGCGATGGTCAGCGCGCCGAGGGTCAGGATGTTCAGTGAGTAGCCGGTCGCGGAGAGTCCGATGAAGGTAATCAGCAGCGACAGCGGGATGGACACGGCGGTGACCAGCGTGGAGCGGACCGAGAGCAGGAACAGCAGGATGACGGCGACGGCGAAGCCCAGGCCCAGCAGGCCCTCCGTGGTGAGGTCCTTGATGGACTTCTCGATGAACGGCGCCTGGTCGAACACCGGGGTGAACTTGGCGTTGGAGCCCAGCTCGGCCTCGAGTTGAGGGATGGAATCCTTGACCGCATGGGAGATGGCCACCGTGTCGCCCTCGGGCTTCTTGGTGACGGACAGGGCCAGGGTTTCCTTGCCGTTGGTCCGGGTGATCGAGGTGCGGGCGTCCTCGGCGATGCTGACGTCGGCCACGCTGCCGATGGTGGCGGCATTGCGGGCACCTCCCAGCGGCAGGGACTTCACCGCGTCGAGGGAATCCACCGGGCTGCCGATCTGCAGCGAGAGCGTCTTTCCCTGCTCCTCGATGCTGCCGGCCGGCACGAGTGAGCCGTTGTTCTTCAGCGCGTCGGTGAGGGACTGGATGGTCGCCCCGGCGGCCGCCATCGAGTCCGGCCGCGGCTGGATCTGGATGTGCTGGGTGGCGCCGCCGGTCACGTCGGCGCCCCGCACGCCGTCGAGCTTCTGCAGCCGCGGGACGCTCAGCCGGGCGAGGTCCGTGTTGAGTTCGCTCAACGGCTTGTCCGAGGACACCGCAAGGTAAACAATCGGGAAGTCGCTGATGCTGCCGGCGATCGCCTGCGGCTGGACGTCCTTCGGCAGCGCCTGCTTGGCGTTGGAGATGGCGCGGTCAATCTGGTTCCGGGCGCGGTCCAGGTTGGAGCCGTAGGTGAACGCCAGAGTGATCTGCGAGACGCCGTTGCGCGAGGTCGACGACGTCGACTCCAGTCCCTCGACGCCGTTGAGCGCCGTCTCCAGCGGTCCGCTGATCTGCTTGTCCACGACTTCCGGCGAAGCCCCGGGCATCGAGGTGATGACCGTGATCTGTGGGAACTCGATGGACGGGATGAGTTCCTGCTTGAGCGAGGACATCGTGATCACACCGAAGACCGACGCGAAGACGGTGATCAGCGCGATCAGCGCCCGGTTTGCTAGCGAGAGCTGGGCGAGCCGGAACATCTCATGGTCTCCTGGTGGGGTCGGCGGACGTACCTCAAAGCCAAACAATTTAAAACGTGCCGCACCCCGTCAGGGAGCCACCCGTCGGGAGCCCCGTCAGGGAGCCACCCCGGCGGGAGCCCCCGTCAGGGAGCCACCCCGGCGGGTGTCAGCTGCGGCGTGTCAGCCTTGGCTGGCGCTGACTGTCTCCAGCTGGAGGGCTGCGGCCGTCTCGGCCTCAAGCCGGGCGGCGAGCTCCGGATTCTCGTTGAGCTTGACGCCGTAGCCGGGCATCATCTCCTTGAGCTTGGACTGCCAGCCCTTGAAGTCTTTCGGGAAGGACTTCTGCAACAGCTCGATCATGATCGGCACCGCCGTGGACGCGCCCGGGGACGCACCCAGCAGGGCTCCGATCGTGCCATCGCGGCCGGCAATGACCTCGGTGCCGAACTGCAGCACGCCGCCCTTCTTCGGGTCCTTCTTGATGATCTGTACACGCTGGCCGGCCGTGATGAGTTCCCAGTCGCCGTCCTTGGCTTCCGGGTAGTACTCCCGCAGGGCTTCCAGCTTGGCGCCGTGCCGCTTGGCTACTTCCTTGACCAGGTACGCGGTGAGGTCCATGTTGTCCTTGGCCACGGCCAACATCGGGATGATGTTGGAGGGCCGGATGGACAGCGGCAGGTCCAGGTAGGAGCCGTTCTTCAGGAAGTTCGTGGAGAAGCCGGCGTACGGGCCGAACAGCAGTGAGCGCTTGCCGTTGACGTACCGGGTGTCCAGGTGCGGCACGGACATGGGCGGGGCACCCACGGAGGCCTGGCCGTAGACCTTGGCAGTGTGCTGGGTGGCGAGGGCCTCGTCGGTGCAGCGGAAGAACTGGCCGGAGACCGGGAAGCCGCCGTAGCCCTTGCTCTCCGGGATGCCGGAGGCCTGCAGCAGGTGCAACGCCCCGCCGCCGGCGCCGACGAAGACGAACTTCGCGTGGATCGAGCCGCGCTCACCGGAACTCGGGTGCTTGAGGGTGAGGTCCCAGCCGCCGTCGGAGGCCTTGGAAATGCCGGTGACGTCGTGGCCGTAGTTGATTTCCACGCCGTTGTTGCCGAGGTAGCCGGTCAGCTCACGGGTCAACGCGCCGAAGTCGACGTCGGTGCCCTCCGCGGCCCGGGTCGCGGCGATGTGCTGCTTCGGGTCGCGGCCCTTGACAATCAGCGGCGCCCACTTGGCGATCTGGGCGTGGTCCTCGGAGAATTCCATGGAGCGGAACAGCGGGTTCGGCTTCAGCGCCTCGTAACGGGTCCGCAGGAACTTGGCGTTCGCGTCGCCCGCCACGAAGCTCATGTGCGGCACCGTGTTGATGAAGCCCTTGGGCGAGCCGATCAGCGAGTTGGTGACCAGGTGGGACCAGAACTGGCGGGACAGCTGGAACTGCTCGTTGATGTGCAGGGCCTTGGCCGGGTCCACCGAGCCGTCCTTGGCTGCGGGGGAGTAGTTAAGCTCACACAGGGCGGCGTGCCCGGTGCCGGCGTTGTTCCAGGGGCCGGAGCTTTCCAGGCCGGGCTGGTCCAGCCGCTCGAACAGCGAAATGGTCCAGTTCGGCTCAAGCTGCTTGAGGAAGGCGCCCAGCGTGGCGCTCATGATGCCGCCGCCAATCAGGACGACGTCGGCATGTTGGGTCTTGGAAATGAAAGTCACAATCAGTCTCCGATAGCAGCGGCTCTGGCTGTCACAGAATATCCCCGTACGGCCCACTAACTGAAATTGGCCCCCGCCGTCAAGGCTTTAACACGACCTTGGTGAAAACTTCATTCAGGACCGGCGACGCCGGGTATTTCAGCACCCGGTCGGACAGGGCCAGCGCGGAGATCGGGAACGCGATCGGGACGGCGGGGACCGTCGCGGCGATCTGCGCGTTGATGGTCTGGTACTGGTCGGTGCGGTCCTTGCCGTCCGGCAGGCCGCGGGCGCGGGCGATCTTGGAGAACACCTGCGGGTCCTGGTAATCGAACTCGCCGTTGTTCTGGCCGAAGAGCGGGCCCACGAAGTTGTC
This sequence comes from Arthrobacter sp., assembly GCA_026393275.1. Lineage (GTDB taxonomy): Bacteria > Actinomycetota > Actinomycetes > Actinomycetales > Micrococcaceae > Arthrobacter. Next base: position 71,994 of record JAPLAM010000040.1, read on the forward strand.
CGGATCCGAATAGGAGCCGTTCCAGCCCAGCAGGTGCAGGGCGTGGTCCCCGGGGGAAGTGACCTTTTGGAGGTAGCCGTCGGCCCAGTCCACCGGCACGGGTTTGATATTGAGTCCGACGGCGGTCAGCTGCCGGCTGATCTCGGCGTAGACCTTTTCCGGGGTCGGCAGGTACGGCCGGGCAACGTTGAGCGGGTAGTAGAACTTCAGCTCTTCGCCCTTGTAGCCGGCCTCGACGAGGAGTTCCTTCGCCTTGGCCGGGTCGTATCCCAGCGAGGGGGCGTTGTTGTTGAAGCCGCTCAGCTTCGGCGGGACGAACTGCGAGGCTGCGGACGTGTTGTCTATGAAGAACTTGCGGATCAGGGTGTCCTTGTCCAGGGCCATCTCGATCGCCTGGCGGACCTTCAGGTTCTGCAGCACGGGCACTGCCTGGTTCATGCCCAGGTACATCACGGAGAAGGGATCGCGCTGGATGATCTGCTTGCCGCGCTTGACCAGCTGGTCGAAATTGCCGACCGTGACGGAGTCGTAGGCGTCGATCTTGCCGTCCAGCAGGGCCTGCATCCGGGTCTGCGGGTGATCGTAGCTGATGAAGTTGATGGTTCCGATCTGGCCCTTGTCGCCCCAATAGCCCGCATTGCTGTTCAGCGTGACGGTGTTGTTGTCCCAGGAGCCGAAGACGTAGGGGCCGGTGCCTACCGGGTGCAGCGCGTAGGCGGACACGGGCTGGCCGTCGCGGTTCTGGTTGAGTACGTCGGCGGACCGGCCGGCGAGTGCCTGCGGTGAGGAGATCGCGAAAGCGGGCAGGGTGAGGGCCTGGAGGAAGCCCGTGAACGGCTCGGTGAGATCGATCTTGACGCTGTCCGCCGCCAGCGCGGTGCAGCCCTTGTAGACGGAGAGCGAGGCCTGGTCCGAGTGGGCCCGGAACGCGGACTTGAAGCTGGTGCCCGGCGCCTGCTTGCGGAGCGCCTCGGGGAAGTTGAACCAGCGGTTGAAATTGGTGCACACCGCCGCGGCGTCGAAGACCGTGCCGTCCTGGAACTTCACGTTCCCGCGGAGCTTGAAGGTGTAGGCGCGGCCGTCGTCGCTGCCGTTCCATTCCGTGGCCAGCAGCGGGGTGGGCTTGCCGCTGGTCTCGTCGACGCCGACCAGGCCTTCGAGTACCTGGCGGGTGATGCGGTACGAGTCGGCGTCGGACACGAGGGCCGGATCCAGGCCGAGCGGCCGGGACGCCGTACCGAAATTGAACGTGGCGGTGGGGCCGGCGGTGGATGCGCTGGCGGACGACGGGGCCGGGCCGGGTGTTCCGGTGCACGCGGCGAGCGGCAGCAGGAGCAGCACCGCGCCGAAACCGGCCGCGATCCGGCGCAGGGTCTTGCTTGGGCCGGTACGGGTCGGCGCGGAACTGCTAGGCACTGAAGGAATCACCCCTGGGGAACTGTAAGGCCGCCGGCTGCGGAACAGCCCCAGTCTAGTAGACCGGATTGCGGATTCCCTGCGGGGCGCCACTGCCGCTGCCGGCCCCGCCTGCCGGCCGCGGCGCCGTGAACAGGCGAAGGCCCGCACCATCAGGTGCGGGCCTTCGTTTCTCCAGGTGGGTCCAGGGAGTCAGGCTGGATCCGGGGCAGGAGGCCTGGGTGGTGCCTACTTGGGCATCAGGACCGAGTCGACCATGTAGACCGTGGCGTTGGCGGTCACGACGCCGCCGCAGACCACGTTCGCGCCGTCGACCTTGAGCGCGTCCTTGGTGCCGCTGACCGTCACGGAACCGCCCTCGACCGTCTTGTGCGTGCCGACGATCTGGTCCGGGCTGATCTTGCCGGGAACGACGTGGTAGGTCAGGATCTTGCTCAGCAGGGCATCGTCCGTCTTGAGCTTGTCGATGGTGGCGGCGTCGATCTTCTTGAACGCGTCATCCGTCGGGGCGAAGACAGTGAACTCGCTGCCGTTCAGGGTGTCCACCAGGTTGACCTTGGGGTTGAGCTTGCCGGAGACGGCGGCCGTCAGGGTGGTCAGAATCGGGTTGTTGGAGGCGGCCACGGCCACCGGGTCCAGGGCCATGCCGGAGACGGAACCCTTGCCGCTGGGTACCTGGGCGGCGTAACCGGCGCAGCCGGGGCCGACGAGGTTTGCTGCCGGGTCCATCGCTGCCGCGGAGGAGCTCATGGACGGCGACGGCGCCATGCTCGAGGCGGACGGCGTGGACGCCGGCGCCGAGGAGCTGCTGGAACCGGTGCTGGAACCGCCGCAGGCAGTGAGGCTGAGCATGGCTGCAGCAGCGATGCCTGCAACGGCGAAGGTTGTGAGCTTGATGGTCTGCATTTCGAATCTCCCTTGTTGTGCCGATTCATTGCCGTCAGCGAACCTCTTTGCCGCTGCGGCTCTTTATCCGACTGTCGGGCACCGACCCTTGGTTGGTGTCTCAATGGATATTCGCGGGCTCGGCGGACAGGGATGGGTGGGATTCGAAATTCTTTTTAGCGGGCCGGTTCAGGGCCTGCCGGAGCGCCGCCTTCGGATCGCGTCCCGGAGGGATTCCAGCTCCGGTTGCCCGGACAGGCCGCGCGGACCGGGGTACACCCGGCAGGCGACGGCAGGTGCTGCGTTGGAGGGGAAGAGGTCCGCCCCGTCCATGATGAAGGACGGTGATCCGTGAAAAGACGATGCTGCTGCATCAGCGTCCGTGGTGATTTCGCGGACGGTGAGCAGCGCCGGATCGATGCCTTCTGCCTCCAAGGCGGTCGCGAACAAGTCCCGTGCCGAGACGCCATGGGGGCACCCCGGAATGGTCAGCAGTTCAATGTGCATGCTCACTTTCCTCCGCTGCGGCCGTGCGCCAGCCCGGTGGGGAACCCGACGAGCACGGGCTCGGGCGCTCCGCAGCAGCTGGTGCCGACGTCCGAGGAGCAGACGCCGGTTTCGGGGAGTTCGAGCTGGACGGTGTCGGCGGCTTCCCGGTCCCCGGCCAAGGCTGCGGCGACGGAGCGGACCTGCTCGTAGCCGGTGGCGAGCAGGAAGGTCGGGGCCCGGCCGTAGGACTTCATGCCGACGATGTAGAAGTCCTGCTCCGGATGGGCCAGCATCCTGGCGCCGTGCGGTTCGACCGTGCCGCAGGAGTGGAACTCGGGGTCGATCAGCGGGCCGAGTTCACGCGGGGCTTCCACAGCCGGGTCCAGTTCGAGCCGGAGTTCCCGGAGGATGTCCAGGTCCGGGCGGAAGCCAGTGGCGGGAACGATCAGGTCCGCCGCGAGGGTGCGGCCGTCGGTGGCGGTCAGGATGACGGCGCCGTCGGTCGCGGCGAGGCCGGCGATCCCGAAGCCGGTGTGCAGTTCGATGCTGCCGTTCTCAACCAGTGCGCGGAGCCGGCTGCCCAGCCGGCCGCGGGCGGCCAGCTCATCGGAGTCACCGCCGCCGTAGACCTTGGCGGCGGACGCGCCGCGGACCGCCCACACGATCTTGGTCCCGGGCACCTGCGCTGCGAGCTCGGAGAGGTTGATCAGGGTGTTGGCGGCCGAGTGCCCCGAGCCGACCACGACGGCGGTGCAGCCACCAAACGCTGCGCGCTCGCGGCCCAGGACGTCCGGCAGCGGCGAGGAAATCTTCCCAGCTGCGGCGGCTTCTCCGAGGGCGGGCAAGCCGGAGGTTCCGAGCGGATTGCGCGTGGACCAGGTGCCGGACGCGTCGATGACACCTGCGGCCTGGTACTCGCGGACCTCTCCATCGGCGTGTTCGACCCGGACCACAAAGGGTGTGGTGTTGCGGTTCCGGCTGTGGGTCTTGTCCATTCCCTGCCGGGCCACTGAGACGACGCGCGCGCCAGTGTGCAGGCGGGACGCAATCGCCGGCAGGGAAGCCAGTGGCGTGAGGTACTGGTCGATGAGGTCCCCACCGGTGGGCAGGGCCGCCGGCTCAGGTGATTCCCAGCCGGTCCCGGCCAGGAGGCGGGCGGCGGCTGCGTCTGTGTTGTACCGCCACGGGGAAAACAGCCGGATGTGGCGCCACTGCTCGATGGCGGCCCCCGCAGTGGGACCGGCCTCCAGGATCAGCGGTTCGATGCCTCGCTCAAGCAGGTGTGCCGCTGCGGCGAGGCCGACGGGTCCGGCGCCGATGACGGCTACGGGAAGGTTCCTCGTGGAATCCATTGGTGTCCTCTGATTCGTCCGGGTGTGGGGGTCAGGAGTGCGGCTCAGGCGTGGGTAGGGTCCTCGACCAAGGCGGTGGCGATGCTGTCCGCGTCGTCGAGGGCGGCGAGGTAGCGTTCGGCGTCGAGGGCGGCGGCGCAGCCGGTGCCGGCGGCGGTGATGGCCTGGCGGTAGCGGTGGTCCACGGCGTCCCCGCAGGCGAAGACGCCGGTCCGGTTGGTGACGGTGGTGGGGGAGTCCACCTTGATGTAGCCCTCGGCGTCGAGCTCCACCTGGCCGTGCAGCAGTTCGGTGCGCGGCACGTGGCCGATCGCGACGAAGATGCCGGTGGCGGCCTGCTCGCGGGTTTCCCCGGTGACGGTATCCGTCAGGGTGACGCCGCTGACCTTGCCGTCGCCGTGGATGGCGGTGACGGCCGAGTTCCATGCGAAGCGGATCTTGGGATTGTCTTTGGCCCGCTGGGCCATGATCCGTGAGGCGCGCAGTTCGTTCTTGCGCACGACGACGGTGACCGTCTTGCCGAAGCGGGTCAGGAACGTCGCCTCCTCCATGGCGGAGTCGCCGCCGCCGACCACGATGATGTCCTGCTCGCGGAAGAAGAACCCGTCGCAGGTGGCGCACCAGGAAACGCCGTGGCCGCTGAACTTCTTCTCCTCGGGAAGGCCGAGTTCCTTGTAGGCGGAGCCGGTGGCGAGGATGACGGCGGGCGCCTCGTGGGTCTCGCCGGCGCCGGTAACCACGCGCTTGAGGTGGCCGGTGAGCGTCACTTCGGTGACGTCGTCGAACACCACCTGTGCGCCGAACTTCTCCGCCTGCTGCTGCAGGCCGTCCATCAGCTCCGGGCCCTGGACGCCGGCGGGGAAGCCGGGGAAGTTTTCCACTTCGGTGGTGTTCATCAGCGCGCCGCCGGCGGTGACCGCCCCGGCGATGACCAGGGGCTTGAGCCCGGCGCGGGCGGCGTAGATCGCGGCGGTGTAGCCGGCGGGGCCGGATCCGATGATGATCAGCTGTTGGGTGCTCATAAAGACTCCTGGTGTCGGTGCGTGGCGGTTACTTGGCGGGGGCCAGCGAGGCGATGAGATGCTCGATGCGGATCTTGATATCGTCCCGGATGGGCCGGACGGCGTCCACGCCCTGGCCGGCCGGGTCTTCGAGCTCCCAGTCCTCGTAGCGCTTGCCGGGGAAGATCGGGCACGTGTCGCCGCAGCCCATGGTGATGACGACGTCGGACTCTTTCACGGCGTCGGTGGTGAGGACCTTGGGGATTTCGGCGGACATGTCGATGCCAAGCTCGGCCATGGCCTCCACGGCGGCCGGGTTGACCTTGTCGGCCGGCTGCGAACCGGCGGAACGCACCTCGATCTGTCCTTCGCCCAGGGTGGTGAGGAAGGCGGCGGCCATCTGGGAGCGGCCCGCGTTGTGGACGCAGACGAACAGGACGGAGGGCTTCTTGGTGGTTTCGGTGCTCACGGGGTTTCTCCTGGTCTAACGTTATATCGACACATGTCAATATTAGCTGGTCTCGGGTCTAGGCCGCGTGCAGGCGGGGTGCGAGGTCGCCGACGCGGCGGGCTATGTCGGTGAAGGCGTCTTCGAAAGCGCCCTCGGTGTTCAGTCGGAGCGGATCCGGGACGGACCAGTGGATCCCTCCCAGGTTGGGGATTTCTTCATGGGCGTTATCGCACACGGTCACCACGAAGTCAGCCTCACCCGCCACCTCGTCCAGCCTGCGCGGCGGAAGGTCGGCGAGGTCAAGGCCGTGACGGCGGGCGACGTCGACGGCACCTCGGGCGATCCGGTCTGCGGGATGCGTTCCCGCCGACGTGGAGGGGATTTTGCTGACCTGCTGCCAGAGGGCGTCGGCCAGTTGGGACCGTGCGCTGTTTCGCGTGCAGACGAACAGGACGCGGCGGGCCCCATGTTCGGCGCCCGGGACCAGGCCATTGAGGGCGCCGGCGGCAAGCCGGATGTAGCTGCGGCGCCTGTCGGCTTCGGACCGGTGGCGGGTTGCCAGGCCGGCCGCTTCCAGCGCTCGCAGATGGTGGGAAAGCAGATTGGAGGCCATCCCCAATTCTGCCTGCAGCTCCATCGGCGAGAAGTCCCCCAGGGTCAGCAGATCAACGATGCGCAGCCGCGCAGGATCGGCCAAGGCTGCGTGCTTGGCTACCCGCGTCTGAAAGTCCTGTGCTGTCTCAGTATTCATTGATTCAATTTTGACTGAGTTAATTCTTTCGGTCAAGCTGTTGCCATGACTTCCAACCAGCCGCCGCTGTGGCGCCGCGCCGCCGCCGAACTGCTCGGCACCAGTTTGCTCGTGATGATCGTGGTCGGCTCCGGGATCGCCGCTCAGCAACTCTCGCCCAACGACGTCGGCCTGCAGCTGCTGCAGAACAGCACCGCCACGGTGCTGGGCCTGACGGTCCTGATCCTGATGCTTGGTCCTGTGAGCGGCGCGCATTTCAACCCTGTGGTCTCCGTTGTCGACTGGATCCTGGGCCGCCGCAGCGGTGCCGGACTGACCCTGCCGGAACTTGGCACGTACATCGTCGCGCAGACCGTCGGTGCAGTCGGCGGCAGCGTCGTGGCGAACGCCATGTTTGACGTGGGTACCTCAATTTCGGTCAAGGACCGGGCAACCAGCGGGCATCTTCTGGGCGAGGTCGTCGCCACCGCCGGCCTGGTTCTGCTGATCTTCGCCCTGGCCGCCACCAACCGGGGCGTCCTCGCCGCGCCGGCGGTGGGCGCTTACATCGGTGCCGCGTACTGGTTCACCTCCTCGACGTCGTTCGCGAACCCGGCCGTGACGGTGGGCCGCATCTTCAGTGACACCTTCGCCGGCATCGCGCCGGCCTCCGTTCCCGGCTTCGTCGTGGCGCAGTTGGTCGGCGCGGCGGTGGGCCTTGGCCTCCTCCTCGTCTTCTTCCCCTCCGCGGCCAGCGCCGCGGATGACGCCGTTCTCCCGCGCAGCTCCGAACCGGCCAACGTGTAGCATTTGCCGACAGCTGGCGGGCTGACCGCCGCGGCTTCCAGCCGGACAGGGCCCGTTGCGCATTAATATTGATGACCGTCAATATCGAGGCATAATGGGTAGATGAACTCGCTGTCTACCCTCGCGCCGGCCACGGATGAAGCCGGCTGCGCCCCGGCGGGAACCCCTGCCCTGGGCGCTGAGGAGGCGAAGCGGAAGTCCCTGGTCTTTAAGGCGCTGGCCGATCCGAACCGGCTGCGCCTGCTCTCCATCGTCAAGGCCGAGGCGTCCGGCGAATCCTGCGTCTGCGATCTCACCGGGCCGCTGGACCTGGGCCAGCCCACCGTCTCCCATCACTTGAAGATCCTGGTTGACGCCGGACTGCTGCACCGCGAGAAACGGGGCACCTGGGCCTACTACTCCCTCGTCCCCGGCGCCCTGGAGCGGACGGCCGGCATCCTGGCGTCCCTGTGAGCCGGAGTTCGGTGCCCGACGTCGTCGTCCGGCCGATGCGCGAATCCGACTGGCCCGCGGTCCAGCGGATCTACGGCGAAGGCATCGCGACGGGTCAGGCCACGTTCGAGGTCGAGGCGCCGGATTGGCGCCGTTTCGACGCTTCGCGGCTAGCTTCCCACCGCCTTGTGGCCCAGGCGCCCGACATCGGGCTTCTTGGCTGGGCGGCTGTTTCCGCCGTTTCCGGCCGGCCGGCGTATTCCGGCGTTGTGGAACATTCCATCTACGTTTCCGAGGCAGCGCGCAACAAACGGATCGGATCAGCGCTCCTCCGGTCCCTGATCGCCTCCACCGAGGAGGGCGGCATTTGGACCATTCAGGCGAGCGTTTTTCCGGAGAACGAACCGAGCCTGAGACTGCACCTCGCCCACGGCTTCAGGGTCGTCGGGCGGAGGGAAAGAATCGCCCGGATGGCCCACGGCCCTGCTGCCGGCGACTGGCGGGACACCGTCCTGATCGAACGGCGTACTCAGGTCCTTTAGTTCTTGCGCTACCAACACGGCGGCGGCGAAGGTAGTTCCTGGGAGCCGTCGACGCGACCGCACCCAAGGAGGACACCATGAACGCCGAGACCCCCGCCACCGAGGCCCGGTTGCGCGCCATGCTGGACAACATCAGGACGGCAACCGCCAACACCCGCCAGGCCATGGACACACCGGGAGACGAGAATTGGGTGCAGGACGGAGAGTCAGACGCGGAGTACCTGCGGTCGATCCAACGGGATACGATCGCCAGGCTTGACGCCACCGCCCAGGACATCGAAGCCCTGCTGGCGCAGCGCCTGGACGGATAGCCCAGGGGAGCGCACCCCCTCCCGCGCAAGCGTCAGCGGGGGCCAGTTCCACGTCAGGCGGGCTGGGAGCTGAGAGCGGTCAGCGCCGACAGCCTCTCCTCACCAATGGGCTCCTCGGGCAGCAGCGGAATGAGTGCGACTCGATCCGTGAGAGCGCGAACCCTGGCGATCTGCTCCATTTCGCCTGCGGCGCGGGCCCGTAGGAAGGACAACTCCGGATGCGCCGCCGCGATGGAATTGTTGATCACCCAGGCCCACGGGTGGATCCCGGCCCGCTCCAGGTCATCCTGCAACTCTTCGGCCTCCAGTACGGGCGTTGTTTCGGCCAGCGTGACCAGAATGACCTTGGTCTGCGCCGGGTCCTGAAGCCGCATCAGCGGCGTCACGAACCCCATTGTGGCGCCGACCTGGCGGGAGATTTCCCGGTGGTATGAGCCGGTGGCGTCCAGGAGCAGCAGGGTGTGGCCGGTCGGAGCCGTGTCTATCACCACGAATTGCCGGCGGGACTCCTGCACCACCCGGGAGAACTGCCGGAACACGGCCACCTCATCGGTGCACGGGGACAGCAGGTCCTCGGCCAGCGCCGCACGTTCGGCAACGTCCAGGCTGCGGCCCTTGGTGTCCATCACATGGCTTCGATACTCCTGGATGGCCGCTTCGGGATCGATCCGTGAAACTCTCAGGCCGGGGAGGGATCCGTGGAGGGTTTCCGTGAGGTGCGCTGCGGGATCGGTGGTGGTGAGGTGCACCGCATGCCCGCGTTTCGCCAGGGCGACCGCAATGGCGGCGGCGACGGTGGTCTTCCCGACCCCGCCCTTGCCCATGCACATCACGAGGCCGTGGCCGCTGAGCTCCACTTCGTTCACCAGGGCAGCCAGCGGGGCGTCGTCAATTCCGGCGTCGTCAATCCCGGGGACCGGTGCGGCGCCGCCGGCGATCGCGGCTCCGGGAGTGGCCGCGAACAACGACTCAAGTGCCGGGATGCCGACCATGTTGCCAGGCTTTAGCTCCAGGACATCGCGTGGCAAGGCGGCGACCGCTTCGGGAATGGCGGCGATGGCCGCGGCCTCCCGCGCCCGCAGGGCCTGGGCCAGCGCCTCATCTCCGACGGCTTCCGGCAGGACTCCGTTGATAACGACGTAGCCGCTCCCGATTCCGATCTGGTTGAGTTCGAGGTAAGTCCGCTCAATCTCACGCAGCGACGATGGCTGCGCTCGGCTGACCAGGACGAGCCGGGTCCTGTCCGGATCCGTGAGCGCTTGGACGGCCTTGGCGTAAACCTGCTTGTGCTTCTCGAGCCCCGACAGCGGGCCAAGGCAGGACGGGTCCCCCTTGCCGGCTGCCAGGAAATCGCTCCACGAACCGGGCAGCTGCAGCAACCGGATCGTGTGGCCGGTCGGGGCCGTGTCGAAGACGATGTGGTCAAATTCCCCGTAGGAGCCGTCGTCGGCGAGCAGGTTGGTGAACTCGTCAAAGGAGGCGATCTCCGTCGTGCAGGAACCCGAGAGGCTCTCGGCGATGCCGGCCAGCTCACTCTCGGGCAGCAGCCCGCGGACGGGCGCGATAATCCGTTCCCGATAGGCAGCGACAGCCTGCTCCGGGTCAATTTCCAGCGCCGAGACCCCCGGCACGCCGCGGAGAGGGGTAACGGTGTTCCCGATGGTCAGGCCAAATACCTGCCCGACGTTCGAGGCGGGGTCGGTGCTGACCAGCAGGACGCTCTTGCCGCGCCTGGCGAGCGCGAGCGCCGTCGCACACGCCACGGACGTCTTACCCACACCGCCCTTGCCGGTGAAGAACAGGAACCTGGGGCTGTTCTCGAGAAACTTCACGCTTGTCAGCATATCGACATCAGTCGATACCCAGAAGCGGGCCGCCGTATAACGGCAGAACCCCGGTCCGAGGACCGGGGTTCTGCATGGTGCGCAAGGGGGGACTTGAACCCCCACGCCCGAAGGCACAGGAACCTAAATCCTGCGTGTCTGCCAATTTCACCACTCGCGCGCGGCGCCGTCGTGCATGGGATCAGTAGACCCCGACGGCGGATGCCAGGCTCCAGTCTACAGTTCGACTCCGCTGCGCGAAGCCGAGCCGAAGAGTGAGTCGCTAGGCATCAATCTTGAGGTCGCGGCGCAGTTTGGCGACGTGGCCGGTGGCACGCACGTTGTACTGCGCCATGGTGACTTTGCCGTCGGGACCCACCACCACGGTGGAACGGATGAGGCCCTCATAGCTGCGGCCGTAGTTCTTCTTCTCGCCCCACGCCGCGTATTCCTCCGCCACCGCGTGGTCGGGATCGGAGAGCAGCGGGAAGCTAAGTTCTTCGGCCGCTGCGAACTTGGCGAGTTTCTCGACGGGGTCGGGGGAGATGCCCACCACGTCATAGCCCGCCGCCTGCAGGGCCGCGAGCGAGTCGCGGAAGTCGCAGGCCTGCTTGGTGCACCCGGGCGTGGCTGCCGCGGGGTAGAAGTAGACCACGGTCTCGCGGCCGCGGAAGTCCTTCAGGCCGACTTCGCGTCCTGCCGAGTCCAGCAGGTGAAAGTCGGGGGCGGTGTCCCCGGGGACGAGTCGTTCAGGCATGATGATCTCCTTGACAAATTGACGCAAACCACTCTACGGAGTGCGGCGTCGGGCCACCAATCAGACAGTCGTTATACTCTTTGGTATGCCTGATATGGATCGCTGGCCCACTGGCCGCCTATTGTCCACGGCAGCACGCCTTGTAGAACACTCCTGGAACGAGAAGCTTGGGGCCATCGGCCTCACCCACGCAGGGGTCATCGCGATGGAAGTGCTCTCCGTTCAAGGACCCATGACCCAAGCGCAGCTGGCGCACCTGGTCAGGGTCCAAGCCCAGACCATGGGCAAGACACTCAGCAGGCTCGAAACCCACGGCCACATCTCGCGGGAGCGCAGCGCCTCCGACCGCCGCAGCCACGTCGTGACGCTGACCGACCGCGGCCGCGAAGCCGTGCTTGAGGCCTCCGATATGGAACGGTCGGTCCTTGCCGCCGCCTCGATTGACCCGGACTCACTCCGGCGCGAGCTGCAAGCCGTGGTCCGGGAACTGGCCAACCGGATTTCTTCCCCGGAAGGGAAGGCCATCGTCACCGCGGCCGACCCGGCCGTTCCCGCCGAGGCGACCAGCCTCAGTTAGGTCAACCGATACCGGGGCCCATCCGTGTCATGCTCGGGGACCCGCGGGGTGCTCACGTAGGGTTTTCCTATGGAAACGGCGCCGCCGGCCGAGTTGGACGGTCAGACCTCGATCAACGAACTGCTCGACGAGCCGGTCGGGTCCACACCGATCCAGCTTGCGTTGCCGATCCACTTCCAGTGGTCCGCAGCCAGCCGCCCCTAGGAGTTGGCCGCCCAGAGCCGGCCGGGTGTCCGCGGAAATCCCCTCACCCGGATGCCGGGAACGTAGTATGTCGAGGATGAGAACGCGTAGGAGTGCCGGCAGCGCTGTCACTGCCTTGGTCGCCCTTGCCATCACCGCCGTCGCCGTCGCGGCTCCAGCCGCTGCCGAACCCTGCGGTCCGGTGGTGCTGGTTCCCTTGGGCTGGTGCCAGCCCTCGGCCACGCCCGCCCCCACGCCGTCGAGTACACCCAAGCCCTCGCCCACACGTCCGGGAACACCGCCGGCGCCGCCGACAGCGCCCGCGCCGGCGCTTCCGCCTGCCCCGGCTCCCGGCCCGGCGGAGCCACCTCCTGGCCCTGCTGTAATCCCTGCCGGAGTACAGGCGCCAGCCGGCCCCCTGCCCGGAGCTGCAGCTGCCGTGCCGCCATCTTCTACCGGCACGACGACGGCGGCGTCCGCCGTCCCCTCGACGCCTCCCGCCGCGCAGGCGGCAGACGCCGCAGGGGCCACCGGACCCACGGCTGCCACCGGGGGCGGAACAATAGCCGGTGCGGTCCTGCTGACCCTCGGCGGGCTGCTGGTCTCGGTCGCCGCGCTCCTGGGCCTTCGGCGGCGGGAACCGCTTCCCTAAACGTGCAAGTTTGCTTTTCCTGACTACCCGGCACCTTGAAAGAGAGACTCCAATGCCTGACCTCCGCGACGGACTGCCGCCGATCTGGGCGGACGGACTCGGCCGTGCCAGCCTCCGCTCCCTTCAGGCACTCACCGTAGCCGCCCTCGTTTGGGCGATCGTCTGGGCCGCGACCAGGGTGCCTCTGGTCTTGATTCCGGTCCTGATCGCGTTGATTCTTGCCGCCGCGATCGCGCCGCTGGTCCGCTGGCTCACGGGCCACTCCTGGCCGCGTGCGCTCGCCGTCGTCGCTGCCTTCCTGGCAATCCTGGCCGTCTTCGGCGGCGTCATTACCGGCATCGTGTTCCTCGTCCGGGCGCAGTCCAAGGACCTTGTCGCCAAGTTCACGGTAGGCATTGACCGGCTTCATGCGTTCCTGAACAGCGGGCCGGTCCCGGTCAGCGACACGCAGATCGTGAGTATCCGCGAGTCGGTCCAGAGGTTCTTCACCTCCAGCTCCTTCGGCACCGAGGCACTCACCGGGGCCCGCACCGTCGGGGAAATCCTTGCCGGCATGATCCTCATGGCCGTCACCTTGTTCTTCTTCCTCAAAGACGGTGCCAAGATCCGTGCCTTCGTGATCGGTTTCCTGCCCGTGCGGCACCGGGGCAAAGCGCACCTGGCCGCCGAGCGCAGCGCCGTGGTCCTGGGCGGCTACGTCCGCGGCACAGCGCTAATTGCCGCCACCGACGGGCTTGTCGTTGGGATCGCTCTGGCCATCCTGGGCGTGCCCCTCGCGCTCCCGCTGGGTGCCTTCGTCTTCATCGGCGGGTTCATTCCGATCGTCGGCGCGACGGCGGCTGGCACCCTCGCCGTCGGCGTCGCGCTGATTTCCAACGGCCCCGTGACCGCGATCGTGGTCCTCGCGGTGGTGGTCGGAGCGAACCAGCTCGAGCACCACTTCCTCCAACCGGTCCTGATGGGCAAGGTGCTCAGGATCCACGGACTCGCCATCCTGCTCGCGCTGGCCGCCGGCACGATCCTCGCCGGAATCGTCGGCGCCCTGCTGGCGGTCCCGCTGACCGCCGTCGGCTGGACGATGATCAAGACGTGGTCAGGACGGGGCGCAGTCGGCGAACAGGGACCGGCAGACGAACAAGGAGAAATAGCGGCTCCTGACGCGTGACGCCGTCGCCGAGCGACCGTCCCACGGGTGTCCTTCAGGCGCGGAGTGCGTCCATTGCCCGGGCCGCGGCCTGCATGCTCCTCCAGCCGCGCAGCGCGGCCGCGGATGTCCGGGTCTCGGGGCCGGCACCCTTGTGCTGCAGGATGGCCACCAGGGTAGCGTTGACGACGTCCTCGCGGAGCTCTGCCTGCCATGCACTGCCGATGTTCGGCATCACGGGCACCCGGGCGCGGACGGACCGGCCTCCACCGCAGAACCGTTCAACTCGGCACCGCTGCCGCGACGCATACTCCGACGACGGCGGTCGACGCCACCTCGGTGTCCACCGCGCTGAAGACCAAAGTCCCCTCCATCACCGCGGTAACGTCCGTCACTGAGGTGCTGGACTCAAACAAGCCCTGGACGGCACGACCCTGCTGCGTGTCAGCGGCACGCTCAGCCCGAGCGTGAACGACCAATACACCGCCGCCTTCGGCAAATAACCCCAGACGCGGGAAAGCCCGGACGCCCCGCACCGGGCGGCCGGGCTTTTTGGTACGCGGTGGATCCGGTCAGGAGGCCTCGGTGGTTTCGCCGTTCGCGGCCCTGAGGCAGGACCGAAACCCGCCGGACTTGTCCTTCTTGCCTGCCATGGGCGCTTCTTGGTTTGATCCGCGGGATACGGCGACCGCTTAGGTGACACACTGCCGGCGGCCCACGGCGGGATCGGGAATGTCGGAATTATGGCGCCAGAAGCTGGCAGACGTCCGTTATGGTGCCCGGGCCGGTGAGTCCACCGTTCGGGTAATCCGGGGCGTTCAAAGTCCAGGTCACCTTTCCGACGGTGAGGAATATGCCGCCCGGATAGTCTCCGTGTTTTGGATCGGTGATCATGTTTCTTCCCGTCCCTGTGTAGACGAAGTCAACGATGTTCAGGTCGAGACCCATCTTGATGGTCCCGTTGAGAGAGTAGTGCAGGACTTTTGATGCCGGGGCCGGACCCGTGAGGGTGGCGGTGCCGGCCGCTCCTACGTTCTTGAAGAATTTCAGAAACGTTTGGCCAGCGTGGTCGTGGACGGACTGGTCAATCACCTTGGCCTTGCCCGTGTACACAGCGTCAACCTGAAAGCCGGGGCAGTCGAGAGTTTCCGTTGTCCGGTCATTGGGCGTCGGGGGCGCTGCGACGGCGGCGCCCGTCCCTGCGAAAAGTCCGATTCCGACGGCGAGGGCGATGGGTGCGAGTGCGCGTTTCATGAGTTGCTCCTTCGTTGATGGCGAAAAAGTCCCCCCATGGGTACGGGATAGTCCCTGACGTCAACGTTCGCGGATCATAGGCCCGCGTCGCGGCGCCAACAAGCGTAGGCGGCACTTGCCCGGCGAAGGGTCGGTCCTTCAAGGCGTCGATCCCCGGTGTCCCCACGGAACCACTGGGGGATGCCGGAGGGCGGCGATGGTGGGCCGCCGCACACAGGACGGGCAGCAACGCGCCACCGACGGAACTCGGGCCCCTGCCCTCGACATCGTCGACCGCGAACGCTCCGTCCACGCTGCTAGCCCTGCCTTTCAGGCCCTGAACGAGGAGTTCGCTATCTGGTTTCATTCCATCGGTTGCCCATGCGTGCGGAAGAACGTCGGAATAAATAGCCCGTAAATAGCCCATCGGGTGGATCTGGGTAAAAGAAAACCCCGCCTTCACGGCCTTTGGCCAGAAAAGACGGGGTTTTCGTTGGTGCACCCCCCGGGACTCGAACCCGGAACCCATTGATTAAGAGTCAATTGCTCTGCCAGTTGAGCTAGAGGTGCAGCTGTTGTTTCCGTTCCCCGGGCTTTTTATTTCCCGCGGTGTTCTCCGCAACGACATGAAACTCTACACGAGTTTGGGCGGAGTGTGAAATCGGCCCTGGAGACTGCGGCGAGCCTACCGGTGCAGGCTCAAAACCAGCACAAAATCGGGGTTCTGGCCGTTGCTGAGAGCCCACAGGCGGCCGTCCGGGGCGAGCGAAACGTCGCGGATCCGGCCGTACTCGCCTGTGAAATAGGCCACAGGAGCACCGGCAAAGTCACCGCGCAGCGGAACTGCCCAGAGGCGCTGGCCCCGAAGAGCACCGAGGTACGCAGTGTCACCAACAATCTGGAGACCGCTGGGCGAGGATTCCGCCGTCGACGGCCACACCACCTTGGCGTCCAGGAACCCGGCGCGGTGCGGCGCGCCCGTCACCTCCGGCCAGCCGTAGTTGCCGCCGGGGACGATCAGGTTCAGTTCGTCGTCCACGTCCGGGCCGAATTCGCTCGCCCACAGCCTTCCCGCGCTGTCCCAGGCGAGGCCCTGGACGTTCCGGTGCCCCAGGCTGTAGACGGGGTTCTCGCCGAAGGGATTGCCGGGGGCGGGTTTCCCTTCGGGGGTGAGACGGAGAATCTTGCCGCCCAGGGCGTTCGGGTCCTGCGGCTGGTCGCGGCGCTGGGAATCGCCGGTGCCGACATAGAGACAGCCGTCCGGGCCGAAGCGGATCCGGCCGCCGTTGTGCGTAGAGGCCTTGGGGATCCCGGTGAAGATGATGTCGGGGGCTCCCAGGGCGAGCCGTCCGCCGCTGCCGTCGAGCCGGAAGCGGCCAATCCGGTTGTCGGTCTGGCCGGTGAAATAGGCGTACAGGTACCGGTCTGTCGCGAAGTCCGGGGACAGCGCCAGCCCCAGAAGGCCGCCTTCTCCGCCGGGGACGACGTCGGGCACCTTGCCCACCGTGCCCGCCGGGCCCCTGCCGCCCGGCGGCACAAACTTCAGCAGGGCGCTATCCCGTTCCGAGATGAGCGCCGTGCCGTCCGGAAGGAAGACCGTCGACCAAGGCAACGTGAGCCCGGCGTCGATGCGGGCAGCGACCGTGGGCGTCTCCGGGCCGGCCTGGCTGCTGCTGGCAGAAGGGGCGGCGGTGGGGCTACCGGTACAGGCCGCCACTGCCAGGAACACGGCAGCCACCGCGGCCAACCGGGCGCCCTTGGCGGCCCGCCGCGGCGACTGCCGAAGCACGGCTACAGCCGTGAACGGCGCGGCGGACGGAAGCCCGCCGCCTCGGCGTGGGCCGGGGAAAGGAACCAGACCTCGGCACGGGTTTCCTCATACGACGGGCTGGTCTCATCGTGGTAGATCATCGACGAGGCATTCCCCTTGACGGTGAACCCCTCCGGTCCGCTGCCATCGGGGGCCGGCGCCGCGGACCCCTCGCCGTACGGGTGCTCCACGGCCAAATGCCCGGCCGGCGCCGCGGAATGGCTCGCGACGCCCTCGGAGGCTGCCACCGAGGATGCGGTCTGTGCCGTCTCCGCCTCCGCAGCCTCGGCCGCCGCGGATTCCGCGCCGGGAAGGGTGGGGGCGTGCGGCTCGGTGTATTCAGGATGGTGCTGCGGGGTGTGTTCCGCGGGATGCTGCGCCGGTTCGGCCGCGGCTGCAGGCCCGGTGGCAGACAGCGGTGCGGACGCCTCGGTCGGGACGGTTGCGCCCGGCAGGGACGTTGCGGTGTCCGCAGGTTCTCCTAGGCCGGCGGCCTGGGCATCGTCGGCTGCGTGTGCGGCGTGGGCCCCGCGGGGAACGTCGTGGTGCGTGGTGGCCTGCGGCTCGGCCGGTGGCGTTTCCGACCACTGGGTCTCCCATTCGCCACCGCCCGCGGGCGCTTCGCCCGCCGGCGCACTGACGTCCGCGGCGCTCGCTGCCGTGCTCTCTGAGACCCCGCCGGCCGGGACGTCGGCCGGGACGTCGGGCGTTGCTGCAACCGCGACGTCGGGCGTTGCTGCAACTGCGTCGTCGGCCGCGCGGTCCTCGGCAGTCGTCGGTGGGACCGGCTCGGCGTTGCCGAAGCCGGCGGCGGACGGGAGGCCCGTCGTGGCGGCCGCGACGGCGGAGGCGGCGGCGCTCCCGCCGGACAGGGCGCCGTCGTGCCTTTCCCGGGCTGGAGGAGCCTGTGGTGAGGCAGCGGATCCGGACCCGGTGGACGTCGACTTTCCGGCGCCACCGCGGGAGTTGTTGCGGTTCAGCAGCCACCATACGATGGCGACAATCACCACGATCACGATGAGCCAGATAATCCAATCCATGGCCGAATCCTTCTGTCCAGGCGGCAGGGTTGCCGATGCTTGACGTTACGTCCGGCCCGTCGCGGCTGTCCATAGTTCCGGACCCGCCCCGTGTAGCCTCGCTTCATGGATTTCAAGAGACTCCGGATTCTCCGCGAACTGGCGGACCGCGGCACCGTGGGGGCTACCGCCGAGGCCCTGCGGGTGACGCCGTCGGCAGTCTCACAACAGCTCAAAACCCTGCAGGAGGAGCTGGGAGTGATCCTCGTCGAAAAGTCGGGCAGGGGAGTCCGGCTGACCGAGGCCGGTCTGGCCATGGCCAGCGCGGCCGCCGACGTGTCCACCGCCATGGCCCGTGCCGAAGCGACCATCGACACCTACCGTCTCGGCTGGCAGACCCAGATCAAGGCGGCCTTCTTTCCGAGTGCCGCCGAGATGTTCCTGCCGGGGCTGCTGCACCGCGTCAAGGAGATCGACGGGCTCCGCTTCGAGGCGCACTTTGAGGATCCCGGTGTCGCGGGCTTTGCCGCCCTGGCCGCTGACTATGACATTGTCCTGGCGCACAGCGTCGACGGGCCCGAAGTATTCGCCCGCCAGGACCTGATGGTGATCCCCCTGCTGGACGAGCCGCTGGACGTGGCGGTCCCGGCTGCCCACGCCCTGGCGGGCAAGGCGACGCTGAGCGCCGCGGACCTTGTGGGATTCCCGTGGATGGGGGTGCCGGACGGTTTCCCCTTCGACGCCGTCCTGCGCCAGATCGAAACGCAGGCGGGTGCCCCGGCCCTGCGGGCACAGCTCTTCCCGGACCTGCGTGTCCTGGAGGCGCTGGTCAGCGCCGGGCACGGGCTCAGCCTGCTGCCGCGCTACACCGCGCTAAAGAACCAGGGGAGCGGCTTCGTGCTCCGGCCGCTTCGCGGCGTGAAAGCCAGCCGAAGCGTCG
Source organism: Arthrobacter sp. (assembly GCA_026393275.1). Lineage (GTDB taxonomy): Bacteria > Actinomycetota > Actinomycetes > Actinomycetales > Micrococcaceae > Arthrobacter. Next base: position 90,548 of record JAPLAM010000040.1, read on the forward strand.
TGGCGCTGGCCCGTCCCGAGGTCGCGGCCCGGACCACCATCCAGCAGGTGCTCACCATGCTCAAGGCGGAGGCCCGTGCCGTGGCCGAGGCATCCGAACTCCGTGATGCGGCTCACAACAACTGATCCCGGAGCCGCATCCGCCGGTCGGTAAGTCCAAGGCGTGAGACGGCAGTCCACCATTCGGGCGAAATATTCCCGGTTTTGCGCTTAATGAGCCGGACCGGCTCGTTGCGGCGCTGGCGGGGCCCTAGACTTTGAGCCATGAGTCAGGACACCCACACAGCAGCAGACACCAAGCCGGACATCAAGCCCCGCAGTCGGGTCGTTACCGACGGAATCCACGCCGCGCCCGCGCGCGGCATGTTCCGCGCGGTCGGCATGGGCGACGACGACTTCGCCAAGCCCCAGGTGGGCGTGGCGAGCTCGTGGAACGAAATCACCCCCTGCAACCTGTCCCTGAACCGGCTGGCCCAGGGTGCCAAGGAAGGTGTCTTCGCCGGCGGCGGCTTCCCGATGCAGTTCGGCACCATCTCCGTTTCCGACGGCATCTCCATGGGCCACGAGGGCATGCACTTCTCCCTGGTGTCGCGCGAGGTCATCGCCGACTCGGTCGAGACCGTGATGCAGGCCGAGCGGATCGACGGCTCCGTGCTGCTGGCCGGCTGCGACAAGTCCCTGCCCGGCATGCTGATGGCAGCCGCCCGCCTGGACCTCTCCAGCGTGTTCCTCTACGCCGGTTCCATCATGCCCGGCTGGGTCAAGCTCGAAGACGGCTCCGAGAAGGAAGTCACCCTGATTGACGCCTTCGAGGCCGTCGGCGCCTGCGCCGCCGGCAAGATGAGCATGGAAGACCTGACCCGCATCGAGAAGGCCATCTGCCCGGGCGAAGGCGCCTGCGGCGGCATGTACACGGCCAACACCATGGCCTGCATCGGCGAGGCGCTGGGCATGTCCCTCCCGGGTTCCGCCGCCCCGCCCTCGGCCGACCGGCGCCGCGACGTGTTCGCGCACAAGTCCGGCGAAGCCGTCGTCAACCTGCTGCGCCTCGGCATCACCGCCCGCGACATCATGACCAAGAAGGCCTTCGAGAACGCGATCGCCGTGACCATGGCCTTCGGCGGCTCCACCAACGCGGTGCTCCACCTGCTGGCCATCGCCCGGGAAGCCGAGGTCGAGCTGACCCTGGATGACTTCAACCGGATCGGCGACAAGATCCCGCACCTGGGCGACCTCAAGCCCTTCGGCCGCTACGTGATGCACGACGTCGACAAGATCGGCGGCGTCCCGGTCATCATGAAGGCCCTGCTCGACGCCGGCCTGATCCACGGCGACTGCCTCACCGTCACGGGCAAGACCGTGGCCGAGAACCTCGCCACGATCAACCCGCCGGACCCGGACGGCAAGGTGCTCCGCGCCATGGACAACCCGATCCACAAGACCGGCGGCATCACCATCCTGCACGGTTCGATGGCCCCGGAAGGCGCCGTCGTCAAGAGCGCCGGCTTCGACGCCGACGTCTTCGAGGGCACCGCCCGCGTCTTCGAGCGCGAGCAGGGCGCCCTCGACGCGCTGGACAAGGGCGAGATCAAGGCGGGCGACGTCGTCGTCATCCGCTACGAAGGCCCCAAGGGCGGTCCGGGCATGCGCGAAATGCTTGCCATCACCGGCGCCATCAAGGGCGCCGGCCTGGGCAAGGACGTCCTGCTGCTCACCGACGGCCGCTTCTCCGGCGGAACCACCGGACTCTGCATCGGGCACGTCGCGCCGGAAGCGGCCGACGGCGGCCCCATCGCCTTCGTCAAGAACGGCGACCGCATCCGGGTGGACATCGCCGCACGGTCGTTCGACCTGCTGGTTGAAGACGCCGAGCTCGAATCCCGCAAGGTGGGCTGGGAGCCCCTCCCGGCCAAGTTCACCAAGGGCGTGCTCGCCAAGTACGCCAAGCTCGTACACAGCGCCTCCACCGGCGCCTACTGCGGGTAACGGGTAACGCCTACCCGGAGTCGACGGCGCTGGGCGCCGTCCACTCCGGGGCCCTCGGCGTTCCCCTTATTAAGCCCTGCCGCCGAAAGCGGTAGAGCCACCAAGGGGGAATTGGGGGAAGGGTTCAAAAAGTGGACAACGAGGTCCACATCGTGAGACAGGGCCCGGGCTCGTTGACACTTGTCTCACTCAAAGGGAAAACTGATCGCATGATCGAAATCGTTACCAGCTGCGCTGCTGCAGAGGCAGTCGTCGTCCTTACCAAGCGCGTGGCTCCATAGCCTCACGGTAACGAACCGTCACGCGCAACCCCTCGAAGAGCCCCCAAGGCTGAGGGGTTTTTTTATTACCCGCAGTTCCACGATCACAGAAGATCCACCAAAGGAAGAGTCCGATGAGCAAAGGATTGCCGATCAGCCCCTCGCTGATGGCCACAAAGTCCGCTGGAGCCCACAAGGCTCCGGAACGCGTCGAACGCCCGGCCGATGCCGGCGTCGAGCATGCTGCTGCCTCTCCCGTCCTTGGGCCGAACAACGTCGTACCCCCGACGGTGATGACCGGCTCACAAGCAATCGTCCGCTCGCTCGAAGAACTCGGCGTCGACGATATTTTTGGTTTGCCCGGTGGCGCGATCCTGCCTACCTATGACCCCTTGATGGCCTCCAGAATGAATCACATCCTGGTCCGTCACGAACAGGGAGCCGGCCACGCCGCGCAAGGCTACGCCATGGTCACCGGACGGGTTGGCGTCTGCATCGCCACCTCGGG
>JAPLAM010000099.1 GCA_026393275.1 Arthrobacter sp.
TGACCTCCGCAAGCAGGCCGCGGCCATCGGCAAAGCCCGGAAGAAGGCCGCCAAGGACCTCTCCGGCCGGGTCAGCGCCGAGCTGACCGCCTTGGCTATGGCCGATGCCACCCTGGTCATCAACGTTGACCCGGGGGAGCAGCTGGGCATATTCGGCGCCGACGAGATTTCCTTCCTGTTGCAGCCGCACTCCGGCGCGCCCGCCCGGCCGCTGGGCAAGGGCGCCTCCGGCGGTGAACTCTCCCGCGTGATGCTCGCCATCGAGGTGGTGCTGGCCGCCGTCGACCCGGTGCCGACGTTTGTCTTCGACGAGGTCGACGCCGGCGTTGGCGGCCGTGCCGCCGTCGAAATCGGCCGCCGGCTGGCCATGCTGGCACGGCATGTCCAGGTCCTTGTGGTCACCCACCTGCCCCAGGTGGCGGCCTTCGCCGACCAGCACATCCGGGTCACCAAAACCTCCGTGCGCGGCGCGGACGGCGGCACCGCCACCGGCTTCACCTCCAGCGACGTCACGCTGCTCGACGAGGCCGAGCGGGTCCGCGAACTGGCACGCATGCTGGCAGGGCAGGAAGACTCGGAGTCCGCCCGCGCCCACGCCCAGGAACTGCTCGACGACGCCAAGCTCCTGCCGCAGCAGGCGTAACGGCCCGCCGGCGGTGTACCGGTCACTTCCGGGCGGCCAGCCTGCCGGCGGAGACTGGGATGACCATCACAACGGCGTTTTAGCGATCCAAGAAAGACCGAATTGATGATAGGCTCGAACTCCGTGGTGCAGCGATCAAATTCCCGTGTAAATTCCCGGTTCCCGGGCTCGTCCAAGACGACCAAACACATCTTCGTAACCGGTGGTGTGGCGTCCTCGCTCGGAAAGGGACTGACGGCTTCGAGCCTCGGTCACCTCCTGCGGGCACGCGGCCTGTCTGTAACTATGCAGAAGCTCGATCCCTATCTGAATGTGGATCCGGGCACGATGAATCCCTTCCAGCACGGCGAAGTCTTCGTCACTGACGACGGCGCCGAGACGGACCTCGACGTCGGCCACTACGAGCGCTTCCTCGACGAAAACCTCGAAGGCTCGGCCAACGTCACCACCGGCCAGGTGTACTCCACGGTCATCGCCAAGGAACGCCGCGGCGAGTACCTCGGCGACACCGTCCAGGTCATCCCGCACATCACCGATGAAATCAAGCGGCGCATGCGGCTTCCCGCCGAGGGCAAGAACGCCCCCGACGTCATCATCACCGAAATCGGTGGCACGGTGGGCGACATCGAGTCCCAGCCGTTCCTCGAGTCCGCCCGCCAGGTCCGCCAGGACATCGGCCGCGGAAATGTGTTCTTCCTCCACGTCTCCCTCGTGCCGTACATCGGCCCGTCGCAGGAGCTGAAGACCAAGCCGACGCAGCACTCCGTTGCCGCGCTGCGCTCCATCGGCATCCAGCCCGAGGCAATCGTGATCCGTTCGGACCGCGAAGTGCCCCAGCCGATGCGCGAGAAGATCGGCCGCATGTGCGACGTCGACATCGACGCCGTGATCGGCTGCCCGGACGCGCCCAGCATCTACGACATCCCCAAGACCTTGCACTCGCAGGGGCTGGATTCGTACATCGTCCGTGCCCTGGACCTGCCGTTCAAGGACGTCGACTGGACCAGCTGGGACAAGCTGCTCGAGGCGGTTCACAACCCGAAGCACGAGGTTGAGGTTGCCCTCGTCGGCAAGTACATCGACCTGCCAGACGCCTACCTGTCAGTGACCGAGGCGCTGCGTGCCGGTGGCTTCGCGAACAACACCAAGGTCAAGATCCGCTGGGTTCCCTCGGACGAATGCGAAACCCACGAGGGTGCGGTCAAGTCCCTGGACGGCGTGGACGCGATCTGCGTTCCCGGCGGCTTCGGCATCCGCGGCCTCGAAGGCAAGCTCGGCGCGCTGAAGTACGCCCGCGAAACCAAGCTCCCCGTCCTCGGACTCTGCCTGGGCCTGCAGTGCATGGTGATCGAGTACGCCCGCAACGTGGTCGGCCTCGAAGGAGCATCGTCCTCGGAATTCGAACCCAACTCCAAGTACCCGGTCATCGCCACGATGGAAGAGCAGCTCGAAATCGTGGAGGGCAAGGGCGACCTGGGCGGGACCATGCGCCTGGGCCTCTACGAAGCCAAGCTGGACGAGGGTTCCGTCATCGCCGAGACGTACGGCACCACCAAGGTCAGCGAACGCCACCGGCACCGCTACGAGGTCAACAACAAGTACCGCGAGCAGATCGCAGCCCAGGGCCTGGTGTTCTCCGGAACCTCACCCGACGGCAAGCTGGTGGAGTACGTTGAACTTCCCCGGGAGGTGCACCCGTACTACGTCGCCACGCAGGCGCACCCGGAGCTCAGCTCACGGCCCACCCGTCCGCACCCGCTGTTCGCGGGACTGGTCAAGGCCGCACTGGACCACCAGCACGGCGCCGGCAAGCCCGCCGCCGCGTCTGCCAAGGCTGCTGCCAAGTCGGCTCCGGTAGAGTCCAAATAACTCCCAACTGAATCAAAGGACGGCGCGATGCCCGGTAAACACGAGACCCCCAATGCTGCACGGCAGGTTTCGGATGAGCCGAGCCCGCGCCGTCTTTTGTCCTCCGAAAAGGTCTACCAAGGCCGGATCTGGGACGTCGTCAGCGACAGTTTCCAGCTGAACGACGACGGCGAGCCCCTGGTCCGTGACTACATCGATCACCCCGGGGCTGTGGCTGTGCTGCCGATGAACGACGACGGCGAGGTCCTGCTGATCAAGCAGTACCGGCACCCGGTCGGCATGGCCCTCTGGGAGATTCCGGCTGGACTGCTTGACGTCGAGGGTGAGGACTTCGTGGCCGGGGCGGCCCGGGAGCTCGCCGAGGAGGCTGACCTCGTGGCTGCGCGCTGGAACGTGCTGGCCGACTTCTTCAACTCGCCCGGTTCCTCCAGCGAAGCCATCCGCATCTATCTGGCACGCGGCCTGAGCGATGTCCCGGGCCACGAACTGCACGTCCGCACCGACGAGGAAGCAGAAATCGAGCTCCACTGGATTCCGCTCGACGACGCGGTCCGGGCGGTACTGGAGGGGCGCCTGCACAACCCGTCCGCCGTCGTCGGGGTCCTCGCCGCCGCGGCGGCACGGGCCGATGACTTCCGGGCGCTCCGCCCCGCCGACGCGCCGTGGCCCGCCCACCCCAGCCAGCGCTGATGACCGAGCAGTTGGCGGCAGAGCCTGCCGCCGCCGGAGAGCCTCCTGCCGCAGAGCCTCCTGCCGCGAGGCCGCTGACCGCCGTCGACCGGGCCATGACCGACTACCTGCAGCACATGGGAGTGGAACGCGGGCTAGCCGCCAACACCCTGTCCGCCTACCGGCGGGACCTGGCCCGCTACGCCCGGCACCTTGCGGGGGCCGGACGCCGTCGTCCCGAGGAGATCACCCGGCGAGATGTGACGGCTTTCGTTCAGGCACTCTCCGACGGGTCCGACGGCGGCTCCGCCCTGGGCGTGCGCTCCGCTGCCCGCACCGTCGTCGCAGTCCGTGGGCTGCACAAGTTCTGGGCGCTGGAAGGCGTCACACCCACCGACCCTGCCAGTGATGTGCACCCGCCGATGCCGGGCAAACGCCTGCCCAAGGCCATAACGGTCGATGAGGTCACCCGCATCCTTGAAGCAGTCGGGACGGACACGGCAACCGGCCTCCGTGACCGCGCCCTGCTCGAGTTCCTCTATTCCACCGGTGCACGCATCAGCGAGGCGGTGGGCCTGGACGTCGACGATATCTCACTGCAAGGGGACGAAGAACCCGGCGGCGCGGGTCCCGGCAGAGCCGGTCCCGCCATCGTCCGACTCTTCGGCAAGGGCTCCAAGGAGCGGCTGGTACCGCTGGGATCCTTCGGAGCGCGCGCCGTGGACGCCTACCTGGTCCGCGGACGGCCCCTGCTGGCCGCGAAGGGCAAGGGCACCCCGGCGCTGTTTCTCAATGCGCGGGGCGGGCGTATCAGCCGGCAAAGCGCCTGGACCATCCTCAAGGCGGCAGCGGAGAAAGCCAGCATCACCAAGGACGTATCCCCCCACACAATGCGGCACTCCTTCGCCACCCATCTGCTCGAAGGCGGGGCGGACGTGCGCGTAGTCCAGGAGCTCCTGGGCCACGCTTCCGTGACCACTACACAGGTTTACACGCTGGTCACGGCGGACACACTGCGGGAAATCTACGCCGCCGCGCACCCGAGGGCGCTGGGCTGAGGCAGGCGCTTCCGCGAGGGACGCCGTTGCTGGCCGCTTGCCGGCTGCTCCGGGCCATCGGCCCGACTTCCCCTCCTCCTCACCTTGCTTTTCGCTCGGCGGCGGTGTGTCTGGACCTAGTCGTGGTCGCTTCGTTAATTGTCGGTGCCTGCTTCTAGTGTGGGGTTATGGAGAGCGGATCGGCTTGGAGTGCGGAGACCCGGGAGGCCCTGGCGGCCGTCACCGCGTCCGCTGCTGCTTTGGATGCTCTTATGGACGAAGGCGTCGAGCCCACCGATCCGCTGCGGAGACTGGCCGATGACTGCCTGGACGCCCTGACCGAGGCCGCCCGGTGGGAGGCTCGGATGGCGGCGTTGAAGGTTCGGCTGACCGCTGAGTACGCCCGGGTGGCCGACGCCCTGGCGCCGCCGGCGCGATCCCCGCAGGAGTGCACCGCGCGGGAGATGGCCACCGTCTCCGAGCTCGCCTGCGTCCTGACCGTGAGCGAACGGGCCGCCGGGGCGCTGATGTCCGAAGCCCGGACCTTGACGGCGGCGCTGCCGCTGACCCTGCGAGCCCTGCAGGCCGGAACGATCTCTTGGCAGCACGCCAGGATCGTCGTGGACGAAACCGCGAATCTGGACCCGGCGAGTGCGGCCGCGCTGGAAGCGCACTTCCTGGACCCCGACGCGCCCAACCCCGCCCGCGGATGCCCGGCCGGGGAGCTCGTCCCGGGCAGGTTCCGGGCGAAGGCACGCGCCTGGCGAGAACGTCACCACACGGTCAGCATCGAGAGACGCCACGCCAAAAGTGCCGAGAACCGGCGGATCGAATACTGCCCGGACCGGGACGGCATGGCCTGGCTATCCGCCTACCTGCCTGCCGATACCGCCGCAGGGATCTGGGAACGCGCAACCGCTGCCGCCCGCAGCCTGCAAGGCCCGGCGGAGTCCCGCACCCTGACCCAGCTCCGCGCCGACGTCGCCTCGACGTGGCTGCTGCGCGGCGGCGCTGACTCCCGCACGCCTGACGGCGCAACTGGCGACGGCGGCATGGCTCTGACCGGGGGTGTGCCGTCTCCCCGGGCCCAGGTCCTGATCACCGTTCCCGTCATGTCCCTGCTCGGCTGCACGGAGGAACCGGCGACGCTGGACGGTCACGGCCCGATCCCGCCGTCGATGGCCCGCCGCCTCATCAGTGACGGCCCCGATTCTTTGTACCGGGTCCTGACCGACCCCCGCGACGGCGCCCCGCTGGAGATCGGCCGGACCAGCTACCGGGTCCCTAAGGCCCTGCGGCAGTGGCTGCGCCTGCGCGACGGCAAATGCCCGTTCCCGGGCTGCAACAACGCCTCGCTGGACAACGACGCAGACCACCTGCTGGCGTGGGCCGACGGCGGGACCACCGGGATCACCAACCTGGGCCAGCCCTGCCGCAAACACCACCGCCTCAAACACGCCACCTCGTGGAGACCCACCGCAGCGACCAAGAACGACCCTCCCGGGTGGACCTCACCATCAGGACGGACCTACCCCAGCGAACACCAGGACTGGGAACCACCCCACTGGCCGCCGGCCGCTGTGGCTGCGGATATGAGCCAAGTCCAAGATTTAGGGTGGGAGCCCGAAGCGGAGCCACCCCCGGATCCCGGACAGTACCTCGAGCCAGGTCCTGGGGCCGAGCTGCCTGAGGATCCCTTCCCGGACTGGCACTTGTTCGCGGCCGGGCACCATATGCCGGAAAGCACCCTGCTCCGTTGCGCCTAGCCGGCCCGTGGCGGCGCTTAACCGGGCGACCCAATCACCCCGGGTTCCTACCTCAGCGCCTTTTCCCTACCTCAGCATCCGGGCGTCGACGATCCGCGGAGCACCGGGATCGGTTTGCTCGGTTCCGTCGAACGCAAACCCATTGCGACGATAGAAAGCGACCGCACGGGGATTGTCCTTGGCAACCCAAAGCATTGCCGGACCATCGCCCACGGCCGCATCCAGCAAGGACTGCCCCACGCCGGCTCCGTGGTGAATGGCTGACACGTAGAGGCTGAACAATTGACGATCACGGGGGAGGTCCTGACCTTCCCCTCCGTAGCTAGGGCCAGCGAACGCGAAGCCGACGACCTGTGCGTTGTGCTCCGCGATTCGGATGTTCCAATCCTGGCGTGGATTCCCGAGGATCCGGTGCCACATCACGTGTCTGCCTTGGACGTGGTCCTCGGTGAAGAACTCTGCCGGCAGTAAGTGCGAGTAAGCTTCCCGCCAAGTCGCCACGTGCAGTTTAGCGATCTGGGGTGCATCGGGAAGTGTGGGCTCGCGCAGAGTGATGGCCATCGGTTTATTCTGCCTGAAGACCGTTTCCTGAAGGTACTTAGTGGTCTGTGTAAGAAAATCGCCCTGACGGGACACTTAGTCTTCAGGAAGAAGTCATCCGATGTCCGGGGGAACCACATGTTGGCTGCGAAAGAGCAAGCATTCATTGACCTGCACACCCAGCATTCCGCGCGGGTGTACGCCTACATCGCGTGCCGTATCAACGACGGGCACCGCGCAGAGGAACTTGCCGCGGATGTCTTCAGGATCGCCTGGGAGAAACTGCTACCGGAGCCGCCGGGTATCGGGTGGCTCCTAGCGACCGCCCGGAACGTCGTCGGGAACGAGTACAAGGGCCGCCGGCGCCGACAGGAACTGGTGGAACGGCTCAAAGAGGAAGCCCGCACCGACGTCCCCGAGCTACACACGGAAGAACGGGCAGCCGTCGCCGAGGTGCTGATGCAGCTCCGGGAGCGCGACCGCGAGGTCCTCATGCTCAGCTACTGGGACGATCTGACCACCGCTGAGCTGGCCCAAGCACTGGGATGTTCGACGTCGGCGGCCGCGGTCCGCCTGCACCGGGGCCGCCGCGCGTTCGCGAAAGCCGCCCCCGCACACCTCATGACCGAACGGAAGGACTAGCCATGGACCGCATCGAACAACTCATGAGGGATGCCAAACCACGGGTGGGAGCACCCGACGCGGTACCGGGAAGCCACCCTGCCAGCTCGATTGTCTACTCCACCGATCCGAATGTTGTCAGCCTTGCAGGGCGCACCCCGGCGCGGCGCAGGCGCATGCGGACTGCGGCGGCGACCGTCCTTGCCGCCGCGGCTGTCGTGGCCGCCGTTGTCCTCGGCGGCAACCTGATGCCGCAACCGGCCCCCGGACCGGCCCAGACGGGCAGCCCGACGCCTGCCGTCTCCGCCAACTCCACCCCGTCCCCAAGCCCGTCCGGCGCCGCCCCCACGGCGTCTCCCACGAAAGCGAGTCCTGCCGCCTTGAGTACCGGCGGTGTCGCTTGCACCCTGGATAACGTCGACCAGCAGCGCAGTGACCAGGTGCGGGCGATCATCCCGATTGCACCCGCGGAACAGGGCTACTACACGGTGCTGGGTTGTGCCGGCGGATGGCTCGCCTACTCCATCTCCGATGACGGAATCAGGGCACTCCAGCTCGACGGCGGCAACGCCTGGTTCAAGATCGCCAAACTGCAGAACGGCCGTTTCCTCTGCGATGTCCGGCAACCCTGGTCCAGCGTCTTTAACTGGGAGTTCCAGGCCACGAACAACCAAGGCCTCACGCCACAGCAGGCCATGGACAAGCAATTCGCGCAGAACGGGATACCGGTCGAACTGCGTCCTCAGCTCGTGGGCGACGGGCCGGCAGCCGGATAGCCGCGGCACCCCGCGCCGGTTATAAGGTGGAGCACATGCAGCTCACGCCCGTCACCCTCTGCTTCCTGCTCCGTGACGCCCGGGATCGAGCCGGCGCCCAGGATGGCACCGACGCGCAGCCCGGTACCGAGGTGCTGCTGGGCCTGAAGCGGACCGGGTTCGGGACCGGAAAGATCGTCGGGATCGGCGGCCACGTGGAGCCGGGGGAGAGCGACGCCGAAGCCGTGGTCCGCGAGATTTGGGAAGAGGCCGGCGTCGTGGTGCGTCAGGAAGACCTGGCCCACGCCGGCATCGTCGAATTCATCTTTCCGGCGAGACCCGAATGGAGCATGTCGTGCCGGCTCTTCACCACCCGGCAGTGGGAAGGCGAACCCGCCGAAAGCCCTGAAATATCGCCGGAGTGGTTCGACGCCGCCTCGCTGCCGCTCGAACGGATGTGGCAGGATGCGGAGCACTGGCTGCCGCCCGCGCTGGCAGGCATGGCGGTCGACGTCGTCGTGGTCCTGAATGAGGACAACGAGACCGTCGCGTCCGTCCGGTATCCCTCAACGCCGGGGTGAACGCCTGCCTCCGCGCCGAAACATTCCGCGACGCGAATGGTGGTGCCCGCAACGCCGTGTCCCGGCCGGTAGCCTAGGGATCAGACACACCGCCGCGGCGATCCACTCACCGTTTTCGCCCTCCGGCCGGCACACGCGGACCTTTTTGGGGGCAGGGCATGGACTCGAATAATTACGACCTTCCGGGCAAGGATGCCTACGACGACGAACCGGCGAAGGGCGCCCGGGCGCGGCGGCGCTGGCCTTGGGCGGTTGGCGCCGTTGCCCTCGTCGCGGCGGCTTTCGCCGGGGGCGTAGCCGTGGCCGGCAACATGGGGTCAGCGGACCCCGCGGCAAGCTCGACGGCCGGCGTGGTGGCGCCAACAGCATCCGCGGTGCCGACCACGACGCCGTCGCCCACCGTTGCGACGTCGGCATCCGTGCCGTCCGTGCCGCCCACAACCTCCGCGGCGACGGCACCGCCCGCCGCCTCCTGGCAGACCTTCACCAGCCCGGACGGAAAGGTTAGTTTCGAGCACCCTGCGGCCTGGAAGGTGGTACCCCCGGAAGGCGCGGGGTCCGATGCGGTGGACGTTGACGTTTCGGATGAGGCCGGCATGGTGGTGGCGTCCCTGCACGCCGGGCCGTCCGGCGGGATCGGCGGCGCCTGCCAGGGGCCGGTGCCCTACACAGTGCTGGATTCGGTTGAAGTCGACATTCCTTACCAGCCCACGAAGGGTTCGGTCACGCCGCGATTCACCTTCCGTGCCCTCCAGGAAGCCGACCGCGTGACGGCGTCCTACGGCCTGACCAGCTTCGCGGCCGGCCAGAACGGCACCACGTGCATGTTCTACAACGTCGTCAACGGCCCCACGTGGTCACCGCTTTTCTCCTTCGCCGACACCTTCCAGGTCAACGCTGGCGGCACGGAACAAGTGCCCAACCGCAAGGGCGCCAAGACGTTCCCGTCGATGGACGCGGCGAGGGCCTACATGCAGACCGCCGAGTACCTGAACGCCAAGCGCATGATCACTTCGGTCAAGGTCACCGCGGGCTAACCCCGACACGTCCGAGAATGAAAGCGGGCCGGTCACCTTCAAAAGGTGACCGGCCCGCCGTCGTACGGTGGCTAGTGCTGCGGCACGTGCCGTTCTTCAACGCCGTTGTAGAGGCTCAGCGGGCGGATCAGCGAGTTCGCGTCCAGCTGCTCCATGATGTGCGCGGTCCAGCCGGTGATACGGCTGGCCACGAACAGGGGAGTGAAGGTTGGGGTGTCGAAGCCCATCAGGTGGTAGGTCGGGCCGGCAGGGTAGTCGAGGTTCGGCTTGATCGCCTTCGCCTCATCCATTGCCGTCTCCAGGCCGTTGTAGAGCCCCAGCAGCTCGGGACGGCCGTAGTGCGCGACCATCTTGTCCAGGGCGGCCTTCATGGTGGGGACGCGGGAGTCTCCGTGCTTATAGACGCGGTGGCCGAAGCCCATAACCTTCTTCTTGTGCGCGAGGGCATCCTCCATCCACGCCTTGGCCCGGACTGCCGCCTCTTCGAGCGACTCTTCCTGCCGGATGCCGATCTCGTCGAAGGTGTGCATGACGGCTTCGTTCGCGCCGCCGTGCAACGGCCCCTTGAGCGCCCCGATCGCGCCGGTCACGGCCGAGTGCAGGTCCGAAAGCGTCGAGGTGATCACCCGTGCCGTGAAGGTCGAGGCGTTGAAGGAGTGCTCGGCGTACAGGATCATCGAGACGTTGAAGGCCTCGACGACTTCTTGGACCGGCTCCTCGCCGAAGGACATCCAGAGGAAGTTGGCGGAGTAGCCCAGGTCCTCGCGGGGCTCCAGCAGCTCCTGGCCGTGGCGTCGGCGCTGATCGTAGGCGACCACCGCGGGCATCGCCGCGAACAGGTCCACCGCCTTCGCCATGTTGGCCTCGCGGGTGGAGTCCTCGGCGAGCGGGTGCCGGGCACCCATCACGGACGCCGCCGTGCGGCAGACATCCATCGGGTGCGCGGTCAGCGGCAGCGCGTCGATGACCTGCTTGACCACCGGATCCAGGGCGCGGCCGGCACGCTCCTTGGCGGTGAACTCGGCCAGCTGCCCATCGGTCGGCAGCTCGCCGTTCCACAGCAGGTAGGCCACTTCCTCGAAGCTGCACTTGGCGGCCAGCTCCTGGACGGGGTAGCCGCGGTAGAGCAGGGAATTCGTGTCCGGATTGACCTTGGACACCGCGGTGTAATCCACCACGACGCCGGCAAGGCCCTTCTTGATCTCATTTTCAGCCATGCTGAAACTCCTTTGTTCCTAACGCCTGTTGACCGGCCGGGGGCCGGAAGTCCGGTGGGGGTGTCAGCTGCCGGGGATCTGGAAGTTGAACACCCCGGTGTCAAAGCGGTTATAGGCCTCGTAGTCGACGAGGTCGTAGAGCCGTGCACGGGTCAGCATGCTCGAAACCTGTGCCTCCTGGGTGCCGTCGGATTGGATCGATTCCAGCGTACGCTCCGCAGCGCCCATGGCACTACGGAGCAGCGTCACCGGGTAGATGACCATGTTGACGCCGACGCCGGCCAGCTCGTCCACGGTGAACAGTGCGCTCTTGCCGAACTCGGTCATGTTGGCCAGGATCGGCACGTCCACCGCGTCGCGGATCGCCTGGAATTCGCTGAGGTCCTTCATGGCTTCCGGGAAGATCGCGTCCGCGCCGGCCTCCACCAGGGCCTTGGCCCGCTGCTGCGCCGCCGCCAGGCCGTCCGTGGCCCGGATGTCGGTGCGGGCCATGATCAGGAAGTTGGGATCCCGGCGGGCGTCGGCCGCGGCCCGGATCCGCTTGGTGGCGGTGTCCAGGTCCACGACGTTCTTGCCGTCGAGGTGGCCGCAGCGCTTCGGGTTGAACTGGTCCTCGATGTGCAGGCCGGCCAGGCCGGCGTTCTCGAGCTCCTGGACGGTCCGCGCCACGTTCATCGGTTCGCCGAAGCCGGTGTCGGCGTCGACGATCGAGGGCAGGTCCGTCATCCGGGCAATCTGCCCGGCCCGGGTGGCCACCTCCGTGAGCGTGGTCAGGCCGATGTCCGGCAGGCCGAGGTCGTTCGCGAGGACCGCGCCGGAGATGTAGACGCCGGCAAATCCCTTCTCCTCGATCAACCGGGCCGAGAGCGGGTTGAAGGCCCCCGGGAACTGGGCGATGGTGCCGGACGCCAGCAGCTCCCGGAAGCGGATCCGCTTCTGCTCCGGCGTCGTCTTCGAATACAGCATTAGAAGAGTCCCTTCGGTGCGGCGGCCAGGTCGATCACGCCGTCGGCCGCCTTGATGTTGAGCTGGTCGAGTTCGCCGGCGGCGAGCTCGGGAAGCCGCGCGGCAGCGGCCAGGAAACGCTCGATCTCTTCGTCGGCGACGAGGCCGGCGGCGAGGGTGCGGAACTTGTTGACGTACTGTTCCCGGGCGAACGGCCTGGCGCCCAGCGGGTGCGCGTCCGCGACGGCGATCTGGTCGGTGATGACGGTGCCGTCCTTGAGCGTGATCTCGACGGAGCCGCCGAAGGCCTTCTCCGCGATGTCCAGGGAGTGGTAGCGGCGGGTCCATTCCGGGTCCTCGACCGTGGTGACCTTGTGCCAGAGTTCCACGGTGTCCGGGCGCGCCGCACGTTCCGGGGCGTAGGAATCAACGTGGTGCCAGGCGCCGTCCTGCAGGGCGACGGTGAAGATGTAGGGGATGGAGTGGTCCAGGGTCTCGCGGCTGGCCGTGGGGCTGTACTTCTGCGGATCGTTGGCGCCGGAGCCGATCACGTAGTGGGTGTGGTGGCTGGTCTTGATCAGCACGGACTCCACGTTGGCCGGGTCGGTGACCTCGGGGTGTTCGCCGTGCAGCTTGCGGGCCAGGTCGATCCACGCCTGCGCCTGGTATTCGGCCGAGTGCTCCTTGGTGTAAGTGTCCATGATGGCGCGCTTGGTTTCGCCGTCCTCGGGCAGCGGCACGGTGTAGGAGGCGTCGGGACCGTCCAGCATCCACGCGATCACACCGTCCTCGCCCTCGTAGATGGGCACGGGGGAGGTCTGGCCGCGGATGGCGCGGTCGGCGGATTCAATCGCCATCTTGCCCGCGAAGGCCGGGGCGTGGGCCTTCCAAGTGGAGATTTCACCCTTGCGGGACTGCCGCGTGGCGGTGGTGGTGTGCAGCGCCTGCCCGATGGACTGGAAGATCGTCTCGACCTCCAGGCCCAGCAGGGTGCCGATGCCGGCGGCCGCGGAGGGGCCCAGGTGGGCCACGTGGTCGATCTTGTGCTTGTGCAGGCTGATGGCCTTGACCAGGTTGACCTGGATCTCGTAGCCGGTGGCGATGCCGCGGATCAGGTCCTGGCCGCTGGCGCCGACGTGCTGGGCTACCGCGAGGATCGGCGGGATGTTGTCGCCGGGGTGGGAGTACTCCGCGGCGAGGAAGGTGTCATGGTAGTCGAGTTCGCGGACCGCGACGCCGTTGGCCCAGGCGGCCCATTCGACGGCGACGCGCTCGTCGATGCCGAAGACCTTCGAGCCCTTGCCGCCGGTGGTGGGGCCGTGGGAAAGCGCCTGGGCGCGCGCCGCGACGATGGGGGCCCGGTTCAGCGAGGCGATTGCCACCGAGGCGTTGTCGATGACGCGGTTGATCACCATGTCGGTGACCTCGTCGGAGACCGCGACGGGATCAGCGGCCACCTTGGCGATCTTGTAGGCGAGCTGGTCCTCGCGGGCCAGGTTTTCCTCGCTCTTGTAGACGCGGACGTGGTGTTCCTTAACCATGGTGCTCCTTCTGGTGAGGTACGTGGGTTGCTTTGACGTGGGAAAGGCTTCGGTGCAGATGAAGGGTGGTGGCGGCCTCGGCGAGCCGCGGGTTGCCGGCCGCGATCGCCTCGGCGATGGCGGCGTGCTCCGCCGCCGCGGCGGTGAGCCGGGCGGCGTCGTCGGCCGCCAGCCGGCGCACCCGGACCAGGTGCACGCGCAGGCTGCGCATGGCCTGGGCCAGATAGGAATTGGAGATCGCGGCGTCGATGGCGGCGTCGAGCCGCCCGACCAGGCCGTAGTAGTCGTGCCGGGCGGGGTCGGTGCCGTTGATCAGCTCCGGTGCGCGCAGCAGTTCGCGCCGCAGCTGCTCGAAGGTCGCGGCGTCGCCGCGTTCGGCGGCGAGTGCGGCGGCCTTGCCCTCAAGGGTTTCGCGCAGTTCGAAGAGTTCGTCGATGTCCTCGAGGGAGATGTCGGTAACGACGACGCCGCGGCCGCCCGCCGTCGTCGTCAGGCCCTCCGCGGTGAGCCGGCTCAGGGCTTCCCTGAGCGGCGTGCGCGAGATTCCGAGCCGTTCGGACTGCTCCACCTCGGCGAGGACGGTCCCGGGCAGGAGACGCCATTCGATGATGTCGTCGCGCAGGGCCGCGTAGGCCTTGTCGCTGGCGCGCATGCTGTCTCCTTCCTCGGCCAACCCCCTCAGTGTATACACAATCCGACCATTAGCCTAGCTTTTCGGGCAAAACACGGCCATTCAGGCGTTCTCTGTATACATAACCCTTGCCGTGGGCCGCGCATCGGGCTACCATGAGCTGCATCACAACGTCGTGGACGGGATTACTTCATGGTCACCACAAGCTACCGGGACAGCTACGAGCGCAGCGTTGAGCAGCCGGAGGACTTCTGGCTCGGGGCCGCCGCCAAGGTCGCCTGGAGCACGCCTCCGGCCCGCGCCCTCGACTCCGGCCGGGCACCGCTCTACGACTGGTTCCCCGACGGCGTGCTGAACACTTGCTACAACGCCCTCGACCGGCACGTGGCTGAGGGACGCGGAGCGCAGGACGCCCTGATCTACGACTCCGCCATGCTCGGCACGCAACAGCGCTTCAGCTACGCAGAACTCACCGACCTCGTTGCCCGCTTCGCCGGCGTGCTGCGCAGCCGCGGCGTGGGCAAAGGCGACCGCGTGGTGATCTACATGCCGATGATCCCGGAAGCCGCCATCGCCATGCTGGCCACGGCCCGGCTCGGCGCGATCCACTCGGTGGTCTTCGGCGGCTTCGCCCCCAAGGAACTCGCCGCCCGCATCCGGGACGCCGCCCCCGCCGCCGTGGTCACCGCCTCCGGCGGGATCGAACCCTCCCGCCGGATCGAGTACCTGCCGGCCGTCGCGGAGGCGCTCGAGCTGGCCGGCGCAGCGGACACCCCGGTACTGGTCAAGGGCAGGGAAGGCTTCGCGGCCTCCGTGGCCGACCACGCCGGCTGGCTGGACTGGGACACCGCCATGGCGTCCGCCGAGCCCGCCGCACCCGTGGACGTGCAGGCCACGGACCCGCTCTACATCCTCTACACCTCGGGAACCACCGGCGCGCCCAAGGGGGTGGTCCGGGACAACGGCGGCCACGCCGTCGCCCTGCGCTGGACCCTGGAAAACATTTACGACGTCGGCCCCGGCGACGTGATGTGGACCGCCTCCGACGTCGGCTGGGTGGTGGGCCATTCCTACATCGTCTACGGGCCGCTGCTGGCCGGCGCCACCACCGTGCTCTACGAAGGCAAGCCCGTCGGCACGCCCGACGCGGGCGC
Source organism: Arthrobacter sp. (assembly GCA_026393275.1). GTDB lineage: Bacteria > Actinomycetota > Actinomycetes > Actinomycetales > Micrococcaceae > Arthrobacter. The sequence goes on from JAPLAM010000099.1 coordinate 15,007, forward strand.
GTTCTGGCGGGTCATCCAGGACCACAAGGTCAATGTCCTGTTCACGGCGCCCACCGCGCTGCGGGCCATCCGGAAGGCCGACCCCGAGGCGAAACTGCTTGAGAACTACGACATCTCCAGCCTGCGGACCCTGTTTGCCGCCGGCGAACGGCTGGACACCGATACCTTCCACTGGGCCTCCCGCGTCCTGGGCGTCCCGGTGGTGGACCACTGGTGGCAGACCGAGACGGGCTGGGCCATCTGCGCCAACCCGCGCGGCCTCGACAGCCTGCCGATCAAGGCCGGCTCGCCAAGTGTTCCGATGCCCGGCTTCAGGCTGCGGATCCTCGACGGCTCCGGCGAGGAAGTCGAACCCGGCACCGAGGGCAACATTGTCCTGGGGCTGCCGCTGCCGCCCGGCACCCTGGCCACCCTCTGGCGCAACGACGAACGCTACATCTCCTCCTACCTGCAGGCCTTCGAGGGCGGCTACGCCACCGGCGACTCCGGCTACCAGGACGAGGACGGCTACCTCTTCGTGATGGGCCGCACCGACGACATCATCAACGTTGCCGGCCACCGGCTTTCCACCGGCGCCATGGAGCAGGTGATCGGCCAGCACCCGGCCGTCGCCGAATGCGCGGTGATCGGCCTCAACGACCCGCTCAAGGGCCAGCGCCCCAGCGGCTACGTGGTCCTCAAATCCGGGGTGGACGTGCCGGAGGATGTCCTGGTCAA
>JAPLAM010000037.1 GCA_026393275.1 Arthrobacter sp.
ACGGGGGCCTCAATGGTGGAAGAGGCGGAGCGAACGAATTCGCCCAGTTCCTGCAGTTTGGTTACTGCATCTTTGGAAGTAATACCGAGCTCTTTAGCAAGCTCATGTACGCGGACCTTGGCCACATTTCTCCTGTCTCGGTCCGCACCGAGCCAGGCACGAACCGTCTACTTCTTACTGCGGGCCTCCGCCGCGAGTGCAGCTGAAAGGCCCATTGCAGAGCGCAACAAAGTTGTCATCGTTGCGCACTCATCGCTGGGAACTCATCGGGTTTCCATCAGTTTTCTGACCCGCTTTCAGGTTGGACGGTTGTTGCTGCGGGCACCGGGGTGCCCGCAGCTCGCGTGCCTGCCATGATCCGGCGTTCGACGTCGGCGGTCAGGGCAGCGCCGCTAAGGGCGCGTCCGAACGCTCGACGTTTGACCGCCAGTGCCAGGCACTTTTCGCTGGGGTGCAGCCATGCTCCCCTGCCAGCCATCCGGCGTCGTTCATCCAGCACGACAGCGGATGAACCGCTGGCGTCGGCAACGAGCCGGAGTAGCTCCGACCGCAGACCCTGCTTCCGGCATCCGATACAGGTGCGCTGCGGCTGATTCCCGAGGTGTTGCACTTCTGCCACTACGAGTATCTTCCTGCCAGTACGCAATCTGCCGGCCCCGTGGCTTCCGGGAAAAACCCGGACGCGCTTGAGGCACAAGGACACCGGCCGTTAGGCGCGGTCATGTCTATTCTAGCCCCTTTTCCGGCGGCGTCGGGGGCTGCCGCCCGAAACCAGGCCTACCGGGCACCGAACAGGGCGCGGTGCAGGGACGCCGCCGGGCGGCGTCCCTGCCAATACTTGCCGCGGCTACTTGTCGCGGTTCTCCGCGGCGTCGGAGACGATGTCGATCCGCCAGCCGGTCAGCTTGGCAGCAAGGCGGGCGTTTTGGCCCTCCTTGCCGATCGCAAGCGACAGCTGGTAGTCCGGCACCACCACGCGGGCGGACCGGGTGGCCTCGTCCGTAATCGTGACCGAATTCACGCGCGACGGCGAGAGTGCGCTGGCGATGAACGCTGCGGGTTCGTCGCTGTAATCGACGATGTCGATCTTTTCGTCGTTCAGCTCAGTCATCACGGCGCGGACCCGAGAGCCCATTTCGCCGATGCAGGCACCCTTGGCGTTGACGCCGGGGACGTTCGCCTTCACCGCGATCTTGGTGCGGTGGCCGGCCTCGCGGGCCAGCGCCACAATCTCGACCGAGCGGTCGGCGATCTCCGGAACTTCGAGTTCGAAGAGCTTCCGGACCAGCCCCGGGTGGGACCGGGACAGCGTAATGGAGGGACCCTTGGTGCCGCGGTGCACGTCGATCACGAACGCGCGGAGCCGGTTGCCGTGGGTGTACTTCTCGCCGGGAACCTGCTCGGGCGGCGGCAGCAGCGCCTCCACCGTTCCGAGGTTCACCTGGATCATGTGCGGGTTGTTGCCCTGCTGGATGGTGCCGGCCACGAGTTCGCCTTCGCGGCCCTTGAACTGGCCCAGCACGTTGTCATCCTCGGCGTCGCGGAGGCGCTGCAGGATGATCTGCCGCGCGGTGCTCGCCGCGATCCGGCCGAAGCCGGCCGGGGTGTCCTCGAACTCGCCGATGGGCGCGCCGTCGTCGTCGATCTCGGTGGCCCAGATGGTCACGTGGCCGCTCTTGCGGTCCAGCTCAGCGCGCGCCTTCTCGAAGGCCCCGGGCGTCTTGTGGTAGGCCACCAGCAGGGCCTGCTCGATGGTCGGAATCAGGAGATCCAGCGGGATTTCGCGCTCACGCTCCAGGAGTCTCAGTGCGCTCATGTCAATATCCATTAGGCCTCCTCGGAAGGTCCATTGTCGTTCTCCAGGCCGGCCTCTTCGAGGCGGCTGAACTCTATCTCGACTTTTCCACTGCGGATCCTGTCGAAAGGAAGCTTGACGGGTTCGCCTTGCTTGGGCTTCATGCCCTTTTTGACCGCCAGCTCCGGGACCAGGGTCACGCCGCCGTCGTCCACGGACTGGATGCGGCCGGTGACGTTGTCGTCCTGGATCACCTTGACGGTGACCAGGCGCCCGCGGGCGCGGTGCCAGTGCCTTTCCTCGGTAAGCGGCCGCCCCACCCCGGGCGAGGACACCTCGAGATCGTAGGGGCGCGAGTCGGTGCTCGGATCGTTGTCCAGGACGTCGGAGAGGGTCTTGGAAATCTCGGCGATCACGTCAAGACTGACGCCGCCGGTCTCCTCCTGCGGCAGGTCCACCACAACGTGGACCACCCGGTTGGCGCCGGCTACGTGGATGGAAACTTCCTCCAGGTACAACCGGTTCGCCAGGACTGCAGGCTCGAGCAGGGCGTGCAGGCGTTCGGCCTCCGGATTGTGCGCGGGTGCGGCGTCAGCCTTCCCCGTCCCGGTCCGGTCTGTCGAAGTCGTGGCTTCTGCGTTGGTCATGATGCCGCCCGCCTCCTGCTAGATGATGTTGTGCCTACTAGCCTAGCGATATTCCCGCCGTCGTGGTGCACCCCGGTTTTCGTCCGGCATGACAACATGGTCTGTTGTGAAAGACGACAGCGGGGAAGAACGACGGCGGGTCCGGCTCCCACGGCACCTTCCGCGCATCGCCCTCCTCGTTTGCCTGGCCCTCGTCGTGGTCAGCCTGGGCCTGGTGTTCAAGCCCGGAAATCCGCCGGAACCGCGGGAACCGCCCGTGTCCGAGCGGGCCCGCGCCGCGGCACTGGCCGACGCCCTGCAATTGCGGGACGCCGGCGAACAGCTGGAAGCCGCGGCCGCCCCTGGCTCCGCCGCCCCGGCGGAGGGCTCCCCGGCCGGGGGCGCCCGGTCTGCCCTGACGCAGACTGTGAGTTTGCTGACAACCCAAGCCCGGGCCCTGCTGCGCCCCGGCCAGGCTCCGGGGGCCGGCTCGGCGACCCCGTCGCTGCCTTCCGCACCGGCCACCTCCGCCGGACTGGCTTCGGCCCTCGCCAGCAGCGGCCGGCAGCGGCTCGCCGACGCCGCCGCGGCCGACGGCGGGATGGCCAGGCTCCTGGCCGCTGTCGGAACCGCCCAACTACTCCAGTCCACCGCCCTCGCCGCCGCAGCCGGCGCCCCGGACCCGGCGGCCGGATCGCCCGACCCGGGGCCGGCGGGCCCGACCCCGGCGGCCGGATCATGCCCCGCGGCCAGCGTTACGCCGTCGGCCGCCCCGGCCAGCAGCGGCGGGACAGCTGCCGGGCTGCCGGGGGCGCTGGCGGCGCTGAACAGCAACGAGTCGGAAACCGTCTACGGCTATCAGGTGGCGCTGACCCGCCTGGACGGCGCCGCCGCGAAGGCGGCCGCCGAGCAGCTGGCACGCCACGAGGCGCTCCTGGCCGGCGTCGAATCCCTGAGCCGCTCGCACTGCGGCCCGATCCCGCCGCGGGAGCCCGGCTACGCCCTTGACCCGGCGTTCCTGGCCTCGCCCGGCGACGGCCTGGCCGCGTTGGAGTCCGCGTCGCTGCCCGCCTACGGCGATCTCGTGGCCCTCAGTGACGGCGGCACCCGCCAATGGGCCATCGCGGGGCTGCTCGGCGCCGCCCGGCGGGCCGCCCTCTGGGGCGCAACTCCGGGCCCCATGCCGGGCCTGGCCGTGGATCCGGCGTCGTTCCCCACGCTGCCCGCCGGCTGACACCGTCCCCGGCGAAGGTCCGGCTTACCTTGCTTAGCCTTCCAATACTGGCCTGCCGCGTCCGCTGATGATTTGCTGTAGGAATGGAAACCAGTGGCGTAGCAGCCTTTCATGACAACGAGCCCCACCACGAAGACATTGCACAGCGGCTGAACTGGCTCCGCGCCGGCGTTCTGGGCGCGAATGACGGCATCGTCTCGGTCGCCGCCATTGTGGTCGGCGTCGCCGGTGTGACCACCGATTCGGGCCCGATCCTCATCGCCGGCGCCGCGGGCGTGGTTGGCGGCGCCATCTCGATGGCACTGGGTGAGTACGTGTCGGTGAGCAGCCAGAAGGACAGCCAGCACGCGCTGATCGAGAAGGAACGCCGCGAGCTGGCCGAACAGCCCGAGGAGGAACTGGCCGAGCTGGCCGCTATCTACCAGGGCAAGGGCCTCAGCCCGGAAACCGCCCAGCAGGTCGCCACGGAACTGACGGCGCACGATGCCCTCGGCGCGCACTTGTCCGCCGAACTGCACATCGACGAGACGGACATCGTCAGCCCCTGGCATGCGGCGTTCGCCTCCGCCATCGCCTTCCTGATCGGCGCCATCCTGCCGATGCTCGCCATCTTGCTGCCGCCGGAAAACATCCGGGTCCCGCTGACCTTCGCGGCGGTACTCATTGCGCTGGCGGCCACCGGGGCCATCGGTGCCTGGATCGGCGGCGGCTCCAAGATGAAAGCGGCCATCCGGGTGGTAATCGGCGGTGCCGCCGCGCTGGTGGCGACCTTCCTGATCGGCAGCTGGCTTGGCGCCAGCGGCATCGCCGCGTGACCGGCTGGAACTCCGCCGGAACTCCGGTGGAACTACGCTGGAGGCGATGACCACACCTGCAGCCGTCCCGATCCCGCCCGAGCTCACCCGCCGTTACGGCGTCAGCAGCGAGGGCCGGGCCTGGCTGGCGGCCCTCCCCCGGCTGATCGGACGCTGCATGGAGCAATGGCAGCTTGTGCCTGATCTGGCTCCCGGCGGCCTGCCATGGCACGGCCACGGCGCCATCGTGGTCCCGGTACGCCAGCGCGCTTCCGACCGCGGCGAGCCGGACCCGGCGCCGGGTGCCGGTACGGCGGTCCTGAAGCTCGCCTTTCCGCACGAGGAGGCCCTGGCCGAACGCCACGCCCTTGAGCTGTGGGGCGGCCGGGGCGCCGTCCAGGCCCTTGCGGCCGAACCGGACGCGGGCGCCCTGCTGCTTGAACGGCTCGACGGCGGCCGCTCGCTGCAGGACCTGCCGCTGGACGCCGCCGCGGGCGTCTGGGGCGGCCTGGTCCGCCAGCTTAGCCTCCCGCCGGACAGCCGGCCGCAGTGGCGCGAGTTCGGCCAGGTGGCGGCCCGCGCCGAGCAGTGGAGCGATGAACTGCCGGAGAGCTGGGAGCGGCTGGGCCGGCCGTTCCCGCGCTGGCTGCTGGAGGCGGCCCTGGAGGTCTGCCAGACCCGTGGCGCCGTCGGCCGGCGGTCCGGCACGGACGTTCTGGTGCACACCGATCTGCATTTCCTGAACGTCCTCGCCTGTCCGGACGCCCCGGCGGGGCCCGGCCCCGCAGGATTCACAGCCGCAGGATTCACAGCCGCGGACTTCAAGGCGATCGACCCGCAACCCATGGTCGGCGAGGCGGAGTTCGCGGTGGCGCCGCTGCTGTGGAACCGGCTGGCCGAGCTGCCCTGCACCGACCCCCGCAAGGCCCTGCTGGCCCGCTGCCTCGACTTCAGCGCCGCCGCCGGGCTCGACGGCGAGACCGCCCGGCAGTGGGCATTGGCCCGCGAGGTGGAGAACGCCCTGTGCTACGCGACGGAACGCAACCACGGCGGGGACCTGGCCCGCTCCCTGTGGGTGGCCAGTACCCTCGCCGGGAACACTCTCGCCGGCCTGCCGGCCCCGCAGGACCTGCCGGCCCCCGGCGAACCCTGAGCCCCCGGAGGACGGTTGGGCTAGCTGGTTTCGTGTTCCCGGACCGCCGCCAAGGCGTCGCGCACGGCGTCGACGGCGACCGCCACGTCGGCGTCGTCCGTGCTCCAGTTGCTCACCGAGATCCGCAGGATGTCCCGGTCCCGCCAGCGTGAACCGGACATCCAGACGCGCCCGTCGGCGATGATCCGAGCCGTCACCGCCCGGGTCGTGGCGTCGTCGCCGAAGGCCAGCGAGACCTGGGTGTAGTCGACGTCGTTGAGCACCTCGACGCCGTCCAGCGCGGAGAGCTGCTGCGCCAGTTGCCCGGCGTGCAGCACGAGCCCGCGGACCTGGGCGGCCACACCGTCCCGGCCGAGCGATTTCAGCGCGGCCCAGACCGGCACCCCGCGGGCCCGGCGGGACAGCTCCGGAACCGTCTCGAAGGGGTCGGCCGCACCGTCCGTGTCCTGGATCAGGTAGCTGGTGTGCACGCCCATGGCCGCCCGCAGCGCCCGGGCGTCGCGGACCACCGCGATCCCGCAGTCGTAGGGCACGTTGAGGGTCTTGTGGGCGTCGGTGCCCCAGGAGTCGGCGCCCTGCAGGCCGGCGGTCAGGGCTGCGAGCTCCGGCACGGCGGCAGCCCAGAGGCCAAACGCCCCGTCCACATGGACCCAGGCGCCGTGGGCTTTGGCGACGGCGATGGCCTCCTGGAAGGGATCAAAGGCGCCGGAGTGCAGGTTCCCGGCCTGCAGGCAGACCAGCAGCGGCGTGCGGACCGACCCGGCGCCGCCGGGGGCCTCGGCGGCGCCGTCGGCCCGGGCGCGGTCCAGGGCGGAGTCCAGTTCCGCCGGGTCGATGCGGCCCTGCGCGTCCGCGGGGACGACCGTGGGCCGGCCGAGCCCCAGGTACCGGAGTCCGAGGTCGATCGTGTCGTGCCGTTCCTGGCCCACGAAGCAGCGGATCCGGGGCGCCCCGGCGAGGCCGTCGGCGTCGAGGTCCCAGCCGGCGTCGGACATCAGGCGCCACCGTGCCGCGGCCAGGCCGGTGAAGTTGGCCATGGTGGCGCCGGTGGCGAAGCCGACGTCGGACTCTTCGGGAAGCCCCAGCAGTTCCAGCAGCCATTTGCCTGCGGCTTCCTCGATGGCGGCCGTGGCGGGGGTGGCGAAGCGCAGTCCGGCGTTCTGGTCCCAGGCGCTGACCAGCCAGTCCGCGGCCAGCGCGGCCGGCAGGGTGCCGCCGATGACCCAGCCGAAGAACCGTCCGGACGGCATCGCCATCAGCCCGGGTTCGGCCTTGGTTGCCAGGTAGTCCACCACCTCTGCTGCCGGGGTGCCTTCCCGGGGCAGCGGGCCGCCGAAGTCCGCCGCGAGGTCGGCCGCGGTGACGCGCGGGCCGACGTGCCGCGTATCCTGGCTCTCCAGCCACTGGCGTGCGTGCCGGGACGCGGCTGCCAGGGCATCGTCGTAGCGCTCTTCAGGTGCTGACATAGCTGCATGCTACGCCGGCGGCCAGGCGCAGGGCAGTGCCTTCCGGGCAGGGTGTTAGCCGATGACGTCCTGCCAGACGTCGGAGCCGAGTTTGATGATGAGTGCCCCCACCACCACGAGGAAGACGATCCGGATGAACTTGCTGCCCCGGCTGACGGCGGTCCGGGCGCCGAGGTAGCCGCCGGCCATGTTGGCGGCGCCCAGGACCAGGCCGAGGCCCCAGAGCAGCGATCCGTGCGGCAGGAAAAACAGCAGGGCGCCGGCGTTCGTGGCCATGTTGACGATCTTCGCCTTGGCGCTGGCTTCCAGGAAGGCATAGCCCATCGCGGAGACCAGCGCGATGATCAGGAACGATCCGGTGCCCGGGCCGATCATGCCGTCGTAGAAGCCGATCACGGCGCCGATCAGGCAGGCCACCACATAGTGCCGGTGGCCGTCGTGCCGCAGCCGGGTCAGCCCGCCCACGTTGGGGCGGAGCGCGGTGAACAGCGCGACGGCGACCAGCGCCGCGACGATGATCGGCTTGAACACGCTCGCCGGCAGGGTCGCTGCCAGCACGGCCCCGCCGAAGCTGCCGGCCAGCGCAATGACCGCCATTGGCGCGGCGGTGCGCAGGTCCGGTCCGACGCGCCGGTAGAAGGTCACCGCGCTGGTGGTGGTGCCGAAGATGGACCCCATCTTGTTCGTCGCCAGCGCCTGCACCGGGGTGATTCCGGGGACAAGGAGCATGACCGGGAGCTGGATCAGTCCCCCGCCGCCCACCACGGCGTCGACCCAGCCGGCAGCGAACCCGGCGACCACCACGAGGATCAGCGTGGCGAGCTGGATCGATTCAAGGCCGGAAACCATCCCCTGCAACGCCCGTGGCGCGTCAGTTGTTGCGGACGGCGTTGACTACGTGGTCGACAGCCTTGTCCACGGCCACGTTCTCGGCCTCGCCGCTGCGACGGTCCTTGATCTCCACGAGGCCGTCCACCAGCCCGCGCCCGACGGCGAGGATGGTCGGGACGCCGACGAGCTCGGCGTCGCCGAACTTGACGCCCGGGGATACCTTGGGGCGGTCGTCATAGATGACCTCGAGGCCGGCGGCCTCCAGTTCCAGGGACAGCTTTTCGGCGGCCGCGAAGATCTCCTCGCCGCGGCCCACCGCGACGACGTGGACGTCGGCCGGCGCCACGGCCCGGGGCCAGATCAGGCCCTTGTCATCGTGGTTGGACTCGGCCAGGGCGGCCACCGCTCGGGTGACACCGACGCCGTAAGAACCCATGGTCACGACGACCTGTTTGCCGTTCTGGTCCAGGACTTTGAGGTCCAGGGCTTCGGCGTACTTGCGGCCGAGCTGGAAGATGTGGCCCATTTCGATGCCGCGGGCGGTTTCCAGCGGGCCCGATCCGTCGGGGGCCTCGTCGCCGGCGCGCACCTCGGTGCACTCGATGATGCCGTCCCAGCCGAAGTCCCGGCCAGCGACCAGGCCGAAGACGTGCTTGCCGGCCTCGTTGGCGCCGGTGACCCAGGCGGAGCCGCTGACGACGCGGGGATCCACGAGGTAGAGCAGCTTCGAGGCGGCCTCGGCACCGAGCAGCGGGGCGTCCAGGGACAGTCCGGGGCCGATGTAGCCCTTGACCAGGAGGGCCTGCTTCTTGAGGTCTTCCTCGTTGGCTGCCTCAAGGGTGATCTCGCCGCCGATGGGCAGGAAGCCGCCGATGTTCGCTTCGACGCGCTTAAGGTCCACGCCGCGGTCGCCGGGCACGCCGATGACGACGAGCTGGCGTTCACCGGTGGGAAGCGTGGCCGCCAGGACCACGTTCTTGAGCGTGTCTGCGGCGGTCCAGGCGCCGCCGTCGGCCTCGCTGCGGGGAACCAGGGCGTTGGCGGCGTCGACGAGCGTGTCGATCGTCGGGGTGTCGGGGGTGTCGCGGACCTCTGCGGCCGGGGCGTTGCTGAAATCGATGTCGGCGGGCACCACGGTGGTGACGGCCTCGACGTTGGCCGCGTAGCCGCCGGCGGAGCGCACGAAGGTGTCCTCGCCGATCTCGGTCGGGTGCAGGAATTCCTCGCTCTTGGAGCCGCCCATGGCGCCGGCCGTGGCCGCGACCGGGATGACCTCCAGGCCGAGGCGCTCGAAGATCTTCAGGTAGGCTCCGCGGTGCGCGGCGTAGCTGGCGTCCAGTCCGGCGTCGTCGACGTCGAAGGAGTAGGAGTCCTTCATGATGAATTCGCGGCCGCGCAGCAGGCCGGCCCGGGGACGGGCCTCGTCGCGGTACTTGTTCTGGATCTGGTAGATGCTCAGCGGCAGGTCCTTGTACGAGGAGTACAGGTCCTTGACCAGCAGGGTGAACATTTCCTCGTGCGTGGGGGCCAGCAGGTAGTCGTTGCCCTTGCGGTCCTTGAGCCGGAAGATGCCGTCGCCGTACTCGGTCCAGCGGTTGGTCACCTCGTAGGGTTCCTTGGGCAGCAGCGCCGGGAAATGGACTTCCTGCGCCCCGATGGCGGCCATTTCCTCGCGGATAATCTGCTCGACCCGGCGCAGTACGCTCAGTCCCAGCGGGAGCCAGGTGTAGATGCCCGGGGCCGCGCGGCGGATGTAGCCTGCACGGACCAGCAGCCGGTGGCTGGCGACTTCGGCGTCGGCGGGGTCTTCACGCAGGGTGCGCAGGAACAGCTTGGAGAGTCGAAGGACCACTGGAGAGGTATCCGTTTCTGAGGAAGTGCGGGGCGTACTGGATGTTTACGAAAATTGTCCAGCTACTAATCTACCGTCTGCCGGCGGGCGCATTCCCCGACGGAAAGGGAAGAGCCACGCCATGACGCGGAAGCCCCTGGCCGTTTCCGGCTGGTCATCCCGTGATGGCGTGGCTCCTGCGACCCCAGTACCGCTATGTCCAAGGCTGCCGATCCAGCTGGTTCCGCCCTGCCGGGCGGTACCTGCAGCCAAGGGTCGGATTCTTCCCTGAGAGCGCTCGCACCTGCTCGGCGCGGCTAGGTAGAACCTATGTGATCCGTGCCACTAAAACAAGAGTCTTCAACCACATTTCTGTCGAACGTCGTTGTCAATAATGTGACTAGAAAAGCACGGTGGCGAAAGTGCCGACCTGGCGGAACCCGACCCGTTCATAGCTGGCGCGGGCCCGGGTGTTGAAGTCATTGACGTACAGGCTGGTGACGGGGGCCAGGGTCTGGGCGAGGTCCACGACGGCGGCCATGTAGCCGGCGCTCCTGCCCAGCCCGCGGAACGCCGGGTTCATCCAGACACCCTGCACCTGGGTGACCTCCGCGGTGACCGCGCCGAGTTCGGCCTTGAACACCACTTCGCGGTCCGGGCCCAGGTGCACCAGCGAATGCCCGGCGCGGATCAGGCTCTTGACCCGGCGGTTGTAATATTCGCGGCCGCCGAGGTAGGGCGAATAGCCCACTTCCTCCTCGAACATGGCCGCGCAGGCGGGCAGGATCCGGTCGAAGTCGGCGAGCTGGCCAAAGCCCAGCGCGGGGTTGGGCTTGAGCAGGGGCGGCCCGGCGATGCTCATGAGAGGCTGGTCGGCGCGGATCTCTTGCGCGGTGTTGCCCAACTGCTCCAGGGCCGCGTACAGCGCCAGGACCGTCTCGGCCGGTCCGAAGATCGAGGCGTAGCGGCGGCCGGAATGGTGTACGGCCGCTGCCACCAGGCCGACCAGGTCCGGATCCAGCTGCACGGGCACCAGGTTGGCGCCTGCCCAGCACGCCCCCAGCAGCGAGTCACCGTCGAAGACGCCGAAGATGCTGGCGCCGCCGGCGGTGGGCGACGCCGTTCCGGCGGTTTCGAGGTGGGAGAGGATAAAGACGTTGGCGACGCCGTCCTGCCGGGCGAGGTCCAGCAGGGCGCCGGTGTCGGCGCCGGCCAGGACCCGAAGGGTCAGGCCGGCCGCGGGCCCGGCGGCGCCGTCCCTACGAGACGCTAACCACGGGGCCACCCTGGACAGCATCTTCGCCATCGGACTCCCCCATCTCTTCCGCGAGTCGCATTGCCTCTTCGATCAGTGTCTCAACAATCTGGTCCTCGGGGACAGTCTTGATGACCTCGCCCCTCACGAAGATCTGGCCCTTGCCGTTGCCGGAGGCCACGCCAAGGTCAGCTTCCCGGGCCTCGCCGGGGCCGTTGACCACGCAGCCCATGACGGCAACGCGCAGCGGGACCTCCATCCCCTCGAGTCCCGCGGTGACCTGCTCGGCGAGGGTGTAGACATCCACCTGGGCGCGGCCGCAGGAGGGGCAGGAAACGATCTCGAGCTTGCGCGGGCGCAGGTTCAGCGACTGGAGGATCTGGTTGCCCACCTTGATCTCCTCCACCGGCGGGGCGGAGAGAGAGACCCGGATGGTGTCGCCGATGCCGCGCGAGAGCAGCGCGCCGAAGGCGGTGGCGGACTTGATGGTGCCCTGGAACGCCGGCCCGGCCTCGGTCACGCCGAGGTGCAGCGGCCAGTCGCCCTGCTCCGCGAGCATCTCGTAGGCGGCCACCATGATGACGGGGTCATTGTGCTTGACCGAGATCTTGAAGTCGTGGAAGCCGTGCTCTTCGAACAGCGAGGCCTCCCAGACCGCGGACTCCACCAGGGCCTCCGGGGTGGCCTTGCCGTACTTCTTCAGGATGCCCGGCTCCAGCGAACCGGCGTTGATGCCGATCCGGATCGAGGTGCCGTGGTCCTTGGCGGCGCGGGCGATTTCCTTGACCTGGTCGTCGAACTTGCGGATGTTGCCCGGGTTGACGCGGACGGCCGCGCAGCCGGCTTCGATCGCGGCGAACACGTACTTGGGCTGGAAATGGATGTCCGCGATTACCGGGATTTGCGACTTGCGCGCGATGATCGGCAGGGCCGCAGCGTCGTCGGCGGAAGGGCACGCCACCCGGACGATGTCACAGCCGGAGGCGGTCAGCTCGGCGATCTGCTGCAGGGTGGCGTTGATGTCAGTGGTCGGAGTCGTAGTCATCGACTGCACGCTGATCGGCGAATCGGAGCCGACGCCGACCGAGCCCACCTTGATCTGACGGGTCTTTCGGCGGGGGGCAAGGACGGGGGGCGGTGCTGACGGCATTCCCAGGCTGACCGAGGTCACGTGGACTCCTCTTAAATCTCAGGATCGATGGTGGGCGGGCGGTGCGGTGCTAGGCGGCGTGCCCGGCCAGCAGGCCGGTCACCGGAGCCCACACCATCGTGCGGATGCCGGAGATGGCGCCGGCACCGGCGAAGGGGTCCTGCTTCAGGATCTCGGTCAGGGCCGGTTCGTCGGCCGCCTTCAAGATGAGCAGGGCGCCGGCGCCGTCCGAGTAGGGGCCGCTGGCAAGGAGCGTGCCGTCCTGGGCGAGTCCTGCGGTCCATTCGCGGTGCGCGGGGCGGACGGCGTCGCGGGTTGCGGCGGATTCGGCGTCGTAAACGTACTCAACAGCAAAAACAGTCATACCGCTACCCTATCGCCCCAGCCCGCCGGACGCCTCGGCCGCGGGCCGTCAGCCGAGGAAGAGCACCTTGGCCAGGGCCGCTACTCCGGCGGCCCAGAGCAGGGAGGTGAGGGTGCCGATGATGAACCGTTCGGCGGCGACCGGGGTTTCCTTCAGTTCCGCGAAGCGTCCCAGGCCCTTGATCGCGACGACGTAGGCGATCGCGACAGGCTGGCCGGTGAGAATGGCCAGGCAGACGGCCAGCCGCTCGAGCACGCCGATGATCGCGCCGCCACGCAGGATGCGGGTGCTGGCGTCCGGGGTCGCCGGAACCGGGCCTGCCCCGCCGGCGCTGCCCTCAGCGGGCACGGCGGGCACCGGAGCCGGCCGGGTAATCTCGCCGTCGACAGTGCTGTCCGCCGCGGGGTTATCCGGAGAGGCCCCGCCAGCCGTTCGGCTGTCCGACCGGTCATCGATGGTCCGGGCCAGCCGGAACACCAGGGCGGTGACCGGCCAGCCGGCGAACCCAGCGGCCAGCAGGGCCAGGGTAATCCAGAGGGCGCTCACCGGTCTCCTTCGCTACGTTTTTTGCGGGGCGGAGTCGTCCGTCCCGGCGATCAGGGTATGTGCCAGGGCCAGCAGCACTTCAGCAGCAGGCCTCGCCGCCCATTCTTCCTGCCAGCCGGAGCGAAGCAGCGCACGGCTCACCGATTGCTCGCTGATTCCGAGTTGCCGGGCCGCGATCTTTTGCGTTCCGTGGGTGCCGGCGTGGCCGTGCTGGATGCCGCGCAACACGTCGACCACCTTCCACTGGGCGGCGGTCCGGTCCTGGACGAGGCGCCCGATCAGCCGCAGCACCGCCTCGGCGTTCGCACATGCGCGGGCCCCGTGCGCCTCGTCCAGCGAGTCCGGCCCAGAGCTTGCGTCGCTCCCCCGCCGGCGGCTGCCGGAGACCACCGCGAGGGGGACGTGGGAGGACGCGGACTTGGCCCGTTCCACCGCGAGGCGGGCCGCTACGAAGGCAGGACCCGATCCTTCCCGCGGGCTGGCGGGCAGCGGGAGCTCCACCGGGCCCACTCCGATTCCTACGTACCAGTGACCGCTGCGGAGCGCGTGGAGGGCGACTTCCACGGCGTCGCCCGGGCGCTGCAGCACGCCCTGGATCTCGTCGCCGACGGTGCGCTCGAAGTTCGCGTCGGGGCTAAGCGCCGCCAGCTCGGCCAGGAGCTCCGGAACGCGGTCGACGTCGGCGGTGCTGCCGCGCTGGTCAATGGTCAAAACGTACATGCCCCAACCCTAGGGGGCTGATTCCGTTCAATCAACCATTTACAACTGATTATTTAAAATAAGCCGAAATAAGATGATAATGAGAAATCACCGTGATCCGGTTTTGGCCGTTCGGGAACCCGGGCGGGAACGTTGACGACGCCGATTCAGCCGAAGAGGTTGACCGGCTTGACGATGTCCGCGTATATCAGCAGGGCGGACATACCCATCAGCAGCACGGCCACGACATAGGTGACCGGAAGCATCTTGGCAATGTCGAACGCGCCGGGGTCCGGCCGGCCGAACAGCTTGGCGATCCGGCGGCGTGCACCCTCGTAGAGGGCTCCGGCCACGTGGCCGCCGTCGAGCGGCAACAGCGGAACGAGGTTGAACACGGCCAGCGCGAAGTTGAGCCCCGCGAGCAGCCCGACCAGGGCGGCCACGCGGCTCTGCAGCGGAACCTGCTCCATGGCGGCGACTTCACCCGCCACGCGGCCCACGCCGACGACGCTGATGGGACCGTTGGGGTCGCGGGGTTCCTCGCTAAAGGCTGCCTGCGCCACCCCGGCCACGCGGGCCGGCAGGTTTACGACGACGCCGGCGATCTGCTTGATGTTCTCGCCGGCCAGCGGCAGCACGGCTGTGGCCGGCTGTTGCACCAGCGCGGTCTGGGCACCGATGCCGAGGAAGCCCACGTCCTGGTAGCTGGGCTTGCCGGCGGCGTCCTTGGCCTGCCGGCCGTCCGGTCCGACGACCGGGCGTGCGGAGAGCACCGGGGTGACGGTGGTGGTGACCGGGGCGCCGTCACGCTCCACCGTGATGCTGACCGGCTTGTCGGCGGAGGCGCGGATCCAGCCGGTGAGCTCCTCCCAGCTGGTGACCGCTTTGCCGTCGAAGGACGTGATCCGGTCGTTGGGTTTGAGGCCGGCGGTTGCTGCCGGGGTGAGCTTGCAGTCGGCGGAGTTGGGATCCACCGTCTCGCCTGCCTTGACCTGGCATTTGGAGACGTCCGCGATGGTGGTCGTGGACGTCGCCACGCCGAAGCCCATCAGCAGCACGGCAGTCAGCGCCACGCCGATCAGCAGGTTCATCGCCGGGCCGCCGAGCATGATGATGACCTTTTTCCAGACCGGAAGCCGGTAGAAGACACGGTTCTCGTCGCCGGGGCCGATCTCCTCATGCGCCAGGGACCGGGCATCGGATGCGAGCGACTGGAACATTCCGGTGCTGGAGGGCCGGACGCTGCCGTCGGTCTTGTTCGGCGGGTACATGCCGATCATCGAGACGAACCCGCCCAGCGGGATGGCCTTCACGCCGTACTCGGTCTCGCCGCGGCGCTTCGACCACAGGGTGGGACCGAAGCCGATCATGTATTTCGTGACACGCACCTTGAAGAGCTTCGCCGGGACCAGGTGCCCCACTTCGTGCAGGGCGATGGACACGGCGATGCCGATCACGACGAAGACGACGCCGAGGATAAAAAGGACAACGGGGCTCATGCTGGGCTTTGCTACTTCCTGGACACTGGTCGGCTACTTCTTAGGCACTTCCAACGGCCAAACGCTCGAGGGCCCGCGCGCGTGCCCACTGTTCAGCATCCAGCACGGATTCGACCGTCAGCCCGGAGGATCCTGAGTGCTCGCTGAGAACGGCTTCGATCGTATCGACAATATCGGTGAAGCGGATCCGGCCGGCATGGAACGCCATCACGGCTTCCTCGTTGGCGGCGTTGAACACGGCCGGAAAGGTGCTCCCCCGCCGGGCCGCTTCCTTGGCCAGGCCGACGGCGGGGAAGGCCCGGGTGTCCAGCGGCTCGAAGGTCCAGCTGGTGGCCTTGCTCCAGTCGCAGGGCTTCGCGGCTCCGGCCACCCGGTCCGGCCAGCCGAGGCCGAGGGCGATCGGCAGGCGCATGTCCGGCGGCGAGGCCTGGGCAATGGTGGAACCGTCCACGAACTGGACCATGGAGTGCACCACCGACTGCGGGTGGACCACGACGTCGACGCGGTCAAGCGGGATGTCGAAGAGCAGGTGGGCCTCGATGACTTCCAGGCCCTTGTTGACCAGGCTCGCGGAGTTGGTCGTGACCATCAGGCCCATGTCCCAGGTGGGGTGGGCCAGGGCATCACGGGGCGTGACATCGTGCAGTTGTTCCCGCGTCTTGCCGCGGAATGGTCCCCCCGAAGCGGTCAGCACCAGCCGGTCCACCTCGGCGGGGGTGCCGGAGCGCAGGCACTGGGCGATCGCGGAGTGCTCGGAGTCGACCGGGACGATCTGGCCCTCGCGGGCGGCCGCCTTGACCAGGGCGCCGCCGACAATCAGGGACTCCTTGTTCGCCAGCGCCAGCGTGGCGCCGGACTTCAGCGCGGCCAGGGTGGGGGCGAGCCCGATTGAGCCGGTGATGCCGTTGAGCACAACGTCCGCCGGCATTTCCGCGATCCGGGTGGAGGCGTCCGGGCCGGTGATGATCTCGGGCCGGTAGCCTGCGACGCCGGCGGCGCGGGCGGCGTCGTCGATCAGTTGCTGCAGGGCCGCGGGGTCCCCGCCGGCGATGCCGATGGCACGGGCACGGGTGTGCACGGCCTGCCGGGCGAGGAGTTCGAGGTTGCCGCCGCCGGCGCTGAGGGCCACGATCTCGAAAAGGTGCGGGGCGCCGTCGACGACGTCGATGGCCTGGGTCCCGATTGAACCGGTGGATCCGAGAAGGACGATTGTGCGCGGCTGCATGATTCCAGTATCCCGCACCACACCGGTGCGGAGCGTCCCCGGTTTCGCCTGCGGCCGCACGTTGACGCCCTGCCCCGCAGGCGTAACGTGGGAAACGTGGAGTGGACGGCCTGGCTGGACGCGCCGGAGTACGAGTTCGCCCGGCAGGTATTGCAGCGCGGCGTCGCCGCCCTCTACTTGATAGCGTTCCTATCCTCGCTCAACCAGTTTCCTGCCCTCCTCGGCGAGCGCGGCCTGTTGCCGGTCCCTAATTTCCTGGCGCGTTCCAGCCTGCTGCGCAGGCCCACCCTGTTCAGCTGGCGGTACTCGGACCGTCTGCTCCGCACGGTGTGCTGGGGCGGGATGCTGCTTGCCGCCACGCTTGTCCTGGGCCTTCCACAGCTTGGCCCGCCCTGGGTTCCCCTGCTGGTGTTCCTGGCGCTGTGGCTGCTGTACATGTCGATCGTCAATGTGGGTCAGA
The DNA here is from genome assembly GCA_026393275.1 of Arthrobacter sp. GTDB lineage: Bacteria > Actinomycetota > Actinomycetes > Actinomycetales > Micrococcaceae > Arthrobacter. Next base: position 16,929 of record JAPLAM010000037.1, read on the forward strand.
CGTTCTACGGCTTCGGCTGGGAGATGCTGCTGCTCGAGGCGGGGTTCACCGTGGCGTTCCTGGGCTCGAACCAGACTCTCCCGCCCAGGACCATCCTGATTCTGCTGGCGTGGCTGGTGTTCCGCCTGGAGTTCGGTGCCGGCATGATCAAGATCCGCGGCGGCCGGGAGTGGCGCGATCTGACCGCCTTGTACTACCACCACGAGACCCAGCCGATGCCCGGGCCGCTCAGCCGGCAGGCCCACCTGCTGCCCAAGGCGTGGCACCGGTTGGAGGTCCTGGGGAACCATTTCGCCCAGCTGGTGGTCCCGTTCTTCCTCTTTGCCCCGCAACCGCTGGCCAGCGCCGCAGCGGGGATCATCATCTTCACCCAACTCTGGCTGGTGGCGAGCGGAAACTTCGCGTGGCTGAATTGGATGGCGGTCCTGCTCGCTTTCGCCGCGGTCAGTGACCCGGCGGCGCACGCTGTGCTCCCGGCGATTCCGGCCGACTGGCACCCGGAGTCCGCAGGCACGGCCGCAGGCGCCGGCAGCCAGGCACCGGTCGCCTGGTTGGTGGTGGTCTTCTTGGCCACCGTCCTGCTGCTGGTGCTCAGCTACCGCCCGATCGAGAACTTGTTTTCGCATTATCAGCTGATGAACGCCGCCTTCAACCGTTGGCAGCTCGTAAACGCCTATGGCGCCTTCGGCACGGTCACAAAGCAACGGATCGAAATCGCGGTGGAAGGGACGCTCGCCGCGGAGCCTGACGACTCTGCGGACTGGCGGGAATACGGCTTCCGCGGCAAGCCCGGCGATGTCCGCCGAATCCCGCGCCAGTGGGCGCCCTATCACCTGCGCCTCGACTGGCTGATGTGGTTCCTGCCGCTGCGCACGGTGCACGAGAAGTGGTTCTACGCGTTCCTAGCCAAACTGCTGGAGGCCGACCGGCCCACCCTCCGCCTGCTGCGGAAGGATCCGTTCGACGGCGCCCGGCCCCGCTGGGTGCGTGCCCGCAGCTATTTGTACCGCTTCGCCACCCGGGCGGAGTTCCGCGCCACCGGCCAGCGGTGGATCCGGATCCCGCTGGGTGATTCGATTCCGCCGCTGTCCCTGGCGCCGGAAGACTGAGGGTCTCCGGGGTTACATGCCACGGATCACCCGTTTGACACACCTGGCCGCTAAGGGGCCCGCCGATCCGGCCATTTGTGGCGAATCGGCCGCGGGGTCAGCGGCGGCCTGCGCGGCGGAGGGTGGACTCGGCGTGTTTGAGGATGGGCCCGTCGATCATCTTGCCCTGGAATTGGAAGACGCCCGTGCCGGCGGCAGCCGCTGCGTCGAGCAGTTCCGTGGCCGCGGCGACGTCGGACTCGGACGGTGCGTAGGCCGTGCGGACCGCGGCAACCTGGTTCGGGTGGATGCAGGCTTTGGAGCCGAAGCCGGACGCGGCGGCGTCCCGGGCCTCGGCGGCCAGGCCGTCAAGGTCGGGGATGTTGACGTAGACGGAGTCGATCGCTTCCTTGCCGAACGCCCGGGCGGCCAGCAGCACAGTGGACCGGGCGTGCAGCGCCACGGCGCGGTAGCCGCCGTCGTCGTTCCGGCTGGAGGTCCCGCCGAGCGAGGCGAGCAGGTCCTCGGCACCCCACATCAGGGCCACCACATTGGGCTCCGCGGCGATCGCGGCGGCGTTCACAACACCGGCGGCCGTCTCGCACAGGGCGATCACGCTGTAGCCCTCAAGCTCCTTGAGCTGGGCGGCGCCCTCGGCCTTGGCGAGCATCACGTGCCGGTACGGGGTGTGCTTGAGGCAGTGCAGGTCCTTTTCGAACTCGTCCGTGCCCGCCGGGTTGATCCGCACGATCGTGCGGCTCGGGTCCAGCTCGGGGCCGTCCCCGTCGGCGCCGAGCTGGGCCAGGATGGCGCCGCGGGCCCGCTGTTTGTCGGCGGGGGCGACGGCGTCCTCCAGGTCCAGGATCACGGCGTCGGAGCGCTCGGCCGCCTTCTGGTAACGCTCCGGGCGGTCGGCGGGGCAAAACAGCAGGGCGGGGCCCATCAGGAAGCTCATGCTTCGATTGTCCCCTTTCCGGCGGTTTCCTGCTGGGCTGCGGCATGGGCCTCGCGGGTCCACATCAGGCAGCTGCGTGTCGCCAATGCCACCACGTGGCCGTCCTGGTTCCGGCCGGTGTGCTGCATGGTCACGATCCCCTGGCCGGGCCGGGAGGAGGACAGCCGCTTTCCGATGACCACAGTCTCCGTGTAGAGCGTGTCGCCGTGGTACAGCGGGTGGGGAAAGGACACGTCGGTCAGTCCCAGCTGCGCGATGATGGTTCCCTGGGTCAGCTGCGGGACGGACTGGCCCACCAGCGTGGCGAGGGTGAACATCGAGTTCATCAACCGCTGGCCGAACGGCTGCCCGGCGCTCCAGGCGGCGTCCAGGTGCAGCGCCTGGGTGTTCATGGTCATCGTGGTGAACAGCACGTTGTCCGTCTCGGTCACGGTCCGGCCGGGCCGGTGCGCGTAAACGGCATCTTCGTCGAGTTCTTCGAAGTAGAGGCCGCGCTGTTCAATCACCCGGCGGCCGGATCCGTGCCCGGGCGTTGCATTCGTTGTCATACGGTCAGTTCCTGGTCTTCCTCGAAAAGTTCGGCGCCGGTGGCCGCGGCCACGTCCTCCGCGGTGACATCGGGGGCCAGCTCGCGCAGCACCAGCCGGGACTTGCCCCCGTCGGTCACGACGTCGATCACGGCGAGGTCGGTGATGATCCGGTCCACGCAACCCTTTCCGGTCAGCGGCAGGGTGCACCGCTCCACGATCTTCGGGTTGCCGTTGCGGTCCACGTGGTCCATCATCACGATCACCTTTTTGGCGCCGAAGACCAGGTCCATGGCGCCGCCCATGCCCTTGACCATCTTGCCGGGGATCATCCAGTTGGCGAGGTCCCCGTTCTGGGCCACCTCCATCGCGCCGAGCACCGCCACATCGACGTGGCCGCCGCGGATCATGCCGAAGGAGGCGGCGGAGTCGAAGAACGCGGCGCCCTTGTTGACCGTGACGGTTTCCTTGCCCGCATTGATCAGGTCCGGGTCCACCTGGTCCTCGGCCGGGTACGGCCCGACGCCCAGGATCCCGTTCTCCGAATGCAGCACCACCTCGACGCCGGCCGGAATGTAGTTGGGGATCAGCGTGGGCATCCCGATGCCGAGGTTGACGTACTGCCCGTTATGCAGCTCCTGCGCCACCCGGGCGGCCAGTTCGTTGCGCGTCCAGCCCTTGGCACCGTTGCCGCCGCCGCCTGCGTGTTCGACGGCGGAGCGCCGGTATTCGTGCCGGACGGCTTCGGGACGGGGCGGGGCGCCCTGCGCATTGTTAGTCTCCACGGCTAGGCTCCTGACTGCTCGGTGGTGCTTGAGACGGTGCGCTTTTCGATGCGTTTCTCCGCCTGCGGTGCGAGGACCACGCGCTGGACGAAGATCCCGGGGACGTGGACATGCTCCGGGTCCAGCTCCCCCGGCTCAACGAGTTCCTCGACCTCGGCGATGGTGATCCGGCCTGCCATGGCGCAGAGCGGGTTGAAGTTCATCGCGGTCGCGTGGAAGACCAGGTTGCCGTGCCGGTCCCCCTTCCAGGCGTGGACCAGGCCGAAGTCCGGGGTCAGGGCCTCCTCCAGCACGTAGTCGGCACCATCGAAGCTGCGGACCTCCTTGGGTGCGGAGGCGATGGCGACGTTCCCGTCGGCGTCGTACTTTTGCGGCAGGCCGCCGTCGGAGACCTGGGTGCCGACGCCGGCGGGTGTGTAGAAGGCGGGGATGCCGGCGCCGCCGGCACGCAGCTTCTCGGCCAGGGTGCCTTGCGGGGTGAGGACCACCTCGAGTTCGCCGGCAAGGTATTGCCGGGCGAACTCCTTGTTCTCCCCCACATAGGAGCTGATGGTGCGGCGGATCCGGCCGTCCTTGAGCAGGATCCCGAGCCCCCAGTCGTCCACGCCGCAGTTGTTGCTCACGGTTTCCAGGTTGGTCGCGCCGCCGTCGTGCAGGGCGTCGATCAGGGCCACCGGGATGCCGCACAACCCGAAACCGCCGACGGCGAGGGAGGCGCCGTCGTGGATGTCCGCGACGGCCTCGGCGGCGCTGGCAACAACTTTGTTGATCATCGGTGATCCTTCCTCGACGGTCGCGGCCGGAAGGCCGGCTAGAGCCCCAGGTCGCGGGCGATCAGCATCAGCTGGACCTCCGTGGTGCCTTCACCGACTTCGAGGATCTTGGAGTCGCGGTAGTGGCGTGCCACAGTGAATTCGTTGATGAAGCCATAGCCGCCGAACACCTGGGTGGCGTCCCGCGCGTTGTCCATGGCGGCCTCGCCTGCGACCATCTTAGCGATGGCGGCCTGCGTCTTGAACGGCTTGCCGGCGAGCATCCGCGCGGCCGCGTCGTAGTACGCCAGCCGGGCTGTGTGGGCCCGTGCTTCCATCCGGGCGATCTTGAAGGCGATGGCCTGGTACTTGCCGATGTTCTGCCCGAACGCGCTGCGTTCCTTGGCGTACTTGACCGCCTGGTCCACGCAGCCCTGGGCCGCTCCGACTGCCAGCGCCGCGATCGCGATCCGGCCCTCGTCCAGGATGGACAGGAAGTTCGCGTAGCCGCGGCCCCGGGTGCCGAGCAGGTTCGCTTCCGGGACGTGGACGTTGTCCAGGGTCAACGGGTGGGTGTCCGAGGCGTTCCAGCCGACCTTGTTGTAGGCCTTCTCCGCCTTGAAGCCGGGGGTGTTGGTGGGCACCAGGATGGTGGTGATTTCCTTCTTGATGCTGCCGTCCGGCCGTTCCTCCTGGCCGGTGACCGCGGTGACCGTGACGAGGCGGGTGATGTCGGTGCCGGAGTTGGTGATGAACTCCTTATTGCCGTTGATGATCCACTCGCCGCCTTCGAGGCGGGCGGTGGTCTTGGTGCCCCCGGCGTCAGAGCCGGCTTCCGGCTCGGTAAGGCCGAAGCCTGCGAGCGCCTTGCCGGAGGCCAGCAGCGGCAGCCATTCCTGCTTCTGCGCGTCATTGCCGAAGCGATGGATCGGCATGGCGCCGAGGGAGACGCCGGCTTCGAGGGTGATCGCGACGGACTGGTCGACCCGGCCGAGCTGTTCCAGGGCGAGGGCCAGCGCGAAGTAGTCCCCGCCCATGCCGCCGAACTCTTCCGGGAAGGGGAGGCCGAACAGGCCCATGTCCGCCATCTGTGAGACCACCTCGTAGGGGAAGCTGTGCTCTTCGTCGTGTTTGGCGGAGACCGGGGCCACCACTTGGTCGGCGAATTCACGGACGGTGTTGCTGAGGTCCTGGTAATCCTCGCTGAGTTCAAAATCTGTCATGGTGACTCCTGTGTCTGGTGCGTTCGTCTGGTGTGGCTGTGGTGCTGAAGCTGTGATTGCGAGTTAGTCCGCCGCGCCCAGCGCGATGACTGCTTCCTCGACGGTGTCTTCCGCTTTGGAAGGTTCGGGCGGGTGGATGGTGGCGAGGACCTGGTCCGCCTTCACGAGGTCGCCGGAGCTGATGCTGATGTGCACGGTCCCGTCCAGCGGCGCCACCAGCTGGTGCTCCATCTTCATGGCCTCCACCGAGATCAGCACCTGGCCGGCCTCCACGGTGTCGCCGTTGCTGACGGAGACGGAAACCACGGTGCCGGGCATCGGCGAGCGCACCGCCGGATCGGCAGCGCCTTCCTCACGTTCGACGGCGGCGAGCACCCGGGCCAGCCGGGTCTCCCGGTTGAGCACCTCGAGCCGGCAGGACCAGCCTTCGTTGCCGAGGAAAAGTTCGGTGGGCACTCCCGGGGTCGGGTTATCCCAGCTAGGGCTGACGGGTCCCCGGTAGGCGGGCGCGAGGGAGTACCCGCGGGCTTCGCCGTCGAGGGTCAGCACCACGTAGCTTCGCTTGAGGAACTGCAGCGACGCCGTACGTTGTGGTCCGTCGCCGACTGACGCGAGGACCGGACCGTCGGCGACACGCCCTGCCACGCCGACGGTTGCGATACCGCCATCGGATGTTCCCAGGCTGATCCGCCGCGGCACCGCCCCACCGACGCGCCACCCGTCGCTGCGTTGCCAGGGACTCGCTAACGGGACCGGGTTGTTCTGTTCCTCCATGGACAGCGCATACAGGGCGGCAGCCAGCAGTTCGAAGTCGTCCACGCGCCGGAAATTGAAGTCCGGCATCTTCCGTTCGATCAGGCCGGTGTCCAGCCGGCCCGCGCGGACATCGGCGTCGTTGATCAGCAGGCGGAGGTATTCGACGTTGGTGTCGATTCCCAGGGCCGTGTACCGGGCGAGCGCTCCGTCTAAGGTATCCAGGGCGGCGGTGCGATCCTCCCCCCAAGCGATGACCTTGGAAATCATCGGGTCGTAGCTGGAGGAGATTTCCAGGCCGTGGATCAGCGCCGAGTCGACGCGGACGCGGCCATGGCCGGCCATGACCTCGTCCCTGGCGGGGGCGCTTGGCCGTGGCGCCGGGCCGGGAAGTTCGTCCAGCAGCAGCACCGTCCCCGTGGACGGCAGGAAGTTCTTCTCCGGCACCTCGGCATAGACGCGGGCCTCCACCGCGTGCCCGCTGAGGACGACGTCGTCCTGTTTGACGGTGAGTTCCTCGCCGGCGGCGATGCGGACCTGCCATGCGACGAGGTCGATGCCGGTGACCATCTCGGTGACGGGGTGTTCGACCTGCAGTCGCGTGTTCATCTCCATGAAGAAGAACTCGTCCGGGGCGGTGTCCGAGACCAGGAATTCCACGGTGCCGGCGCCGCTGTACTTGACGCTGCGGGCGGCCTGGCAGGCGGCCTCGCCGATCCGGGCGCGGACGCTGGCGCCGTCGGGCAGTGACTCGAGCAGCGGGGACGGGGCCTCCTCGATGACCTTCTGGTGGCGGCGCTGCAGGGAGCATTCGCGCTCGCCGAGGTGGATGACGTTGCCGTGGTTGTCCGCGAGGACCTGGACCTCGATGTGCCGCGGGGTGAGGACCAGGCGTTCCAGGAACAGGGTGTCGTCCCCGAACGCGCTGGCCGCGACCCGGCGGGCGGTGGCAAGGGTGGTTTCCAGGTCCTCCGGCCGTTCGACGATGTGCATGCCCTTGCCGCCGCCGCCGGCGGAGGGCTTGATCAGCAGCGGAAAGCCGACGCCGGCTGCGGCGTCGATCAACTGCGCGTCGCTCATGCCGGGCTCGGCAATCCCGGGCACCACGGGCACGCCGTAGCCGGTGACGTGGTTCTTGGAGCGGATCTTGTCCCCCATCACGTTGAGGGATTCCACGCCGGGGCCTATGAACGTGATCCCGGCCTCGTGGAGGGCGCGGGCGAAATCGACGTTTTCGCTGAGGAAGCCGTAGCCGGGGTGCACCGCCTCGGCACCGGTGTCCCGGCAGGCCTGGATGATCGCCTCAATTTTCAGGTAGCTCTCGGCGGCCGCCGCGGGGCCGATCCGGACGGCCAGGTCCGCCTCGCGCACGTGGCGGGCGCCGGCGTCGGCGTCGGAATAGACGGCCACCGAACGGATGCCCAGGGCGCGCAGGGTGCGGATGACGCGGCAGGCGATCTCGCCGCGGTTGGCGACCAGCACGGTGCCGAAGAGCGGCTTCTGGGAAGGGGTAAGCGGTGAAGAGTCAGTCACTGTTGGCTCACATCCGGAACAGGCCGAAGGAGGTCTCCGGCAGCGGGGTGCGGGAGACGACGTCGAGCGCCAGTCCCAGGACGGTGCGGGTGTCCGCGGGGTCGATGATGCCGTCGTCCCAGAGGCGGGCGGTGGAATAGTAGGGGCTGCCCTGGTCCTCGTACTGGGCCTTGATCGGGGCCTTGAAGGCTTCCTCGTCCGCGGCGGACCATTCCTCGCCGCGGGCCTCGTACTGGTCCCGCTTGACCGTGGCGAGCACGCTGGAGGCCTGGTTGCCGCCCATCACAGAGATCCGGCTGGCGGGCCACATCCAGAGGAAGCGCGGCGAGTAGGCCCGTCCGCACATGGAGTAGTTGCCGGCGCCGAAGGAGCCGCCGATCACCACCGTCAGTTTGGGCACCCGGGCGGTGGCGACGGCGGTGACCATTTTGGCGCCGTTCTTGGCGATGCCGCCCTGTTCGTAGTCCTTGCCGACCATGAAGCCGGAGAGGTTCTGCAGGAAGACCAGCGGGATGCCGCGCTGGTCGCAGAGTTCGATGAAGTGCGCGCCCTTGAGCGCGGACTCGCTGAACAGCACGCCGTTGTTCGCCACGATGCCCACCGGGTGGCCGTGCAGCTTCGCGAAGCCGGTCACCAGGGTGGTGCCGTAGTTCTTCTTGAACTCGTGGAAGCGGCTGCCGTCCACGAGCCGGGCGATGACTTCGCGCACGTCGTACTGCGCGTTGACGTCGGTGGGGACGGCGCCGTAGAGCTCGTCCGGGTCCGCAGCGGGTTCGACGGCGGTGTCCACGTCCCAGGCGGGGGCGGCCGGCCGGGGCAGGGTGGCGACGATGTCGCGGACGATCTGCAGGGCATGCTCGTCGTTTTCGGCTAGGTGGTCGGTCACCCCGGAGATCCTGGAGTGCACGTCTCCGCCGCCAAGTTCCTCGGCCGTGACGATCTCGCCGATCGCGGCCTTCACCAGCGGCGGGCCGCCCAGGAAGATGGTGCCCTGGTTGCGGACGATTACGGTCTCATCACTCATTGCGGGCACGTAGGCGCCGCCGGCGGTGCAGGACCCCATCACCGAGGCGATCTGCGGGATCTTCGCCGCGGACATCTTCGCCTGGTTAAAGAAGATGCGGCCGAAGTGTTCCTTGTCCGGGAACACCTCGTCCTGCTTGGGAAGGAAGGCCCCGCCGGAGTCCACCAGGTAGATGCAGGGCAGCCGGTTCTCCAGTGCGATTTCCTGCGCGCGGAGGTGCTTTTTCACCGTCATCGGGTAATACGTGCCGCCCTTGACCGTGGCGTCGTTGGAGATGACCAGGACCTGGCGGCCGTGGACCAGGCCGATCCCGGCGATCACGCCGGCGCCCGGCGAGTCGCCGTCGTACATGCCGTCCGCGGCCAGCGGGGCGATCTCCAGGAAGGGGCTGCCGTCGTCCAGCAGCCGGTCGACCCGTTCACGGGGCAGCAGCTTGCCGCGGCCCACGTGCCGTTCCCGGGACTTTTCCGGCCCGCCCAGTGCGGCGGTGGCGAGGCGGTCCTTCAGCTCCCGCGCCAGGCCGAGCTGCGCCTCGCGGTTCGCGGCGAAAGCGGCGGTGCCCGTGTCCACCTGGCTGGTGATTGTCTCCATTGACTGCTTCCATCCTCGGCCGTGGTAGCGGCGCCTGTCCCCGGCCGCCCATGCCATTTCGGTTAGTACCGCATAACTGAGTTTTAGGTTAGTCTCTATTAACTGTGATGTCCACCACTGGACGTTTTCGACGCGGGTCCAACAGAGGACAGCTTCGACGCAGGACAGCCAGGAGGAGGGGGTGCGCCGGTGACCGAGCCCAGCCAGACCACCCAGCGAAGCCAGGCCAAGGAGAACCGCCGGAAGGCCCTCCTGACCGCCGCGGCAGCGCTTTTCGCCTCCGACGGTTTCAACCGGGTCTCACTGGAGGACCTTGGCGCGGCCGCGGGGGTCAGCGGACCCGCCGTCTACCGCCACTTCGCCGGCAAGCAGGCCGTCCTCGGGGCGCTCCTGCTCAGCGTCAGCCGCGACCTGTTGGAGGGGGGCCGCAACGTAGTGGCCGACTCCGACGGCGCCGCCGCTGCCCTCGCCGGCTTGGTGGAGTTCCACGTCGACTTCGCCCTCAGCAACCCGGACGTCATCCGGGTCCAGGACCAGGACTTCAGCAACCTGGACGAGGACGACGAGGCCGAGGTCCGCACCCTGCAGCGCAGCTATGTGCAACTCTGGGCGGATGTCCTGGCCCGGCTGCATCCGGACATCGATCCGGCCGAACTGCGGATGCGCGCGCACGCCGCCTTCGGCCTGATCAACTCCACGCCGCACTCGGTGCGCAACCAGGGACGCCGGGTGGCACTCAGGCGGGCCCGGCCGTTGCTGGAGAGCATGGCGTTGGCCGCCCTGATGGCGCCGGCCACTCCCCGATCCCTCGGCTGACGGGCCCTCCTCATTCCGCAGCCGTCCTCATCCGTCCGGGGGCACTTTGACACGGACACGCCGTCAATTGGGGCGGGCGCGGCAGGACCACACCGCAAAGCCCCCCCTCGACTGCGGCTTGCAGGGCGCGGGCCCCTGCCACGGCCTTCCCCGATAAAGCCCCTCGACGGCGAAAGGCCGGGCAGCCAACTCGACGTTGGCTGCCCGGCCTGGGACGAGCAAGGGCTAGACCATCGCCAGGGCCATGCCGGGATCGGCGAGGATTGTGCCCAGGTCCTGCAGGAACCGTGAACCCTGTTCGCCGTCGACCAGGCGGTGGTCAAAGGACAGGCTGAGCGTCATGACTTGGCGCAGCGCCACCTCATCCTGGTACTCCCACGGCATCTTCCGCACCGCGCCGAGCGCCAAGATGGCCGCCTCGCCGGGGTTGAGGATGGGCGTGCCGGCGTCGATGCCGAAGACGCCGATGTTCGTGATGGAGATGGTGCCGCCGGAGAGGTCCGCAGGGGCGGTCTTGCCGGCCCGCGCGGTCTCGGTCAGCCCGGTCAGCGCGGTGGAAAGTTCCAGCAGCGACATCCGGTCCGCGTCCTTGATGTTTGGAACGGTCAGCCCCCTCGGTGTCGCGGCCGCGATGCCGAGGTTCACGTAGTTGAACTGGACGATCTCCTGGTTGGCCTCGTCCCAGCGGGCGTTGAGCGTCGGGTGGTTGCGCAGCGCGATCAGCACCGCCTTGGACACCAGCGTCAGCGGCGTCAGCTTGTAGCCTGCGAACGCGCGGCTGGCCTTGAGCCGGCCCAGCAGTTCCATGGTGGGCGTGACGTCGAGGGTCAGGAACTCCGTGACGTGCGGCGCGGTGAAGGCGCTGGACACCATGGCCGCGGCGGTGAATTTCCGAACGCCCTTGATCGGGGTCCGGGTTTCCCGCTCGCCCGGCGCGGCGGCCGGGGCGTGAACGCCGGCCAGATCCTGGGGCGCCACCGGAAGGTCGCCGCCGCCAACAAAGTTCCGCACGTCATCGCGGGTGATGAGACCGCGCTCCCCCGTGCCGGTCACGGCGGTGAGCTCGACGCCGAGGTCCTTGGCCAGCTTGCGCACCGGCGGCGTGGAGCGCGGACGCTCGGCGGACAGGCCGCCTCCGGACGCCGGAGCCGCGGGTTCGACAACGGGTGCAGGAGCCGCGGCGGGTTGAACCGCCGGTGCCACGGGTGCCGCGGGTGCCACCGGGGCAGCCGCCGGCGCGGCCACGGCTGCCGCGAAATTGCGGGCGCGGCGCGCCGGGCGGCCGGAGCCTTCCAGCACGGCGCCGTAGCCGACGAGGTTCGGCTCCCGCTTGGCGGGGGCTTCCCCGGAGGCGCCGTCGTCGCCCTCAACCTCGAAGGAGACGATCGGCTTGCCGACCTCCACCACGGTGCCGGGCTGCTCATGCAGCGCCGTCACGACGCCGGCGAACGGCGAGGGCAGTTCGACGACGGCCTTGGCGGTTTCAACCTCGGCGATGATCTGGTTGAGCGTGACGGTGTCCCCGACGCCCACCTTCCACGCGACGATTTCTGATTCCGTCAGGCCTTCGCCGAGGTCCGGGAGCCGGAATTCCTTGATCATGGTGGCGGTCATCCTTCCAGCCCGCTCAGGGAGTTGGGGCGGCCCAGGGCCCGGTCGACGCCGTCGAGGATCCTGTCCAGGCCCGGCAGGTGGTGCATTTCAAGCTTTGAGTACGGGTAGGGGACGTCGAAGCCGGTCACCCGGACGGGGGCCGCCTCGAGGTGGTAGAAGCAGCGTTCGGTGATGCTGGCCGCTACTTCCGCGCCGAGTCCGCCGGACTGGCTGGCCTCGTGCGTGATGACGAGCCGGCCGGTCTTCCGGACCGAGGCTTCCAGGGTTGCGAAGTCCAGCGGGGCCAGCGAGCGCAGGTCAATCACCTCGACGGAGACGCCTTCATCGGCGGCGGCGAGGGCGGCGTCGCGGGCGGTCTTCACAAGCGGGCCGTAGGCAACCAGCGTCACGTCGGTGCCTTCGGTGACCACGCGCGCCTTCTCCATGGACAGGGCGGAAGAGAGGTCGAGCGACTCGTCCACCTCCCCCTTGTCGTGGTAGCGGCGCTTGGGTTCGAAGTAGAGCACGGGGTCGTCTGAGGCAATGGCCTGCTGGATCATCGTGTAGGCGTCCTGCGGGTTGGAGACGCTGATCACGCGCAGCCCCGAGGTGTGGGTGAAGTAGGCCTCGGGCGATTCTGAGTGGTGCTCCGGCGAGCCGATGCCGCCGCCGAAGGGGACGCGAATGGTGATGGGCATCTTGACGGCGCCCTGCGTGCGGTAGTGCATCTTGGCCACCTGGCTGACGATCTGGTCGAACGCCGGGTAGATGAAGCCGTCGAACTGGATCTCCACCACCGGCCGGTAGCCGCGGTAGGCCAGGCCGACGGCGGTGCCGAGGATGCCGGATTCGGCCAGCGGCGTGTCCACCACGCGGTGCTTTCCGAAATCCTTCTGCAGGCCGTCGGTGACGCGGAAGACGCCGCCGAGCGTGCCGATGTCCTCTCCCATGAGGATCACCTTGGGATCATTTTCGAGGGACTTGCGCAGGCCCGAGTAAATGGCGCGGGCAAAGGTCATCTGTGTCATCAGCGTGCACCTTCTTCGGAAGCGGCTGCCGCGGGATCGCCGAAGGAAGCCAGGTAACGGGTGTAGTGGTCCTGCTGGCGGTCCAGCGAGGAGTTGGGCGTGCTGTACACGTGCTTGAAAATATCCAGCGGCTGCGGCTCGGGCATGTTGATGGTGCCGGAGCGCAGTTCCCGTGCGACGGCGTCGGCGTTGGCGGCGACGGCGGCCTCGAGGTCCGCGGTGAGCAGGCCCTTGCGGTCCAGCAGTGCCTTGAGCCGCGAGATCGGGTCCTTGGCGGCCCAGTCCTCAAGTTCGTTGGCGTCCCGGTAGCGGGTGGGGTCATCCGCCGTCGTGTGCGGGCCCATCCGGTAGGTGACGGCCTCGATGAAGGTGGGGCCGCCGCCGTGGCGGGCCCGGTCAATGGCGATCCGGGTGGCGGCCATGACGGCCAGCACGTCGTTCCCGTCCACCCGCATGCTCGGAATGCCGAACCCCGACGCGCGGTCCGCGATCTGGATGTGGGACTGCAGCAGAACGGGTTCGGAGATGGCCCAGTGGTTGTTCTGGCAGAAGAACACCACCGGTGCCTGGAAGCTTGCCGCGAAGACCATGGCTTCGTTGACGTCGCCTTCGCTGGTGGCCCCGTCGCCGAAGTAGGCCACGGCCACCGAATCGGCGCCGTCGTTCTGGATCCCCATGGCGTACCCGGTGGCGTGCAGCGACTGGGCGCCGATGATGATTTGCTGGGTGGCCACGTTCACGCTGTAGGGATCCCAGCCGGCCAGGGCGTTGCCGCGCCAGGCTTTCACAATGTCCGCCGGCTTGACCCCGCGGACGTAGGCGACGCCGTTGTCGCGGTAGCTGGGGAACACGAAGTCGTCCTGGCGCAGCGCCCGGGCCGAACCGATCTGGGATGCCTCCTGGCCCAGCAGCGGTGGCCACAGGGCGAGCTCGCCCTGGCGCTGCAGGGCGGTGGCCTCGGAGTCGATCCGGCGGATCGCCACCATGTCCTCGTAGAGCGCCGCGAGCTGCTCATCGCCAATGTCCTGGACCCAGGAGTCAAACTCCGGATGGCTGACGCGTTCACCCCCCGGGGTGATCAGCTGGACGAGATCGCCGCCCGTGCGCCTGTTTGATTTTGCACTGTTCCCGGGGCCCTCGGCGGTCATGCCGGCCTTCCCCGCGTCGTCGGTAAACACAGCTTTTCCGCAACCTTCTGACGTCGTCTGACCCTGGCCCGCGGGACTCGTGATCCCAACGCGCGACGGCCGCCCGGGCGCCGTTGCCCCGGATAATTGTGACCCTACTCACAACTGCCATAGGGTACAACCACCCTCGGATAAGTTGAGCATTTTGCCCTGTATGGGTCGTCTAGACCGTGCTAACCTTGCGCATTATGCAAGCTTTGGATGGCACTGACACCCGCCTGCTTTCGGCCATGGCACGGGATCCCCGGCGCACCGTGGTGGCCCTGGCGCAGAGGCTGGGATTGTCGAGAAATACGGTGCAGGCCCGGATGGCCCAGCTGGAGAAGAAGCATGTGTTCCTCTCCTTCGAACGGCGGATCAACCCGGCCGCCCTGGGCTATCCCCTGATGGCGTTCATCTCCGTCCACGTCCAGCAACAGAAGCTGGGCAAGCTGGCGGTGGAACTTGCCGGCATCCCGGAGATCCTGGAGGGTTACGGCCTCACCGGCTCCGCCGACCTGCTGCTCCGGGTGGTCGCGCTCGACGCCGAGGACCTTTTCCGGATCAACGGCAAGATCCTGTCCTGCGACGGCGTCGACCGCACCGACACCGCCCTGGCCATGCGCGAGATGATTCCGTTCCGGATCCAGCCGCTGCTGGAACGCGGCTCCGCCGACGCCTGACTGACTCCGCCTCTGGGCCTCCGCAGCCCGCCTGAGCTGGGAAGACGTTCGCGGAGGCGTTCCCTCCGCACCAATCCAAAACACCGTATGGTCCGAATCGTCCTGCAGAGAGTCCCGACCGGGACCCGCTCCCGGCCGGCCACCCGCCGGCCCGAAAGATAAGGATTCGGACCATGCGCACCTCACCGAACCGTTTGATCGCCACTGTTTTTGGCGCTGTCTACCTGCTGGTCGGCCTGCTGGGCTTTGTCGTCACGTCAGGCATCGGCTTCTTCTCCACCGAGGGCGCCGACCTCATCATTTTCGAGGTCAACCCGCTGCACAATGTCATCCACCTTGCCATCGGCGGCGCCCTGCTTTATGCCGGGTTGAAGAACGTCCAGCTCGCCAAGGGCGTCAACAGCGCGGTCGGCGCCGTCTACCTGCTGGTCGGCATTGTGGGGCTGTTCCTGCTCAGCTCGCCGCTGAACATCATCGCCCTGAACGGCCCGGACAACGTCCTGCACCTGGCAAGTGCCGTCCTGCTGCTCGGCGTCGGGCTGTCGATGGACAAGTCCGCCGCCCGTACGCACCAGCGCGCCCACGTCTAAGCGCCGGCAGCCAGCAGCCATGAAAACGCTCGTCACCACTGGGCCGGTACAGCCGGAGACCACCGTCACGGCCGGACGCACGCAGGGCACGACGGCGGCCGCCGTCCTCTTGTTCGCGGGTTTCGCCGGCTTCGGCGCGGGTGCAGTGAACCTCGCGGCAGCGTCCAGCCTCCTGCTTTCCCCCGCCGCCGGAGGATTTGCCGTGGCCGGCGGTGTGGTGGAGGGCATCTGGGGAACGTCGCTGCTGGCCTGGACGGTCCTGAGCCTGCGGCGGGGCAGGCTGCTGCGGGCCGGGGCGGCCACGGCGCTGCTGCTGGGAGCGTCACTGGTCCACGTCGCGTCCGCGGTGGCGGCCATGGCAGCCGGCCCCTCGGGGCTCGCGCTCAGCCACCTCACGGCCCTGCTGCTCAGCCTCATGATCGTGGCCGCGGCCGGCTGGTTGAAGCGCAGGTCCGACGACGCTCTCGTGGACACTGAGGTTGCTGCGCAGCCCCGGGCGGGCCGGCTGCTCCTGGCCGCGTTCGCCTCGTCGGTGCTGGTTGCCGGTATCGCGACGCCCGGGCTTGCGGCGTCCACCGCCGGCCAGTACGCGGTGCCGCATGGCGAACACGGGCTTCCCGGCGTCGGGTCCCACCACAACCACTGACGGCAGACCCGTCCCCGCGAGGCCGATGTAGAGAGTCAACGCAAAGAGGAGCCCGTGCGGTTGCACGGGCTCCTCTTTTGGGTTGCTCTGCCGGCAGCCTGTCGGTTGCCGGGAGGCGGCTAGTGGTTCGTCGCCTTTTCGGCGCCCACCCCGGTCAGGGAGCGGACTTCCATCTCGGCCTGCTTCGTGGTGTCTTCCAGCTTCTTGTCCAGCACCGTGCCCAGCCAGCCCAGGAAGAACGCGAGCGGAATGGAAACAATGCCGGGGTTGCTCAGCGGGAAGACCGCGAAGTTGGCCCCCGGGATCATCGACGTCTTGGCGCCGGAGACCACCGGTGAGAGCGCGATCAGGATGATGGCGGAGCCGAGGCCGCCGTACATGCTCCAGATGGCGCCCTGGGTGGTGAACTTCCGCCAGAACAGTGAGTAGACGATCGTCGGCAGGTTGGCGGACGCCGCCACGGCGAACGCCAGTGCCACCAGGAAGGCAACATTCTGGCCGTTGGCGAAGATGCCGCCGACGATCGCCAGGATGCCGATCACGATAACGGTCCGGCGGGCCACCTTGACCTCCGTCTCCGGATCCGCCTTGCCTTTGGCAATGACGTTGGCGTAGATGTCATGGGCAAAGGACGCCGCCGCCGTGATGGTGAGGCCGGCGACCACGGCGAGGATGGTGGCGAAAGCCACCGCCGAAATGAAGCCGAGCAGCAGCGGACCGCCCAGGTGGAAGGCCAGCAGCGGAGCCGCCGAGTTGACGCCGCCCGGAGCGGACTTGATCGTGTCGGCGCCCACCAGAGCCGCAGCGCCGTAGCCCAGGACCAGGGTGAACAGGTAGAAGATGCCGATCAGCCAGATGGACCACACGACGGACTTGCGGGCTTCCTTGGCGGTCGGAACCGTGTAGAAGCGCATCAGCACGTGCGGCAGGGCGGCGGTGCCAAGCACCAGCGCCAGGCCCAGGGACATGAAGTCGAGCTTGGAGGTGTCCGACTTGCCGTACTGCAGGCCCGGGTTGAGCACGGCCGGGTTCTTGGCGGTTTCCACCGCTCCGCCGAGCAGGTCGGAGAGGTTGAAGCCATAGATCGCGAGGACCCAGAAGGTCATCACAGC
This sequence comes from Arthrobacter sp., assembly GCA_026393275.1. Lineage (GTDB taxonomy): Bacteria > Actinomycetota > Actinomycetes > Actinomycetales > Micrococcaceae > Arthrobacter. The sequence goes on from JAPLAM010000037.1 coordinate 33,794, forward strand.
CGCGCCGGCGATCAGCAGCATGGCCTTGATGATCTGGACCCAGGTGGTGCCCTTCATGCCGCCGATCAGGACGTACATGATCATCAGGGCGCCGACGACGACGATCACCAGCGCCTGCCCGCCCCAGTCGCTGATGCCAAGCAGCAGGGAGATCAGGCTGCCGGCACCGGCCATCTGGGCGAGGAGGTAGAAGAAGCAGACGGCCAGCGTGGAGATGGCCGCGGCGATCCGTACGGGGCGCTGCTTGAGCCGGAACGACAGCACGTCGGCCATGGTGAACTTGCCCGTGTTGCGGAGCAGCTCGGCCACCAGCAGCAACGCGACGAGCCAGGCAACGAGGAAGCCGATGGAGTACATGAAGCCGTCGTAGCCGTTGATGGCGATGGCGCCGGTGATGCCCAGGAAGGACGCGGCGGAGAGGTAGTCGCCGGCGATGGCGGTGCCGTTCTGCGAACCGCTGAAGGAGCGGCCAGCGGCGTAGTAGTCGGCCGCGGTCTTGTTGTTGCGGCTGGCGCGAAGGACGATCACCATGGTGACCGCGACGAAGAGGGCAAAGATGCCCATGTTCAGCAGGGTGGTGTCTTTGAGGGCGGCAACGTCGACCGCAGGGACCATTAGTGTCATTGTGCTGTTCCGCTCACTGGGTTGCCGTGTTTGTCGAACTCGTGGCCTTCGATCTCATGGCGGATCTCGGAGGCGATCGGGTCCAGTTTCCGGTTCGAGTAGCTGACGTACCAGCCGGTGATGGCGAACGTGGACACGAACTGCAGCAGTCCCAGGATCAGGCCGATGTTGATGTTGCCCCAGACCTTGGTGGACATGAAGCCCACCGCGTAGTCGGCCAGCAGGACGTAGGCGAAGTACCACAGCAGGAATGCGATGGCCATCGGAAAGACAAAGCTGCGGTGACGTTTGCGCAGTTCCTGGAACCGCTCCGTCGATTGGACTTCCTTGAAGTCCACGGACGCCGCTGCGTCCGTATCTTGGGCGTCGTGACCCATCGTTCCTCCTCATTGAGACTGGCGAGCCACCGACGGGTACCCCCGGGCCCCGGCAAGAGACCTCCGGCGCTGTGTGACTGCAATCACTTTGCACCGTGACGCACGCTACGTTCCAGAACCCCCGCGATTCCTGTCGCTCAACGGTCGCGATGCTGCGCCCAACGGCGCGCGCTACGCTGTCAGGATGCCGGACTCTCCCCTTGTCGCCGCCGCGGCAATCGCCGTGATTGCCCTGGCGGTCGCCGTCGTCGTGGCCGTTGGACTCAAGGTCCTGCGCTCCTTCCGCGAGCTGGGCACGGACGCGGAACGCGCCACGTACAAGACGCTGCACACCGCTTCCCGGGCCGGACAGTACCTGCGTACCGGGCTGAACCCGGCCGGTGCCGCGAAGGCGAGCCGGCAACTGCGCGGCCTGCTGGGCTGCGACGGGCTCGCGATCACCGACACCACGGGGGTGCTGGCGTGGGACGGTGCCGCCGAGGAGCTCAAGCCCGCCCTGATGGACCTCGCCGCCAAGGTGTTGGAGGGCGGCCACACCGCTGTGATTCCGGCCGGAGAACTGCCGCTGCTCGCCGGCATCGCCGGCAGCAAGGAGGCACGGCCGCTCGCCGCGGGAACGGAGCGCGCCGTCATCATCGCCCCGATCAAGGCCAGCACCCGGGTGGTGGGGGTGGTGGCGGCCTTCGCCCCGGCAGCACGCGCCGGCCTGGTCCGCGCCACCAGCGAAGTGGCCGACTGGGTGGCGACGCAGGTGGAGCTGGCCGAGCTGGACGCGTCGCGGACCCTGCTGATGGAGGCCGAGGTCCGGGCGCTGCGGGCCCAGATCAGCCCGCACTTCATCTACAACTCCCTCAACGCGATCGCATCCTTCATCAACACCGACCCGGTCCGCGCGCGGGAACTGGTGGTGGAGTTCGCCGACTTCACCCGCTACTCCTTCCGCCGGCACGGCGACTTCACCACGCTGGCCGAGGAACTGCGCTGCATCGACAGGTACCTGCTGCTGGAGCGGGCACGCTTCGGCGAACGGGTCCAGGTCAGCCTGCGGATCGCGCCCGAGGTGCTCAGCACCGTGATCCCGTTCCTGAGCCTGCAACCGCTGGTCGAGAACTCCGTTCGGCACGGCCTGGAGGCGAAGGAAGGCCCGGGCCACATCACCATCACCGCAAACGATTCCGGGGCCTTCGCCGAGGTGACCATCGAGGACGACGGCGTCGGCATGGACCCGGAGAAACTGCGCGCCGTCCTCGCCGGGCACGGCGACGGCGACCACGTGGGGCTGCGGAACGTGGATGCCCGGCTGCGGCAGGTCTACGGCGAGGACCACGGGCTCGTGATCGAGACTGCGCCGGACGAGGGCACGCTGATCACCATGCGGGTACCCAAGTCGCAGCCCCGCCACGACGCCTGAGCTCCCCGCGCCGGGCTTCCGCGCCTCCCTCGGCGGCGGCGGTACCCTAGGACCATGATTAACGTCCTCGTCGCCGACGACGAGCTGCCCGCCGTCGAAGAGCTGGCCTACCTGCTCGGCCGCGACGACCGGATCGGAACCATCCACCGCGCATCCTCCGGCGCCGAGGCCCTGCGTGCCCTGGAAGCAGGCGACGTCGACGCCGTGTTCCTGGACATCCACATGCCGGCCGTCTCCGGGCTGGACATCGCCCGGGTCATTTCCCGCGGCAGCAAGCCGCCCGCCGTCGTGTTCGTCACCGCCGACGAGGACTGCGCGCTGGAGGCGTTCGAGCTGGCCGCCGTGGACTACCTGCTCAAGCCCGTCCGCGCCGAGCGGCTGGCCAGGTCGATCGGCCGGATCAGCGATTTGATCCGCGACGGCGCCCGCACCGCGGAGATGATCACGGTGGACCTCGGCGGCACCACCAAGATGATCCGGCGCGAGGACGTCACCTACGTCCAGGCGCAGGGCGACTACGCCCGGTTGCACACCTCCGACGCGAGCTACCTGATCCGGGTGCCGCTGGCGGACCTTGAGCAGCAATGGGCCGACGCCGGCGTCCTCCGCATCCACCGCTCCTACCTGATCGCGCTGAACCACGTCACCCACATGAAGCTGGCCGCGGCCCGTCCCAGCGTGACAGTGGCCGGGGCCGAGCTGCCGATCAGCCGCCGGCACCTGCCGTCCGTCCGCGAGAAGCTCGAGGCGACCCGGATCCGGCCGCAGGCATGACCCGGGTCCGCGTCACCGCCCCTCGCAGTTTTAATGCAGGCAGTTTCAATGCAGGCAGCGTTGCCGCGGGCCGCCCGTCCGCGGACACGCGCGAGGCGGCCGAGGAGTCCGACGCCGGGCAACTGTTCGTCCGCTCGCTGATCCGTTCCCAGTTGCGGCTGGCCATTGTGGTGGCGGCCGGGTTCGTGCTGATCCTGGTGGCCTTCGCGCTGCTCCTCGGGCTGGTGCCGGGCATAGCGGAGGTGCGGATCGCCGGTCTGCCGTTCGGCTGGGTCCTGCTGGGCGCCGGCGTCTATCCGGTGATCGGCCTGAGCGCCTGGCTGTACGTCCGGACGGCGGCGCGGAACGAGTCCCGCTACCGTGACCTCGCCGGGGACAGGTGAGGCCCGGGTGAACCCGGTCGTCGGCGTTGCCGCCTTCGCCGCCGTCTCGCTCGCCACTGCCGTGATCGGTTTCTACGGCCTCCGGATCTCCCGCACCACCGGCGACTTCTACGTCGCTTCGCGCACCGTGCGGCCCTGGTGGAACGCCTCCGCGATCGGCGGCGAGTACCTTTCCGCTGCGAGCTTCCTCGGGGTCGCGGGGCTCATCCTGCTGTCGGGCACCGACGCGCTGTGGTTCCCGGTGGGCTACACGGCCGGCTACCTGATGCTCCTGCTGTTCGTCGCCGCGCCACTGCGGCGGTCCGGCGCCTACACGATTCCCGACTTCACCGAGGCCCGGCTGGATTCCCGCGCGGTCCGCCGGGTCACCAGCATCGTGGTGGTGGTGGTCGGCTGGCTGTACATCGTCCCGCAACTCCACGGAGCGGCGCTGGCCATCCGCATCACCACCGGGCTGCCGGCCTGGGTGGGGCAGGTGGCCGTGGTCGCCGTCGTCTGCGTGACCGTGGTGTCCGGCGGGATGCGGTCCATCACCTTCGTCCAGGCGTTCCAGTACTGGCTGAAGTTGACGGCGCTGGCCGTGCCGGTGCTGTTCATCCTGTTTATGCTGGCCGGCAACGGCTCCCCCGCGGTCGCCGAGGCGTCCGCCAACCCGACGGCCCTGGCCGCTGCCGGGCCGTACCAGAACTTCTCGCTGCTGGTGGCACTGCTGTTCGGGACGCTGGGGCTGCCGCACGTGCTGGTGCGCTTCTACACCAACCCGGACGGCCAGTCGGCGCGCCGGACCACGCTGATTGTGCTGGGGCTGCTCTCGGTCTTCTACCTGTTCCCGACGGCGTACGGCCTGCTCGGGCGGATGTACGCCCCCGGGCTGGCGCAGAGCGGTCAGGCGGACGCCCTGGTGCTGCTGCTTCCCGGACGGATGGTCGGCGGCCCGGCCGGAGACCTGCTGTCCGCTCTCGTGGTGGCAGGGGCCTTCGCGGCCTTCCTGTCGACCACCTCGGGCCTCGTGGTGTCGCTGGCGGGCGTCATCAGCCAGGACGTTCTGGGCGGCAGCGTGCGCGGCTTCCGGCTCGCCGCGCTGATCTCGGCGGTGGTGCCGCTGGGGATTGCGGCCATGACGGACTCCACAGCGCTGGCCGGCAGCGTGGGCCTGGTCTTTGCCTTCACGGCGTCCACAATCTGCCCTGTGCTGCTGCTGGGCATCTGGTGGCGCGGGCTGACCGACGCCGGCGCGATCGCCGGGATGGTGACCGGTGCGGTGCTCTGCGGCGGTGCCATGCTGGCCGGTGCCGTCCTGGGCACCGCCGGGACCCCGCCGTGGCTCGCGCAGCCGGCCGCGTGGACGGTCCCGGCCGCCTTCACGGTGATGGTTCTGGTCTCCCGGGCCACCCGGGGCCGGGTTCCACGGACCATCACCCGGCTCATGACCCGGCTGCACACCCCGGAACGGCCGCTCGTCACCGAACGCTAGCGGTCAGGCTTGTTGCAGGGCCTTAGTCGATGGCGGCCATGAGTTCGACGACGCGCTCCAGGAACGCGTCCACTTGGCTTTCCTCGTAGCCTTCGCGCCCGACGGCGGGACGGAAGGTGGCGCGGCGGACATTGTCCACGCTCAGCGGCTGGTCTTCCTCGAGGTAGCCGATCAGTTCGTGGCAAAGGTCGTCGACGTCGGTGGTGTTGTAGCTGCGCACCTTGCCCTTGGCCGGGCGCCGGAAACGCTGGCCGTCGGGGCGGTGCAGGCGCCCGCGGAGCAGTCCGGCGAGCCGGCCGATTTCGCGCAGCCACGCTTCCTCGCCGCGTTCCCCGATCAGTTCGTCGCGTTCGCGGCGGGCCAGGGCGTCCTCCAGCCGGTCCAGGGCCGCGTCGACGCCGGCGGCCGCATAGCCGCCCTTGACCGGGTCAAAGGAGACCGCGCGGACGTCGGCGCTCTTGACCGCCCGCGACGCTGCGTGGGGCGTTTCAAACGACACCCGCGCGCGCTGCAGGAACTGGTCCACCTGCTTGGCGTTATAGCCGTACTGGTTCCGCTGCACGCGGTCAAAGGAGGCAGGAATCTGCCGTTGGATGTCCACTGTAACTATGTTTCCTTCGATGCCGTTCGGCTCTGGTTGCGCCAACTTCGGATGGTGTTTGCTGTTCGACCGGCACCATTCTAGGCGCCGGGAGGTGCGGTCGCGGGACTAGCCGCCGGCGCTGGCGGAGAAGATCATGAAGGCCACCGGGGAGGCGAAGACGATCGAGTCGAGCCGGTCCATGACTCCGCCGTGGCCGGGGAGGCTGTTGCCCATGTCCTTGATGCCGAGTTCGCGCTTGACCATGGATTCGGCCAGGTCTCCGGCCGTCGCCGCGGCGACCATGCCAACGGCGAGGGCCGCGCCGAACCACCAGGGTTCACCCAGCACAAAGATGCAGGCGAGGATGCCGACCACCACGGCTCCCGCGACCGACCCGCCAAAACCCTCCCAGGATTTCTTGGGGCTGATCTTAGGCGCCATCGGATGTTTGCCCAGCGAGGCGCCCACCAGGTAGCCGAAGGTGTCGTTGGAGACCACCAGCAGCAGCAGGGTGCCGATCTGCCAGGCCCCGGTCGGCACCACACCGCCGGGCCAGGGCCCGATCGGGGAGCTGCCGCCGGCGTGCAGCGGCAGCACGGCGAAGCTGATCAGGAACGGCACCCAGGCCATCGTGAAGACGCCGGCGAAGATGCTGCGCGCCGACCCGGCAGCCCCCTCCAGGGAGCGCCAGAGGAGCACTGCGACGCTGCTGAGCAGCAGCGCGAACAGCAGGCTCTCGGGGCCGCCGAAGTAGGCCGCGAGGGGCATCGCCACCGTGCCGGTCATCGCGGGGATGATCGGCAGCCTGGTGCCGGAGGCCTCCAGCGCGCGGAACACCTCCCACACGCCGAAGACCGCGAACGCGGTGACCAGCAGCACGAAGGCCAGGGGCAGGAACAGCAGCCCTCCGAGCACGGCGAAGAGCATGGCAAGGCCCACCGCCGTGGCGGCAGGAAGGTTCCTGCCGGCCTTCGGCGTCGGATTCTTCCGCTCTTTCCCCCGCGCCCGGAGTCTTGGTCCGGGCGCCTGCTGTTCCTCCGACATCAGACCTCGAGCAGCTCGGCTTCCTTGCGCTTGAGCAGCTCGTCGATGCCGTCGACGTGCGCCTTGGTCAGGGCGTCGAGTTCCTTCTCGCCGCGGGTGCCCTCGTCCTCACCGGCGTCGCCGTCTTTGACCAGCTTGTCCAGGGTTTCCTTGGCTTTACGGCGGATGTTGCGGATGGACACCTTCGCGTCCTCGCCCTTGGACTTGACGATCTTGACGTATTCCTTGCGGCGTTCCTTGGTCAGTTCCGGGATGGTGATCCGGATGACGTTGCCGTCGTTGGACGGGTTGGCACCGACCTCGGAGTCGCTGAGCGCACGTTCGATGTCCCGCAGGGCGGTCTTGTCGAACGGGGTGATGAGGATGGTGCGCGCGTCCGGCACGGCAAAGGAGGCCAGCTGCTGAAGCGGCGTCGGCGAACCGTAGTAGTCCACCAGGACCTTGTTGTACAGGCCCGGGGTGGCACGGCCGGTCCGGATCGAGGCGAAGTCATCCTTGGCTACCTCAACCGCCTTGTCCATCTTGTCCCCGGCTTCGAGCAAGGTCTCTTCGATCACGTTCTCTCCTCAGAAATTGGTGCGCGCCCCAGTGCCCGGGGAGCTGAACTGTCCTAAAAAACATCCTAGCCGCAGCTAGGGGGTGACTACGGTGCCGAGCTCCTCGCCGCGGATGGCCCGGGTGACGTTGCCCTCACCCTCCATGCCGAACACCACCATGGTCAGGTTGTTGTCCTTGCACATCGTCATGGCCGTCTGGTCCATCACCCGGATGTCGCGGCGCAGCGCCTCGTCGTAGCTGAGGTGGTGCAGTTTCTCCGCGCCGGGGTCCTTCTTCGGGTCGGCGGTGTAGACGCCGTCCACGCCGCTCTTGGCCATCAGGACGACGTCGGCGTGCACCTCCATGGCGCGCTGCGCGGCGACGGTGTCGGTGGAGAAGTACGGCAGTCCGGCGCCGGCGCCGAAGATGACGACGCGGCCCTTTTCCATGTGGCGGATGGCGCGGCGGGGAATGTAGGCCTCGGCCACCTGGCCCATGGTGATGGCACTCTGCACGCGCGTTTCCACGCCGGCCTGTTCCAGGAAGTCCTGGAGGGCCAGGCAGTTCATCACGGTGCCGAGCATCCCCATGTAGTCGGCGCGGGAGCGGTCCATGCCGCTCTGCGAGAGTTCGGCGCCGCGGAAGAAGTTCCCGCCGCCGACGACGATTGCGACCTCGACGTCGGGAACGGCGGCCGCGATCTGTTTCGCGACGCCGCGGACGGTGTCCGGGTCAACGCCCAGTTTGCCGCCGCCGAAGACCTCGCCGGAAAGCTTCAGGAGCACGCGGCGCCTCGTCTTCTTTGGCTGGGCTGAATTGTTGACGGTATCCATGGTGCCTTCCCGTTGGTGAGCTCTGAAAAAGGGTATCGTGCCGGGGACCAAAGGCTGCATTCCTGGGCCCGCGTTCCGGGCGCATGCAAAAGGGGTGGCCACCGCAGTGACCACCCCCTCAGCGGAACTTACTTAGGAACCGACGCGGAAACGCGTGAATGCGGTTGCCTTGACGCCGGCCTCTTCGAGGACCTTCGCGACGGACTTCTTGGCATCCTTGGCGAATGCCTGGTCAACGAGGACCTCGCCCTTGTAGAAGCCGGTAACGCGGCCTTCCACAATCTTGGTCATCGCTGCCTCGGGCTTGCCCTCAGCCTTGGCGGTTTCCTCGGCGATGCGGCGCTCGGACTCGACCAGGTCGGACGGGACGTCCTCGCGGGTCAGGTAGTTCGGGGCCATCGCGGCGATGTGCACGGCGACGTCGTGGGCGGCGGTGGCAGCCGCTTCACCCTCGCCGTCAACGGCGAACAGCACGCCAACCTGGGCCGGAAGGTCCTTGGAGGTCTTGTGCAGGTACGCGTCAACAGTGGTGCCCTCGACGCGGGAGATGCGGCGGACAACAACCTTCTCGCCCAGGATCGCGCCTTCTTCGATGACGACCTCGGAGAGAGGCTTGCCGTCAACTTCGGTGGCCAGCAGGGTGTCGAGGTCGGCAGCGCCGGACTCAACAGCGACGGCGAGCACCTTGTCGGCAAGCTGGATGAACTTATCCGATTTGGCGACGAAGTCGGTCTCGCAGTTGACTTCGATCATCACGCCGACGCCGCCGTCGACCTTGGCAGCAACCAGGCCTTCAGCGGTGGAGCGGCCTTCGCGCTTGGTTGCGCCCTTGAGGCCCTTGATGCGGATGATCTCGATGGCCTTCTCGGCGTCACCGTTGGCTTCGTCAAGAGCCTTCTTGACATCCATCATGCCGGCGCCGGTGCGCTCGCGCAGAGCCTTGATGTCAGCGGCAGTGTAGTTCGCCATGTGAACCCCTCTGTCTAGAAATTTGTGTGGTGTACGGACCGACAGGACGGCTGCTCACCCAGTGAGCAACCATCCTGTCAGTACCCCAGACGCCGCAAGCGGCGCGCGGGGAGATCCAGATTTACTTGTCTGACTACTTGGCTTCGTCGGCGGCCGGAGCAGCCTCGGTAGCTTCAGCGGCCGGAGCCTCGGCGGCGGGAGCCTCAGCAGCCGGAGCGGCAGCTTCAGCGGCTTCCGGAGCAGCAGCTTCAGCGGCGGCCGGAGCGACAGCCTCTGCGGCCTTGTTGCCTTCGAGGAGCTCGCGCTCCCACTCGGCCAGCGGCTCTTCCGGAGCTTCCGTGGTGCCGGTGGCGCGGTTGTGGCGGGCGATCAGGCCCTCAGCCACGGCGTCGGCAACAACGCGGGTCAGCAGGTTGACGGAGCGGATGGCGTCGTCGTTGCCCGGGATCGGGAAGTCGACCTCATCCGGATCACAGTTGGTGTCCAGGATGGCCACAACCGGGATGCTCAGCTTCTTGGCCTCGTCCACGGCGAGGTGTTCCTTCTTGGTGTCAACAACCCAGAGGAGCGAAGGCGCCTTGGTAAGGTTGCGGATACCGCCGAGGTTGGTCTCCAGCTTGGTCAGCTCACGGCGAAGGAGCAGCAGTTCCTTCTTGGTGTAAGCGGAGCCGGCGACGTCGTCGAAGTCGATCTCTTCGAGTTCCTTCATGCGCTGGATGCGCTTGGAAACCGTCTGGAAGTTGGTGAGCATGCCGCCGAGCCAACGCTGGTTGACGTAGGGCTGGCCGACGCGGGTGGCCTGCTCCGCGATAGCTTCCTGTGCCTGCTTCTTGGTGCCGACGAAGAGAACGGTGCCGCCGTGTGCAACGGTGGCCTTCACGAACTCGAAGGCGCGGTCGATGTAGGACAGCGACTGCTGAAGGTCAATGATGTAGATGCCGTTGCGCTCCGTGAAGATGAAACGCTTCATCTTCGGGTTCCAACGACGGGTCTGGTGTCCAAAGTGGACGCCGCTGTCAAGCAGCTGGCGCATAGTTACGACGGGCATGCCGACGCTCCTTCCGGCAGGTCATTCATGAGAAAGCCCTGGGCTCTCTTACCCTGCCAATAGTTGACGGTTACTTAGCAACACCCGGACGGGTGTTCCTCCTGGCATCCACCGCACCCCTCATCCGGACCCAAGGGCCCGGACCGTAAGAGGCGCAGTCCTCCACACCCGGAAGCCGGGCTTCGGACAGGGAGGGCTGGATACGCGTAGTCAGCCGCTGCTCCCGCACTCCTGAATGAGACGTGCTGCCTGTCTACGAATCTGTCCGTGAATCTGTCCGTGAAGACTGGACAGGCACGTGGAATCAGGCATGAGGGCACAGCAAACTGCTCCACCAAGTGTACTACAGCGGACCTGCCCGGCAGAACGGTTTCCGGGCGCCTGGCGGCCAACCCGCCGCGGGGCCTCGTGGCCTCAGTCGGGCTCGGCTTTGGCCCGGCTTGGGCCCGGAGCCGGGCCGAGATAAGGGCCGAGATAAGGGCCGAGATAAGGGCCGTGACCGGGCCGGAATCGGACCGGAATCCACATAGCCGCCGCGGGGCCTTCCGGGCCATGACCTGCCGTCGCAGGCTGGCAGCATGAAGGTTTTCCCTCTGCTCACGGTGCTGCTGGTCCTGGTTCCGGTGGCGGTTCCGGTGCCAGTTCGGGTGACGGTTCCGACGCCTGTTCCGGCGCGCGGCGCCGGGGCTCCCCCGCCGTCATCCCCGGCCGGCGGCTGGAGCTGGCCGCTCTCCCCCAGGCCTGCCGTCCTGCGCGGCTTCGACCCGCCCGACCGGCCGTGGCTGAGCGGGCATCGCGGCGTGGACCTCCGGGCGGCGCACGACGGCGCGCCGGTCACCTCGCCGGCGCCCGGCCGGGTCAGTTTCGCGGGCTTCGTGGTGGACCGCCCGGTGCTCACTGTCGACCACGGCGACGGCCTGCGGAGCAGTTTCGAACCGGTCGACAGCGCGCTGCGGGCCGGCGACGAGGTCGGCGAGGGGTCGGTGCTGGGGCGCGCGCTGCCCGGTCACTGCGGCGCAACACCATGCGTCCACTGGGGCGTGCGGCGGGGCGAGGAGTACCTCAACCCGCTGGCCTTCGTGATGGACCTGCGGCCCTCCATCCTGCTTCCGCCCGTGAATCCCGGTTCGGGACAGGGCGGCTCCGGATGAAGGGCCGCAGGGGCGCTTCGGCGGCAGCGCGGCGTGCGCCGCCGGAGCCTCGGGCGGCTAGACGATGGCAGAGATCCCGGTGATGGCCCGGCCGGTGACCAGGGTGTTGATCTCGTGGGTCCCCTCGTAGGAATAGATCGCTTCGGCGTCGGAGAAGATCTTGGCCATCTCGTAGTCCGTGACGATGCCGTTGCCGCCAAGGAGGCTGCGGCCGATTGCCACACTTTCGCGCATCCGTGCCGTCGTGAAGGCCTTGGCCAGGGCCGATTGTTCGTCCTTAGCAACGCCCTCGTCCTCCAGCTGGGACAGGCGGACCATCATGCCCATCGAGCTGACTGCGTTGCCGAGCATCTGAACGAGCTGGTGCTGGACAAGCTGGAAGGAGGCGATCGGCCGGCCGAACTGGCTGCGCTCCACGGCGTAGCGGCGGGCGACGTCGAACGCGGCCAGCTGCTGGCCGACGGCCTGCCAGGCAACGGCCAGACGCGTGACCTTCAGGACCTTGTTGGTGTCCCGGAAGCTGTTGGCATTGGCCAGCTTGAAGAACTCCGGCACCACCACGTTGTCGAGCGTGATGTCGGCGTTCTGCACGGTGCGCAGCGCAATCTTGTTCTCGATCTTGGTGGCGCTGTAGCCCTCGGTCTTGGTGTCCACGAGGAAGCCCTTGACCTGGTTGTCGGCAAGATCGCGGGCGTAGATAACCACCCAGTCGGAGAAGGTGGCGTTGCCGATCCAGCGCTTGGCGCCGTTGAGGATCCAGCTATTGCCCTCGCGCCGGGCAGTGGTGCGCGTGCCGCCGGCGACGTCGGAGCCGCCCAGCGGCTCGGTCAGGCCGAAGGCGCCGATCTTCTTCAGCGAGTAGATGTCCGGCAGCCACGCCTCCTGCTGCTCCTGTGACGCCAGGGCCTCGATGGACCCGGTGAAGAGCCCGTCGTGCACGCCCAGGAACGTGGCGATCGACGTGTCCGCCCGGGTTGCCTCCGCGTGCAGGATCCCGGCGAAGAGGTTCGAGTAGCCCTGGCGCTTCACCGGGCTGACCAGGTCGATCTCCGCGAGCTTGGGGATCAGCTCCATCGGGAACTCGCCGCGGTTCCAGCAGTCCACGGCGATCGGCTTGACCTCGCGGGCCATGAACTCGCGCACCTCAGCGAGCCGGTCCTGCTCCTTGCCGGTGAGCAGCTGCTCGAACGCGAAGAAGTCGCCGTCGGCGTAGGGGAGGTCGTTGATGTCGATTGCAGCTTTGGACATGTTGTTCCTTCACTCGTGATCAGCAGCGATCAAAAGGGCGCGGGCGTCGCGCCGCGGTTATGTTACTCATGAGTAACATATCGCAGCCTGCGGCTCGTCGGCAAGTGACCGGGCGCACCTGCGCCGCAACGCAAAAGGGGCCGCAGCCGACGTGGAAACGTCAGCCGCGGCCCCCGGGGAGGCGGACCGTCCAGGGACTTCCGCCAGGTTGTAGGGCTACTCGGACTTGAACCGAGGACCTTAGGATTATGAGTCCCGCGCTCTAACCAGCTGAGCTATAGCCCCGTGCGCCCGCAGCGGCCTGGGCGGGCCGGACCGTTCCGGGCAAAAACACTCTAGCAATAGTAGTCGCCCCGGCTGGGGCGGCAGTGCCGACTGCAGCGCAGCCGGCACCACGGGCCCTAGACGACGAGATCGTCGTAGCTGGCCCCGCGGTAGATGTCTTCGAAGGTCTGCAGCGTGCGTTCGATGCTATGGCCTTCCACCATGCTCCGGCTCGCCTTGCCCATGGCCGCGCGCTCGTCCGCGGGCAGGGACAGCACGCGGACGATCTTGTCAGCCAAGTCGTCACTGTCATTCGGGGTGAACAGGAAGCCGTTCTCGCCGTCGTTCACCAGGTGAGGCAAGGCCATCGCGTCGGCCAGCACGACCGGGGTGGAGGCGGACATCGCCTCCAGGGTCACGAGAGACTGCAGTTCGGCGGTGCCGGGCATGCAGAACAGGTCGGCGCTGAGGTACGCGCGGCGCAGTTCCTCGTCGCTGGCCAGGCCGAGGAATTTCACCCGGTCCTGCAGTCCGAGGCGCGCGACCTGCGCTTCGAGGGCGGGCCGGACCTCCCCGCCGCCAACAATCTCCAAACGGATGTCCAACCCGGACGGTGTCTTGGAAACGGCGTCGATCAGCACGTCGATGTGCTTTTCCTCGGCCAACCGGCCGACAAACAGGACCGTGGGGCTGGCGTGGCGGACCTCTTCCTCGCCGGGCTTCAGCTCGTACGCGGCGGCGTCGATGCCGTTGGACAGCGGGAGCACCTTGCGGAGGAAGGCGTGCTGGTGCATGGCCTTGGCGGCGAGCGGCGTCGGCGTCGTGACGACGTCGGCCTGGCCCATGACCTTGCCCATATCCCGCCAGGAAACCCGGCCGATGATGTCCTTGAACCATTGCGGGAACGGCAGGAACGGGTTCAGGTTTTCGGGCATGAAGTGGTTGGTCGCAACAATCCTGATGCCCCGCCTCACCGCCTCGTAGAGGACGTGCTCACCGATCATGTAGTGGCTCTGGATGTGCACGACGTCCGGCTGGATCCGGTCGAACAGCAGGCCGATTTCCTTCTTGATCTCCCACGGGAACGTGACCCGGAAGTACTCGTGCGTCGGCACCGAGTGCGAACGGAGGCGGTGCACGGTCGCCTCGTCGCGGAACTCGCTGAAACTCTTGCCCTTGCCGGGCCGGCACGCGAGGACGTGGACGTCGTGCCCGCGCCCGGTCATGCCCTTGGCCAGGCGGTAGCCGAACTGCGCGGCACCGTTGACGTCCGGCGGATAGGTATCCGCCGCGATCAGGATGGTCAGCGGTTTGTCGGGTCGGTCATTCTCGGGCCTGGTCACGGGGATAGCTCCTGGTGGTCACGGTGCGGTCAGCTGGGCTGTGGCGGCCGGCTGGCCGTCGGCGGCGGGCGCCGGGCCTGCGCCTGCAGTCTGTGGCGCCGCCCTAGGACATCCGTCCCGCAGCCTTCCGCGCGTCCTTCTTGCGCTTCGTGACCTCGGGGTGGTGCCGGGAAAGGGCGATCACTCCCACGATAGCAAGGGAAGCGGCGACCCCCATGGCAATCGCCGTCACGGCGTGGACGTCGGGGCGCAACTCCCCCAAAATCACGATGCCGATCGCGATGCCGACAATCGGGTCGATCACGGTCAGCCCGGCGATCACGAGGTCCGGCGGGCCCCCGGAGTAGGCGCTCTGCACGAACCATGATCCCAGCCCCCCGGCAGCCGCCATTGCGACGAGGGTGTACCACTGGACGTTGAGCAGGAACAGCCCGTTCGGATCGAGCAGGTGCCTACCGATGATCCGGGTCAGGACCGCCACGAAGCCGAAAAGCACGCCGGCACCGAGGATGTACACGAACGCGCTCATCCGGTGCCTGAACAGTACCGCCAGCGTTCCGAAGAGGCCCACGGCCAAGGCAAGCAGCAGCACAATGGTCAGTTCGTCCGAGCCGCTGACATGGTGGTTTTCCTGCGTGACGTTCACGGCGAGCACCACGAACAGGGCCGAGCCGGTGACGCAGGCGCTGATGGCCACCACGGTGGCCCGGTTCATGCTGAGGCCCTGGTCTTTGGCGTTGATGATGGTGGTGATGACGAGCGCGATCGCGCCGATCGGCTGCACCACGGTGAGGGGCGCCGAAACCAGGGCGATGGCGTTCATTACCGTCCCAACGCCGAGCAGCAGCAGCCCGAGGACCCAGCGCGGGTTGCGGATCAAACGGAGCAGGCCGTTGGAATTGAGTGCCAGGCCCCCGGTGTCCGCCTTGACCGCGCTCCCCTGCCGTTGGGCACCGAAGGCCAGGAAGAAGGCGCCAAGCACCGCCAGCAGTACAGCCAACCAGACCATCAGCGGCGGCCGCCGTCGCCGGTGTTCTGTCCCTGGTCCGCGGCAGCTGTGGTCCCGGTTTTGAGCCCGCGGCCCTTGCGGATGATGGCCCAAAAGTAGTTATAGGCAGCGATCCAGTGCCCCACCAGGCCCAGTCCCAGGCAGATCCAGGCTGCCACGAAGTAGGCGCCGGCCCCGGGGATGGGCAGCTTGGAGAGCACCAGCAGCGGCGTGCCGACCAGCAGCAGGGCGGTCCGGATCTTGCCGATCCGGCTGCCGGGCAGGTCGGGGTGGCTGTGGAAGTAGAACAGCGAGAGGGCCAGCAGCACCAGGTCGGGGACCAGGAGCGCGGCCAGATACCACCACTCGATGACGCCAGCGATCACGAGCGTGACGACGACGGCGATCAAGGCCAACCGGTCCGCGATGGGGTCCATGACCCGGCCCAATTCAGACATCTGGTTGAAGCGGCGGGCAATGTAGCCGTCCACCCAGTCGGTGCTGCCCATGACCGCCAGCACGAGTGCGGCTGCGCCGTACTCCTGCTTGGCCAGGACGAGCCAGATGAAGAGCGGGACGCCAAGGAAGCGGACCACGGTGAGCAGGTTGGGGACGGTGAAGACCAGGTCGTGATGGATCTGCGGCTGCCCGGGCCGCGTGCCAGCGCCGATGAACTTCATCCGGTCCCCCTTTCCACAGCCGGCAACGAGTTAGCGTCGGAGTTCAGGGTGATGCCTAACCCTTGAGCAGTCTGCGCAACAGGAACACGAGAGTGGCCGTCGAGGCGGCAAGGGCGGCCAGCGGCTTCCAGCGTTTGCCGAGCTCGGCTGCGGCGCCGGACTCGCCCTTGGCGCCGGTAACGCGAGGGGCCTTAGGTGTGCCGGGGGCCTTGGCCTGGCTGCGGAACGCGGCGACCCTGTCATCCACAAGGTCCTTGCCTTCCGCCAGCCGGTGCTGGGAGGCGGCGAGGAGGGCCTGGGCCTGGGTCTTGACGTCGAGTTCCTCGCCGAGTTCGTCGCGAACCCCGGTGAGGTGCCGGCGTCGCTGGTCGAGGCGGCTGCGCAGCTCGGTTTCGGTTGGAGCGGGGCCGAGGTCGGGCTGCTCGGCGGCCTTCTTGGCTTCCTTCTCGGCCTTCGCTTTCGCGGCGGCCTCCTCCTTGGCAGCCTTGGCGGCCTTGGCCTGCGGCGAGCCGGGGTCCAGGACGGCGGCGTCGAACGACGAGCCTTCCTTCGCGATGCCGAGGTCGTGCTTGAGGCCGCGGATCGTCTCCTCCGGCAGCAGCGGCATGGCCTTCTTGAACCGGCTGTACCCGATCAAACCGACAATCAGCGCAATCACCAGGAAGGCCGCGCAGACCAGGAGGGCCGCGAGCCAAGCCGGCATCACCGTGGCCAGGCCCATGATGGCGGCCACGATCAGGCCGATGACCAGGAACGCGACAAAGATCAGGGCGACGGCGAGGAACGCGGCCGCGACGCCGAGCTGGATGCCTTTGCGCTTGAGTTCGGCCTTAGCGAAGGCAATCTCGTCGTTGAGCTGCCGCGGTGCGAGCTTGAAGATCAGTTTCAGGGTTTTGGGCAGCGCGGAAAGGCGCAGCCCTCCGCTTGTCCTGCCGGTGTGACGTCCGCTCATCGGTTCCGCCTAACTGGTTCCATCTGTGATCCGCCTACGCTGAATTGCCGGGCGCGCACGGTTAAACGCGCACCCAGGTCTCAAAACTATCATTCAGGGTCCGGACAGCGTCCCGCCGACTGGCGGGGTTGGGCGTGGCGTATGGGCATGACGGGTCCAAGGCCCACTCCCGGAGAGGACATGCCCAGTCTTCGCGGCCACGAATGGACATAACGGGCACATGCCCAGCTGCCGGCCCGCACGCGGGGCATGTCCCCTGGGCCGGGGCCCGGGGCGGGCTGCGCGGGTGGGCGGGGCGGCCCCGGGAGACGCCCTGAGGGCTACGGCTGGCGGTGGATGGATTTGTAGCTCAGGTAGGCGTTCAGGCCTTCGATTCCGTATTCGGTGCCGAGCCCGGAGTCGTGCCGGCCACCGAAGGGCGCGGCATGGTTGGAGGCGAAGAAGTTGATGCCCACGGATCCGGTGTCCATCCGGTCCGCTACAGCCAGGGCCGCCTGCCGGTCCTGTCCGAAGACCACTCCTCCCAGACCGAACTCTGTGTTGTTGGCGAGCGCTACCGCCTGATCAACGTTGCCGCCGTCGTCGTCGTACTTCAGGATGCAGAGCACCGGTCCGAAGATTTCCTCCCGGGAGATCCGCATGTCCGGCGTGACGTCGGCAAAGACGGTCGGCTCCACGAAGTAGCCGCCCTCAAGGCCGCCCGTCAACGACGCCGCACGGCCGCCGGTGGTGGCACGCGCTCCTGCGGCCAGTCCCGACTCCACGTACTCCATCACAGTCCGGTACTGGGATTCGGTAGCGCACGGGCCGAAGACCGTGTCCGGATCCAGCGGGTCACCCTGCTTGCCGGCGGCGATCGTGGAAGTGACCATGTCCACCACCTCGTCGTAGCGGCTGGCGGGGGCCAGGATCCGGGTCGAGATGTAGCACGTCTGCCCGGTGTTGCGCATCGACGAGCGGATCAGCACCTTGGACATGGCCTCCAGATCGGCGTCCGGCAGCACGATCGCGCTGGACTTCCCGCCCAGTTCCAAGGTGACGGGGCGCAGCAGTTCGCCGCAGGCCGCGGCGATCTTCCGGCCCACCGGTGTGGAGCCGGTGAAGGCCACCTTGTCCACGTCCGGGTGCTTCACCAGGGCATCCCCGAGCCGGCCGGAGCCGGTGACGAAGTTGACGACACCGGCCGGAACGCCTGCCGCGGCCACCGCGTCGATAATCACCCGGAGCGACAACGGAGTAGGCGACGCCGGCTTGATCACCACGGTGCAGCCCGCCAGGAGAGCGGGGGCGAGCTTGATCACGACGAGGTTGATCGGGAAGTTCCAGGGCGCGATGAGGGCGCACACGCCGATCGGTTCGCGCCGGACCACGGATTCGCCGCCGCCCTTGGGGAACGCGCGCACATCCTCGCGCTCGAGGTAGTCCGCCAGTGAGGCGAAGTAGCGGAAGATTCCGGCGGCGTTGGCGGCCGCGCCGGCGGATTCGGAGACCGGCGAGCCGTTCTCCCGGGTGTTGGTCAGGGAGAGTTCCTTGGCGCGTTTCTCCACCTCGTCGGCGATGCGCAGCAGGTACGCGGCCCGCTCCGAGGGTGCGAGCCGGGGCCACTCCCCGGCGAAGGCGCGGCGGGCGGAGCCGACGGCAGCGTCGACGTCGTCGGCCGTGCCGTCCGGAACCGAGCCCCAGACGTCGCCCGTGGCGGGGTCGGTGACCGAAATGCGGCCCGTGCCGCGGGCGGGCGTCCACGCCCCGTCGATAAAGATGTCGTCCACGTGCGTGTACGGCAGGGGCAGTGCGGCGCGCGCAGCGACGGCGGGAGCGTCGTGCGTTGCGGCGCTCATCGGATGACCGCCGTCTTGAGCAGGGCGTTGGAGCGGTCCAGGTCCGCGGAGGCCATGTCCACGGCGGCCTGCGTGATGAGTTCGGGCACGATTTCGGTGGCGAGCCGGTCGGTGTAGGTGGCGGGGTCCATCTTGAACCACGAGGAGGCCAAGGCGATCCCGGCCTGGTCGAAGCGCCACAGCCTGTCCGCGTCACGCATCAGGGCATCTTCGAGCGAGAGCGCCACCGGGCGGGTATCGTGGCCGTCGATGATGCGGCAGACGCGCTCGATGAATTCGACGGAGTAGCCCAGCCCGGGCAGCACCCGCCGGGCGACGTCGCAGCCCTGCTTCTCGTGCTCGTAGCGGATATTGGCCTTGCGCCAGTCTCCGGTGAAGCCTTCGGAGAGGATGCGGGACTCGTCCACGTGTGCCCAGCCGGTGTCGTGCAGCAGGGTGGCCACGCGCACCAGTTCTGCGTCGGCGTCCGGGTACGCGCGGCAAAGCCGCTCGGCGAAGGCCAGGGAGATCGGCAGGTGGATGTCGTTGCCGCGGGTGCGGGTTTCCTGCACCACGGCCCGCCAGAGCCCATCGAGTTCCTCGACGGCGGCCGGAGTGGTGGCGATCGGGGCGGTGTCCACCGGGCCCGTGGCGGGAACCGGGCGGACCGGGTAGGCCGCCGCGAAGTCCGCAGCCGCGGGCTGGAGATCCGTGGGGCGGGCAGCCGGGGCCGCACCGCCGACGTCGGCGACCGGAGTCTTGGGGGTGGTCATGATGCTCCTTCGGGGGCGGCCAACCTACTGTCTGAGTACAGTTAGCGGTCCGTCGTAATCGTCTTGAGGGGTGTGGCGGGATCTGCGGCCGCCTCAGCCGGGATGTTCTGTCCCTTGGCCAAGGCGTTCCTGACGGCCATGAAGTCCAGCGGCGCGTTCACGCAGTCCGCGGCGATAATCCGGCCCTGCCGGTAGTAGAGGACGCTGAACTTTCCGCGTTCCTCATCGCGCCGGAGCACGGTCTGGTCGTAGCCGTTGCACAGGCCGGCGATTTGCAGCTTGAGGTCCGCCTGGTTGGACCAGAACCACGGTATGCCGGCGTATTCCTCCCGGTGTCCGGTCAGCGAGTAGGCCGCTACCTTGGCGTGTTCGATCGCGTTGTTGACGCTTTCGAGCCTGATCCGTTCGCCGGGCGTGGACCCGGGGACCGGGTTGGGCATGTTGGCGCAGTCGCCGATCGCCACCGTGGTCCCGTCCGAGGCCAGGGCGAACCGGTCCACCACGATCCCGTTGTCCACCGTGAGGCCCAGGTCTTCCGCTAACTGGGTGTTGGGGATGACGCCGATGCCCACCAGCACGATCTGGGCCGGGAGAACGATGCCGTCCTGGAGTTCCACGCCGCTCACGGCCCCGCGGCCGTCCACCGGACCGTCCCCCGCAAGGAACCGCCGGGCGCTCGTACCGAGCCGGATGTCCAGGCCGCGGGAGCGGTGCGCTCGCAGGAAGTATTCGGCGGTTTCCTCGCCGACCGCACGGCCGACGAGGCGCGGCCCGAATTCCAGCACCGTGACGTTTTTGCCCATCTTGTGCAGGCTGGACGCGGCTTCGAGGCCGATGAAGCCGCCGCCAATCACGACAACATCCGTGGCGTCCCCTACCCGCGCCTTGAGCGCCAGGGCGTCGTCGGCGTTGCGCAGATAAAGCACGCCGTCGAGGTCACCGCCGTCGATCTCCAGCTTCCGGGCGCGGGCGCCTACCGTGAGGGCGAGCCGCTTGAAGGGGAACTCCTTGCCGGAGGAGGAATGCGCCACACCGGAGCCGTCCGCGTCCTTGTCGATGCGGACGATGTATTCGCCCTTCACCAGGGCCACGTTGTGTTCGGTCCAGTAGTCGTTGGACCGGAAGATCAGCGATTCGCTCTCCACCGTGCCCTGCAGGAACTCCTTGGACAGAGCGGGCCGCTGGTAGGGGCGGTGGTCCTCGTCACCGAGGAGGGTGATGTGCTCGCCGAAGCCAAGCGCCCGCAGCGATACCGCGAGCTGGACGCCGGACTGGCTCGCGCCGATGATCAGCAGGCCGGTCCGGGTGGCGCTGTCAGGCCGCGCAGCGGCGCCGGCCCCGGTCTGCTCGGCGGCGGCTGCCTGCTCCACTGCGTGGGTGCCCATCACTACACCTGCGTTTCCGGGGTCGTGACGAACAGTTCGAGTTCGTCCGTGAGGCGGAGCTGGCAGGACAGCCGCGAGTTGTCCTCGCGGTCCACCGCGGTGCCGTAAAGCATTTCGTCCTCCATGTCCTCCATCTGCGGGAGCTGTGACAGGCAGTCCTCGCGGACGAACACGTGGCAGGTGGCGCAGGACAGCGAGCCGCCGCATTCGGCGACGATCCCGGGTACGCCGTTGCGGACCGCGGTTTCCATGACGGAGTCGCCGGCGTTGCCCTGGACATCGCGCACAGCGCCCTCGGCGTCGGTGAAATGAACCGTTGGCATTGGTCCTCCTTAGGGTTGAACTTGGGGGATAAATCGGGAAGTGAAGCGGTAGCGGACGGGTTCAGATGAACTGGCGGCCGCCGTCGACCACCATGGTCTGGCCCGTGTAGTAGGAACTGTCCGGGCCGGCCAGGAAGAGCGCGGCGCCGACGATGTCCTCCGGCTGGCTCGCCCGCTTGATCGCGCCGCGGTCCACTCCGTAGTTCTCGGCGTTTTCCATCAGCCCGTAGCTGGCCTCGGTGAGGGTGAAGCCGGGGGCGATCGCGTTGACCGTGATCCCCCGGCGCCCCAGTTCCTTGGCCATGACCCGGGTCAGGGCCACCACGCCGCCCTTGGAGGCGACGTAGTGCATCCACTGTTCCGAGCCGCTGAAGATGGTGGCACTGGAGAGGTTGATGACGCGGCCGCCCTCGCGCAGGTACGGACTCGCGGCCCGGGTCACGAGCCAGGGGCCCTTGAGGTTCACGTTCATGACCAGGTCCCATTCGGCCGGGTCGATGTCCTCGAACGGGCTGCGGGTCACCCCCGCGTACACGGCGGCGTTGTTGAGGACGACGTCGATGCTCCCGCTGCCGAAGTCCGCGCAGCTTTTCGCGAGGGCCTCCGTGGAGTCGACGCTGGTGACGTCCGCGTGGAAGGCTGCTGCCTCGGCCCCGATATCCAGGACCAGTTTGGCGGTATCCTCAGCACCCTCGAGGTTCACGTCGGCGACGGCCACCCGGTACCCCCGGCGGCCGAAGCCGAGCGCGAACGCCCGGCCCAGGCCGCCGGCGGCACCGGTGATCAGGACGGTTTTTCCTGCTCCTTGTCCTGCTTCAAACATGGTCATCTCAGCCGTGGGTGTGGCTGTGCGCGCCGGGGCCGGCGACGACGAGTTCGGGCTCGTCGTCGAGGATCTGGACCGTGCCCTTGGTGCCGTCAACGCGCAGCCGCTGGCCGGTCTTGATCGTGGTGGACCCCGAGCCGGTTCCGGTCACGGCCGGAAGACCGTATTCCCGGCACACGATCGCCGCGTGGCTCATCATGCCGCCGATGTCCGTCACGGTGGCCTTGATCTTGCCGAAGATCGGACCCCAGGAAGGGGCGGTGACCGTGGCGACGAGGATTTCGCCCTGCTGCACTTCGGAGAGCTGATCCGCGTCGGTGACCACGCGGGCCAGGCCTTCGACGACGCCGGGTGAGGCCGCCATGCCGCGCAGGCCGCCGCCCTCAACCTCTTCGCCGGCGCCCAGCCACTGCTGGACCTGCTCGGTGGTGATACCCCAAAGCATCCGGGTGAAGGGTTCGGTGATAATTTCCGGCGGCGTGTTCAACGCCGGCGCCGGCCGGGCGGTCTTGAGCGCGTCCACGATCCCGCGGCGCCGCTCGATCTCCTCCGGCCAGAAGTCCGGTCCGATCGGCTTGGCGCCGACGCCCCAGCCGGTGACGAGGTCGAAGAGCGCGTCGCGGACCTCGTTGCGGCCCAGGTAGAGGAGGTCGTCCGGTTCGGTCCAGAAGCCCTCGGCCTGCATCATGCGGGAGAGTTCACGGATCTTGCGCCAGAAGACGCCCATGGTCCAGTGCTCGATGTAGAAGTTGTGGTTTTCCACGTACGGGTAGGCGGTGGCGGCGAGCCCGCGCTTGGCATCGAAGAGCGCCTGGTTTTCGCCTTCCAGCAGGTCCCGGTATTCCTCGATGATCCGGTCGCGTTCGGCAATGAGGGCCGCGACCGGGCGCATGATGTCCTGGCCGGCATCCACACGGCGGATGTAGTCCGCGATGTAGCCCAGCGGGATTTCCTGGTGTTCATTCCAGTACTTGTCGTGGCCGTAGAAGCCGTTGCCCACGGTGAAGTTGAACCAGGGGTCCTTGGCGCCCTCGTACTGGGCGGTCCAACGGTCCCCGCCCGGGGCGGCGGCGATGGCGGCCAGGGCGGCGTCGACGTCGTCGTCGGTGTTCCCGAAATGCGGCTGAAGCTTCAGTTCGACGGCGAGCTTGGCGAGCTGCTTGAGCTCGTCATCGGGGCGGAAGAGCTCCATGTCCACGCCCTGCACCATGGTGGCGATGGACTGGTCCGGAATGTTGGGGAAGACCTGCTTGCAGAAGTTGAAGAAGTCCAGGTACGCGATGTAGCCCAGGTTCAGGAACTCGAAGTGGTACTGCCAGTTCTGGTAGGCCAGCTGGATCAGCCGGTCGTAGCTCTCCAGGAGCTTCTCGGAGCCGTCCTTGCCCTTGCCGGACAGGATGTCCTCCATCGGAACCATGTCCGGGAGCTTCGGAAAGGAAATGGTTTCCATCTCATCGATGGTGCCCTTGACCTTCACGTGCCAGTCCTTGAGCAACTGGTCCCAGTTCTGGAAGTAATGCCCCACCCGCTGCTCGAACAGGGGCACCCGGGCGGCGATCTGGTCCTCCGGGACCGGAATCGGCGACATGTACAGGTAGCCCAGGTGCACCCGGAATTCGATGCCGTTGGCGTTGGGGATCATGAGGTGCCGGGCGTTGTATTGGCCCAGGCACTTGACCGCGAACTCGCCGCCGATCGTCTCGAAGGGCTTGAACACGGTGGGCCAGTGCTGGCTGTCGCAGAACCAGAACTTGGCGTCCTCCTGTTCCTTGAGCTTGTCCTGGAAGACCAGATAGTACGGGTAGATCTTTTCCCAGCCCTCGGCCCCGGCGGGAACCGGAAGCTCGGAGGGCTTGGGGAAGGACTTCAGGGACATGGCGGTCCTTTCAATACGGGCTCGGCGTTGAGCCTGGGTGTCGGAGCGGACTAGCGGGTAAAAACTCTTTAGAAGGAGGGCTTCAGCAGGGAGGCGGTGATGCTGCCGAGGCTGAAGCCTCCGCTCGCCGGCGTGGAGGACGACGGCGTCGTGCCGGCCGACGTCGGGCCGGCCGGCGCGGGCGCGTGGCTCAGCCCGCTGAAGTAGCCGCCGGCGGCGGCCGGCTGGGCCGGCGTTTGCGGCGCCGCCTTGGAGGAGTGCACCGTTTCCGGGCGTGACTGCAGCAGGAGCAGGTTCTCGCCGTCGGGCAGGTCCGCGTCGAGGGCCCATTCGATGTCCTGCGGGCACTTGTAGTGCTTTTCGGCGCGCTTGGCCATCTGGGCGACCGCGGTGAGTTCGGCGTCGGTGAGGCTGCGGCGGCCGCGGCGTTCGGCGTCGACCTCCCGCTCCACGAGGCGGCCGGCGGCGGCGTCCGGGACGAGTTCGGCGTGCTTGTCGCCGAGGTGCTCGGTGATCACGGCCAGGGTCACCTTGTCCAGCATGACGTTATCCGGGGTGACCTGGCCGGAAACCACCATCTCCCCCACCCCGTAGGAAGAGTCGATGGTGATCTTGGAGCGGTCGCCGTTGGTGGGATCCATGGTGATCGCGACGCCGGAGACGCGGGCGTTGACCATCTTCTGCACCACGACGGCCATCGAGAGGCCCTCGTTGGGGATGTTGTTCTTAAGCCGGTAGACGATGGCCCGGGAGGTGAAAAGCGAGGCCCAGCACTGCCGGATGTGGTCGGTGACGGCCTTGACGCCGTCGAGCCAGAGGTAGGTGTCCTGCTGGCCGGCGAAGGAGGCGTCCGGCAGGTCCTCGGCGGTGGCGCTGGAACGCACGGCCACCGGGACCGGCGCGTCGAAGCGGTTCATGAGGGACTCGTAGGCGCTGATGGTGAGCTCGCGCATGGCCTGCGGCACCGGGCGTGAGCAGATGTCCTCGCGGATGGCGGCGGAAACCTTGTCCACCTGCCCCATGTCCTCGGTATCCAGATCGGCCAGGAGCTGATGGATGTGCTTGGTGATCCCGGCTTCCTCCATGAAGGAGTCGAACTGGGCTGTGGTGACCACAAAACCGGGCGGGACAGGCATGCCGGCGGAGGTCATCGTCACCAGGGAAGCACCCTTGCCCCCGAGGTTTTCGAGTTTCGGCTCAACACCGCCGTCGAAGAACTGGATGTATTCGTTGCTGTGCATTGTTCTCAGGCCTTCCAGCTGACGGGAACGCTCTCGGGGACGCGGAAGGAGAGGTTCTCGCGGAAGGTGATGCCCTCCGGGTCCTCCAGCTGCAGCTCCGGGGCGAGCCGGGCCACTTCCTCGAGCGCAATTTTTGCTTGGAGCTTGGCGAGCATGTTGCCCAGGCAATAGTGGATGCCGAACCCGAAGGAGAGGTGCTCGCGGGCGTTGGGGCGGGTGATGTCGAAGTCCTCGCCGGCGTCGAACTTCGTGTCGTCCCGGTTGGCGGACCCCATCAGGAGCAGGAGCTGGGCACCCTTTTCGACCGCGACGCCGCCGACTTCGGCATCCTTGACCGCCTTGCGGCGCCAGCCCACGATCGAGCCGGCGTAGCGCAGGACCTCATCGATCGCTGCGGGGATCTTTTTGGGGTCCGCCACGAGCTGCGTCCACTGCTCAGGACGGGCCAGGAGCTCACGCAGGGCGTTCGAGATCAGCGTGGTGGTGGTCTCGTGGCCGGCGAAGAGCAGGCTGTAAAGAACGGAGGCGATCTCGTGGTCCGAGATCTCGGCGCCTTCCTGCTGCGCCTTCACAAGGTCCGCGGTGAGGTTGTCGCCGCCATTTTCGTGGGCATCTTTGACCAGGCGCAGGCACTCCTGCCAGTACTCCACCAGGTTGTGGGCGTGCGGGATCTGTTCCTCGTCGGACAGGTCGCCCCAGGTCATGGCCGCGCGGGAGTCGCTCCAGCGCTTGAAGGTGTCCACCTGTGAGACGTCCGCGCCGATGAGGGTGAGGATGGTGATGGTGGGGACGTCATACGCGAGGTCCTTGACCATGTCGCCGCGGTGTTCCGGGCGGGCCAGCATCTTCTCGAGCAGCGCGACGACGTTCTGCCTGATGAAGGGTTCAAGTGCCTTGTAGCGGCGGGGGGTAAAGGCCTTCTGGACGACGGCGCGAATGCGGGTGTGCTCCGGGGGGATGCGCGCGGACAGGCCCGAGTAGGCGGTGAAGCCGCCGTCCTCCATGATCTTCTTGGCCGCGGCGCCGCGTTCGCGGACCGGTGCCTGGGCGTTTTCGCTGGAGAAGGTCTCCCAGTCTTCGAACACGGTCTTGATGTCGTCATAGCGGGAGACGACGTAGAGGCCCGTCCGCTCGTCAAACATGACCGGCTGCTCGGCGCGCAGCTCGGCGTAGGCGCCGAAGGGGTCCTTCATCTGGAACGGCTCATAGCCGTGGTGCCCGGCGGGGGCTTCGGCGCCGTGGCCGAAGGGACAGCGGCCGGCCGTTTCAGTCGACGATGACATGGGAACTCCTAAAAATTGGCTCCGCCCGGCACTGTCAGGCGCCGGGGGTTCATGGTCACCAGTGTGGTCCACATCACCAGCCGAGCCCAGTCTTTACTTCCACTCAGCGGAAAGCAATATCGTTGCCCGGAAGTGCGGCGTCGGCCTATCCCGTCGGCAGGGTTCCGCGGTGGACGCCGATGAGCGTTTCCAGCGGGATCCGCGCGGTGGCGCGTTCGATCTGCGCGGAAATTCCCTTCAAGACCGGAAGGTGCCTGGTCATGGTGGACGCCTGGGAGGTGGGCAGCACCAGGCCGATCGCGCCCCCGATCCTGCCCGTGTGGAAGACCGGGACGGCGATCGAACACGAGCCCAGACGCACTTCCTCCAGCGTGGTGGCATAGCCCTGCTCGCGAATCTGGTCCAGTTCCGCGGCAAACCGCCGCGGGTCAACGTGGGTGTGGGCCGTGGGCCGTTCCAGCTCCCGCTGCAGGTAAGCGTCCCGGACCCAGCCCTCCTCGAACGCCAGGATGACCTTGCCGACGGCGGTGGCATGCATGGGGAGCCGGCCTCCCACTCGGGAGGCCCGCGGCACCCGCTTGGAACCGTAGACCCTGTCGATGTAGAGCACTTCGTGGCCGACTCGGATGGCCAGGTGCGCCGTCTCGCCGGTCAGTGAGAACAGATCCTGGACAAAGGGACGGGCGGCGTCGCGGAGCTGCCGTCCGGTGTTCTGGGCAAGTTCCCACAGCCGGATGCCGAGCTGGTAGCGCCCGTTGGGTTCACGCGAGAGGAAGCCCCAGTCCGTCAGCTCGTTCACCAGCCGGTGCGCGGTGCTCAACGGGAGCCCGGATTTCTCGGCAATGTCCGTCAGGCTCAGCGCGCCGCGGGACTTCTCAAATGCCTCCAAGATGGCCAGGACCTTGGACGTCACGGTGCGCCCGGGTTCGCGGCTGCCGCCGGCCATGCTGACCTCCTGGATTCCTTGGCGCCCAGCGGCGCCCGGAATCGAGTCTAGACCGGCGAGGCCGAACCCGTCGGACCCTCGAGCAGGCGCTGCCGCTGCGGCCACAGGGTTACCGATTCCAGGGCGGACAGTGCCCGCGCCATGGTGCGTGCTTCGGCGGTGAACAGGTGGCCGTGGACCCGCTGGCTGCACAGCCGCAGCGCCTGTCCGCGGTCCAGGCCGAACCAGTCCATGACCGTGTCGATGCCGTGCGGGCTGAGCCGCCACGTCTTGTCCGCATCCTTGACGATGGCGTCCTCGATGGAGAGGGCCTCGCGGCGGCTGTCATGCCCGTCGATGATGTCGAGGATGGCCGGGACCTTCCCGGGGTCGTAGCCGCTGTCCGCGAGGATTTGGGCCGCCAGCCGGGCCCCCTCCTTCTCATGCAGCAGCACGAGGTCGGGCCTGCCGCCGCCCGGGGCTATCGCCTGCAGCACTTCATCCGGCGGAACCTGTGACCAGCCCACGTCATGCAGCATGATGGCCGGAAGAACGACGGCGGCATCTGCCTCCGGGTGCGAATCCAGCAACGCTTGGGCCAGTCCCAGGGCGTAGAGCGTGTGGGCATCGTTGTCCCGCACCCGCAAAAAGGGAGCCGCGCGGTCCCAGATCGCGGCAAGCCGGGGCTCCAGCGCGATGACGCCCTCCGGGTCAGCCTCAATACTCGCTGCGACGTCCCGTCCGTGGTGATTGGCGGCGGCCCGCATTTTCGTCATGCATCCAACATCGGCTCAAAAGTCGGCCCGGACAATAGCCGCCTTCCGCTCACCGGAACTGAGCTGGGGAAGTCCGGGACATGCCCAGCCGAGGACATGCCCAGTCCATGCGGCCACCAATGGACATAACGGGCACAGGCCCACCCGCCGGCCCGAACATCGAGCATGTCCCCCGGCTGGCACCAGAACGGGACAAGCCCACCCGAGGACATGCTCAGCCCCAGCGGCCAACAATGGACATAGGGGGCACAGGCCCACCCGCCAGCCCGAACATCGAGCATGTCCCCCGGCCGGCCCGAACGTGGGGCATGTCCGGACGGGCGGGAGGCGGGTGGCCATGATGCCCTGTTCGCGGCCCCCGTCGGGCGATAAAGTTGTTGTGTGCCTGACTGGCAGAGCCCTCCGCCCCTACCGGCCACGTGGCAGCGGTGTGACGACGGCATTCTGCCTCTGTGGTGGGAGCGGTTGTGCTCCCAGACGAGCCCGCAGTCGGCCGCACTGTACGCGGCCGGGCTGTTTACGGAGGACCGGCGCCGCCCCATCGCACAGTGGTGCACCCCCGGCTTCGATGCGGCCCTCCTGGTGGCCCCCGAAACCTCCCCTGAGTGGCCCGTGCAGCGCTTTGGCATCTTCTACGCGCCGCCGCGCGGCGGCTTCACGCGCGTGCACTCCGCCGCCCACGAGTGGCACCCCCGGGAGCCGAGGCAGTCCCCCACGGAGGACGAGGCCTTCCACGCGGCCGTGGCCGAGGCCGAGCGCTTCCTGCAGGTCGAGATGTTCTTCGTCTAGGGCGCCCGCGCAGGTCCCGGAGCCCGGCCCACAGCACTAACCGGGCAAGAAAAAAGGTCCCGCAGTTGGAATTTCACCAACCGCGGGACCTGTCCGCTCCTCCTGCTGGACTTGAACCAGCAACCCTTCGATTAACAGTCGAATGCTCTGCCAATTGAGCTAAGGAGGAATGAAGCAGGTATGACATTAGCAAAGGTTTTGCCCCTATGGAAATCGGCGGCCCGGCAGTGCGGCAACCCGCCCTCCGGTCCCGCCGCATACCCCTGGCGGGTATACAAAAAGTCCCCGTCCCGGTGACCCGGAACGGGGACTGCGCGCTCCTCCTGCTGGACTTGAACCAGCAACCCTTCGATTAACAGTCGAATGCTCTGCCAATTGAGCTAAGGAGGAATGAAGCGGGTATAAGCCTAGCAAAATCCCTGACGGGAGTGAAATCGTGGAGCGAAATCGTCCTTCTAGGCGTCCGAGCGCAACGCCCGGCGCTCCATTTCGAGCATCATCAGTTCCCGCTGGACCTGCTGGATTAGTTCCTGCTCGGAACCGGGATCGAGCCGCTGCAGCTGGCCCATCTTGTCCGCCTTCACCCGCGTGATCTGAAGTTCAAAGAGCGCCTTGAGAATCCCCTTGCCGTACTTCTGGACCCCCTCGGCAGTACTGGCCGGCAATGGCACCACCGACAGCTCGGAGACCAACGGCCGGAGTGGTTCGGGTATTTCCTCCATGACCTGGCCCACCCAGCGCGCAGGCTCCCCCAGCAGGCCAGGACCCGAGGCGCGCATGGCATCGTGGACGGCCTGAAAAGCGGGCGTGACGAACCGTGCCCCCGAGAAGCGCTCCCAAATGCCACCGGCCAGGAGGGCCGGCTCCTGCAGCGCCACTTCGAGCGCCTGCCGCTCCATTGATGCCACCGGATCACGGGGGTCCGGACGCTGGTAGGACGGGACAGCACCCGATGCCGGCCCGGCGGCCACCCCGGGTCCCCCGGGGTGGGCAGCGTCGCCAGCAGCTGGCCGCCCGCCGGGCCGCGACGGCGCGGAAGCCGTTGGCCCACCCGTACTGCCTCGCTTCATGGCGGCTCCGACCGCGCGGCTGACTTCCTCGACCGGCATTCCCAGCCAGCCGGCCAGTTCCCGGGCGTAGCCGGGCCGGATGCCGGCGTCGCGGATCTGTGCGACCACGGGCGCGGACTCGCGCAGGGCTGCGATCCGGCCCTCCACGGTGTCCAGGTTGTGCCGCCGAAGGGTGGCCCGGATCGCGAACTCGAAGAGCGGCCGGCGCGTGCCGATCAGGTCCCGGACGGCGGAGTCGCCCTTGGCCTGGCGCAGCTCGCAGGGGTCGGCGCCGCCGGGTTCAACGGCGACATAGGTCTGGGCCACGAAGCGCTGGTCCTCTTCGAAGGCGCGCAGCGCCGCTTTCTGGCCTGCGGCGTCGCCGTCGAAGGTGAAGATCACTTCTCCCCCACTGCCGTCGTCGGAGAGCAGCCGGCGGGCGACCTTGATGTGCTCGGTGCCGAACGCCGTGCCGCAGGTGGCGACCGCCGTCGTTACCCCGGCCAGGTGGCACGCCATCACGTCGGTGTAGCCCTCCACCACCACCAGCTGGCGCTCCTTGGCGATGTTCCGCTTGGCAAGGTCGATTCCGTACAGAACCTGTGACTTCTTGTACAGCGCGGTCTCGGGGGTGTTGAGGTATTTGGGGCCTTGGTCGTCCTCGTAGAGCTTGCGCGCACCGAAGCCGATGGTGTCGCCGGCGATGTCGCGGATGGGCCAGATCAGCCGGCCGCGGAAGCGGTCGTAGATTCCCCGGCCGCCTTCGGAAAACATGCCTGTAAGTTTGAGCTCGGCGTCGGTGTAGCCGCGGCCGCGGAGGTGTTTGAGCAGCGAGTCCCAGCCCTGCGGGGCGTAGCCGACGCCGAACAGTTCCGACGCGACACGGTCGAAGCCGCGGCCGTAGAGGAAGTTTCGGCCTTCGGTGGCGCCGGGGGTCAGGAGTTGGGCGCGGAAGAATTCGTCGGCGATCTTGTGCGCGTCCAGCAGCCGCTGGCGGCGGCCGATTTCCTCGCGGTTGGGTCCCGAACCGCCGTCTTCGTAGCGCAGTTCGTAGCCGATCCGGGCTGCGAGCTTCTCAACGGCCTCGTGGAAGGTGGTGTGGTCCAGCTTTTGCACGAAGGAGATGACGTCGCCGTCCTCGCCGCAGCCGAAGCAGTGGTAGCGGCCCACCTGGGGGCGCACGGTAAAGGAGGGCGAGCGCTCGTCGTGGAAGGGACACAGGCCCTTGAAGGACCCCAGCCCGGCACCCTTGAGAGTCACGTAGCCGTCGATGACTTCCTTGATGTCGGTGCGCTGGCGTACCTCGTCGATATCTTCACGTTTGATCAGGCCAGCCACAGTGCCATCCTAGTCCCCGGGTACGACGCCGGTGGGCGGGCCGCCGCGCCCGTCACCACAGCGACGGCAGGCTGCCGACGAGCCGTTCGTACATGGCCAGCGCGGACCCGTCCGTCAGCGAGGCGACCTGGTCGATGACGACCCGCAGCCGGGCGCCGTCGTCCGCCGCGTCCCGCCAGTCGGCGGCGAACATCGGTTCCAGATGGCGGTCGCCGGCGGCGTTGAGCGCCGTCACCAGGGCGTGGAGGACCTCGCGCTGGCGTTCGTAGATCGGCTGCCGGTGTTCGGTAGTCATGACGAAGGTGGTGGCCAGGCCCTTCATCACGGCGATCTCCATCACGGTCTCGTCCGGGACAATGAGTTCGGCGTTGTAGCGGGTGAGGTTTTCCGGACCGTAGACGGCGCGGGTGGTCTCCAGCGCGCTCTGGCAGAAGCGGCCGATCAGCTGGCTGGTCATGTCCTTCAGGGCCGCCATGGACTTGCGGCTGCCGTCGGCCTCGCGGACCCAGACGGGGGTGGCTTCCAGCCGGGCCAGGGCCGCGTCGATGGCTGCAGGATCGTTGTGCGGCAGGTACCACTGCTTGGCGTAGCCCACCACCCGGGCCCGGTGGTCGGGGTTGTCCATCCAGCGCAACTGGAAGTGTCCGGCGACGATCGCGTCCTCGACGTCGTGCACCGAGTACGAGATGTCGTCCGCGAGGTCCATGACCTGGGCCTCGAGGCAGGAGCGGCGTTCGGGCGCATCCTCACGGATCCAGTCGAAGATGGGCAGGTCGTCTTCATAGGCGCCGAATTTGCTGGTCCGCTGGCCGTGGATCACGGGGGCGTTCGCCGCCGACCACGGGTACTTCGCGGCGGCGTCGAGGCTGGCGCGGGTGAGGTTCAGCCCGGCGGGGCGGCCATCGGGGGCCAGGACCTTGGGCTCCAGCCGGGTCAGCAGCCGCAGGGTCTGGGCGTTGCCTTCGAAGCCGCCGATCGCGTGCGCCACCTCGTTCAGGGCCGACTCGCCGTTGTGGCCGAACGGCGGGTGGCCAAGGTCGTGGCTAAGGCAGGCGGTGTCCACGACGTCAGGATCGCAGCCCAGGGCCCGGCCCAGTTCGCGGCCCACTTGCGCGACCTCGAGGCTGTGGGTCAGCCGGGTGCGGACGAAGTCGTCCGTGTCCGGGGCGACCACCTGGGTCTTGGCGCCGAGCCGGCGCAGCGCCGAGGAGTGCAGCACGCGGGCGCGGTCGCGCTCAAAGTCGGAGCGGTAGGTGCTCTTGGGGGGTTCCTCCACCCAGCGGGCGCAGTCCCGGTCCACGTAGCCGTCAAGCACAGGCGCCGTCGTCCTGGTTTCAGCCACCGGAGACGTCCAGTTCGGCGAAGGAGATGTCACGGGATTGCTCGGCGTCAAGGCTGCGGTTAAGCAGCCAGTCCTTGGGCAGGGCCGGCTTCTTGGGCGATCCGGCACGTCCGCGCGGTCCCTCGGCGTCGGCGCCCGGGTAGGGCGAATCGAGGTCCAGCTCGTCCAGGGTTCCGCGGAGCACCTCGAGGTTCGTCACGAGCGCCAGCCGGTTCCGCAGTTCGCTGCCCACCACGTACCCCTTCAGGTACCAGGCCATATGTTTGCGGATCTCGCGCAGGGCCTTGCCTTCGTCGCCGAAGGTCTCCACCATCAGCTCCGCGTGGCGGTAGATGCTCTCGGCCACCTGGCGCAGCGCCGGGTTGTGGCGTTTGTCGCTGCCCTCCAAGGCCGCCATGAGGTCGCCGAACAGCCAGGGCCGGCCCTGGCAGCCGCGGCCGACCACCACGCCGTCCACGCCGGTCTCGCGGACCATCCGCACGGCGTCTTCGGCGGACCAGATGTCCCCGTTGCCGAGGACCGGGATGTCCGGGAGGGCTTCGCGCAGCCTGGCGATGGCGGACCAGTCGGCCTGGCCGGAGTAGAACTGCGCGGTGGTGCGGCCGTGCAGGGCGACGGCCGCGACGCCGGAATCGCGGGCGATCCGTCCGGCGTCGAGGTAGGTCAGGTGGTCCTCGTCAATGCCTTTGCGCATCTTGATGGTCAGCGGGATGTTGCCCTTGGACGCTTCCTTGACCGCGGTCTGGACGATCGAGGTGAACAGGTCGGTCTTCCACGGCAGCGCCGAGCCGCCGCCGCGCCGGGTCACCTTGGGCACCGGGCAGCCGAAGTTCAGGTCGATGTGGTCCGCGCGGTCTTCCTCGACCAGCATCCGGACGGCCTGGCCGACCGTCACCGGGTCCACGCCGTACAGCTGGACGGAGCGGATGTCCTCGTCTTCGTCATGCGAAATGATCCGCAGCGACTCGGGCGTGCGCTCCACGAGGGCGCGGGAGGTGACCATCTCCGCCACATACAGCCCGCCGCCATATTCACGGCAGAGCCTGCGGAAGGCGGAGTTGGTGATGCCCGCCATCGGGGCCAGGATCACGGGGGTGTCCACCGTGAGGGGTCCTAGCTTCAGGGGCGGGAGGTCCAGCTTGGGGGCGGGAGGCGTTGCTACTACAGTCACCCGACCATTGTCTCAAAGCCGGGCAAATCGGAACGAGTCCGGCCCGGCTATGTGGAAATCGCCGCGGCGCGGACGGCGCCGGCGGCGCCTGGTTAGCCGTGCTGGGCGGGCTGGGCGGCGCGGCGGCCGCGGCGGCTCTCCGGCGCCGGCTCGGCGCTCCCGTCAGGCAAGCGTCCGTCAGGTGAGGCGCCCACAGTCGCGACGCTCTCGCGGACGACGGCGGGGGGCCGGGCGCCGTCGTCCGGGGTGGTTCCGGCGCCCTTGAGGCCGGTGGCTTTCACGACGAGAACCGCGATCAGCGTGGTGACCGGGATGGCCAGGACCAGGCCGATGGACCCGACCAGCGTGCGGATCACTTCCTCGGAGAGTTCGGCACTGGTGAGCGCGTCGCCCAGCGGCCGCTCGTAGAGCATGACGATGATCAGGATGGGCAGCGCCGCTCCGGCGTAGGCGAAGGCGATGGTGTAGACGGTGGAGGCAATGTGGTCCCGGCCGATCCGCATGGCCGAGCTGAAGAGCTTCCGCGCGGAGGTCCCGGGCGCGAGCTCCCAGAGCTCCCACACCGCGGAGGACTGGGTGATCGTGACGTCGTTGAGCACGCCGAGCCCGGAAATAATGAGCCCGCACAGGATGATCCCCGAGATGGAGATGTGGTCCGAGACGTTGGCCAGGGTGGCGGCGTCGTGGTTGCCGACGCCGGCCAGGTTGGCCGCATCGGTGGCCCAGGCCGCCAGGGCTGCGGTGATGCCAAGGCCGAATATGGTGCCCAGCAGCGCCGTCGAGGTCCGGGCGGTGAAGCCGTGGGCGAAGTACAGCACCCCGATCATGATCACCGTGGAGCCGACGATCGCCAGCAGCAGCGGCGGTTTGCCTTCGACCAGGCCGGGAAGGATGAAACTGACGAGCACGGCGTAGGCGCCGGCCAGGCCGATCAGCGCGCGCAGCCCGCGCCAGCGCGCCACCGCGATCACGACGACGGCGTAAAGGACGGCGAGCAGGATGATGGGGAGCGTCCGGACGAAGTCGACAAACACGTAGGCGGGCGTGCCCTGGGCCGCGGCTCCTTGCGCCTTCGAGAGGTTCAGGTAGCGGATGTTGTCGCCGATCTTGACGCCGTGGGACTTGGCCACGTCCGGGTTGATCACCACCTTGACCGGGTTCCCGCCTTTGTCCGGTTCGGTGTAGGCGAAGGTGCACTGCGAGGCCTGCCCGGGCGCGGCGCCCTGCCCGGATCCAGTGGGCGCGCCCGGCTGCGCGGCGTCGTCCGTGCAGTTGCCGACGACGACGCGCTGGATCTTGCCGGTGTCGAAACTGACGCCCGGCGCGGCCGCGTAGGGGCTGGACAGCTTGATGCCCTCCTTGCTGCCCGAAGGCCACAGGAGCACCATCGCGGCAATAGTCAGCAGGGTCAGCGGAACCAGGACGGCTGCAAGGATCCAGTTGGCCTTCTTCCGGGCGGCGAGCGCACGGGGCGTCGGTTCGGGGTGCCCTTGCGGGGTGTGGGAATGTCCGGCGCCCATCAGCAGCTCAACCTCATGCCCAAAACTCTACGGCGTCGGGGACCGTGGCCGTGCCCGCCCCTGGTGCGCAGGCACGGCGTCGGACGCCCCCGGTTAGGCCGGCACGATGTTCTGGTTTACATGGAAGAGGTTCTGCGGATCGTACTTGGCCTTGACCTCGCCCAGCCGCTGGTAGTTGGGCCCGTAGTTTTCCGCGACCCTGGGCAGATCATCGCCGTCCATGAAGTTGATGTAGCCGCCGGGAGCAGAGAACGGGCGCAGCGCCTCGGCATATTCCCGGGTCCAGGCGACATTTGCGGCGTCGTCCGCGGGGTCCTCCCAGAACGTGGCGATTACCGGGGCGAACTTTACGTTGCGGTTGGCGAAGGCCGTGTCGGTTGTCCCGACCCGCTGCACCGCACCGTCGATGGGATAGAGGTGCACGGCGGTGGGGATGGTGGGAATGGAGGTCGCGTGGCTGATATGGACATCGATGGCGCCGTCGTCGAGCTCCTTCATGAAGTCGGCCTTCCAGTAGCCGCGGAGGCCCTTGGGGAGCATGGCGTCGAACGCCTGGTTCAACGCCGGGTAGGGCATCGGCGCCACCATGGAGCCTGCCACCGGCGCGACGTCGAGGAAGGGCTGCCAGCGCGCGGGGCCTGCGGACTGCTCCCCGGTCCACATCCCGACCACGACGCACACCGGCTTTCCGTGCCATTCGACCGGCAGGAACGGTACGGGCGGCCCCAGCGCGAAGGCAAGGAAGGCGCCGAACTCTTCCGGGGCGTTCGCCAGATAGTCCCGGTAGAACTTCGACACGGTCTCCGCGTGCTCAAGCGGGTAGACCACAATCCCGGCATGGACCATGTCCACGGGATGCAGTTGGAATTCCAGTGAGGTCACGACGCCGAAGTTCCCACCGCCCCCGCGCAGCGCCCAGAACAGATCATCATTCTCGTGTTCGCTGGCCGTGAGGAACTTGCCCTCCGCAGTGACGACGTCGGCCGAGAGGAGGTTGTCGCAGCTGAGACCGTACTTCCGGTCCAGATATCCGATGCCTCCGCCGAGGGTCAGCCCGGCAACACCGGTGGTGCCGACGATGCCGCCGGTGGTCGCGAGCCCGAAGGCATGCGTGGCGTGATTGAAGTCGGCCCACGTCGCGCCCGCATCCGAACGTGCGGTTCCTTTCGCAGGATCCACCCGGACGCCGGTGGTGTTGGCGAAATCGATGACCAGGGCGTTGTCCCAGGTCCCAAATCCCGGGGCGCTGTGTCCTCCGCCGCGGATCGCCAGATCAAGGGCATTATCCCGGGCAAAGTTGACGCAGGCGATCACATCGGCAACCTGGGACACCTTGACCACTGCCGCTGGCTTCTTGTCGATCATGCCGTTGTGCACGGCCCGGGCGGCGTCGTAGTCGGCGTCCCCGGCCGTGGAGATCTTCCCGCGGACCTGGTCCCGCAGGGCATCAATACCTGTTGCGTTCATTTTCTGCACCGTCGATTTCGTCGCGATTTCCGACCCGGACGGTGGTGTGCTCCCAGCCGGCATGGCGCCCGGAGGTTTACGTGCACTAGCCATACTCCTCCGCCCCCGCCCCGTCAAGAGGTCCGGTGCGGTGTCCGGCGCATCGACCCGGCACGGGCCCCATCCTTCGCGGGAACCGCTCCGAACGTCCTGTGAGCACGTCCACCGCGTACCGGAGGACTGGCCCGTCCCTGCGGCCCGTCCCTGCGGGCTGTTTGGGCGGCACTTGAACTGCGGACAGAGGGCCCTAAGGTTGGAAATGACGAACGATGTGGAGGACACCACCGTGGCCAGACGCAAGACAGACGACCGGGAGCATGCTGCGGCCGGAGGCGGGCCCGCCGCCCGCGCGGAGCTAAGCATCGCCGACCCGGCCGGGCCGACGCGCGGCGTCGCGCTGGTGCTGCACGGCGGACGCGCGGACAGCTTCGAGGCCGTCCGCTCCCGGCATCTCAGTCCGGCCAGGATGCTCCCCTTCGCCCAGGCCCTGCGGAACGAGGGCGGCCCGCAGGGCCTGGCCGTCTGGACTCTCCGGAACCGGTACCGGGGCTGGAACGGGCCGGACATGTCCCCGGTCCAGGACGCCCGGTGGGCGCTCTCCCAGATCAGCCGCGAGCACCCCGGCGTACCTGTCTACCTGCTCGGGCACTCCATGGGCGGTCTCACGGCGCTCTGCGTGGCGGACGACCCCCAGGTGGAAGCCGTCGTCGCCCTGGCCCCGTGGGTGGACGGGTCCACCCCGGCGGAACGCGTCGCCGGGCGCCGGGTCCTGATCGTGCATGGCACCAAGGACCACTGGACCAGCCCCAAAAACTCGCTGGCCTACGCCCGGCGCGTCGAGGGCGTGGCGGAGTCGATCGACTACATCTCGCTGCAGGGCGCCGGCCACTTCATGTTCAGCCGCGTCCGGCTCTGGAACGCGCTGGCCAACGGCTTCATTCTGGACGCCTACGGCAGCAGCGCGGGCGCCGAGTTCCGCGGCACCGAAACCCTCCGCCAGGTCCTGCCTGCC
The DNA here is from genome assembly GCA_026393275.1 of Arthrobacter sp. Lineage (GTDB taxonomy): Bacteria > Actinomycetota > Actinomycetes > Actinomycetales > Micrococcaceae > Arthrobacter. The sequence continues at coordinate 71,429 of JAPLAM010000037.1, forward strand.
GCGGCCAGCCTCCCGGTGGTGCTGTGATGCCGGCCTTCCCGTTCAGTCCCTTCCCGTTGGAGGCCTTCCTGGCAAGCCTGCCCTGGGTGGCCCTCACCCTGCTGGCCCTGCTGGCCGTGACGTTCGCCGTCGCCGTGCGGCAAAGCCGCCACTCCGTCATCGACACCGTGTGGGGGCTGGGCTTCGTGGTGGCGGCCGGGGTCTCGTGGCTGCTGTCCGCGGGCCACGGCGACGCCGGCCGGCGGCTGCTGCTGTTGGCCCTCGTGGCGGTCTGGGGCATCCGGCTGGCCGCGCACATCGGTGTCCGGGCCCGCGGCGGCCATGAGGATCCGCGCTACGTGGACATGCTCTCCGCTGCCCCCGGTTCCCGCAACACCTACGCACTGCGCCGTGTGTACCTGCCGCAGGGCGCCGTGATGTTCTTCGTCTCGCTCACCATCCAGGTCGGCATGTTCAGCACCGGGTCCCTGGGCTGGCTGTCGCTGCTGGGGGTCCTGCTATGGATTGTGGGCTTCGTCTTCGAAACGGTCGGCGACTGGCAGTTGGCGCGGTTCAAGGCGGATCCGGCCAGGCGCGGAACCGGCCTGGACACGGGGCTCTGGCGCTACACCCGGCACCCGAACTACTTCGGGGACGCCGCCGTCTGGGCCGGGTTGTTCCTGGTTGCCGCGGACTCCTGGCCCGGGGTGCTGACCGTCCTCTCCCCCGCGCTGATGATCTGGACGCTGGCCGGCAAGACCGGCAAACCGCTGACCGAGAAGGCCATGTCAGCCCGGCCCGGCTACAAGGAATACATCGAATCGACCTCGGGCTTCATCCCCCGGCCGCCGCGCCGGCGGCAGGCGCACGGGCAGCATCAGAGCCTGCAAGAACCCGGTCCCCAAAATACCGGCGGACACTGAGATGCCGGCGGCCGGACGCATCTGGCGGCCCAAGCCCAGCGACCGTTTCTACCGCGTGATCCTCCGGACCGGCCAGGCGCTGCGCTGGCTGTTCCGGATCCGGGTCATTGTCACCGGGCGGGAACACCTCCCGGCGGCGGTTCCGGACGGCGCCTCCCCGGACAGGTCCCCCGGCGGTTCGTCGTCCGGCTCGTCCCGGCGCCCCATCCCGGGCGCGGGCGCCGTCGTCGCGATCACCCATTTCGGCTATCTCGACTTCGCCTTCGCCGAAATGCTGCTGTGGTCCCACAGCAAGGCCCAGATGCGCTTCCTGATCACCCAGGGCGCGGCCGACCACTGGTTCGCCGGGCCGGCCGTCAGCGCCGCCGGTCACGTCGTCGTCGGCTATGACGGCGGCTCCCACGCCTACGACGCCGCCGTGCAAAAGTTGCGCGAGGGCGAGTACATCGCGATCCTGCCCGAGGCCGGGGTGAGCCGCAGCTTCCGGGTCCGCGAATGCAAGACCGGGGCCGTGCGCATGGCCGCCGAGGCCGGCGTCACCATCATCCCGGTCTCGGTCTGGGGCGCGCACCGGATCCTGACCCGGCACCACGGCTTCTCCCCGCTCCGCGCCTGGCGGGCCCCGGTGCGCGTCCACGTCGGCGAGCCCTTCACCCCGGGCCCCGGACTCGACGTTCCGGCGGCCACCGAAAGGCTGCGCGAAATCCTCCAGCACGGGATCGACGCCGGCATCGCCGACTTCCCGCTGAAGCCGGCATCGGGCGCCTGGTGGATGCCCGCCGCGCTCGGCGGCGGGGCACCCACCGAGGAAGAACGCCGGCGGCTGGATGAGGCCGAGGGCCCGCGCCGCGCCCGCAGCCGGCACCGCTAGGCGCAGGCTCGACCGCCGGCGCTCCCCAAGTAACCGGTTAACCCAACTGACCCGCAGTTGTTGTCGTTTACGTGTGGGGCTAGGCGGGGTCGGAAACGACCAGGGTGTCCGCGCCGGCCTGCCGGGCCTTGCCGCTGTCCAGCAACGGCTCGACGACGGCGCGCAGGGCTGTCATCGAATCGTCCAGTTCCAGCAGCACCGGGTACTGGTACGCGATCAGCGCCAGCAGGTCCCGGACCGCGGCCCGGGCGTCGTCGGCGGACAGCTCCGGCTCGTGTCCCAGGAACACGTCCGACGGTTCGCCGGCCTTGGCGGCGTGGCCATTCTCGGGGCCGCCCATCTCCGGACCGCCCTGCGCGTAGCTGATCGCAAACGCCTGCAGCCGGCCCTTCTTGCTGGCAGGCACGCCCGCACCGAAGGCGCTGGCCTTGGGCGCGCGCAGCACGATCGCGCCGTGGGCGCCGCTGAGGTCGTCCAGGAACAGCCGCTGCACGGTGGCGATGCTCAGTTCACCCGGGCTGTCCCAATCGTGTACGGCGGTGTAGTACCGGCCCACGACGTCGCTGAGCTCCACCGACCCGGTGGCAAGATCCTCCACCTGGTCCGAGGCCGCGGCCTCGGAACCGTCGCCGAAGACCGGCAGCTTCAGGGCGCCGGGATCGACGACGACGAGGCGGGAGCGCTGGATCGGGACCAGTCCGGCCGCCTCGACGAAGGCGGCGCCGGGCGTGCCCGGCTCGACCTTGCTCCGGAGCTGGGACACTCCCGACGGCGCGTGTTCGGCCTCGTGCCGGAGCATGCCCAGCAGCGTGGAGCCGATGCCGGCGCGGCGGTGGTCGCGGGCGACCTCGACGTAGACCCAGAGGCGTTCCGGGTGCAGCGAGGCCTCATGGACCACGCCGGCCGCGACGGGGATGGCTACGCCGTCGACGACGTCCTCGGCCACGATGCAGCGGCGCCACGGGGCGTTGCCGGAGGGCGCCAGGGTGCCGCGGAACTGCCGGGCCTGGTCCGTCTCCGGACCGCCCCACACTTCCAGCAGCGCCAGGTCGTCGCCGTCGCGCCACTCACGGTATGCGATCGCCACGCTCAGGCGCCGATCAGCCGTGCGGCCAGGTAGCCCTCCACCTTGTCCAGGGAGACGCGTTCCTGGCTCATGGTGTCGCGTTCGCGGATCGTGACGGCCTGGTCCTCAAGCGTGTCGAAGTCCACCGTGATGCAGAACGGCGTGCCGATCTCATCCTGCCGGCGGTAGCGGCGGCCGATCGCGCCGGCGTCGTCGAACTCGATGTTCCAGTTCTTGCGCAGCTGCGCGGCCAGATCCTTGGCCTTGGGCGACAGGTCCTCATTGCGGCTCAGCGGGAGAACCGCCGCCTTGACCGGGGCCAGGCGCGGATCGAGCTTGAGCACGGTGCGGACGTCGACGCCGCCCTTGGCATTGGGTGCCTCGTCCTCGGTGTACGCGTCGATCATGAACGCCATGAAGGAGCGGGTGAGGCCGGCCGCGGGCTCGATCACGTACGGGGTGTAGCGTTCGTTGGTGGCCTGGTTGAAGTAGCTGAGGTCCTGGCCGGAGGCCTTCGAGTGCGTGGACAGGTCGAAGTCGGTGCGGTTGGCGATGCCTTCGAGTTCGCCCCACTCGGAGCCGTGGAAGCCGAAGCGGTATTCGATGTCCGTGGTGCCCTTGGAGTAGTGGCTGAGCTTCTCCAGCGGGTGCTCGAAGAAGCGCAGGTTCTCCTCCCGGATACCCAGGCCGGTGTACCAGGACATGCGTTCCTTCATCCAGTACTGGTGCCACTGCTCGTCGGTGCCGGGTTCGACGAAGAATTCCATCTCCATCTGCTCGAACTCGCGGGTGCGGAAGATGAAGTTGCCCGGCGTGATCTCGTTGCGGAAGGACTTGCCGATCTGGCCGATGCCGAACGGGGGCTTCTTCCGGGAGGTGGTGAGCACGTTGGAAAAGTTGACGAAGATGCCTTGCGCGGTCTCCGGGCGCAGGTAGTGCAGGCCCTCTTCGCTGGCGACGGGGCCCAGGTAGGTCTTGAGCAGGCCGGAGAATTCCTGCGGTTCGGTCCATTCGCCGCGGGTGCCGCAGTTGGCGCAGGCAATGTCCTTGAGTCCGTTCTCGGCGGGGCGGCCCTTCTTCTCCTCGTACTCTTCCTCGAGGTGGTCAGCGCGGTAGCGCTTGTGGCAGGAGAGGCACTCCACCAGGGGGTCGGAGAACACGTCGACGTGGCCGGAGGCCTCCCAGACCTGGCGGGGCAGGATCACCGAGGAGTCCAGGCCGACGACGTCCTCGCGGCCGCGGACCACGGACTGCCACCACTGGCGCTTGATGTTTTCCTTCAGCTCGGCACCGAGGGGGCCGTAGTCCCAGGCAGAGCGGGAGCCACCGTAGATTTCGCCGGCCTGGAAGACGAATCCCCGTCGCTTGGCGAGGGAAATGATCTGGTCGAGTACGGATTTTGCTGCCATGGGAACTCCAATTTCTACAGGGCCGCTGGGTGCGGTCCGCGCTGTCAGCCCCGGGTCACCGGCTGGTTGCCGGGCGGGGTGTTGCGAACGGTGTGATGCAAACTCCTAGCCTACCCGGGCCGCTACCGCTTGAGGGCTCCGCGGGACCAGGGCAGGCTGGCCAGGACGATGGCGGCCAGCGTCAGCAGGGTGCCAAGCACGGTGGGCAGCGCGACGACGGTGCCCGGCGCTGGCAGGAACAGGTCCAGGCCCAGCGATCCCAGCAGTTGCCCGGCGATCATGCCGAGGCCGGTGACCAGCACGCCCAAGCTGTGGACCAGGAAGGCCGCGACGGCGATGAAGACGCAGCCCATGGGGCCGCCCAGGTAGTACCACCACTCGCCGGGAAGCGGGTGGCCGGGCCCGGCGACGGCCAGCTTGATCAGCCAGGCGAGCCAGAGCACGACGCTGCCGGCGATGAAGTTCACCAGGGTGGCAGTGATGGGGGTGCGGTAGTGCACCGTGGCCGTGCCGTTCATGGCCTGCTGGAAGCTCATCAGGAACCCGGCAAGCACCGGAAGCAGTACCGGCACCAGCAGCTGCAGGGGCCCCGAGCCCGCCCCCGAAACCCCGCCGGCGACGCTGGTCCCGCCGGCGCCAAACCGCGGCGAAACGGCCCAGGCCACGGCGGCGACGGTCAGCACGCTGCCGATCACGCGGACGCCGGTTACGGGTTTCCTGCCCGCCGGGCCGATCCCCAACCGGTCAACCAGCAGGCCGCTGAGGGTCTGCCCGGTGACGGCGGCGACGGTGAAGAGGGCCACGCCGAGCAGCCCCACGGTGAAGGACTGGGCGAAAACGAAGAACGCACCGATGCCGCCAGCCAGCACGTAGTAGCGCGGGAACCGGCGTTCCCGCAGCGCCGGCAGGACCTCGGCCAGCCCGGCCCGGCCCTTGGGCAGGAGCAGCGAGACGACGATCATCAGCGCCAGACCGGTGCTAAAGCTGACCACCGCGGCGGCGAGGCCATCGGCCAGGGCCGTTCCCAGGGCGCCGTTGATCCGGCCCTGGACGGGGACGAAAAGCCCCGCCGCCACGGCAAGGAGAAGACCGGGAAGGAGCGGAAGCCGTGGTGCATGGGTCATTGGTGCCACCTTTGGTCAGGCATTATTGCTGGTATGAGCAACCCGCAAATTGAAGACATCTCCATCCGCGACGACATGATCCGGCTGGGCCAGCTGCTGAAACTGGCCAACCTGGTCGAGGACGGGGTGGAAGCTACGGAACTGGTCAGGAACGGGCTCGTCAAGGTCAACGGCGAGATCGACGACCGCCGCGGCCGCCAGCTCCACCACGGCGACACCGTCACCGTGAACGGCCGGACCGTGCGGATCGTGACACCCGCCGGAGCCTAGCAGCGCCTGACCCGCCGTCGGGGGTTACTTGTTGAGGACTTCGTGGGTGAGGAACTCGCCCACGTGGCCGATCTCCTGCTGGTTGATGCCGTGCCACATACCGGTGTAGAGCACCTTGGTGAGCTTCACGTGTTGGCGCACCCAGCCCATGGTGAACTCGATCTTGTCCGGAGTGATCACGGGATCCTGCTGGTCGCGACCCCAGAACATCGGCAGGGTGCCGTCCAGTTCCGCGTCGCGGAAGCTCGGATCGCCGCCGGCGTCGACGGCAAAACCGGAAAGCCCGACGACGGCGGCAAAGCCGTCCGGCCGCTGGCGCAGCAGCGTCGTGGCCATGGCCATGCCCATCGAGAACCCGAGCAGCGTCACCGAGGGGTGGTTGGCCCGGACCGAGTCGATCCAGTCCTGCGCATACGCCGCGGCGTGCTTGACGGCGTCGAGCGAATAGTCAATGGAGGCCGTCAGCGGGAACCAGGTGTAGCCCGGACCGGCGGCCAGCGGGGCACGCAGCGAGGCCACGACGAACTCCTCGGGAAGCATGTCCGCCAGGCTCAGCAGGTCCTGTTCGTTGGCGCCGTAGCCGTGCAGCAGCACCAGCAGGGGCTTGCCGGCGCGGGCTTCTTCGGGCCGGGACCACAGGACGACGGGGGCGGGAAACGCGGCGGGGAAGGGAGCGGCTTCAGTCATGGATCTATTCTTGCAGTTACCTGTGGGTCACCAGTGGCGCTGGCGCACCTTTGGTACAAGAGTGCAGGATATGTAGGTGAGCGAAACAGAAGCCATGGCGAACCTTCCGGATCTGACCGTCAACCATCCCTGGACGCGCTACGTGGCGATGGGCGACTCCTTCACGGAAGGGATCGGCGATCCCGAACCGGCCAGCCCGGGCGGCCACCGCGGCTGGGCGGACCGGGTGGCGGAGGAGCTGAGCCGGGGCCACGACGATTTCGCCTATGCCAACCTCGCGGTCCGGGGCCGGCTCCTGCAGCAGATCGTGGACCAGCAGCTGGCCCACTGCCTGTCCCTGAAGCCGGATCTGGTGACCCTGTCCGCGGGCGGAAACGATTTGATCCGGCCCGGCGGCGACCCCGATGTCCTCGCCGAGCGGCTGGACTCGGTGGTGCAGATCCTGAGCTTGGGCGGCGCGACCGTGGTCTTGTTCAACGGACCGGACACGGGCTCCACTGTGCTGGGCCGGATCCGCAGCAAGGTGGCGATCTACAACGAGAACCTGCGCACCGTGGCCGCCCGGCACGACGCCGTCATTGCCGACATGTGGTCCCTCCGGCAGTTGAACGACCCGCAGATGTGGGATGCGGACCGGCTGCATTTCTCGCCGCTGGGCCACCACACGATCGCGGCCATGGTGCTGGACTCGCTGAACGTGCAGCACACCCTGGAGCCGCTCTCCCCCAAACCCCTGCCGCAGCGCAGCTGGCGGGAGGCCCGCGCCGGGGACCTCATCTGGGCCCGGGAGCACTTCGTCCCGTGGGTGGTCCGCCGGCTCCGGCACCGCTCCTCCGGCGACGGCATCACGGCCAAGCGCCCGCTGGCCGGGCCGGTGTTCGGCCCCGGGGTGCCGCTCGGTTCGGGCGAGGGTCCTCCCGGCGCCGAGGATGCCCTGCGGCCCTGAGCGACGGACAGCCGGCGCCCGCCCGGGCGCCGGCCGGGGCACTTCGCGCGCAGCTTGAGCGTTAGGCTGAAGGACCACTCCTGAAAGGTTCGGTACCGTGTTTTCCTTCTTTGGGCTCGCCATGCTGGCGGCAATCATCATGTTCGGGATCCGCCGGTACAAGGCGTCGAGCCGCGGGCGGACCGGCAACGGTCCCGGCAGCTTCCCGGGGCAGCCGATCGGCGGGTCCGGAGGGTTCCCCGGCCAGCAGGACAACCAGCCGCGGGACGGTTTCACCCAGCGGGATTACTACGGCGGATTCGGGCAGCTCGGCGCCCCGCAGCCCCCGGCCAAGGAGCAGTACCAGGTCCCCTACGAGGACAGCCCGGACTACCTGAGGAACCCGCCGCAGGCAGGGCCGCAGGCACCTGCTTGGCAGCCGCCGGCGCAGCCGCAGCCGCCTGCTGCCCCGCCGGTGCCGACGCCGTCGTCGTCCGAGCCCCAGGGTTACCGCGCGCGCAAGCTCGCCGAGCTGGACCAGAAGTACAGCAACGGCGAGCTTGCCATGGAGGACTATATGGCCCAGCGCGCGGAGATCATGAAGGGCTAGGCCCGGACTCGCCAAGCAACCCGCTGAGGTCTAGGCCCTAGTCGATCTGCGGGAAGCCCAGGTCGATCACCGACGTGGACGGATCCGGCCACCGCGTCGTGACCACCTTGCCGCGGGTGTAGAAGCGGATGCTTTCCGGGCCGTACATGTGCGTGTCGCCGAAGAGCGAGTTCTTCCAGCCGCCGAAGGAGAAGGTCCCCACCGGCACCGGGATCGGCACGTTCACGCCCACCATGCCGGCTTCGACGTCGAACTCGAACTGCCGCGCCGCTCCGCCGTCGCGGGTGAAGATCGCCACGCCGTTGCCGAACTCGTTGTCGTTCACGAGTTTGACCGCGTCGGCGTAGCTCTCGACGCGGACCACCGAGAGCACGGGGCCGAAGATCTCGTCGTCGTAGACCTTCATGCCGGGCTTAACGTGGTCGATCAGGCTGACGCCAATGAAGAAGCCGTTGGAGTCGAACTCCTGGTCCCGGCCGTCCACCACCACGGAGGCGCCTTCGTCCGCGGCGCCGGCGACGTAGGAGGCCACCCTGTCGCGGTGCGCGGCCGTGATCAGCGGGCCCATCTGGGACGCCGGGTCCGTGCCGGGGCCGATCTTGAGCGTGGCCATGCGGGTGGTGATCGCGTCGACGAGTTCGTCCGCGATGTTTCCGACGGCGACCAGGACGCTAACGGCCATGCAGCGCTCGCCTGCGGAGCCGTACGCGGCGGAGACGGCGGCGTCGGCGGCCATGTTCAGGTCCGCGTCCGGGAGCACCACCATGTGGTTCTTGGCCCCGCCGAGGGCCTGGACACGCTTGCCCTGGTCGGCGGCGCGCTTGTAGATGGACTGGGCGATCGGCGTGGACCCAACAAAGCTGACGGCCTTCACGTCCGGGTGTTCCAGCAGCACGTCGACGGCTTCCTTGTCGCCGTGCACCACATTGAGGACGCCGGCGGGCAGCCCGGCCTCAGCGAAGACCTGCGCGATGAAGATGGCAGAGGACGGGTCCTTTTCGCTGGGCTTGAGCAGCACGGTGTTGCCGCAGGCCAGCGCGCTGCCGATCATCCACAGCGGCACCATGGCCGGGAAGTTGAACGGCGTGATGCACGCGACGACGCCGACGGGCTGGCGGACGGAGTGGACGTCGACGCCGCTGGACACCTGCTCGGAGCGTTCGCCCTTGAGCATGTGGGACAGGCCGGTGGCGAACTCGATGTTTTCCAGTCCGCGGGTGATCTCGCCCTCGGCGTCAGAGAGGACCTTGCCGTGTTCACTGGTCAGCAGGGCCGCCAGTTCGGGACGGCGCTGCATGAGCAGTTCGCGGACCCGGAAGAAGATGGTGGTGCGTTTGGCCAGGCTGGTGGCACGCCAGCCGGGCAGCGCGGCGCTGGCGGCGGCGATGGCTTCCTCGACGCGGGCGGCGGAGGCGAGGGCCACTTCCTTTTCCTGCTCGCCGGTGGCGGGGTTGAAGACGGGGCCGTAGCGGTCGGCGTCGGACACGAGGGTGCCGTTGATGAAGTGCGGGATGCGTTCCATGGGAGAGCCTCTTTCTGAAGGGTGGGGGGCTAGTTGGCGGACTCGAATGAGCCGTCGACGAGCGTGACGATCGCGGAGCAGTCCTTGCCGGACTGCCCGCCGTCGATGAGCCGTTGGAAGAGCTGCTGGACGTGTTCGCCGATTTCGAGCGGAGTGCCGGTGTCCCGGGCGGCGCTGATGGCGAGGCCGATGTCCTTGTTGGCGAGCTCGGCGGTGAAGGTCGGGGCGAAGTCGTTGTTCGAGGCGGCGGTGGGCACGACGCCGGCCACCGGGTACCAGGTGCGCAGCGCCCAGCTGTCGCCCGAGGACACCGAGGCGATGTCCCAGAAGACCTGCTTGTCCAAGCCGAGGCGGTCAGCGAGCACCGCGCCCTCGGCCGTGGAGGCAAGGTTGATGAAGAGCATCAGGTTGTTGCAGATTTTGGCGGCCTGCCCGGTGGTGGCGCCCCCGGTGGGGATGATGTTGCCGGCCATCGGACGGATGTATTCGGTGGCGTCGGCGACGGCGCCGGCCTCGCCGCCGATCATGAAGGTCAGCGTCGCGGCCTTGGCGCCGCTCATCCCGCCGGAGACGGGAGCGTCGACAAAGCGGAAGCCCGCCTCGGCTGCGGCGTCGTGCAGGGCCTGGGCTGAGGCGATGTCGATCGTGGAGGAATCCACCAGCAGGGTCTTGGCATCGGCGCGGGCCAGGACGCCGTCGGCACCGAGGTATACGGCGCGGGCGTGCTCGCCCTTCGGGAGCATGGTGAAGACAACGTCAGCGCCCTCCACCGCTTCGGCAATGCTGCCGGCGGGCTTGACTCCCCCGGCCTCGGCTGTGGCCACAGCGTCCGGGTTGAGGTCGAAGCCGCGGACCTCGTTTCCGGCTTTGGCCAGGTTCACCGACATGAACCCGCCCATGTTTCCCAGTCCGATCCAGGCGACAACTGCCATGGCGTAAGCTCCTTTGCTTTGTTCCTGCGTCCGTTGATGGTGCGTCCAGGGTCCGGCGCAACGGCCGGACCCAACGTGTCAACCATCACACCCTGTTACAGTGCAATCAAGGAGAAAAAGTAAAGATGCTATGTGCGCAGATGCACAACGAGGAAAGGCTGATGGTGGACATGAAACGGCTTCCTAGTCCGGACGACCTGCTGATCCTGCTGACCGTGGCCCGTCTGGGCCGCTTCAACGCCGTCGCTGAGACCCTGGGCACCACGCACACCACCATTTCCCGCCGGATCCTCGCCCTGGACAAGCAGCTTGGCGGCCGGACGCTGGAGCGCAGCCCGCACGGCTGGGAACTCACCGAGCTCGGATCCCAGGCCGTGGCGGCCGCCGAAGCCATCGAGGGGACGCTTGGCGCGCTGTCCGGCCAAATTTCCCGGCGCGAGGACGTGCTATCCGGCCTGGTCCGGATCAGCACTCCGGACGGCTTCGGCGCGGAATTTGTCACGCCGGCCCTGGTCCGGCTGCAACAGGCCCACCCCTCGCTCAACGTGGAAATGCTCAGCGCCACCCGGAAGGTCAGACAGAACCGGTCCGGGGTGGACCTTGAGGTGGTGGTGGGCAACCTGGACGTCAGCAACGCCCAGACCATCTTCCTGTCCAACTACTTCCTCCGGCTCTACGCGAGCCCGCAGTACGCGCGCGAGCACGGGCTGCCGGAGACGCTCGACGACGTCCGGCAACACGGCTTTGTCTCTTACGTAGAGTCGGCCCTGCAGGTCGCTGAACTCGGCCACCGCTCCACCCAGCTGCCCATGCCGGGCTCCAGCTTCCAGGCGACCAGTATCTTCGCCCAGCTCGAGGCCGTGACCCGCGCCGCCGGGATCGGCCTGCTGCCCAACTTCCTCGTGGTCGGCAAACCCGGATTCGTGTCGGTCCTGCCGGATGACTTCCAGCGCCAGCTGCCGATCTGGGCGGTGGCCCGGGCGGAATCGCTGCGGTCGGCGCCGGTGCAGGCGGTGGTGGCGGCCGTCCGGGCCGAGATCGCCGAACGCCAGGACGTGCTGACCGGCTGATCTGTTGCCCCGCCCTGGGAGAGTCGTGCAGCTGGCAGCGCCAGTCGGCACTGCCTGCGGGCCGGTACCTTCATTCGATGCGGACGAGAACCAGAGTGTGGTTACGGAGACAACGGTTCCTGGTTTCGGTGCGTGGTCGTGGGCCGGGCATTCTCCACCACATAGACCTCCCCGTCGGGCGCTTTTTTGTGGGACTCCGTGGTGTAAAAGCGGATCTCGTGTCCGTCCGGGTCCGAGAGACCGGGCAGAATCCACCCGAGAGAGGCGACCTGGACGCCAGCATGGGCGTCCCCCAGCTGCATCAGCCGCGCGGAGAGCTCGTCCATTGCCGCCTTGGTCGGAACGCCTATGGAGAAGTAGTCGAATCCGGAAGAGGCCGCCGCTTTGCCGGGGTCCAGCCGCAGGGCCAGTCTCGGTCCGCCATTCGGGTGATTAAGGGCAAGGCCCATGACTTTGCCATCTTCGCGGAACTCCATCGCAACGACATAACCCAGCCGGCTCTGGTACCACTCGCGGCTGCGGTCGAGATCACTGACCGGGAGTTTGAGGTGGTGCACGCCATTGAGCTGGGGAACTGGAGTGTCCACGGCAAATCCTTTGATCGCAGGGTCGTGTTCCAACGATAGATCCGAATCAATCTACGGGAAGCCGCAAGCATGGCGCCCCTCGGAGTCATTGGGTCCAGCGCTGTCGGCGAGAGCCTCCGCCGGCGAGCACCCTATGCAAATCTTCCGTCCCACAAGCCGGTCCTTAAGAAGAACCCGCTGCGGGATGTGCCGGTAGACCCGGTCGAACTGGCGCGGTGGTCGTGGACGGGAGTGCTGATGGATAGGGTGGCAACATGACCATCCAGACACACGGCGCCACGCGCTCTCCTGTAGTCGCGGCTTGCGTCATTCTTCTGGGCCTGTTCGTCCTGTGGATGGCGCAACCGGTCCTGGCGGGCTGGGGGTGTGCCACCAGTTTCCGGCGATGTGCCCTCCGTATTTGCTACCTGTTCGTGCATCGCTGATCAGCGCAGGCATCCTCGTCGCATTTCTCGCGGCTGTCCTCGTCGGGCTATTGTTTCGGGCTTCCCGAACAAATGGCTGGCTGGGCGGTATGTCCCGAAGCGTCGTCTTCGCAGTGCCCTTAATCCTGGTCCTGACAGTCGTCGCGCACTTCCTGATACCGCAGCCTTGATTTGAGTCTGCTTGGCGAGGATTGTCGGCTTGCGGACTGGCAAATGCCTATGACCTTCAGCCCCCAGCGGCCGAGGCTATCAATCTTGAAACATCCGGGCGAGCGTTCTAGGGCTGAGGGGTCAGTGGGCGCGCCACTGTTCGCGTAATATCGCGTACTCCATTTCGCCTAGCTCGCTGCCAGGAATGGAATCCTCGCGTCCTTCATTGAAGGTGCGAACGTACCCCATCCCGATCGTGGCCATCGTCGCGCGTGAACCCGCATTTACGGCCATGGTTTCGGCGAAAATCCTGGTCAGTCCAAGGTCTTCGAACCCATGGCGGAGGAGCTCCCTGGCACCTTCACTGGCCAGGCCCTTCCGCCAGTGACGGCGAAGCAAGCGGTATCCAAGTTCAGCCTGACCTTCGGCCGGTCCCTGATCCGCACGCTCCGGTGGCTCCAGAATCCACCAGCCCACGAACTCTTCGTCAACGTACCCAGCCCAGAAACCAAGTCCGGGAACCAGTTCGGCAGCTAACAGTCGGTTGCGGTGCAATTCCTCGACCTCTGCCCGCGTACGTGCGCAACCGGACCCCAGATATCGCATGACCTCAGGATCAGAGTCGAGCTCCACCTCGTGCTCGAGATGCTCATCGGTCAAGGGGACGAGCTTGATACGGCTGCTCTGGAGCGTCGATTGAGTCACCACCGCAGTGTAACTACTTCCCGCACTGTGCCGCGGCAGGTGTGCAGAGATATACAGGTCAGCCGTCCTCAAGCCGAGCGCTCAACGGGACGGCTTCCCGGGCAGGTCCTGCGCGGCCATGATGGCCAGCTACGGCGAATTGCGGACTTTCGAGAAGCATCCGGGCCGTCCGGAAGCCGTCCGTTCCTCCGAGGATAATGCCACAATCTCCTCATGCCCCTTATTCAGGTTCAGAATGCATCCCCCTCCTCCACTGAAAAGAAACGTGAGCTGCTGGCTGCGCTAACGGCGACTTACGCCGAGGTCATGGAAGTCCGCCCGACACTATCCGGGTGATTTTGCACGAGCTCCCCCGCGAGAACTGGTCTGTTGCCGGCATAACCTTGGCGGAGTCCGGACAGAACGAATCGGCCTGAGCCGGAACGGAAATCTCCTGCCGGCCCGCAGGCACCACTGGCTTGCCTGGGCGCCATCGCGGCAGACAGGATGAGGACATGAGCAAGTACGACGATCTTCCCCGTGCTGATTTCGCCTTCCCCGGGCCGTTGCGCGACCTGCTGGTCTCCGCGATCCTCGATGGGAGCAAGACGGCGACCACGTCCATAGCTATGGAGTACCGGACCGCGAATGAGGCGTTTCCGCAGATCGGGGCGCGGCAAGTTGTCATCGACTCTGCGGAGAATGCTGTCGCGGTCATCGAGACCACCGGCGTAGAGCAAGCCCGTCTGGCCGACGTGCAGTGGGAACACGCCCGCGACGAGGGTGAGGGGTATTCATCGGCAGCAGAATGGCGCGCCGCGCACGAGCGGTTCTGGCACAGTCAGGAGATGCGGAGCCTCATCGGCGACCCCTCGTTCACCGTAGATGACGACACGATCGTGGTTCTCGAACGATTCCGCCGCGTAGAACTGCTCTAAGGAACCCGGGACTCTCGGACTCCTCGCCTACCATGCGTCTCCTGAGTCACTGCGAGGGCCGTCGGGAACCAATGTCGGCGAAGTAGCGCACGTAGGGCACGGTGCTCCCGAGGTCCCTTATAAGTTTGCAGTGCGAGCGACCCCTTCGCACGGCGAGGCGGCGGTTTGCCGAACAGTTCGTGGAGACGGTGAGGACACACCCGGACCGCCACAAAAGAAACGGCGGACCCTTCGAATAGCATCCTGTAATGCCTCTTCTCATTGCACCGGACGTCAGCTACCGCTCTTCCTGGTTAGAAGGATCTGCAGAATTCAACGGCGCCCACAGAGACGGCGGGGGCGCGGAGGACTGGTCCCTGGAAGAACTAAAAGATGCCAGTTCGTTCCGCCGTTTCGTCGAGTTCCTCAATAACGACGCACTGCCGGAGAGCCCGCGGAAGCCGGGCTACGTGCCCTGCACGTACTTATGGATCGTTGACGGTGACACGTTCCTTGGCTCACTTGCCATCAGGCACGAGCTGAACGACTTCCTCCTCAACGAGGGCGGCCACATCGGCTACAGCATCAGGCCCTCCGCCAGGCGTCGCGGCCACGCAGCGAAGGCACTGGCTAATGCGCTGCCGGTGGCCCGGAAACTTGGAATCCCCCGCGTTCTGATCACCTGCGATGAGAACAATGCCGGTTCCCGGGCGACCATCGAAAGAAACGGCGGCATCTATGAAGATAGCCGCAACGGTAAGCGCCGCTACTGGGTCGATAACGTCGAACCCGCGGCCGCCGGGGGGAACTGTGAGCTGAGCAAGCTTGCTTGTTCGAGTCTTCTCTGACCACGCCCGGCGAGCCATGCGGTGAGGCCAGAAATAATGTCCGTGACGGATCCTGGAACGGGCACAACCGAAGCGCCCCCAAATCAAGGGACTGACAGCACTGGCCCTCTCCTTCGGGGTTCTGCGTTTCCGGGTTAAGCGAGAGCCAAAGCCCCGATGGATCACCCCGCTGGCGTCTGCTGCTCTCATCGTTGCCATCATCTTCGGTGCCGCGCACGCCACCCTCATCCATTAAGGCCCAGATCTCAGAGGTCAGCGAACGACGTCGACCATCAGCTCCGTCCAGTAGCGTCCATTTAGGGATCCTTCACTGGACACTGTCGTTCTACAAGCTCAGGTTCGGATCCGTGAGCAGCCGGTTGAGGGTGCTTCGGCCGAGTGCGCTCATCGTGGGATTTGAGTCGGCGTAGTACCAGACGAGCCCGATCGCTTGCTGGTAGGCCCAGGCGGCGCCCCGCCTCCATTCGAGGTCCCCGATCGCGAGATAGGTGCGGACGGTGTTCCGCTGGCTGAAGTCGAGCATGTGCCACGCGGCAACTAGGTCGAGCGCAGGGTCGGCAGGCCCGAAGCCGCCGGTGTCGAGAACGCCCGCAAGACGACCGGCCTTGAGGATCACGTTTCCGGGAATGAGATCCTTGTGGGACATCACATCCTCACCGTGACGAGGCAGAGACCTGAGCGATGCCCAGGCCCGGCGCAGCCGATCCACCGGCAGGAGTCCTTCGCTTTGTTGCAGGCAATGCGCGATCCACTCATCGTGCGCGGCCAGCTCTCCTCCGCGGCCTTCGCCGGAGAATGAGCGACCCCTTGTGTTCGCCTGCCGAAGGCTCGCGATGAGCGCCGCGAGATCCACCGCGAAGGATGTCGACCACGAGACAGATGCTGGGGTCG
Source organism: Arthrobacter sp. (assembly GCA_026393275.1). GTDB lineage: Bacteria > Actinomycetota > Actinomycetes > Actinomycetales > Micrococcaceae > Arthrobacter. Next base: position 87,319 of record JAPLAM010000037.1, read on the forward strand.
CAATCTCGCCCTCGACCCAGGTCTGGACAGACCAGGGTAACGGGTACTTTTCGCTGGGCTCGCCGATCGCAACAGGCAGAGGGGACGGCACGGTGCTCACTGCGGCGAACTCGCGCATAGCAGCGTGTTCCGCAAGAAGGACTGCTCGGACTTCGCTCGCGTCCCCGCCCTGCAGCGGGAACCTGGCGCTGCACCCTGTTCCCACCCGGTACAGGTAATTGACCGTTCCGGCACTCTCGACCGCCGTGACTTCCGATTCGGCGACCGAAGGAAACAGCCCCCGCACCAGGCGCACAGCTTCAGACGGATCCAGACTGAGCTGACTCTCATGCATGGCCACTCCCCAAGCCTAGGCACAAGCCGTGCCCACCAACCGGCAGGCTTGCCGACGCCAGCCGGGCTCCCGGTCGGAACGGGATCCCTCAGCGTGGGGGTGTGAGAAGCGCTTTCGACCAAAGGTCCTGATGACGCTCTGCATACTGGGTTGCGGCACGCCAGTGGTCCCCATGGCCTGCGACGTACATGGAGCCCCACGGTTCACGCCCCGAGTCGTGGGAAGACTCTAAGAGTTGATACATCGCTGCGGCTCGCTGAGACATCGCTTCTGCTAGTTGTCCGCGCATACGCCGATCCGCATCGTACCCACCAACGAAGGCCGTCAAATTCTGCGCGGCTTCCTCCGGCACTTGGTTCGGGTCTGAGAGCGTGAATGCTTGAGCGGCGTAGGCCAGATCCCACAGTCGTGTGCTTGGTGCGGCAGCGTCCCAATCGATAAACGTCCAACGATCACCGGTCATGAGATTCCATGGCGCTAGGTCGTTATGGCAGATCAACTCTTCGCCCGGTGATGGGATCGCGACGGTCCACCGCGCGTCACGCGGGGGAACGAATGACTCGCTCGCATCGTGGATCGCGCGGACCATCGCTCCGACACGGTGAAGCTCCGGACGGGTGAGTGGATCTGCCCCGAGCGCGAGTCGCCCTGGAATGAACTCGGTGATTTGTCGGCCCTGCTCATCCTGACCTAGGACCGCTGGCACGTCGACGCCAGCTCTTCTAACAGCTGTCATGAATTCGAAGACGCTTGGTGTCGAGTCCATCCACGGCTTGCGGACCGTCGAACCAATCCGTACGACACCATCGCTCACATTGCCACCTTCGAGTATCTCCTCGACATCCATTCCTCGATGCTAGCTCCGCCCGTAAGCCGGTGGATCATTGGGCGATCTAGCGTCCGTTCAGGGATCCTTCACTTGAAACGGGCTGACGGCGGATAAACCCACCCTGTCCGCATGATCGGCTCAATCTTGACCAGCACGGGACGATGACCACGGCGATAATCGACGTATGACTAAACACTTACCGTCCTGGCCGACCACACCACCGACCTACGGTTCAGTCGTTTTGCGCGAGTTCACCGACGACGACGTACAACTCGCCTTCGAGTTGGGAGACGATCCTTACATCCCTCTCATTGGCAGCCTTCCCGCGCACCCCACGGCACAGCAGGCTCTCGAGTGGATCCACCGGCAGCGCGGCCGGTTAGCCGAAGGAAAAGGGCTGTCCTTCGCCATCGCCGATGCCAAGTCTGACAACGCCGTCGGTGCCATCGGACTGTGGCTTCAGAGCATGTCGGCCGGCCGCGCGACGGTCGGCTACTCGGTTGCCCCCGCGCACCGGGGCCGCGGGATCGCCAGCAGCGCGTTGAAGGCACTGACCGCGTTCACTTGGACCATCCCCACTCTGCACCGGATCGAGCTGTACATCGAGCCGTGGAACAGCAATTCACGTCGTGTCGCGGAGGCGTCGGGTTTCCAGCGGGAGGGCCCACTCCGCAGCCACCAGGAGATTGGGGACAACCGACGCGACATGCTGCTCTACGCGACAACGCGACCTTGACCGCACCGGGCAGGGACCACACGACGGTGGAACTTGCCGACCTCTTCCCGGTAGCGCGTTCAACCGTCTCCCGGGCCATGGCACCACCGGGACTTGCTGCCCACGGCGTTCGTGCTACTTGGCGAGCATGAAGTCAGCCATAAGGTCCTGCACGGCTCCGACCATGTTGTCGCCACTGGCGATCCTGCAGCCGGCGGCCTGAGCTGCGGCCAGGAATGTTGTTGTGCCATGTCCGGCGATGACGTCTCCGACGAACATGCCCGGGGCAAGGAGATCTACATCCACCGGCGTCGGGTCTTCGTCCGTCATGCCCATGGGCGTTGCATTGAACACGAGGTCGAAGCCCGTAGGATCTGCGGGCCCCGTGCCGATCCGTGCTTGACCTCCTCGGATTCCGAGGAGGTCAAGAAGAGCTCCGGCCTTGGCTTGGTCGGCGTCGTGGATGACGAGCTCGCCAACCCCTGCTTCGAGGATCGCGAGAGCGATGGCGCTGCCCGCGCCACCTGCGCCGACCAGGAGTGCCCGGGCCCCGGAAATGTCGGCGCCGTTGTCCTGCTGTGCTTTGACGAAAGCCAGCCCGTCCAACATGTCGCCGTGCCAGGTGCCGTCGGTGTTGCGTCTGATCACGGACACGACGCCGAGCATCCGGGCCCGTTCGGTGCTCGTGGTGCAGTGCCCGAATGCGGTGGCTTTGTGCGGCATGGTGACCAGGATGCCGTCGACGTTCGGTGAAGCTGTGAGGCCGGCCATGACGGTATCAAGCTCTCCGGCTGGCACTTCCAGGGGAATGCAGATGCCGTTGTGGCCGCGCTCGGCGAGGGTGCGGGTCAGCCACACGGGCGACTGTACGTACTTAATCGGGTCCCCGATAATCGGGAAAAGCCGGGTTTCCCCGTTGAGCTGATCAATCACGGTGGTGCCCTTCCTGCTCGCGGCCCCGTGAGCATCAACGGTAGTCGCAACCTGTCGCCGCGGAAGACTCTGAAAATGGGAGCTGCCCGCGCCCGCATAGAAACGCGGACACGGGCAGCATGGTACCGGTGGAGCCTACTTCTTTCCTGTTACTTCTTGCCTGTTATTTCTTGCCTGCGGCAATCAGGTCCGCGGTGCCCTGGGCATCGGCGGCGTCGACGTCGTGCAGCGAAATGCCTCGGGTTTCCTTGAGGAAGAACACCGCGACGGCGGTAACCACGCAGGCGAGCAGCAGGTAGACGGCCACCGGAACGGAGGACTTGTACTCGCTCAACAGCGCGACAGCGATGATCGGGGCAAGCGAACCCGCCACGATCGAGGTGACCTGGTAGCCGAGCGAGACGCCGGAGTAGCGCATCCGGGTCGGGAACATCTCGGCCATGATGGCCGGCTGGCCAGCGTACATCAGCGAGTGGAAGAGCAGACCGATGATGACGGCGGCGAGGATGATGAAATCGTTTCCGGTGTCCATCATCGGGAAGGCGAAGAAGCCCCACGTGGCACCGAGCACGGCGCCGGCCATGTAGACCGGGCGGCGGCCCAGACGGTCCGAGAGCCGGCCCACCACCGGCACCGCAGCGAAGTGGATGGCGTGCGCCACGAGCAGCAGGAGCAGGATGTGGGAGGTTTCGGTGTGGACAACGGTCTTGAGGTAGGTAATCGAGAACGTGACCACGAGGTAGTACAGGATGTTTTCCGCGAACCGCAGGCCCATGGCGGTGAAGACGCCGCGGGGGTAGCGGCGGAAGACCTCGGCGACGCCATAGCCCTTCTGGCCCTCTTCAACTTCTTTACGTGCCTCCAGGAAGATAGGGGCGTCCTGGACCTTGGTGCGGATGTAGTAGCCGATCAGCACGATGACGGCGGAGAGCCAGAACGCGACCCGCCAGCCCCAGCTCAGGAAGTCTGCGGAGGACAGCACCGCGGACAGGATGAACAGTACGGCGGTGGCGAGCAGGTTGCCCAGCGGAACGGCAGACTGCGGCCAGCTGGCCCAGAATCCGCGGGACTTGCTGGGGCTGTGCTCGGCGACGAGGAGCACGGCGCCGCCCCATTCGCCGCCGACGGCGAAGCCCTGGGCGAAGCGCAGGAACACCAGCAGGGCCGGTGCCCAGTAGCCGATCTGCGCGAAGCTCGGGAGGCAGCCCATCAGGAAGGTCGAGACGCCGACGAGGATGATGCTGAGCTGCAGGAGCTGCTTGCGGCCGAACTTGTCACCGAAGTGGCCAAACACGATGCCGCCGATGGGGCGGGCGATGAAGCCCACCGCGTAGGTCAGGAAGGCGGCAAGGATTCCGTCCAGCTCCGTGCCGGAGTTGGGGAAGAACATCTTGCCGAACACCAGGGTGGCGGCAGAGGCGTAGAGGAAGAACTCGTACCACTCAACCACCGTGCCGGCCATCGAGGCCGCCACTACCTTCTTCAGGCCCGACAACTCGACTTCGGGCTCTTCTGCACGCCTTGCGGCGGCGTTTTCCGTACTCATTGGGACTCCTTCGATGTCTCCGTCGACACCCCTGTGAACCTGACGCTTGTGTGAGTTATGACACACAGCTTTTATCCTCAACGAGTATGGACTGCCATCGCCGCAGGCTCAACGACTAATCGCGCAGAGCGCGTCTGCAAAAATGCACAGCCGGCGGCGCCGCCGGCTATCCGAAGAAGCTCTCCCGCAACTGGCCGCTGAGCTGGCCGATCTCGGTCAGGAAGCCGTCGTGGCCGATCGGAGCCTCGATCACGTGCACCGGAACGTCTCCCGGCAGGGCGTCGGCGAGTTCACGGGACTGGGCCGGGAAGTACAGCCGGTCCGAGTCCACGGCAGCCACGAAGAACTCAGCGGTGGCCCTCGCGAGGGCCCGCTCCAGGCTTCCGCGGCCGCGGCTGACATCGTGGCTCATCAGCGCATCGGTGATGGCGATGTAGCTGTTGGCATCGAAGCGGCGCACCAGTTTGTTGCCCTGGTGGTCCAGGTAGCTCTCCACCTGGTAGCGTCCCCGGCCCGCCAGCGACCCAGCCTCGAGCGGGGCCTCGGCCGCCTGGGGGTTCCGTCCGAACCGGCCGTCCAGCTCGGCGGCGGAGCGGTACGTGATGTGGGCGATCCGGCGCGCCAGGGCCAGGCCGGCATGCGGCTCCGGTCCGCCGTAGTAGTCCCCGCCGTTGAAATTGGGGTCCTGGCGGATGGCCAGGGTCTGGGCCTGGGCGAACGCAATCTGCTCGGCGGTACTGCTGGCGCCCACCGAGATCACGGCGCAACGCCGGACCCGTTCCGGGTAGCTGACCGCCCATTCAAGGGCGCGCGCTCCCCCGAGGGAACCGCCCAGCACGGCGTACCAGCTGCCGATCCCCAAGGCGTCGGCGAGCCGGGCTTCGGCCGCGGTGCTGTCCCGGAGCGTGACCAGCGGGAAGCGCGAGCCCCAGGGCCTGCCGTCCGGCGCGGGCGTCGAGGGCCCGGTGGAGCCATAGCAGCCGCCGAGGATGTTGATTGAGACAACGAAGTACCGGTCCGTGTCCACTGGCGCGCCACTGCCGGCCAACTGCTCCCACCAACCCGGCTCCTCGCCGGCGCCCCGGGTAACGTGGGTGTCCCCGGTCAGGGCGTGCTCGATCAGCACCGCGTTGGAGGCGTCCGCGTTGAGCGTCCCCCAGGTCTCGTAGGCGAGGGTGACGTCAGGCAGGGTGGAGCCGGATTCAAGTGCCAAGGCGCCGATCCGGAGGTGCCGCACCGTCCCGTCCGGGACGGCGGCCGCGCCGTCGGCGGTTGTGCTTTCCATTGCTTCGCGGCCGGTTGCTTTGCGGCCGGGTGCTTTGCTGTCGGGTGCACCCCTGCGGGTGGCGGCAATCGTCATGTGCGGACCTATCTTTGCGCTTGCCCGCCGTCAGCTGACCGGCGGGCCAGGTCTTCACCCGGGGCACCCCACCGCAAAAGGAGGGTTGCCGGCCAGCAAGCCGGGGCTGTCACTGGCACTCATGACCTGCCTTGAGTGTACGAAACACGGCGGGGCAAGCGCGAAGATTGTGACGGCTGTGTGACCTCAGGCGATTTTGGCCGCCCGGAAGCCGGCATCAAGGTCAGCAATGATGTCGTCGATGTGTTCGAGTCCCACCGAGAGCCGGACCAGGCCGGGGTTCACACCGGCAACCGTCTGCTGTTCGGGCGAGAGCTGGCTGTGCGTGGTCGACGCCGGGTGGATGACCAGGGACCGCACGTCACCGATGTTCGCCACGTGGGAGTGGAGTTCGAGTGCGTCGACGAAGCGTTTACCCGCCTCCGCGCCGCCGGCGATATTGAAGGCGACGACGGCGCCGGTGCCCTTCGGGCCGTACTTGCGGCCGCGCTCGTACCAGGGGCTGGACGGCAGCCCGGCGTAGGCGACGGATTCGACGTCGTCCCGGGCCTCCAGCCATTCGGCCACCTTGGTGGCATTGGCGACGTGCCGCTCCACCCGCAGGCTCAGCGTCTCGATGCCCTGGGCGATAAGGAAGGCGTTGAACGGGGAGACGGCCGAGCCGAGGTCGCGCAGCAGCTGGACCCGGGCCTTGAGGATGAAGGACAGGTTTGCCCCCAGCGCTCCTTCCGCCCCGAGGTCCCGGGCGTAGACCAGGCCGTTGTACGTGGGGTCCGGGGTGTTGAAGCCGGGGAAGCGCTCGGGGTCCTTGCCGAAGTCGAACTTGCCGGAGTCCACGATCACGCCGCCGATCGCGGTGCCGTGGCCGCCAAGGTACTTGGTGGCCGAGTGGACCACGATGTCGGCGCCCCACTCGATCGGCCGGATCAAATACGGAGTGGAGAGGGTGTTATCCACGATCAACGGCACCCCGGACTGGTGGGCGACGTCCGCGACGCCCTCGAGGTCCAGCACGTCCTGGCGCGGGTTGGAGACCACCTCGCCGAAGAACAGCTTGGTGTTCGGCTGCACAGCGTCGCGCCACTGGTCCAGGTTGTCCGGGTCCTCCACGAATGTCACGGAGATGCCGAACTTCTTCAGCGTGTGCGCGAGCAGGTTGTAGGTGCCGCCGTAGAGGCTGGGGCTGGCAACCACGTGGTCCCCGGCCTCCGCGATGTTTAGGATGGCGAAGGTCTCGGCGGCCTGGCCCGAGCTCAGCAGAAGGGCGCCGAGGCCGCCCTCGAGGCTGGCGACCCGCTGCTCCACCGCGTCCTGGGTGGGGTTGCCGATCCGGGTGTAGATGGGGGCGAGTTCGGCGAGCGCGAAGCGGTTGGCTGCGCTCTCGGCACTCGGGAAGACGAATGACGTCGTCTGGTAAATCGGCAGCGCCCGGGCGCCGGTGGCTGAGTCCGGCTCCTGGCCGGCGTGGATCTGGCGGGTTTCAAAGGACCAGGCGTTAGACATTGGAGAGCTCCCTGTGACTGGGCACAGGCCGTCCCCGGCCTCCTGGGCCCGGACGGCTCTGGCGCCGCGCTTGCCCTCCGGCGGACGCCGGAAGGCCAGGTCTTCACCCGGGGCACCCCACCGCGCAAGGAGGGTTGCCGGCCAGCAAGCCGGGGCTTGATGCTGGCGCTCATGACCTGGCTTCAGTCTAGGAAGGCCCCCGGGCGTCTGGATAGCTTTATGACGAAGATGAAGCCGCGCCCCACCTGCAGCCCCGCCAAGCGCCCGCGGGCGCCGAAAAGTGGCGCCGCCCCGGGCGGACGCCCGTCGCCGTCGGCCCGCGAAAATGACATCCCATCACGGTTAGGATGCCCTAAGCTGAGAGCCCCATCACAAAGTGCCAAGATGATGGCATGCGCATGGATCACGTCTCTTACGCCTGTGAACAAGATGGCTTGGCTGCCACCACCAAACGTATTGCGACCGCCCTCGGTGTCGAAGCCGTCAAGGGCGGGGTACACCCCCGTTTCGGGACCCGCAACATGATTATTCCGCTCGCCGGACACAAGTACCTGGAGGTCGTGGAGGTCCTGGACCACCCCGCCTCGGACAAGGCGCCGTTCGGCCAGGCCGTTCGCGCCCGCTCGGCCGCCGGCGGCGGCTGGATGGGCTGGTGCGTCGAGGTGGACGACCTGGCCCCCTTCGAGGAGCGGCTGGGCCGCGCCGCCGTCAACGGCAACCGCAAGTTCCCGGACGGCCGCGAACTGGTCTGGAAGCAGATCGGCATCCTGGGCCTGATCGCGGACCCACAGGTCCCCTACATGCTCAAATGGGAGGGCGACCCCGCGTTGCACCCGTCCCACGCGTATGAGAGCAGCGTCAAGATGTCTGAACTCACCATCGCGGGCTCGGCCGAGCGTGTCACCGAGTGGCTGGGCGTGCCGGTGGAGAAGCCGCTGGAAGACGTCGCGGTCAACTGGCTGGCCCCCCGCGGGACGCCGGGAATCATGTCCGTCACTTTCGAAACCGCCTCCGGGGCCGTCACCATCTGACGCCTTCGGTCCACCAAACTTCGGCCGCCAGCAGCGGGTGCCAATGATGCCACCCGCCGCCGGCGGCCGAAACCCTTTAACCCGGCGGGTTGGCCCGGCAGCCCATCGGGTCAGCCCAGGCCGATCGCCTTGCCGAAAAGGCTGAAGCCGACGAAGGCGACCGTGTCCAGCAGCGCATGCGCGATCACCAGCGGCATCACCCGGCGGGTGCGCATGTAGATCAGGGCGAAGATGACGCCCATGATGGCGTTGCCGATGAAGGGCCCGAAGCCCTGGTACAGGTGGTAGCTGCCGCGCAGCATGGCGCTGGCGAAGATGGCCAGGGGCATGCCCCAGCCGAACTTGCCGAGCCGGTCCAGCAGGTAGCCCACCACAATCACTTCTTCCACGATCCCGTGCCGGATCGCGGAGAGGATGAGCACGGGCACCGTCCACCAGTAGGCGTCCAGCGCGCTGGGGATGATCGCCGTCGTAATACCCAGCGCCCGGCCGGCCGCGTAGAGGCCCAGCGACGGGATCCCGATGAGCGCGGCGAGGCCCAGCCCCTGGACCAGGTCCTTGCCGGGCCGGGCGAAGTTGAAGCCCAGTTTCCGGAACGCCGAGGTGCCGGTGCTGCCTGTGAAAGTGCCGTCCGCCTGGCCGGCAGCCCGGTGTTCGGTCAGGAAGTAGATCACCAGCACCACCGGGACCAGGGCGAAGATGATGTCCAGCAATTGATAGGTGAGGTCGAAGTATTCGCGGCTGCTCTGCGAGCGGTTCAGCGTCGAGGTGCCCTGCGCCAGCGGCGCCCTGGTCATCTTGTCCAGCAACTGCACCACCGAGTACACCGCCGACTGCCCCAGGGACAGTCCCAGGACAATCCAGACTTCTAGCCGCAGCCGACGGCGGGAGGGAACCAACATGCTTCTATCTTGCCTGCCGTTTCAGGGAGTTGACTGCAAGTGCCTATGCTGGGGGCGTGAGTGCGCCCGGGAAAATATTCATGATCCGGCATGGCCAGTCCGCCGCCAATGCCGACACCTCGATATACAACCGGGTGCCCGACTACCGGATCCCGCTGACCCCGCGCGGCGTCGAACAGGCCACGGCGGCCGGCGAGCAACTCCGGCGCGAGCTCGACGGCCAACAGGTGTGCGTCTATGTCTCCCCCTACCTGCGGGCCTACCAGACCCTGGAGGCACTCCGGCTGGGCTCCCTCACCGAGCGCGTGATCGAGGAACCGCGGCTGCGCGAACAGGACTGGGCGAACTTCCAGATCGCCGGCGACATCGAGGACCAGAAGGAGCTCCGCAACGCCTACGGGCACTTCTTCTACCGCTTCCGCGAGGGCGAATCCGGCTCCGACGTCTATGACCGGATCTCCTCCTTCATGGAGACCCTGTACCGGCACTGGTCCAGGCCGGACTACCCGCCGAATGCGTTGTTTGTGACGCACGGGCTGACCATGCGGCTGTACTGCATGCGCTGGTTCCACTGGTCGGTGGAGTACTTCGAGTCGCTGAACAACCCGGACAATGCGGAGATCCGTACCCTGCTGCGCACCCCGCAGGGCAAGTACGAACTGGACAAGCCGTTCAGCCAGTGGGAGGACCGCCGGGTGGACGAGACCGTGCTGGACGCCCCGCCGATGGTGTTCTAGCGGGCGCGGACGCCGGCGCGCCAGACGGCGTGGGTCAATGGCATCCCCGGCCGGTACGCCAGGTGGGCGGCGGACGGGGCGTTGAGTAGGTGCAGGTCCGCCCGATGGCCGACGGCGATCGAGCCGACCGCCCGCTCGCCGTCGACGTCGTTTCCGGACTCCCGGCCCAGCGCCAACGCGCCGCCGTACGTCGCGGCGCGGACGGCTTCGTCCACGCTGAGCCGCATCTGCAGCACCGCCGTCGTGACGCAGAACGCCATCGAGCTGGTGTAGGACGTGCCCGGGTTGCAGTTGGAGGCGAGGGCCAGCTGGACGCCGGCGTCGAGCAGCTGGCGGCCGGGTGCCAGCGGCTGCCGGGTGGACAGGTCGCAGGCCGGCAGGCAGGTCGCGACGGTGCCGCGCTCCCCCGCGCCGGCCGCCGCCTCCCAGCCGGACCAGCTGTCCGCGAGGGCCCGGACATCCGCGCCGGAGAGGTAGTTGACGTGGTCCACGCTCGCGGCCCCGAATTCAACCGCCAGCCGAACGCCGGGGCCCTCCCCCAGCTGGTTGCCGTGCACGCGCAGTCCCAGCCCCGCATCCCGGCAGGCCTGGAGCACGCGGCGGGACTGGTCCTCGGTGAAGGCTCCCCGTTCGCAGAAGACGTCGGCCCAGCGCACGTAGGGGCGGACCGCGGCGAGCATGGGTCCGCAGACCAGGTCGGTGTACTCCTCCGCGTCCATGCCGGCGGGAACCAGATGCGCACCGAGGTAGGTCGCCTCGTCAGCGACGGTGGAGGCGATCCGGGCGCTGCGGGCCTCGTTGTCCACGTCCAGGCCGTAGCCGGTCTTGGTCTCAAGGTAGGTTGTGCCCTGGGCGACAGCCTCCGCCACGCGCCCCAGTGCAAGCCGGGTGAGGTCGAAGTCGCCCGTCCCCCGGGTGGCGCCGGTGGTGACGGCAATCCCGCCGGCGCTGTAGCCCTCCCCCGCCATCCGGGCCTCGAACTCCGCGGTCCGGTCGCCGGCGAAGATCAGGTGCGTGTGCGAATCCACCCAGCCGGGCAGCAGCGCGCGGCCGCCGGCGTCGACGGCGTCGTCGGCCGCGGGAGCCTCCGCGGCCGCACCGATCCACGCGATCCGTTCGCCCTCGATCACGACGGCGGCGGCGGCGTGCAGGACCCGGTGTTCCGCGTCCTGGGTCATCAGTTCCGCGATATTGGTGATCAGGGTGCTCATGGGTCCATTCTTCAGGCCCGGATCGACATCCGGGTCGCCGCGAGTGCCGCGGCTGTCCGGGATGCCGGACTGCCGGCCGGGACCGGCTCCCGCGCTTCCTGCCCGGCCAGGATCAGCCCGGCGGCGAGCTCGGCGATGCCGGACGAGGTCTGGAAACCGTAGCCGCCCTGGCCGGCGAGCCAGAAGAAGCCGGTGGCCTCGGCGTCGAACCCCACCACCGGGATACCGTCGGCGGCCTCGGTGCGGAGCCCGGTCCAGGCCCGGCTGACGCCGCCGATCCCCATCGTGGTGATGGTGTTGAGCCGGGCGATCAGCGCCTCGATGTCGCCAGGATACGGCCGGGCGTCCTCGGGCCCGCTCGGCACCGATTCGGACGGCGAAATCAGCACCTGCTGCCGCCCGTCCGGCCGGAAGTAGAAGTTGCCGGTTGACGCCACCATCGGGCAACCCAGCGGCAGCGGGTGTTCGACGTCGACGATCGCCGCGGTGCGGCGGTAGGGCTGGAGTCCGAGCTTCTCGACGCCGCTGAGCACCGCGAGCTCGTCCGCCCAAGCGCCGGCGGCATTGACCACGACGGCGGTCTCGAACCCCTCCTGCCCGGCGCCGAGCTCCCACCCGGAACCGAGGCGCTGGGCCGAGTGGACCCTGGCGCCGGTAATGATGTCCACGCCGCCCGCGGCGGCCCGCTCCCGGTGGTCATCCAGCAGCAGGGACGCGTTGCAGGCAAAGGACCCGGAATCAAGGCCGGCCGCCGTGAAGGCGTCCGGCCGGAGCGCGGGGCAGAGTTCCAGGGCTTCGGCGTGGCTGATCCGCTTCATGAACCCGCTGGCCTGCTGCTGGACGGTTTCCTCGTCGCCGATCAGCATGAACCGGCGCGGCGAGAGCACCGGTTCGGGCCGGGTGCCCTCGTGCGCGCCGAGGAGTTCCAGGGTGCGCATGGTCAGCTCCTGGACTACGGGCGGCCCGTAGCTGGGGATCAGCTGCCGGGCCGAGCGCGCAGAGGTGTGGTAGCCCAGCGATTGCTCGGCTTCGACCAGGGCCACGCTGCATTTGCCGGCGAGAGCGGAGGCGAGGGACAGGCCGGCGATGCCGCCGCCGACGATTACGACATCGTATTTAGCTGACATGCCTCCATCCTTGCATCCGGCAGCAGGTCACGTCAGTAGTTTCCGCGCGGTCGGCCTGGTGGCTAGTCGCATTCGGGCTGAAGCGTTGCCATGATCTTCCGGCTCACCGAAGCCAGGGCATCCTGTTCCTCGCGAGTGAGCAGGTCGAAGAAGTGGGTGCGGACGAACTCCAGATGACCCGGTGCCGCGTGCCCTATGGCATCCCGGCCGTCCGGGGTAATTTCCACGTCCAGGCCGCGGGCATCGGAGGAACAGTTCTTGCGCTCCAGCAGGCCCCTCGCTTCCATCCGCTTGAGCAGGTGGGACAGGCGGCTGCGGTCCCAGCCCAGGGACTTGCCCAGGTCGCGGGCACGAACTACGCCGTCCGCGTGCTCCGAGAGTGGGACAAGCACTGCATATTCGGCGCCGGAAAGCTGCGACTCCCGCACCAGCTGACGGTCCATGGAGGTCACCAGTTGCTGGGACGCTTCAAGGAATCCGCGCCAGACCCCGGTCTCCCGTTCATCGAGCCATTGCGTGTTCTCTGTCACAAGTTCTCTCCGTTAGTTGATAGTTCAAGTTTGACGTCATATTGTTGATGTGTCAACATATTCAGTGACACGTCAACAACCTTCTTTCCTAAGGGGATAAAGCATGACCAAGATTGCGATTGTCACCGGCGCCAGCCGTCCGGGCAGCGTCAACAAGTCCGTCGCCGAGTGGGTTCTCGCCCAGGTCGCCGACCGCACCGACGCCGAGTTCGAACTGGTAAACATCGCCGACTTCAACCTTCCCCTGCTGGATGAGGGCTACCCGGCCATGTACCAGAACTACCAGAATGACCACACCAAGGCCTGGTCCGCCAAGATCAGCGAGTTTGACGGTTACATTTTCGTCGCTCACGAGTACAACCACACCGCCGGACCGGTTCTGGTCAACGCGCTGTCCTACCTGAACGCCGAGTTCAACAACAAGGCCGCCGGCTTCGTATCCTACGGTTCCATGGGCGGCGTCCGCGCTGTGGAGCACCTCCGCGGCGCCCTCTCCGAGCTGCAGATCGCACACGTGCAGCGCACCGTCATGTTCTCCCTGTTCACCGACTTCGAGAACTTCTCCGTGTTCAAGCCGACCGAGCAGAACGCCGGCACCTTGGCCCCGATGGTTGACCAGCTCACCGTCTGGGCCCGCGCCATGGAGTCCGTGCGCGACGAGCAGCTGGCTGTCGCCAGCGTCTAAGCTTTTTCCAACTGGCAAGAAGAGCTCCCCGGGTATACCGGGGAGCTCTTCTGCGTCCGGGCACGGCACGCACGGCGGCCCGGACACCGCAGGACGCGGCGGCGGACGGCAGGACAGTCACCGCAGCACGCGGCACGTACGGCGCCAGGCGCGGACGGCCAGGCCCGGTCACTGGCTCCGGCGGCCGGGATTGACGGCGCCGGGACAAGAAAAAACTCACGGCCGCGAGGCCACCCTGTCGAGGGGTGTCGTCGCGGCCGCGAGTTGAGCTTGGCAGCAGTGCGGGGGGTCTACCGGACGGTAGCGAAGCCCTTGGCCCACAAGACCAACTGGTCCACCATCGGGGCCAGGGTGCCGGCGTTCTGTTCGGTCGGCTTGAACTCGGAGAAGTTCTCGAAGTCGGTGAAGAGCGAGAACATTACCTGGTTGCGCACGTGCGCAAGCTGCAGTTCAGAGAGGGTCTCGCGCAAGTGCTCAACGGCGCGGGCGCCGCCCATGGAACCGTAGGACACGAAGCCCGCGGCCTTGTTGTTGAACTCGGCGTTCAGGTACGACAGGGCGTTGGTGAGCACCGGGCCTGCGGTGTGGTTGTACTCGTGCACCACGAAAATGTAGCCGTCGAACTCACTGACCTTGGCCGACCAGGCCTTGGTGGCCGGGTTCTGGTAGTTCTGGTAGGCGGCGGGATAGGCCTCGTCCAGCAGGGGGAGGTTGAAGTCGGCGATGTCCACGAGCTCGACGTCGGCGTCCGTGCGGCCGGCAACCTGGGCCAGGACCCACTCGGCGACGGAGCTGTTCACGCTCCCCGGCCGGCTGGCGCCCGTGATGATGGCAATCTTGGGCAGCGCATTCCCTGCCAGAGGATCGGCAACGTCAGGGGCGACCTCGACGGGAGCCTGTGCAGCAGTGGCACTCACGCGCGGTGCTGCCGAGGCGGCGGAGTGACCGGCCTTGGACTTGCGAGAAAAAATTTTGAACCAGGACATGGCGCCTCACCGTTCAGGATAGTTGATGTTTCAATCATTCTAGGCGGCGCTTTGATGATGTGTCAACAAAAATGATCCTGACGGCCAGGCGGCAGTCCGGGGGCGGGCTAGGCGGAGGCACCCAGCTCGTCGCGGCTGCGGACGAACGCCCGGACGCAGCTCTCGACGTCGTCCGCACTGTGCGCGGCGGAGAGCTGGACGCGGATCCGGGCGGCGCCCTTGGGCACCACGGGGTAGCTGAAGGCGGTGACGAAGACGCCGTGGGCGAGCATCGCGTCGGCAACCTTGGCGGCCATCACGGCGTCGCCGAACATGACCGGGACAATGGCGTGCTCGCCGGGCAGCAGCTCGAAGCCTTCCTCGCCCATCCGGCGGCGGAAGAGTTCGGCATTGGCGAAGAGTTTGCTGCGCAGGTCCCCGGAGGTCTCCACGAGATCCAGGGCCTTCAGCGTGGCGGCGACGATGGCCGGTGCGAGCGAGTTGGAGAACAGGTAGGGGCGTGCCTTCTGGCGGAGCATGGCGACGACCTCGCGCCGGCCGGAGACGTAGCCGCCGGAGGCTCCGCCAAGGGCCTTGCCGAAGGTGCCGGTGTAGATGTCCACCCGGTCCGAGACGCCGGCGTGTTCCGGGGTGCCGGCGCCGGTGGCGCCCATGAACCCGACCGCGTGCGAGTCGTCCACCATGACCATGGCGTCGTACTTTTCGGCGAGGTCGCAAATCGCTTCGAGCGGGGCCAGGAAGCCGTCCATCGAGAAGACGCCGTCGGTGACGATGATCTTGCGCCGGGCCGGGTTTTCCTGCGTCGTTGCCTCGATCAGCCGGGATTCGAGGTCGGCCATGTCCTGGTTGGCGTAGCGGAAGCGCTGGGCCTTGCAGAGCCGGATCCCGTCGATGATCGAGGCGTGGTTCAGCGCGTCGGAGATGACGGCGTCTTCCGGGCCGAACAGGGATTCGAAGACGCCGCCGTTGGCGTCGAAGCAGCTGGAGAACAGTATGGTGTCCTCGGTGCCGAGGAACTTCGAGACCCGTGCCTCGAGGGCCAGGTGCAGGTCCTGGGTGCCGCAGATGAACCGCACGCTGGCCATGCCGAAGCCGCGCTCGTCCATGGCGGCCTTGGCGGCCGCGACGATCTGGGGGTGGTCCGCGAGGCCGAGGTAGTTGTTGGCGCAGAAGTTCAGCACGTCCGCGGCACCCTGGCCGATCTGGCCGGCCCGGATGTGGCCGGCCTGCGGCGAGTCGATGTGACGCTCGGTCTTGAACAGGCCGGCGCCGCGGATCTCGTCGAGCTCGTCCTGCAACTGGTCCTTGATGGCTGAATACATGGGTTGCGCTCCTCAGCTGGGGTGAATTTGTGTACGGTACCGGAAACGGGCGCGGCCTAGAAGCCGGTCCAGTCGAGCACGACCTTGCCGCCCACGCCGGCCCGGGCAATCTCGAAGCCCTTCTCCCAGTCGGCGGCGGGCAGCGTGTCCGTGACGACGGCGGAGATGTTGGCGTGCAGCACCGGGTTGGAGGACAGCATGGCGCTCATGGCGTACCAGGTTTCGAACATCTCGCGGCCGTAGATTCCCTTCAGGGTCAGCATGTGCGTGACCACCTTGCCCCAGTCGATGTCGATGGACTGGCTGGGCAGCCCCAGCATCGCGATCCGGCCGCCGTGGTTCATGTTCTCGATCATCTCAGGCAGCGCGGTGGGGTGGCCGGACATTTCCATGCCGATGTCGAAGCCTTCGCGCATGCCCAGTTCGCGCTGGGCCTCCTTGACGCGCGTGGTGGAGACGTCGATCGCGAGGTCGACGCCGAGCCGGCGGGCCAGCTCCAGGCGCGGTGCGGAGACGTCCGTGATGGCGATCTTGCGGGCCCCGGCGTGGCGGGCGACGGCGATCGCCATCAGGCCAATGGGGCCGGCTCCGGTGATCAGCACGTCCTCGCCGACCAGGGGGAAGCTCAACGCGGTGTGCACGGCGTTGCCGAACGGGTCGAAGATCGCTCCGAGTTCCGGGGTCACGGACGGATCGTGGTGGACCCAGACGTTGGTTTCCGGGATCACGACGTACTCCGCGAAGGCGCCGTCGCGCTGCACGCCGACGCTGACGGTATTGATGCACATCTGCTTGCGGCCGGCGCGGCAGTTGCGGCAAATCCCGCAGACAATGTGGCCCTCGCCGGAGACCCGGTCCCCGACCCGTACGTCCCGGACGTCCTCGCCGACCTCCACCACCTCGCCGTAAAACTCGTGTCCGGCGATCAGGGGCGCGTTGATGATCCCCTGCGCCCAGGCGTCCCACGACTGGATGTGCAGGTCCGTGCCGCAGATTCCGGTGGTCATGACGCGGATCTTGACGTCCCCGGCGCCAGCCTCCGGTTCGGGGCGGTCGACCAGCTCGAATCCCGCGTGGGCACCGGACTTGTAGAGAGCCTTCATGGACCTGCCTAACTGTGCTGGTCGCTGCTGCGCCTGTTAATCGGGGTACAGAGCGTTCGTGTGGGACAACTCACCCCATTAGACCGGCCCCAAAGCATTAGCACAACCGAATTTTTCTCAATCGACGATTTAGCCCTGGCTTCCGCATAGCATGGTGGGCATGGAAATCCATCAGCTCGAAATGCTCCGCGAACTCGGGGCCCTGGGCAGCGTCAAGGCCGTCGCCGAAACGCTCCTGGTGACCCCCTCGGCGGTATCCCAGCAACTGGCCGCGCTGCAGAAGTCCGTGGACGTGCCGTTGACCCGGAAAGAGGGCCGGAACCTGGTCCTGACCGAGGCCGGGCAGGTGCTCGCGGACGCGGGGGCCGCCGTCGTGAGCGCTATGGCCGACGCGAGGATGGCGATCGGCGCGTACCACGGTTCGCCGGTGGCGCCGGTGACCCTGAGCGGATTCCACAGCGCCGGCCAGGCCTTGTTCGGGCCCCTCGCCCGGCTGCTGGCCGAACCCGGGCAGCCGAGGATCCAGCTCTCCGACGAGGATGTCGCCCAGCAGGATTTCCCTGCCCTGACCGCCCGCTATGACCTGGTGCTGGCGCACCGGATGGACCACAGCCCGCGGTGGCCCGGGGAACGGGTCGCGGTGATCCCGCTCGCGCACGAGCCGCTGGACGTGGCCCTTCCGGCCGGCCACCGGCTCGCCGGGCAGCGGGCGGTGACGGCGGACGACGTCGTCGGCGAACCCTGGGTGACCAGTCACGCCGGCTACTCCCCCGCGGACGTCCTCGCCGCCGTCGCCGCCGTGTCCAGCCGCGAACTGAACATTGTGCACCGGATCAATGACTACTCCACGGTGGCGGCGCTGGTGGCGGCCGGCGGCGTGATCGGGCTGCTGCCGCGGCACACCGCGCGGCCCGTGCTGAACCCGGAGATCGTGCTGAAGCCGCTGGAAGGGATCAGCACCAAGCGCCGGATCGACATCCTGGCCCGGCCGGAGAACCTTAAACGCACATCGGTCATGATGGTCTGCGAAGCACTGCAGACCATCATGACCGATTTAGTGGGCGGCTAGGGCCTAGCCTTCGACGCCGAGGCGCTCCAGGATCAGCTCGCGGACGCGTGCGGCGTCGGCCTGCCCGCGGGTGGCCTTCATGACCCCGCCGACGATCGCACCGATCGCCTGGAGCTTGCCGCCGCGGATCTTGTCCGCGACGCCGGGCTGCGCGGCGAGGGCCGCATCGATGGCTTCCAGGAGGGGTCCGTCGTCGGAGACCACCGCGAGGCCGCGCTGCTCGACGATTTCGGCTGGGGTACCCTCGCCGGCGAGCACGCCGTCCAGGACCTCGGCGGCCATCTTGTTGTTGATCTTGCCGTCCTCGACCATCCGGTTCAGCTCCACGATGGTGGACGGCTGGACGCCGAGCTGGCCGGGGTCGACGTCGGCGTTCTTGGCCCGGCCGACGATCTCGCCCATCCACCATTTGCGGGCCACGGTGGCGGTGGCGCCGGCGGCGATGGTTTCCTCGATCTCATCCATGACGCCGGCGTTGACGACGTCGCGGAACTCCAGGTCGGAGTAGCCCCAGTCGGCCTGCAGGCGCTTGCGGCGGGCGGCCGGCGGCTCCGGCAGCGTGGCCCGGAGCTCCTCGACCCATTCACGCGAGGCAACGATCGGGACCAGGTCCGGTTCCGGGAAGTAGCGGTAGTCGTCGGCGTCGGACTTCGGCCGGCCCGAGGTGGTGGAGCGGGTGTCCTCGTGCCAGTGCCGGGTTTCCTGGATGACGGGCTGGCCGGAGTCCAGCACGGCGGCGTGCCGCTGGATCTCGTAGCGGACGGCGTGTTCGACGGCGCGCAGCGAGTTGACGTTCTTGGTTTCCGAGCGGATGCCGAAGCGGTCGCGGCCGTGCGGGCGCAGCGAGACGTTGGCGTCGCAGCGGACGTTGCCGCGCTCCATCTTGGCGTCCGAGACGCCGAGGTTCTTGACGATCTCGCGGACGGCGGCGACGTAGGCCTTGGCCAGCTCGGGGGCGCGGCTGCCGGCACCCTCGATCGGCTTGGTGACGATCTCGACCAGCGGGACGCCGGAGCGGTTGTAGTCCACCAGGGAGTAGTCGGCACCCTGGATGCGGCCGGCGGCGCCGCCCATGTGGGTGAGCTTGCCGGCGTCTTCCTCCATGTGGGCGCGTTCGATTTCGACGCGGAACACGGTCCCGTCGGAGAGCTCGACGTCCAGGTAGCCGTCGTACGCGATGGGCTCGTCGTACTGGGAGGTCTGGAAGTTCTTCGGGGTGTCCGGGTAGAAGTAGTTCTTCCGGGCGAAGCGGCAGGTCTCGGCGATCTTGCAGTTCAGCGCCAGGCCGATCTTGATCGAGGACTCGATGGCGGTCTTGTTCACCACCGGCAGCACGCCGGGCATGCCGAGGTCCACCTCGTTGACGTTGGTGTTCGGCTCGTCGCCAAAGATGTTCGGGGCGGAGGAGAACATCTTGGACTTGGTGTTGAGCTCCACGTGGACCTCGAAGCCCAGGACGGGGTCGTACTTCTCCATGGCCTCTTCGAAGCTGAGGGTTGCGTCAGTCATTAGTGTGAACCTCCGTGGCTCGCGAGGGTGTCGGCGGCATCCGTCAGTGAGGGGGCCGTCAGTGCGGGGGCCTTGTCCAGCAGTGGCCCGCCCCACTGCGCCTCGAGCAGGGATTCGAGCACGGCGCCGACGCGGTACAGCCGGGCGTCCTGGCGGGCCGGGGCCAGCAGCTGGACGCCGACCGGCAGTCCGTCCTCGTCGGCGAGGCCGCCGGGCAGCGAAAGCCCGGGGACGCCGGCCATGTTGGCCGGGATGGTGGCGACGTCGTTGAGGTACATCGCGAGCGGGTCGTTGAGCTTCTCGCCGAGCTTGAACGCCGTGGTCGGCGCCGTCGGGGAGATCAGCACATCGGCCTGGGCGAACGCGGCGTCGAAGTCGCGCTGGATCAGGGTGCGCACCTTCTGGGCCGAGCCGTAGTAGGCGTCGTAGTAACCGGCGCTCAGCGCGTAGGTGCCGAGGATGATGCGGCGCTTGACCTCGTCGCCGAAGCCGGCGGCGCGGGTGGCGGCCATGACGCGCTCGATGGTGAGCGGCGCCTCCTTGGGCAGCGCGCGGAGGCCGAACCGGACGCCGTCGAACGTTGCCAGGTTGGAGGAGGCCTCGGACGGCATGATCAGGTAGTAGGCGCCCAGGGCGTACTTGAAGTTGGGGCAGGAGACCTCGACGATTTCGGCGCCGGCGTCCTTGAGCAGCTCGAGGGATTCGTTGAAG
>JAPLAM010000023.1 GCA_026393275.1 Arthrobacter sp.
GAGGCCGTGCATATGAGAAAGATAGAACCCTCCCGCGGCTCCAAGCAGGGCGCCTGCGAGCACAATCCAGCGGGTTCCCCACAGATTATCCAGACCCCACCCTATCAAACTCCAGACGATGATTCCGCCAACAATGTAGCTAAAGACAGCGATCCCGGCGTTGTATCCGCCGTCGTTGCTGTCCTGCGACACGCCGGGGGCGCCGCCGGTCCTGCGGGGGGTCCGTGATCCGTCTTTGGACGCGTTCTTGCGGCTAAACACGAGGGCCGCCTTCCGGGGATTCGGGGTCGTTGTAGATTTGCAGCCGCGCCCTGGCGAAGCCGATGATCTCGGCCGCCTGCCAGGCGACCACGCTCACGACGGCGCCGATCAGGAACCAGCGCGCGTGCAGCCAGGCCGGCGCGCCAATGACGAAGAGCACCACGGCAAAGCCGACGACCTTCACGAAGTAGGTGGCCACAAACATGCCGATCGCACCGGAGGGGTTGTTGCGTCCGACGAAGTGGCCGATCGCCAGGCTGATCGCGAAGAACGCCATCACCACCGCGCCGCCGAAGAGGCTCGACAGGGCTCCGAAGCCGCCGTTGAACACATAGGCTATGACGGCCGTGATCAGCAGGGCACCCGCGGCGGCCGCCGAACTGATAGCCAGCAGGCCCAGCCACAGCGACTTGGTGGGACCGGAGGCGCCGACGGATCCGGTGCCGGACACGTGTCCGGACTCGGCGTCGGAGCTCATGGGATCCCAATCTTTGCGGCTGTTAGGGGGAGGAACGCGGCGAGAAGCCGCACCTGAATTCTACACGAGATAGAACACGGCTAGGTCACGGGGATGCGGGTGACCTTCGACCGGCGTCGGAACCGGCCGATCAGGTCCGGGGACGCCAGGTACAGCCCCAGCACGAGGAGGCTGCCTGCCACGCACAGGACGACCGCCGGCAGCGGGGCGGTGGCGGCGACGAAGCCGAAGACGATCACGGCGACGGTGCACAGCGTGACCACGGCTGCCGACTGCAGGTGCGAGAGTCCGACGTCGGTAAGTCGCTGGTAGACGTGCTCGCGGTGGGACGCGTACCAGCGCTCCCCCGCCTTGATCCGGCGCAGCAGGGTGTAGCCGGTGTCCGCGGCGTAGACGAGGATCGGCGAGAGGACGTATTCGACGTAGACGCCGCTGAGGAAGCCCGCCACGGCGAGGGCGGCGATCGAGGCGCCCAGCAGGTAGCTGCCGACGTCGCCCAGGAACACTGAACCGCGGCCCAGGTTCCACGGCAGGAAGCCGAGGAAGGACATGGCCAGGACCGTGCCGCCGGCAGTGAGCCACGGTTGTTCGGCCAGCAGGCCGGCCACCGCATAGGCGCCGCCCGCGGTGACCCCGTGCAGGCCGGAGATACCGTTCACGCCGTCCATGAAGTTCGCGATGTTGACGTATGCAGCGATCGCCACCGCCGCCAGCGGCAGCCACCAGAAGGACTGCCCCGTCAGGACGATCAGCACAGCGGAGCCGGCGGCGCCGATCCCCAGCTGGGCGGCTGCCCGGCCGCGGATGGACAGGCCGCGCAGATCCTCGATCCAGCCCACCACCGCACACCCGGCGATGATCGCCAGCACGACGGCGAACACGGACCGGTCGACCGTAACGACGCGCAGCAGCACCGCCGCCAGGTAGCCGGCGGCGGTGGCCAGGGCGGCGGCCACGCCCATGCCGCGGATGGTCGCCTGCTGGTGCGAGGAACGGGCGGACGGAATGTCCACCACGCCCATCCGGACCAACCAAGGCTTGACCGCGAGGGGAAGCAGCAGGCTAGCCAGCAGGGTAATTCCGGCCACCAGGGCCAGCGGAATCACGACGCCACCCGGATCGGTCCCGTTTCATCGGCCTCGTCGTCGGGGATCTCGGCGATGTTGGCACCCTGTTCTGCCTCGCAGCGGGCCAGCCAGACGTTGAGGTCCAGCTTGTCCGGGTTCTGCTCGGTCGCCCGGGTGTGCGAAATCTTCGGGTGCAGGGGGCGCTGGTCCAGTTCGCCGGTGCCCACCAGCTCCTCGTGCAGCTTCTCCCCCGGCCGCAGCCCGGTGTAGATGATGTCCACCTTTTTGCCGGACATGGCGATCATCCGCTGGGCCACGTCCAGGATCCTGACCGGCTCACCCATGTCCAGGATCATGACGTCGCCGCCGGTGCCGATGGCGCCGGCCTGGATCACCAGCTGGCAGGCCTCCGGAATCGTCATGAAGAACCGGGTGACGTCGGGGTCGGTGACCGTGACGGGTCCGCCGACGCGGATCTGCTCGGTGAAGAGGGGCACCATGGAACCGCGGCTGCCCATCACGTTGCCGAAGCGGACGGACACGAACCTGCTGGCGGTCTTGCCGGCCATCCAGGCGGTCAGCTTCTCCGCGACGCGCTTGGAGTGGCCAAGCGCGGTGGTGGGGTTGGCTGCCTTGTCCGTGGAGATGTTCACAAAGTGCGAGACGCCGACGTGCTGGGCGGCGCGCAGCACGTTGAGGGTGCCGCAGACGTTGGTCTTCCAGGCCTCAACCGGGTACTGCTGCAGCAGCGGGGCGTGCTTCAGGGCGGCCGCATGGAACACCACTTCCGGCCGCCGGTCCTCGAAGATGTCCAGCAGCGCCTCGTCGTCGCGGATGTTGGCCAGCACGGTATCGCGGCCGGCCAGCAGGCCCCGGCCGGTGATGGAGATCTGGGTGTGCTGCAGGCCGGTTTCGTCGTGGTCCAGCATGATCAGTTCCGCCGGAGCAAACTGCACGATCTGGCGGCACAGCTCCGAGCCGATCGAGCCGCCTGCCCCGGTCACCAGCACCCGCTTGTCCTTGATGTACCCGGCGATTTCGTCGACCTTGATGTCGACCGGCCGCCGGCCGATCAGGTCTTCAACCGCAACGTCGCGGAAATCGGAGAAGCCGTCGGGGGCGCCGCCGCCAAGCATGTCCCGCAGCGGGGGCAGCACCAGCACCCGGATGTTCAGGCCGCCCACGGCATCCGAGATGCGGCGGACCATCGGGGCCTCGACGTGGGCGAAGGCCAGCACCAGGACTTTCGCGCGGGTGCGGCGGATGATCGCCGGGAGGTCGTCTCCGCGGCCGAGGACCTGGACTCCGGAGAGCCGGAGGTGCTTCTTGGCCGGGTCGTCGTCGATCAGGCCGACGGGGAAGTACGGGGACTCCGGATCCTGCAGCATCCGGGTGAGCAGCGAGTTACCCAGGAACCCTGCGCCGTAGATCAGCGTGTTCTGCGCCTCGTCGCCGGGCCGGGTCCTGCCTTCGACGTAGAGCCGCTTGGCGTAGCGGGCGGCCCCCATGAAGAGGCAGGCAAAGGGGAAAGCGATCAGGCCCACGCTGCGGCCGATATTGATGGCCTCGTAAAGCACCAGCAGGCTCGCGGTGATCGAGGCGGCCACTATCACGGTGACGAAGACCAGCGCCCGGGCCTCCTGGAAGCTGCCGAACGGGTAGCGGCCCCGGTACAGGGCCAGCGCGTAGCCGGCGAGCATCTGGACGACGACGGCAATGGCGGCGATAACGAAGGCACCGGCGAACTGCTCCGCGCGGATCCCCATCTCGTAGCGCAGCAGCAGGGCAAGGACGATCGCCACGACCCACGACATGGAGTCGAGGAACAGTTGGATCCAGATCCAGAGGGCGGGCTTCTCGTCCCGGGATGCCGCGGCTTCGCGCGTTTCAGATTTCGTAGTCAACAGAGATTGCAACCGACTTTCACTACCACGGCGGCCATGCGCCTGTTTCAAAAAATTCCCCGTCGCAAAACCGTCGGACGGCGTCGGGGCCTAGAACGATAGTAGTCGCTTCCGCCTCCGCCGCCCGGGTCTGCGGCCCCGGCCGGGCATCAATTCGGCAGCGGGGGCATGGGTTTCCAGCCGCGGTCGGCGAGGATGGCGCGCGATTCCCGCCATCCCTGCCAGAGCACGCCGGTCCCTTTCAGGGTCCGTTCGACGAGGATGAGCCGGGCAATTTCCTTCAGGAACGTCAGGGCCGTCCCGGCGCCGAAGCCTGCCCGGTGGAACCTGCCGTGGGCCCTCAGATACTGCGCGACGTGCCCGCGGTTCCGCATCACGTAGCGGCGGCTCAGGTCGGACGAGTCGTTGAGATGGCGCAGGCCCAGGTCCACCTGCCGCTGCGCGCGGACCTTCTTGATGACGAACGCGTTGACGTAGACCACCGGGGTTTGCAGCGCCGCGAGCCAGCCGTAGATCGCGTCGTCCCAGGTGATGAAGAAGCGCGGATCCGGCAACCCGATGGCCCTGGCCACCGAGGCTTTGATCAGCATGCCTTCGAAATTTCCCACATTGGTGCGGAAGACCTCCGAATGCCGGAACACGTCGCGCGACACCGGGAGGAAGACGCCGAGCGCCTCGACGAAGCGGTGCTGCCAAAAGAAGGGTTTGCCGTTGGCGTCGTAGCGGCGGCCGATCATGCAGGAATAGTCGGGCGTGAACTTGTCCAGCGCTTCCACCGCGCCGGGGAGCACCTCGACGTCGTCGTCCATCAGCCACAGCCATACGGCACCTGATTCCAGCGCCAGCTCCACGCCGCGGGAGAATCCGCCCGCGCCGCCGGCGTTTTCGCCCAGCCGCTCGTACACAATCGGCGGGCCGCCGGCAGCCATCGCCCGGGACACGACGTCGGCCGTGTGGTCGCTGCTGGCGTTGTCCACCACGATGATCCGCGCCGGAGCGGTGTCGAGGCGGGCGAACGATTTGAGCAGATTCTCCAGGAAGTCGGCACGGTTGTAGGTGACGACGACGGCGTAGAGGTCTTCCACGGCGGCCTAGCGGTTGGCGGACATCAGTTCCGCGGGCGAGCCGAAGCCCTTGCCGCGGAAACCGGTGGAGTAGGCGCCGAACCAGTGCGCCAGGCCCTTGAGGTCCCCGGTCTTCAGGAAGTAGTACGGGAAACCGATGATGTCCGCGCCGAACCAGCGCAGGTTCCGGTACTTGCGGGTCAGGTAGCCCCGGTTCCGGAAGTAGCAGTAGCGTTTGAACTCGCCCTCGGGGATGACGGGCGTGATGAACCCGCCGAAGACCGGCTTCATTTCGGTCCAGGTGGCGGGGTGCTGCACCGCCACGGTGGCGAGCGTGCCGTATTTCAGGCCTGCCTTCTTCACACGCGAGAGGAAGTCGACCTCGTCGCCGCGGATAAAGAACTTCACATCCGGGATGCCGATCTTGTAGAACACTTCGGTCCGGATGAGAGCGCCGTTGAAGAAGTGCACCATGTCCGGGAGGTAGCCCATCGGTGCCAGCCGCGAGCGGTCGTTGGTCAGCAGGCCGTTGATCCTGAAGTTGAACGACAGCCGGTTCGGGTCGGCCGTCGCGGCCACCAGCGGGCTGACGATGTCGAGCCGGTGCTCGTCGGCGGTCTTCAGCAGCTCAGCCAGGCAACTGGCGTCCTCGGGATGGCCGTCGTCGTCCATCATCCAGATCCATTCGGCACCGCTGGCCATCGCGGCCAGAATTGCGTACGCAAAGCCACCGGCACCGCCGAGGTTCGCCTCGGACCGCAGGTAGTTGATGTTGTCCGCTCCCCCGGCCGTGATGACGTCGGTGGCCGGAACGGTGCCGGAGTCCACGAGTGCGATCGAATGGATCGGCGCGGTCTGTGCGGCCAGGCCCTTCAGCAGCAGGGCGAGTTCCTCGTGCCGGTCAAAGGTTACGGCCGCGACGGCGACTTTGGGCTGCATGTCAGTTCCTCGGGGAATCGTCGGGTGCGGCGGGTGCCTCGTCGGGTGCGGCGGGTGCCTCGTCGGGGGCGGCGGGTGCCTCGTCGGGGGCGGCGGGTGCCTCTTCGCCGGCGCCCAGCACGTCCGGCACTACTTCACGCAGGCGCTCAAGGCTGATGGCGCCTTGGCGGACCACGCGCAGCGGCAGCGCGGTGGCGTCGATGATGGTGGACGGCTCGGCCCCGTTGCCTTCGACCGGCCGGTGGCCGCCCTCAAGGTAGACCTCCACCGACTCCGCCAGTTGTGCTTCGGCCCCGGCGGCGCTCTGCGCGGCCGCCTGGCCTGTGCGGTTGGCGGAGGAGACCGCCAGCGGCCCGGTCAGGGTCAGCAGGTCCTGGGCGACGTCGTCGGCCGGGAGGCGCAGGGCCACGGTGCCCTTCGTCTCGCCCAGGTCCCAGTCCAGCGAGGGCTGGGCGTGCAGGATCAGCGTCAGTCCACCGGGCCAAAACGCCTCGGCCAGGCGGCGCGCCTCGGCCGGGACGTCGGTGGCCAGGCCGTCGAGGGCGTTCAGCCGCGGAATCAGCACCGGCGGCGGCATTTTCCGGCTGCGGCCCTTGGCGGCCAGCAACAGCGTCACGGCCTGGGGGGAGAAGGCGTCCGCGGCGATGCCGTACACGGTGTCGGTGGGGAGGACCACGCACTTGTGCTCGCGGATGGCCCGCTGGGCGTGTTCCAGTCCTGCGGCGCGCTGCTCGGCGTCCGCGCAATCGTAGCTAGTCGTCACTGGCCTATCCTGTCATCAGTGCTGGTGTGGTTCGGTTTGGCGCACGGCGCTGGTGGCGCGTTCGCGGCCGTTGAGGTCCAGATGCGTTGACACGCCGGTCCAGAGGCCGGAGCGCTCCAGCATCGCGGCGATCCAGCCCGCCTGGACCTCGGCGTGCTCCATTACGAAGTAGCCGCCGGGCATCAGCAGCCGGGCGGCGGAAGCCGCCGCCGCCGTCGGGAGTTCCATCCCGTCCGCTCCCCCGCCGTACAGGGCCTCGGGCGGATCGTGCAGCGCGACTTCCGGTTCGTTGGGGACCGCCTCGGCGGGGATGTAGGGCGGATTGGACACAACGACGTCGAAGCTGCCGTTGTGTTCGGGCAGCGCGTCCCGCAGATCGCCGCGCAGCAGGTGGACGCCAAGCGGCAGGAGGTTCTTCGCCGCCCAGGCGTGCGCGAACTCGCTGAATTCCACGGCATAGACCTCGGCGCCGGGGACCTCGTGCGCGATCGACCCGGCAATCGCGCCGGAGCCGGTCCCGAGGTCCACCACCTTGGGTCGCGCCAACCCGTGTGCCAGCCCGGTGTCTTTGGCCCTGTCCCTGAGCCAGTCGATCACCAGCTGCACCACGGATTCCGTTTCCGGACGCGGGATGAACACCCCCGGACCCACCGCGAGTTCGAGGTAGCGGAAGTGCGCCACGCCGGTGATGTGCTGCAGCGGGATCCGCTGTGCGCGTTCGGCGACGAGTTCCTCGTAGCCCTCCGGTGCCGGCGAATCACCCAGCATCATCGCGCGGAGCCGCCCGAGGCCCACGCCGAGCAGGTGCTCGGCCAGGAGTTCGGCGTCGACCTCGGGGCTCGGCACGCCGGCGGCAGCCAGCACGGCGGTGGCCTCACGGACGGCCTCGGCGAGGCTCGGGCCGGGCTCAGGTGTCATTGTCAGGTGTCATCGGCGGTGAGGGTCCGGCCTAGTCGCCGATGGCGTCGAGGCGGGCCTGTTCGTCCATCTCGATGGCGGATTGGATCACCGGTTCCAGGTCGCCGTTCATGACCTGGTCCAGGTTGTACGCCTTGTAGCCCGTGCGGTGGTCGGCGATCCGGTTTTCCGGGTAGTTGTAGGTGCGGATGCGCTCGGAGCGGTCCATGGTGCGGATCTGGGACTTGCGCTGGGCCGAGTTCTCGGCGTCGATCTGCTCCTGCTGGTGGGCGAGGATGCGGGCGCGCAGCACCCGCATGCCGGCTTCACGGTTCTGCAGCTGGGACTTCTCGTTCTGCATCGCCACCACGATCCCGGTGGGAAGGTGGGTGATGCGGACGGCCGAGTCGGTGGTGTTGACCGACTGGCCGCCGGGGCCCGAGGACCGGTAGACGTCGATCTTGAGGTCGTTCTGGTTGATCTCAAGCTCTTCGGGCTCATCCACTTCGGGCAACACCAGCACGCCGGCCGCCGAAGTGTGGATTCGGCCCTGGGATTCGGTCACCGGAACGCGTTGGACGCGGTGCACGCCGCCTTCGAACTTGAGCCGCGCGTAGACGCCCTCGGCCGGGTCGTTGGAGCTGCCCTTGACGGCCATCTGGACGTCCTTGTACCCGCCCAGGTCCGATTCGGTGGCCGAGATGAGCTCGGTTTTCCAGCCGCGGGATTCCGCGTAACGGGTGTACATCCGCAGCAGGTCGGCGGCGAACAGGGCGGCCTCGTCGCCGCCTTCGCCGCCTTTGACCTCAAGGATCACGTTGCGGGCGTCGTCCGGGTCGCGCGGGATCAGCAGGCGGCGCAGCTTGGCCGCCGCCGTGTCCAGGGCGGCCTCCAGCTCGGGCACCTCGGCGGCGAACTCCGGATCCTCGTCCGCCATTTCCTTCGCGGCCGAGAGGTCATCGCTGATGGCCTCCCAGCGGTGGTAAGCCTCGACAATGCCGTTCAACTGGGCCGAACGCCGCCCCAGCTTCCGGGCCAGCTTCTGGTCAGCATAAACAGCAGGATCCCCAAGCTGGGCCTGGATGGCAGCATGCTCATCCAACAACCCCTGTACGGACTCAAACATTTTCAAAACCTCTTTCGACTTGGAACCAAGTCTAGTTACGCGACTGCGAAGGTGGGCAAACAGCGAAGCCGCTCAAAATATGCCGGCCAGGGAGTGGCTTCGGGCCTGCCGGAGCCGGGTGGCTGACGATCGCAGATCGTCAGCCACCCGGCGTAGGGGCGGGGCCGGCATATTTTGAGCGGCTAAAGCCAGCTACTTGTCGTTATCGGACTTCGCACCAAGCGTCGTCTTCTGCACCTGCATAAGGAACTCGACGTTGCTCTGGGTCTCCCGGATCTTGTTGGTCAGCAGCTCAAGGCTCTGCTGCGTTTCGAGTCCGGAGAGGACGCGGCGCAGCTTCCACATGATCTTGACTTCCTCCGGCGAGAGCAGGTTCTCTTCGCGGCGGGTACCGGACGCGTTGACGTCCACGGCCGGGAAGATGCGCTTGTCCGCGAGCTGGCGGGACAGGCGCAGTTCCATGTTGCCGGTGCCCTTGAACTCTTCGAAGATGACCTCGTCCATCTTGGAACCGGTCTCGACGAGCGCGGTGGCCAGGATGGTGAGTGAGCCGCCGTTTTCGATGTTGCGGGCTGCACCGAAGAAACGCTTCGGCGGGTACAGCGCTGCGGAGTCGACGCCGCCGGACAGGATGCGTCCGGACGCCGGTGCCGCCAGGTTGTAGGCGCGGCCCAGGCGGGTCATCGAGTCGAGGAGGACCACGACGTCCATGCCCATTTCCACGAGGCGCTTGGCACGCTCGATGGAGAGTTCGGCCACGGTGGTGTGGTCGTCGGCGGGACGGTCGAAGGTCGAGGCGATGACCTCGCCCTTGACGGTGCGCTGCATGTCCGTGACTTCTTCAGGACGTTCGTCAACGAGCACCATCATGAGGTGGACCTCAGGATTGTTGGTGGTGATGGCGTTGGCGATGGACTGCAGGATGAGCGTCTTGCCGGCCTTCGGCGGCGAAACGATCAGGCCGCGCTGGCCCTTGCCGATCGGGGCCACCAGGTCGATGACGCGGGGGCCGATCTTCTTGGGGTCCGTCTCGAGGCGCAGGCGCTCGGAGGGGTACAGCGGGACGAGCTTCGCGAACTCGACGCGGTCCTTCAGCTCCTCCGGGGTCTTGCCGTTGACCGAGGTGACGCGGACCAGAGCGTTGAACTTCTGGCGGGCGGACTGCTGCTGATTGCTCTGCTGGTTTTCGCCTTCACGCGGGGCACGGATGGCGCCGACGACGGCGTCGCCCTTGCGCAGGTTGTACTTCTTGACCTGGGCGAGGGACACGTAGACGTCGTTCGGACCCGGCAGGTAGCCGGAGGTGCGGATAAACGCGTAGTTCTCCAGCACGTCCAGGATGCCGGCGACGGGCAGCAGGACATCGTCCTCGGTGACCTCGACGTCGTCGACGTCGGGTCCCTGGGAGCGGCCGCGGCGGCGTTCGTTGCGGTCGCGGAAGCGGTCGTTGCGCGAGCTGTTGTCGCGGTTGTCCTGGCCGCCGGAGCGGTCGTTACGGTCGTTGCGATCATTGCGGTCGCGACGGTTCCGTCGGTTGCGGCGGCTGCCGCCGTCGTTGTCGTCGTTGTTGTTGTTGTCGCGGTTGTCGCGGGTGTTATCGCGGTTGCCGGACACGTTGCCGGAGGCGTTGTCGCGGTTCACGGACACATTGCCGGCGGCGTTGTCCTCACGGCTGCTCCGGCCGCGGGTGTTCTCGCGGCGCTGGCCGTCGTCGCTGCCCTGTTCGGCGTGGCGCTCCTGGCGCTGCTCGCCGGAGGGCTGCTCCGCGTGGGTCTCGGCTGCGGGTGCGGCCGCAGTTTCCCCTTGGGGTGCGGCCTGGCCGGCGGCCTCGCCGCGGCGGCGGTTGCGGGTCCGCGGCTGGCGGGTGCGGTCGCTGCCTTCGGCGGCCTGTTCGGCCGGAGCGGAGTCGGCCGGAGCGGACTGCGCCTCCACCGCTGCTGCGGCGGGTGCCTCAGCGGCGGGGGTGGTGACGACGCCGTCGCTGCCTGCACGGCGGCTGCGGCCCCGGGTCCGTGCCCGGGGGTTTTCCTCGGCCGGAGCCTCGGAAGCGGCGGCTGCAGGTGCAGCGGCCTGAGCCGTGCGGGCAAAAGTGCCGTTGTCGCTAGCCTTCTCGGCGGCGCGGGCGGGTGCCTTGCTGACCGGGGTACCGGCACGGTGGGCGGAAATGGCGGTCACCAGATCGCCCTTGCGCATCCGGGAGCCCCCGGAAATCCCCAGCTGGCTGGCCAGGGCCTGGAGCTGGGCGAGCTTGAGGCCTGCGAGGCCGCTGCTCTTGGCGGGTGCTGCCGGTTCGGCAGCAGAAGATGATAGTTCCACAGCTGAAGACAGCTCAGTGGTTTCGGTCACGAAGGATCCTTCCCCCTCGACGGCGTCCAGGCTAGGAGCTGGACGCGGTGATTTGATCTGGGCTGCAGTTCAGATCTACAGCCGGGATTTTCGGCCTTGCCGGTTGGATTTCGGCCAGCAGGGCCGGATACTGCTACACCCCGACGCGTCCCGAAATGGAGGAACGGCGGACTGACACTTAGGGGTACAGAGGAATTCTGCAGCTTCCTGCGTCAGACCAAAAGCAGGTGGCACCGGAAAATATTGCGCAGTGAAAGATGAGAGAGGGCAACTTGGCCAACATCGCGGTCTTATAACAAACTTGCGTGGTTACCGCCGGTGCACTTCCACTTTAGCACCTTCAGTGTCCACGGCTAGCTTCATCACACGCCAAGCGACGTCCGGCGTGTTGGCCGCAGCGAAAGCTCCGATGAACTCGACGACGTCAGCCGCTTCCTTTTCGCCGATGGCCAGGACCAGCACGGTGGGTCCCGCGCCGGAGACGACGGCGGCATGGCCGGCACCCCGCAGCGCCGCGATCAGCCCGGCGCTCGGCTGCATGGCCTGGGCGCGGTAGTTCTGGTGCAGGTAGTCCTCGGTTCCCGGCAGCAGGAATTCCGGCTTCTGCGTCAGCGCATGGATCAGCAGCGCTGCCCGGCCGGAGTTCATGGCCGCTGCGTGGTGCCCCACGGAGGCCGGGAGCAGCGCCCGTGCGGCCTCGGTGGAAAGTTCGAAGTCCGGGACCGCGACCACCGGAACGATCGCGGGGTCCACCCTTGCACAGGTGCTGCTGTACTGGTCACTGTCCTGCCAGGACAGCGCCAGTCCGCCGAAAATGGCGGGTGCGACGTTGTCCGGATGGCCTTCCATCTTGGACGTGAGCTGCAGGATCCACTCCTTGCTGCGCCGCGACGCCGCCGGGACCAGGGCGTTCGCGGCCGTGACGGCGGCAACGACGGCGGCGGCCGAGGAACCGAGGCCGCGGCCGTGGGGGTTGACGTTGTCCGCCGTGATCCGCAGTCCGTCGTGGCGGAAGCCCAGCTGGTGCAGTGCCTCGGTAAGGGCCCGCGCCACCAGGTGGCTGGCGTCGCGGGGCAGCGTGTCCGCACCCTCGCCGCTGAGCTCGAATTCAAGCTCGCCGCTCTCCAGGGTTTCCACCGTCAGTGTGTCGTGCAGCGAGAGGGCCAGCCCCAGGCTGTCGTAGCCCGGGCCCAGGTTCGCGCTGGTGGCCGGAACCCGGACGGTGACGGCTAGCCCGGCCGGAACCGCCGGCGTGTCGGCGGGAGATTCGGCCGGGACGGTGAGGGTGGTTTCCAAGGCTATTTTTCTTCCAGTCCCAGTTCGGCAGCCACCGTGACGACGTCGTTGGCAACCTTGACCGGCTGCACCTCGCTGCCGTCCTCGGTGCGCAGGGCCCACTGCGGATCCTTGAGGCCGTGGCCGGTGACCGTGATGACGATGGTCTTGCCGGCGGGCACCTCGCCCGCGGCGTGCTTCTTGATCAGCCCGGCGACGCCGGCGGCGGAGCCGGGTTCCACGAACACGCCTTCGCGGGCGGAGAGCCAGCGGTGCGCGGAGAGGATTTCCTCGTCGGTGACTGCCTCGATCACGCCGCCGGATTCGTCCCGGGCCGCGACGGCGGTGTCCCAAGAGGCGGGGTTGCCGATCCGGATGGCGGTGGCGATGGTGTCCGGCTCGGTGATCGGGTGGCCGGCGACGAACGGGGCGGCGCCCGCGGCCTGGAAGCCCCACATGACCGGCGTCTTCGTGGCGACGGCGGCGAGCTGTCCGGCGGTGGCGGATTCGAAGGGCGCCGCGTACTCCTTGTAGCCCTTCCAGTACGCGCTGATGTTGCCGGCGTTGCCGACCGGAAGCACATGGATGTCCGGGGCGTCGCCGAGCGCGTCGACGACCTCGAACGCACCGGTCTTTTGGCCCTCGATCCGGGCCGGGTTGACCGAGTTGACCAGGAACACCGGGTAGGACTCGCCGAGTTTGCGGGCGATGTCGAGGCAGTCGTCGAAGTTGCCGTCCACCTGCAGGAGCGTGGCGCCGTGCGCGATCGCCTGGCTGAGCTTACTCATCGAGATCTTGCCTTCGGGCACCAGCACGGCACACTGCAGCCCGGCGGACGTCGCGTAGGCCGCGGCGGAGGCGGAGGTGTTGCCGGTGGAGGCGCACACCACGGCCTTGGCCCCGGAGGCGACGGCCGCGGTCATGGCCATGGTCATGCCACGGTCCTTGAAGGATCCGGTCGGGTTCATGCCCTCGACCTTGAGGTAGACGGTGCAGCCGGTGAGCTCGGAGAGTTTCTGCGCGGGCACGAGCGGGGTGCCGCCCTCGCCCAGCGTGATGACCTTGGTGGTCTCGGTGACCGGCAGGCGTTCGGCGTATTCGCGGATGACTCCGCGCCATTGGTGAGCCACTTAGACCCCTTCTACCCGCAGTACGGATGTGACGGAATTGATGATGTCCAGGCCCTTGACGGCCTCGACGGTTGCTGCCAGCGCGGCTTCGCTTGCGCGGTGCGTGACGATCCGCAGTTCAGCCGATTCCGCCTTGGCGGCGGAGTCGCGGTGGATGGTCTGCCGCATGATTTCGATGGAGACGCCGTGCTCGGCGAAGAGCTGCGCGATCCGGGCCAGGACACCGGGCTGGTCGGCGACGTCGAGGCCGATGTAGTAACTCGTGACCGCCGCGTCGATGGGCAGTGCGGGAACATGTCCGGTGGTGGTTTCGGTGCGTCCCGGTCCGCCCAGGACAATCCGGCGGGCCGCCGAGACCAGGTCCCCCAGCACCGCCGATGCCGTGGGGGTGCCGCCGGCGCCCTGGCCGTAGAACATCAGCTCGCCGGCGTTCTCGGCCTCGATGAAGACGGCGTTGAACGCGCCGTGCACCGCGGCCAGCGGGTGCTCGCGGGGCAGGAGCGTGGGGTGGACGCGGACGGAAACGCCGGCGGTACCGTGGCCATCGGGATCGGCGAGCTTCTCGGCGATGGCGAGCAGCTTGATCACGAAACCGGCGTCTTTCGCCGCGGCGATGTCCGAGGCGGTGACGGAGCTGATGCCCTCGCAGAAGACATCCTCGAGCGCGAAGCGCGTGTGGAAGGACAGCGAGGCGAGGATCGCGGCCTTCGCGGCGGCGTCGTGGCCCTCGACGTCGGCGGTGGGGTCTGCCTCGGCGTAGCCGAGGCGCTGGGCCTCGGCGAGGGCGTCGGTGAACTGCGCCCCGGTGGTGTCCATCTGGTCCAGGATGAAGTTGGTGGTGCCGTTGACGATGCCCAGCACGCGGGTGATCCGGTCCCCGGAGAGGCTGTCACGGATCGGCCGCAGGATCGGGATGGCCCCGGCGACGGCGGCCTCGTAGGAGAGCTGGACCCCGGCTTTGTCGGCCTCCTCGTAGAGGGTCGGGCCGTCCTGGGCCAGCAGCGCCTTGTTGCCGGTGACAACGCAGGCGCCGTGCCGGATCGCTGTGAGGATCAGGGTGCGGGCCGGTTCGATCCCGCCCATCAGCTCGATCACCAGGTCGGCGTCCTTGACCAAAGCATCGGCGTCGGTGGTGAACAGCTCGTGGGGCAATTCGACGTCGCGGCGGGCGTCCGGGTTGCGCACGGCGATGCCGCTGAGCTCGAGGCGGGCGCCGGCACGCGACGCCAGGGTCTCGGCGTCGTCAATCAGAATCCGCGCAACCTGGGCCCCGACATTGCCACAGCCCAGCAGGGCCACCTTCAGGGTTCGCATTTCCGTCATTCAGACTCCCATGTCGCGGTTGAGCAGATCTTGTTCGGTTTCGCCGCGGACAATGAGCCGGACGGACCCATCGCGCACCGCGACAACGCCCGGACGGGCCAGATAGTTGTAGTTGCTTGACAGGGCCCAGCAGTAGGCGCCGGTCCCCGGTACAGCGAGCAGATCACCGGCTGCCACGTCCTCGGGCAGATATACATCTCTAACAACTATGTCGCCGCTCTCGCAATGTTTGCCCACCACTCGGGACAGCTGC
>JAPLAM010000003.1 GCA_026393275.1 Arthrobacter sp.
CTAACGGCTATTTGCCTTAGTGCGGTTTCATTGGGCGTCCACTACCTGCAGCGTGACAAATCGCCCGAGGTGTCGGCGCTCGAAGCGCGGCTCGACTCGATGCAGCTCGCGCAGATTGACATGATGGATCGCATCGAGCACTGGACCAGGCGCGATCGCGTCAGACGGCTACGGGAAGGGGCAGACAATGGGGTTGTTCAGCAAGAAGCACCGGCACAAGTTACCAGCAAGTCCGACCTCCGGGCCCGTCTCCGCGGTGGGCGCCCCATTGCAGTCGATCCAGTCCATTCAAGCGGGAATTCCTGATATGAGTATTTTTGGCGCGGTACGTAAGGGGCTCGTTGGCGCCGTGGGAGGCTTCCTGACCGGGGGCCCGACCGGCGCAATTTTGGGAGCAGCTGGAGGTCTCAGTGGGCAAAGCGCGGCGCATGGGATCAGTTCACTCCCGGCCATGTCGCGTCTCGGCACGATCGGTGGCGCTGCCGTGGCGGGTCGCGCCGTCATCCGGGCCGGTGGGCGCGCGGTGTCGACGATGGCGAGGAATTACCCTCGGGCGACCAAGTACGCGAAGATCGCGGGAACCGCGGCGGCCTGGTTCGTGCTCGATGAGTTCGGGAACCGGATTTCCAACAAAACCGGCCAGGTGATTCGACCGCGCAGAATGAACGTGCTGAACGGTCGCGCGGCGGCGCGTGCTATTCGCCGCGTCAAGGGCGCTCGGAAGATGTTGCAGAAGATCGAGCGGCAATTACCGAAAGCGCGAGCTCCGAATCGTCGCCCCTCGAATCAATCGTCAGGTTCTCACATGAAGCTCATCAGGAACTCCTAAAATGCCAATGATTCAATTGACCGGAAGCATCGCCGCGAACTCGGTGAACGACAACATCATCACGGGATCGCAGTTCGAGTATTTGCCGATGCCGTGCGCGCTGGAGTTCGGGCTGAACGGTTCGGCGGTAGGCCTACAGGCTGACGTTTACTCCGGCGCTGACATCCTCTGCGAGTCGATGGCGATATCGACCCAGAACCGGTTTCCGGTGTACCCCGACGATTACACGCTGACGGACGTAGCGATGCAGGGCGAGCGCCTGAAGGTTCGGATGCGGAACACGACCGTCGGCGCGTTGACGTATTTTGTCGCGGTGCGTATCACGCCGGTATGAGCGGGCTGATCGAGCTGTTCTGGCGACCGCAGCCGAAGGACGTTCCGTCGGGGCTCATCGCCCAGGGCCGGTACTTTCAGCTGTCGTCCAACACGGCCAACGCGGCGTCGGTACAGGTGGCGATCGCCGCTTGCCCACCGAACACGTTGCGTGTCATCACGCACATTAACTTTCGGGTCACTCCCGGCGCTGCAACGTCGATCGTGCGATACAGCCTGACGTTCCTCTTGGGCGGTAACGCGGCGTCGACGTACTTCGAGGTCGCTAAGAACCCACCCGTAGGCTTCGTAGCAGCTACGAGGCTAGACGATTTTGTAGCAATGGGAGATGGCGTCTGGATGCGTCCTGGCGACACTATGTTGCTGACGGGAGAGTTCACGTCTGCAGTGAACCCGAACCAGGTCCTCGGGTACGTGTACGGCTTCGAGTTTCCGGTAGGGAATACCCTGTAATTCCGTGGACAGGACGCCGGAGCTGCTCGCGACCCTGGCACCGTACGTTCAGTACCAAACGGCCCGGTTCATCTCGCGACTGCGTGACGAGCACCAGCTCCCGGCGGTCATTACCTCGGCACTAAGAACGCCAGCAGAACAACGGCGGCTACTACAGCAGCGCCGTACCACAACACTTCGGTCCAAGCACCTGGAGGGGACCGCCTTCGATGTCGATATGTATGGGTGGGCACGCGACGCTGTTCCCGAATGGGTTTGGGCGGAGATTGGCCCAGTGGGGGAATCCCTGGGAATGATTTGGGGAGGACGTTGGGTCGGCTTCCGCGACGTGGGCCACTTCCAGTGGGGGTCATAGGCGGTCGCGCCCTATTTCGCGATCGTAATCGTCGAAATTGAACGGCTCCTGGTCGTCGTCGTAGTCGCCATTGTCGATTTCCAATCGACGGCAGCGGCGCTCCAATTGCTTCACCCGCGCTCGAAGTATCTCGATGCACTCTGCCAACGCGTCAGACTCAATATCGTCCACAGGTTTTCCCTCACTTATCAACAGAATCCTCGGAGACGGACCACAGGAACATCAACCAGCAAGTCTGTATGTGAAACGGTAAGCGGCCCCGGCAAAGCCGGCCATCCACTCCCAATCACCCCTCCTTCCCCTCTTTCCCAGATCGGCGCCGACCACGCAATCTTGACCCCATGGTCGAAACATGGTTTGGTTAGTGCTCACTACGGCTGGAAGCCGCATGATTACTACGTATGCAGCGGTCGGAGGCTTCGCTTTAGCCCTAACGGCTATTTGCCTTAGTGCGGTTTCATTGGGCGTCCACTACCTGCAGCGTGACAAATCGCCCGAGGTGTCGGCGCTCGAAGCGCGGCTCGACTCGATGCAGCTCGCGCAGATTGACATGATGGATCGCATCGAGCAC
>JAPLAM010000006.1 GCA_026393275.1 Arthrobacter sp.
ACGGTGGTGCCGGCCTTGCGGGCGTTGACGCCGCCGACGACGTTGGTGCCGGCCTTGAGCATCAGGGCGGTGTGCTTGGTGCCTTCGCCTCCGGTGATGCCCTGGACGATGACCTTGGAGTCCTTGTTCAGATAAATAGACATAGTCGGGTCCCTTTACTTCGCTGCGTTGGCGAGCTCGGCAGCCTTGTCGGCGCCCTCGTCCATGGTGGCGGCCAGGGTAACCAGCGGGTGGTTGGCCTCGGCCAGGATGCGGCGGCCTTCCTCGACGTTGTTGCCGTCGAGGCGGACGACCAGCGGCTTGTTCGCGGAGTGGCCCAGCTCGGCGAGTGCGCCGACGATGCCCTTGGCGACGGCGTCGCAGGCGGTGATGCCGCCGAAGACGTTGACGAAGACGGACTTGACCTGCTCGTCACCCAGGATGACGTCGAGGCCTGCTGCCATGACCTCGGCGGAAGCTCCACCGCCGATGTCCAGGAAGTTGGCGGGCTTGACGTTGCCGTGGTTTTCGCCGGCGTAGGCGACGACGTCGAGCGTGGACATGACCAGGCCTGCACCGTTACCGATGATGCCGACGGAGCCGTCGAGCTTGACGTAGTTGAGGTCCTGGGCCTTGGCCTTGGCCTCGAGCGGGTCAGCGGCGTCCTTGTCTTCAAGGGCGGCGTGCTTGGCGTGGCGGAAGCCCGCGTTCTCGTCGAGGGTGACCTTGCCGTCAAGGGCAACGATGTCGCCGGCGCCGGTCTTGACCAGCGGGTTGACCTCTACGAGGGTGGCGTCTTCCTTCTTGAACACGTCCCAGAGCTTGAGGATGACGGCGGCGACCTTGCCGCGCAGTTCCTCGGCGAAGCCTGCAGCGGCGACGATTTCGTCGGCCTTCGCCTGGTCGATGCCGACGGCGGGGTCGATCGCGACCTTGGCCAGGGCATCGGGGCGCTCGACGGCGAGCTGCTCGATTTCCATGCCGCCCTCAACCGAGCACATGGCCAGGTAGTTGCGGTTGGCCCGGTCCAGCAGGACGGAGAAGTAGTATTCCTCGGCGATGTCGGCACCCTGGGCAATCATCACCTTGTTGACGGTGTGGCCCTTGATGTCCATGCCGAGGATGTCGGTTGCGTATTCGAGAGCCTCATCGGCGGTCTTGGCGACCTTAACGCCGCCGGCCTTGCCTCGGCCACCGACCTTAACCTGTGCCTTTACGACAGTTACGCCGCCGATCTTCTCGGCAGCTGCCTTTGCTTCTTCAGGGGTGTGCGCCACGATGCCAGCAAGCACGGGTACACCGTGCGCCTCGAACATATCGCGCGCCTGATATTCAAACAGGTCCACGGTTTAGTGTCCTTCTACGTCGAAGTAGTTTCTGTACAGCCGGACCCCACGTACTCGCGGTTACCGGGCTGCGGAATAAACGCACCCTGCGACAGGCTTGGAAACGAGCCACACGGCGCAATGCTCCTTTTGGAACTCTAGTCCTTTGAACGGACCAGCCCGACCCAGAGTACCCCTTATGTGAGTAAGGACACTATTCTATGAAGCGTAGAAAAACCGCTAGATTACGGGGTTTTTCGGGCCTTGGCGGGAGTCCGCGAGGCCGGTTTGGCGGGGCCGGAGACCAGTTCGTGACGGTCCCGCGAAATCTAGAAAAACGACCCCCGGAGGACGTCCGCCGGGGGTGCTGGCCGCTTAGGCGCCGATCTTGGTGAGCGGAGCGTAGCGCAGCAGTAGCCGCTTCTCGCCGACGTCGAACTTCACCTTCGCGACCGTCTTGTCCCCGGCACCCTCGACGGCGAGCACGGTGCCGTTGCCGAAGCTGGTGTGGTTGACCTTGTCCCCTACGCTGACGGCGACGATTTCCTTCTGCGGCTGGACGCGGTTCTTGGCGATGGCGGCCGGGACGTCGGCATTGAAGCCTGCGGAGGCGTCCGCGCCGGTGCCGCGGGCCGTGCCGGCACCCCAGAAGGACCCGCCATAGCGGCTGGAACCGATTGAGCCCCCGCTCCCCCAACTGCTGGCCTGCCGGGTGGACCCCTCGCGCTTCCACTCGACCAGCTCGGCCGGGATCTCCTCAATGAACTGGCTGGCCGGGTTGTACTGGCTCTGCCCCCACATGCTGCGGACCTCGGAGCGGGTCAGGTAGAGCCGTTTACGGGCGCGGGTCAGGCCCACGTAGGCGAGCCGGCGTTCCTCGGCGAGTTCCTTGGGGTCCGTGGCCGAGCGCTGGTGCGGGAACAGCCCGTGCTCCATCCCGGTCAGGAACACCACGGGGAACTCCAGGCCCTTGGCGGTGTGCAGCGTCATGAGGGTGACGACGCCGAGCCGCTTGGCTTCGGCGACGGCGGCGGCCAGCTCGTCGGCGCTCCCCGCGGGCGCGTCGGGGATCTGGTCGGCGTCGGCCACGAGCGAGACCTGCTCCAGGAAGGCGCCGAGCGACCCCTCGGGGTTGTCGCGTTCATATTCACGCACGACGGCGACCAGTTCCGCGAGGTTTTCCACCCGGGACTCGTCCTGCGGATCGGTGCTTGAGCGCAGGGTGGCGAGGTAGCCGGTCTGCTCCAGGACGGCTTCCAGGGCCGCGGCTGCGCCGGAGCCGGAGGCCACCTCGGCGAGGTCGTCGAGGAGTTTCACGAAGCCCAGCACGGCGTTGACGGAGCGGGTGGCCATGCCGGGCGCTTCCTCGGCGCGGCGGGCGGCGGTCATGAAGGAGGTCCGCTCGCGCTCTGCGAGTGCGGCGACGGCGCCCTCAGCCCGGTCGCCGATGCCGCGTTTGGGTTCGTTGAGGATGCGGCGCAGGTTGACGTCGTCGTCCGGGTTGACCAGGACGCGCAGGTAGGCGAGGGCGTCCTTGATTTCCTTGCGCTCGTAGAACCGGGTGCCGCCGACCACCTTGTAGGGCAGCCCGACGCGCACCAGGACGTCTTCGATAGACCGGGACTGGGCGTTGGTGCGGTAGAAGATAGCGACGTCGCCCGGGCGGAGGTCCCCCTCGTCCTGCAGCCGGTCGATTTCCTTGGCGATGAACTGGGCCTCGTCATGTTCGTTCTCGCCGACGTAGCCGACAATTTTTTCGCCGTCGCCCTCGGCCGTCCAGAGCCGCTTCTCCGGCCGGTTGGGGTTGCGGGAGATGACGGAATTGGCGGCGCTGAGGATGGTCTGGGTGGAACGGTAGTTCTGCTCGAGCTTGATGGTCCGGGCGTCCGGGTAATCCTTCTCGAACTCCACGATGTTGCGGATGTCCGCGCCGCG
This sequence comes from Arthrobacter sp., assembly GCA_026393275.1. Classification (GTDB taxonomy): domain Bacteria; phylum Actinomycetota; class Actinomycetes; order Actinomycetales; family Micrococcaceae; genus Arthrobacter. The sequence continues at coordinate 3,240 of JAPLAM010000006.1, forward strand.
GAAGGCGTAGATGGACTGATCCGAGTCGCCGACGACGGTCAGCTCGGCCGCGCCGGGCCCCTCGCCGACGATCTCCCGCACCAGGGCGTACTGGGCGTGGTTGGTGTCCTGGTACTCGTCCACGAGCACGTGCCGGAAGCGGCGCCGGTACGAGTCGGCGACCGCCGGGAAGGCCCGGAACATGTAGACGGTTTCGGCGATCAGGTCGTCGAAGTCCATGGCGTTGGCCTGGCGCAGCCGCTGCGTGTAGCCCTTGAAGACCTCGGCGACGGCCTGTTCGAAGGGCTCGTTGTGGTTGGCGCTGGAGGAATAGCTGTCGGCGTCGATCAGTTCGTTTTTGAGCGCCGAGATCTTGTGCTGGATGGCCTTGGGCGCGAAGCGCTTGGGATCGAGGTCCAGGTTCTTGGCGACAAGCGTGATCAGGCGCAGCGAGTCCGCGGAGTCGTAGATGGAGAAGTTGGAGTTCAGGCCCACGTTCTTGGCTTCGCGGCGCAGGATCCGGACGCAGGAGGAGTGGAAGGTGGAGACCCACATGGTCTTGGCCCGGCCGCCGACCAGGGCTTCGACCCGCTCCCGCATTTCGGCGGCGGCCTTGTTGGTGAAGGTAATGGCCAGGATCTCGCCGTGGTGTGCGCGGCGGGTGGCGATCAGGTAGGCGATGCGGTGGCTGAGCACGCGGGTCTTTCCGGAGCCAGCGCCTGCCACGATCAGCAGGGCGCCGCCGGCGTGTTTGACGGCCTCTTCCTGTTGCGGGTTGAGTCCCTGCAGCAGTTCGTCCGCGCTTGGGAGCCGCGGCCGGTCCCACTCTTGGTCGTGCCCTGCGCCGTGGCCGCCGTGGTTTCCGGGGTGGGGCGCGAATCCCGGCGCGGCCCCGGGTGCAGACCTGAGGTCCGGCATGCCGCTGCCGGCCCCCGGCTTTCCGGACGCTTTGGCAGGTGCGGCCGATCTGGAGGCAGCTTGGAAGGGTCCGTCGGCGTAGGGGTCAAACAACATATCCATGGTGCTATCAAGTCTAGGCGGTGCCACTGACGGCACGGTTCCTGGCCCCCGCGCACCCACGTCAAGGCGGCTGGACATGCCCAGCGCCAGGGTCCGCGACTGGACACAGTGCCACCATGCCCATGCCTAGACCTGAAGAATGAGCATGTCCCGCAGTGCTGCGAGGGCCGTGGAGCCCTGCGAAAATGAGCATGTCCCCCCGGCCCGCTCCCCGTCCGAGCTACCCCACGGAGCCGGACTCCAGCGCGGCGCGGAGCTGCCGCACCGCCGTCGTGCCTCCGGCCATGAACCACTGGAGACCGTTGACGCGGACGACGTCGGCGGCCCCGCCGGCGGCGAGCACTATCGCCTGGCCCGGGAGCCAGTCCCACTCCGGGGAGCTGTGCTGGAACCAGCAGTCCAGCTCGCCGTCGGCGACCCGGCCAAGGTCGCACGAGCCCGAGCCGAACATGCGCAGCGCGGCCGCCGAGGTCGCCGCGGCGTGCCAGGGCATGGCGCACATCGGGTCGGCAAGCCAGGTCGGGTGGATGTAGGTCGCGGCGCCCACTTCCGCCAGCGGCGTCTCTGCCCGGCCCCGGCCGCCGTCGTCGCGGGACCGGAAACTGGTCAGCGGCTCCCCGTTGAGGGTGGCCGCCCGCATGGTCCCGCCGAGCCAGAGCTTGTCCGCCTCCGGCTGGAAGATGGCACCGATCAGCGCCCCCGACGAGTCCTTGAGGGCGATCGCGGAGCACCAGTAGCTGGAGCCGTGCAGGAAGTTGTAGGTGCCATCCACCGGATCGATGACCCAGGTCCGGCCGCTGCTGCCCTGCTCGGAGGTGCCCTCTTCGCCGAGGATGCCGTCGTTGGGCCGGCAGCGCTGGAGCTGTTCGAGTACATAGGCCTCGGCGGCGTGGTCCGCCGCGGTCACGACATCGGAGGCGGACGTTTTCTGCTGGCCCTCCAGTCCGGCCTGCCGCATCAGCAGCGCCAGATTGCCTGCCTCCCGCACCAGGGCCTCGGCGAGCTGGTAGTCATCCAGGTCGGGGCTGAGTTCGGCGGTGCTGTGCCGGCCGAGCCGGTGCCTGCCAAAGTCGTTGCTGCCAAGTTCGTTATTGCCTCGTTCGCTCACCCGTTCAGCCTATCGGGCGTCATAAGCGGCTGAACAGGCGCACCAAATCAGGTGCCTGCCCGCACACGACCGGCAGGGACGGTCCCGGTGAGGGGCAATAATGGAGCCATGGCCAAGACACCCGCCCAGCGGATCAAGAAGCACGGCGCCAACGCCGCCGTTCCCCAGCACCACCTGCCAGCGGTGATCAACCCGAGCACCACGCGGACCCCGCAAAAGGCGCAGAGCAACAGCAACCTGATCCTGATCGCGGGCGTCGTGGCGAGCCTGTTCCTGTTCTGGTACCTCCACTTGCTCACGCTGAACCAGCTCACGCAGCTCAGCGGTGGGCTCCCGATGCCCGACTCGCTGGTCGGCGGCTTCGACCAGGGCTTTGTGGAACGGTTGCGCTCGGCCATGGACGGCGACGCCCGCGGGCAGTTGAACTACGTGCACAAGACCGCCGGTATGCTCTTCCCGTTGATTTTCGGCTTCACCTGGCTGCTGCTGATCGGCACGAATGTTGCCCGGAAGTCCCTCCGCTGGGCCCTGTGGGCGGTCCCGCTGCTGTTCGCGGGTGTGCGGCTGTGGGCGAACTCGGTCATCGACGCCATGATGTCCGCGACGACGCTCGACGCCGGCCAGGTCGCCCTGGCGTCCGGGCTCACGGTGGCGGGCTGGGTCCTGCTGGTCCTGAGCCTTGTGGTCGGCGGCGCAGCGGTCTTCCTGGGCCGCAAGACATCCTCGGCACGCGCCGCGGCCTCGGGCGGGATCCCGGCCTAGCGGCGCGGAGGTTTTCGGGCCCGGGACTCGTGCGGTCCTGCCCCTTCCTTGGGGACATGCCCAGTCGTGGTGCCAGCCAGTGAGCAGTTAGCCCACATGTCCAACGGCCGACGCCGGCGGAGGGCATGCTCCCCAGGCTGGCGGCACTCGCCCATCGGTGCCCCCGGGACATGCCCAGTCGTGGTGCCAGCCAGTGAGCATTTCGCCTATATGTCCAACCCTCAGCTCTAGCGGAGGGCATGCTCAAAGGAACTCACAGCTGCTTCGGGATTTCTTCCATGACATGTCCGGCGATCGCTGGACCTTAGAGCTTGTTTCCTTGGCTGGGTCCTGAGTTGCTGGGAGGATCGGGCCGGAAGATCAGCTGCGTCGGAAACCCGCCAGGCGACGCAGCCGAGACCAGAAGGAAGCCCCCTCCTGTTGTGACTGAAGAAGTTCACGGGCCTGCTGGGCGCGATGCGGGGCTCCGGCACTTTCAAAGTGAACGACGGCTTCCCGCAGAGATTTTCGGGCCGCCATGGTGTCTCCGGTCGCGAGATATGCCCGCGCCAGAAGAAACCATGCGTCCCCCAGTACCTGTGAACCCGCTGTCGCGGTGCAGATGTCCTCAAGAATCGCCACTGCGGATTCCGCATCGCCCGCGAGGTAACTCCAGTGAGCCCGGTTGCGCCTGAGGAGCAGCAAATCGATCTCGCTGCCGCCAATGACGTCTGTCGCCAATTCAGCGCGTTCTATGCAACGAAGCGTATCGGCGTCCGCGACATTTGCTGCTAGCCGCATGGCAGCGGATGCCTTGTTAAATTTGGCCCATATGTTCAAGTCCCGGGCCGGGGAAAAGGTCGACGCGGCAAGTTCGTGATATTTCAGTCCCTCGTCAATCTTGTCGCACAAAAACGCTACATTGCCGATGACCCAATAGGCCTTCCCCGCCAACTGCTCATCCAGTTCGTCTGAGATGACACTGGCGAGTCCCCTGCTCTCGGACCAGGCCTCGCCGAGCTTCCCCGAATCCGCTAGGGCGGCGATCAGGGCCTGTCTCGCTTTTACATTAAGTTCAACATCAGATTCATTGCTTGTCAGCTCGGTGGCTGCCTTGGCCTCGGCGGCCGCCGACTCTAGTTGTCCTGAGCCCTGATGAGCCTTTGCCATCAGAATGTGGACTTGAGCTCGCAGCTGCGGTGAGATCGAGTCATCCTGGATGAGCGTGGATGCGGCGTCAGCGCAGCCTTCAAAGTCGGCGTCGGAAAGGTAACTCTCGGCGCGGAAGTAGGTCATCGCCCACCACGACTGGACATCCCCGTCATTCAGGGCGATTGTAGCGGCCTCAGTCGCGCTCTTAGCGGCCTCCGAGAAGTCATGATTGGCCCGATAATCCCGCGCCCGGAGCTCGGCCGCGGCATAGGCCGAAGAGACTGATTGATGTCGCATGGGTTAAGTATCCGCTCCCGCGGGCACTAACGCGGACAGCACACGCGCTCCACAGGCGTTGAACCCGCAAGAGCCCGCCCATGTAACACAAGCGCACCGTTCCTTCGTTGAAATCGTTACATTGCGGCGTGTTGTCAGCCCATATACTGAGGTAGCAACATCACATGAGTCACATCAGCCTCTCAAATAACAGGAGCCCTACATGAAGAAGACCTTTGCTACACTGCTCGTCGCTGGCGCCTTGGCTGCAGCTGGCTTTTCTGCCGCATCTGCTGTGTCCGCAAGTGGTAGCACCTCGGGCCAGGGTTCAGTTGAGGCCGTATACTACTGGCCCGACTCCATCTCGAAGAACTAACGGAGTCAGCAAGCGCAAAGGGCGGGAGCCGGATCTAGGTCCGGTTCCTGCCCTTTGTTTTGTCCGATTCCCGAGACGTTGTTGTCCGCAACACCGCCGCCGTCGCCGCGTCGCCGTCGTTCTTGGCCGGCCCAACGAGCCCAACCGGCCCAGCCGTCCACCCCATCTACCGCGAAACTGTCCTGCCCAGGCTGATAAGGGCCTCAACAGCTTCAGGGGGCGTCGGCCGTCCGAAGTAATAGCCCTGTCCGCTGGCGCACCCCAGCCCGACCAGTTCCTCGGCCTGCTCGGCCGTCTCGATTCCTTCGGCCACCGCCTTGAGCCCGCAGGCGTGGATCA
>JAPLAM010000030.1 GCA_026393275.1 Arthrobacter sp.
CAGGTGCTGGGTCTGTCCAACGTCCCGCGCGCCGGTGACACCTTCTTCGTGACCGCTGACGAGCGCACCGCCCGCCAGATCGCCGAGAAGCGTGAAGCCGCCGACCGCAACGCCGCACTGGCCAAGCGTCGCAAGCGCATCAGCCTTGAAGACTTCGACAAGGCCGTCGCCGAAGGCAAGATCGACACCCTCAACCTCATCCTCAAGGGTGACGTGTCCGGTGCGGTTGAAGCCCTCGAAGACGCGCTGCTCAAGATCGACGTCGGCGAGGGTGTCCAGCTCCGCGTTATCCACCGCGGTGTCGGTGCGATCACGCAGAACGACGTCAACCTGGCAACGGTCGACTCCGCAGTCATCATCGGCTTCAACGTCAAGCCCGCCGAGCGTGTTGCCGAACTGGCAGACCGCGAAGGCGTGGACATGCGCTTCTACTCCGTCATCTACGCAGCAATCGATGACATCGAAGCAGCCCTCAAGGGCATGCTCAAGCCGGAGTACGAAGAGGTCCAGCTGGGCACCGCCGAGGTCCGCGAAGTGTTCCGTTCCTCCAAGTTCGGCAACATTGCAGGCTCGATCGTCCGCTCCGGTGTTATCCGGCGCAACACGAAGGCCCGCATCAGCCGCGACGGCAAGATCATCGGTGACAACCTCACCGTTGAGACGCTCAAGCGCTTCAAGGACGACGCCACCGAGGTCCGCACGGACTTCGAGTGTGGTATCGGTCTTGGGTCGTTCAACGACATCACCGAAGGTGACATCATCGAGACCTTCGAGATGCGCGAAAAGCCGCGCGTCTAGTCGGTCCGCCTTCGGGCGAGTCAGCAGTACCAGGTGCGGGGCCGTTGGATTTTTCCGGCGGCCCCGCCCCTTCGCCGGACGGTTTTCGATCTTCGATCGCAAACCGTCCGGCTCCGTCAGGCCCGATGCCACTCCCAGGCCGCCGGAAAAATCCAACGGGAGTCCGTCGTAGGCTTGCCTTAGGCGCGTGGCACCAAACTCACCAGTGTGCGGCTTGTGTTCCGGCGCCGTCGTACATCCAAATTTTTTTAGGAGTGGAAATGGCTGATCCCGCACGGGCTGCCAAGTTGGCGCAGCGGATTAAGGTTGTGGTCGCTGAGGCTTTGGGCCGGAGGGTTAAAGATCCCCGGTTGGAGGGCGTGACCGTGACCGATGCTCGGGTGACCAATGATCTGCAGCACGCCACGGTCTACTACACGGTGTTCGGCGACGAGGTGGCGCAGGCAGATGCCGCCAAGGGCCTGGAGAAGGCCAAGGGTGTGCTGCGCCAGGAGGTCGGCCGGAGCATTACCGTCCGGCTCACGCCGACGCTTGAATTCGTCGCCGACCAGATCCCCGTCGTGGCCTCGAACCTCGAGCAGCTGCTGCGCGAAGCCAAGAAGCGCGATGCCGAGGTGGCGGCCCTCGCCGCCAGCGCCAAGCACGCCGGCGACGCCGACCCGTACAAGAGCGACGTTCCCGACGACGTCGAACTCGACGAGGACGACTTTGACGAAGAGGATACCGACCTCAGCGACAACGATGCGATCGATGAGGATCGCAACAAGTAGTTGTGACTTGAACAGCAGGGGCCGGAACCGGGAAGAGGGTCCGGCCCCTGCTGTTTGCGTGTCCGGGGACCTTCGACCCTTGGCCCGGAAGCAGCGGGGGAGTCCCATGGAGTCATGACTGCGGGCGAGCGCAACGTTGGTGACCGGCAGTGACGACTGTCCTGGTCAAATGCCCGCACTGCGGCACCACCAACCGCATCCCGGCTGTGGCAACCGGCCACCCGCGCTGTGGCAAGTGCCGCCGCGACCTGCCCTGGATTGTCGAGGCCGGCGACGCCGACTTCCCCGCCATCGCGGAGCAATCCCCGGTCCCGGCCCTGGTCGATTTGTGGGCTGCGTGGTGCGGTCCGTGCCGCATGGTCAGTCCGGTGCTGGACAGACTGGCGCAGGAACGGGCCGGCCGGGTCAAACTGGTCAAGGTGGACGTCGACAAGTCGCCGGCGCTGTCCCGGCGCTTCGACGTGCAGGCAATCCCCACGATGCTGGTGATTACGGACGGCAAAGTGGTGGCACGGCAGGCCGGAGCCCCGCCCGCGGCAGCCCTGCGCAGCTGGCTGGACGCTGCACTGGCAGCCAGGCCCGACGGGAGCAAGTGATGACCGAAATCCTGCGCTACGAGGTCGGATCGGGAACGGTGCTGGTGGAGGTCGACGAGGGAAGCTTCGGCGTCGAACGGCCTGCCCGCAACGAACTCGGCATCCTCGATGCCGGCCGCCGGCTGGAAGACGCCCTTACCGCGGTGCGGCCGGCCGCCAAGGCAGCCGCCGACGTGATGCGGGAACTCGCCCCTGAGCATCTTGAGGTCCAGTTCGGCGTGAAGCTGGCCGGCGAAGCCGGGGCCATCATCGCGCGGAACTGCGCCGAGGGCCACTTCATCGTCAAGATGTCCTTCACCGCGCCGCCGGCACCCGCGACGCTGCCGGAAGGCGAGATCCGGCTCTAAGCCGGGCTGCGGCTCCACGGGGGTTCCGCTGCCGCCCGGTCAGCCCCGCCGTCGGCCTCTCAAGCCGCCAAGCAGCGGGGAACCCATGCCCAGCAGGAATCCGAAGTCATACCAGTTGCCGGCCCGCCCCGTGTTGTAGAAGGGGAACTCGTGCCAGGCCCCGAAGACATGGGCGATCAGCACGATCCAGGCTGTGATCCCGTTCCAGATGCCCCACAACAAGTCCTGCCACCACATCAGATCCTCCTCCAACACCGTCCGCACCCCGGCCGTGAATCCGCCCGCACCCGCGTGTGGTCAGGCTACTGCCTGGCGCGTTCCTGCGGTAGGGACGGGACTGCCAGGCCGCGGCCGGGGAGCCTGCCCAGGCCTTCGACGAGGTCCGGTTGGGCGCCGCACAAGGCAATCCGGATCCAGCCCTCGCCGATCGAGCCGAACGCGGTCCCCGGGGCGAAGGCCACGCCAGCGTCGGCGAGGAAGCGCCGGACCCAGGTCCGGACGTCGCCGCCGCTGACGTGCGAGACATCCGCCCAGAGATAAAAGGCCCCCTGCGCGCTGAGGAACGGGATGCCCTTGGACTCCAGCACGGCGGACGCGGCGTCCCGGTTGGCGCGGTAGTGCGCGTGCGCATGGCTGACGTAGTCCTGCGGTCCGGTCAGGGCGGCCAGGGCCGCGTACTGCGAGGGCGAGGCGACGCAGGAAACGATCGCCTCCATCACGTTGTTCATCTTCTGCTCTAGGCCGGGCGGGCAGATCAGCGCCCCGATCCGCAACCCGGTGAGCCCGTAGGTCTTGGACAGGGTCAGGGAGGTGAACACCCGCGCCTCGCCGGGGACGTCGCTGTCGAACCGGGCCGGGCTGACGTGCGGGACGTCGTAGGTGAACGCCTCGTAGCATTCGTCCGAGATGATCCAGAGATCGTGGCGTACGGCCAGGTCCACCAGGCTGCGGGTGAGCTCCTCGCCCAGCACGGCGCCGAGCGGGTTGGACGGCGAGTTGAGGACCAGTACCTTGGTGCGCGGCGTGATGAGCGCTTCGATGTCTGCGAGCCGCGGCTGGAAGTCGTGGTCCGGGTAGAGCGGATACCTTACGGGGACGGCGTGCAGCAGGCTGGACGTCATCGCAAACGTCGGGTACCCCGGGTTGGGAATCAGGACCTCGTCGCCGGGGGAGAGCAGCAAGGTCATGGCGAAGTGCAGCCCCTGCTGCGCGCCGTCGACGACGTACACCCGGTCCGCGCCCACTGGCGTCGCGTTGTGCTCACGGAACCTGGCCGCGAAGGCCTCCCGCAGTGCCGGAATGCCGGCGTTGGGGGTGTAGTTCGTCTCGTCCCGGTCCAGGCAGGCCATGCCCGCCTCGAGGATATGGCGGGGGAGGGCGAAGCCCGGCTCGCCAATGCTCAGCACGATCGCGCCGGGGGTATGCCAGGCGGCTTCGGTGATCTCGCGGATCTGGTTGACGGCGACGTCGCTGACGTGGGCGGCTAGCTCTGGCATGTCTGCCATCCTAGCGGCCGGCCGCTGGCGGCTGGCGGGGGGCGGGGCCGCGCCAGGGGCCGTCCCGGCGCGGATATACTGGGAGGCGTGCTTTCTGGACTGGTAATAGTGGACAAGCCGCAAGGCTGGACCAGCCACGATGTGGTTGGACGGATGCGGCGGCTCGCCGGTACCCGAAAGGTGGGCCACGCCGGGACCCTGGACCCCATGGCGACGGGTGTGCTGGTGCTCGGCATCAACAAGGCAACCCGCCTGCTCACCTACATCGTGGGGACCTCCAAGACTTACACCGCCACCATTCGCCTCGGCGAGTCGACCGTCACGGACGACGCCGAAGGCGAGGTCACAGCCACGCACAGCGCCGCCGGGGTCACCGAGGACAACGTCCGCGTGGGCGTCGCCGCCCTGACCGGGGAGATCCAGCAGGTGCCCAGCAGCGTCAGCGCCATAAAGGTCAACGGCGAGCGTGCCTACGCCCGCGTCCGTTCCGGCGAGGACGTCACGCTGGCCGCCCGGCCCGTGACGATCCACCGCTTCGACATCCACGAACTCCGACGCTCCCAGGACGGCGAAGCCCTGGACCTGGACGTGACCGTGGAGTGCTCCTCCGGCACCTACATCCGGGCCCTCGCCCGGGACCTCGGCGGGGCACTCGGCGTAGGCGGACACCTCACCGCACTGCGCCGGACGCAGGTTGGGCCCTATACCTTGGACCAGGCCCGCACCCTGGAACAGCTGGCCGAAGAGCTGGACGTCCTGGAGATGTCCCAGGCGGCCCGGGCGCTGATGCCCAACCGCGAGCTCACCGCTGAGGAAACCACGGAACTGTCCTTCGGCCGCCGGATCCCAGCCGGTGCCGCCGCCGGCACGCCGGACGCAGCGACCCCGGAGAAGCCGGCGGCCGCCTTCGCACCCGACGGTTCGCTGGTGGCGCTGCTGGCCGACGCCGGCAACTACGCCAAACCCGTCCTGGTCTTCGCACCGGACAATGAGAAGCGCGCCGCCGAAAAGCCGGCGGGCTAGCTGTGGACGGATATTTCTACATCATCCTGGTGGTCGGCCTGGTCTCCAGCCTCCTGTGCGCCGGCGCCGGCATCCTGAAGAAGGCACCCAACGATGCGACCATCCTGTCCGTGGCCGCCGTCGAAGTATCCCTCCTGGTCTACCTCGTCGGTTCGATCGTCCGGGTTGCGACGGGGGAGCGGATCGCCGGGGAGCCCTGGGAGTTTTGGGGCTACCTGGCCACGGCCCTGCTGCTGCCGGTTGGTGCGGTCTACTGGGCCATCCTCGAACGCACCCGGTGGAGCAACTTCGTGCTGGCCGCCGTCGGCGTCACCGCACTGGTGATGGCCGCCCGAATGAATCAGATCTGGTACTGACGTGGAAGAGGCAAACAAGAACATGACGGCTTCAGAGCAGCGCACCGGCGACGCCGGGACCACCGGGGGCGCCGCCGGTCCGACGCAGCGGGACACCCGAAATACCGGACCCGGCCGGCTGCTGATCGCTGTCTACGCTGTGTTTGCCCTCTCGGCAACCGCACGGGCCGGCTACCAGATCCTCACCAAATTCTCCGAGGCGCCCTTCGCCTACGTGCTGTCCGCCTTCGCCGCCGCCGTTTACATCGTGGCAACCATCTCCCTCGCGAAGGCCGGCCGGACCTGGTTCAAGGTGTCCGTGACGGCTGTCCTGGTCGAATTGATCGGGGTCCTGGTGGTCGGCGCGCTGAGCCTCTTCGACGCGGCGAACTTCCCGCACGAGACCGTCTGGTCCCTGTTTGGCCGGGGCTACGGATTTATCCCGCTGCTGCTGCCCATCCTGGGGCTCATCTGGCTGTACCGCCGCCGGCCCGCGCGCAAACAAGCCTGACCCACCTACCCGCCGGCCGCTGCACCCGCCCTCGCTTGGACGCGGGACTCCTTCGCTTGGACGCGGGACTCTGTCGCGCCCTAAGGGGACAAATAGCAACGCGCCCTGCTGAGGCAAACAGGAAATCGACTTGCCAAAGATATAGTAAGCATGCTTATGGTGGAGCATGAGAGCGGACAGCGCAAGCGGCGCTCCCCACATTTTTGACCGGAGTGAGGGAGGCATCATGAGCTTTATGACCGCCGTTCCCCGAGCAGCATGGGAAGCGAAGAGAGCCGCCGCGGCTTGCCGGCGCGGGAGACGGGGATGAGTCAACTGGAATCCGGAGGATGGCGGACAGACCAGCTTCTGTCCATGGCCGCCAGAGTGGTGGAGCGCCGCAAGGATCAGGCGCTGGCAGCGCTCGGCCTGACGCATGCCGCCGTTATCGCGCTCCAGGGACTCCATGCCGGGGCGATGAACCAGGAGCAATTAGCCCGCCGAATCGGGGTGCAAAGCCAGTCTTTGGGGAAGGTGCTGGGCCGGCTGGAAGTGTCAGGCCTGGTCACCCGGACCAGGGACCAGCAGGACAGGCGGCAACTCAACGTGGCCCTGACGCCGTCCGGCAGTTCCGCGCTGGCGACAGCACATCAAATCGAGCGCGACGCGCTGCCCGAGGACCTGGAAGGCTGGACCACGCTGCAGCGCGACCTGGTCAGGATCCTGACCGCCTTTGAGGTTCCTGGCCGGTTCTGACAGCCCTTTCAGAGAGACCTTGTAGGCAGCCAAGCCGTTCAGGCAGCCGGGCCGTTCTGCCAGGGCCGGACCGTTCCTGAGGGCCGGACCAGCACGGGCCGTTCCGGGCCGCAAGCGGCGGCGCGCGGCGACGACCGTCGTCGTCGCCGTGGGTGTTACTCCTCGCCTCCGTGCAGGTCTTGAAGCCTGAGTCGCAACGCGGGCCAGGCAGCCGCGAAACCCGGATGCAGCTCCTTGTCGCTCACGCCGCCAAGCCGCACCCATTGCAGTTCCAGGCTCTCGTGATCGCTGATTTCGGGTTCGAAGGACTCCACAACCCGGACGGCGACTGTCGTGTAGGACCAGTACCCGACGTCGAACACCGAAGTGAACAGCACGCGGACTGATCCGGGCGGGACGGCGGCTTCCTCTCTAGCCTCCCTGAGCGCGCCGTTGACGGCGTCTTCGCCCTGGTGCAGGGCTCCGCCGGGAAGACCCCAGGTTCCGCCTTGGTCGCTCCAGGTGGCCCGGTGCTGCAACAGGATTCCCTTGCCGGCATCGTGCACCAGCAGGCCCGCGGACCCGAATCGGCCCCAGAACCGGCCCTGTTCGCCTTCCACCCAGGCATCCCCCGGGTCGCGGGGGCCAAACGGCCGGCGGGGGTCGGTGTATGGGTTGCGCGACGGCTCGCCGCTGCCCTCCGGCGGGGGCGTTCCGGCGGGCCGGATTCCGGTGGGGTGAGTTCCGGCTGGCTGCGTGACGGCTGAGCTGTCCATTCGGCTAGTCTGCCACGCACATCCGCGGAGCTCCCGAGTGTGGCGTTTTACTTAGCGCTGGCGTGGGGCAACGCCGGAGGTTTCCACCCGACTCCGGTCGGAGTAGTCCGGTCAGAGTAGGGTGCAGACATGGTTCACGACCGGAACAGGGTGCGGAAACGGGTCGCCGGCCTCGTCGTCGGGGCAATTCTGTCGATTGCCACACTTGCGGCGTGCGGAGAACCAACCGTGCCGGCGGCGCCCCCTCTTGCCTCGCCACCTCTTGCCGCGCCACCAGCCACAAAGCTTCCGCCGCAGCCGGGGATATCGACGATCACTCCGCCGTTCACGGAGCTCCCCCTGGACCGGACCACCGAACCGGCGGTGACGCTGCCTTGGCATTTGATCCGTGTGGACCTGAAAGAGAATCGGGTGTACCTCTCGTCGTCCTCGGAGGGGTGCACGACGCCGGAGAAGGTCCGGCTCACGGAGTCCGCTTCCGAGATCAAGATTTCCGTGACCGGGCCAAGGGGCGGCGAGCCTTGTACTGCCCGGAGCCTTACTCTGGTCGGCTACGTTCAGATTGGTTCCATCGGGGAGCGACGGGTCACCGGCAACGCCAGCTAATTGCGTAGTCCCGGTCCACTGTCAGACGCGGGCCGCCGTGGTCGCCGTTGCATCGTTGAATGTCTGACCCCCTTGGTTGAATTGGTGCATGGGAATCGGTGCAGTTCTCGTCTCTCGTCCGGCCGGTCGGCCGGACGGTGATGAGCGCGGCGCCGCCCCCTCGCTGGGGAGCGTTCTGGGCCAGTTGCGGGAGTTGAGTTCGACGGCGGCGCAGGACGCGGCGCTGCTGGGCTTCGGCGACGCGGCGGATTTCGCGGGCGACGTCGAGGAGGCCGCCCGGGCCGTCGAGTACCTGCAGGTGGTCGCGGCCGCAGCCGTGGACCGCAGCCGGAAAGAATCCGCGAACGACGTCGGGGCCGGCGACGTCGGGGCTGTCGGGGTCCGGTCCGGCGATGACGGCTACCGCAACACCGGGGAGTTCCTGCAGGCCCGATGACGGCTACCGCAACACCGGGGAGTTCCTGCGGGACCGGCTGCAGATCACCGCCGCCGAGGCGCACCGCCGGCTCTCCCTGGCCCGGACCGTGCTCCCGCGCACCGGATTCACCGGTGAGCCGCTGCCGCCGCTGCATGAGGAACTCGCCGCGGCCCTCGCCGCCGGGACCGTCCCGTCC
>JAPLAM010000084.1 GCA_026393275.1 Arthrobacter sp.
CGTAGAAGAAGGCGAGACCGGGGGTCATCAAAAGGACGAGGGCGGATGCTGCCAGCATCCATGCCGTCGCACCAGGATCGAGCGTCGTGAGATATACATCCATTGATACTGCAAGCACAGAGAAGTTCATTGCTGGAGCCTTCCTCGAATGCCGGCGCTCCAAGGGCGCCGGAACGGCGAGACCATTTGGACGGCGTATGCCTGCAGCGAGTCGCACGCCTCCCGAATACGACGCTACCGAGGGCATGTGTCAGCAAGGCTTTTCAATTTTTTCGCCGAGGTTACGCCGGAGGCACGAATGTAAATTCGCTGTTTCCGCCATGTAAACGGCATGTGTCGGGCGCCCCGTGGGCGCCGGGGAGCTAGCGGCTCGCGGCGGGAACCAGCACCCAGAGCACCTCGACCGGACTGTCGGTGGGGTTGACCCACGTGTGCGGCTCGCGCCCCGGAAAGGTCACCGTATCGCCGGTTTCCAGTTCGTATTCCTCATTGGTCAGGATCAGCCGGATGGTGCCCTTGACGACGTGCAGCACGTCGACGTCGCAGTCGACGGCGTACAACTCGGACTCGCCGCGGCCGCGGGGCTCGATGACGGCCTGGATGATCTGGACCCGGCGCTCGGAACGTGCGGTCAGCAGCCGCTCGACGATCCCTTCTCCGCCGAGCGAAATCCGCGGGCCTTCACCCTTCTTGGTGAGGTGCGTTTCCGGCGCGGCAAACAGCTCGCCGATCGAGATGGAGAGGACCTGGCACAGCGTCACCAGCGAGCTCACGGAGGGCGAGGTGAGGTCCCGCTCGACCCGGCTCAGGAAACCCTTGGTCAGGCCGGTGGCGTCCGCGACCTGTTCGATGGTGAGCCGCTGCGACTGCCGGGCGGCACGAATCCTGGACCCGATGGCAACCGGAACGTTGCTCGGTTCTACGGGTAGAGCCTTCATAAGGGAACCTTTCACGGCCGGCCGCGCGGCCCCAGCATTGGAGCCAATCCTAACCGGAGACGGACGTCCGAGCGCCGGAAGGGACACGCCGCGGCCGCACCTTGACTGTTACCGCCGTCACAACCTACTGTTTGGCAACAAGTGTTGCTTATTAGGCAATATGGCGAGCGTTTCCACCGAGACCTCCCGCAATCCACGCCAAGCAGTAGTGAAACCCGACCGCAGCGTTTGCGAGCCGGCCGAGCAGCGCTGCTTCCGAACAGCTCCAAGGAGCCCTCAATGGACGCAAGTTTCGTCAACATCGCCATCGTGGTGGTGTATCTCGTCGCCATGCTGGCGTTCGGCTGGTGGGGCAAGTCCCGCACCAAGAACAACAGCGACTTCCTGGTGGCCGGCCGCCGCCTCGGCCCGTTCCTGTACACCGGAACCATGGCCGCCGTCGTCCTCGGCGGCGCCTCGACGGTGGGCGGCGTGGGGCTCGGGTACAAGTTCGGCATCTCGGGCATGTGGCTCGTCGTCGCGATCGGCGCCGGCGTGCTGCTGCTCAGCCTCCTCTTCGCCGGCACCATCCAAAAGCTGAAGATCTACACCGTCTCCCAGATGCTCAGCCTGCGCTACGGCAGCCGGGCCACCCAGACCTCGGGCATCGTCATGCTCGCGTACACCCTGATGCTCTGCGCGACGTCCACCGGGGCCTATGCCACCATCTTCGTCGTCCTCTTCGGATGGGACCGGGCGCTGGCCATCGCCATTGGCGGCGCCATCGTGCTGGTCTATTCGACCATCGGCGGCATGTGGTCGATCACCCTGGCCGATCAGGTCCAGTTCGTGATCAAGACGGTGGGCATCTTCCTGCTCATGCTGCCCTTGACGCTCAACGCCGCTGGGGGCCTCGACGGAATCCGCAGCCGTGTCGACGCCAGCTTTTTCCAGATTGACGGCATCGGGATCCAGACGATCATCACCTACTTCGTCGTCTATACCCTCGGCCTGCTGATCGGCCAGGACATCTGGCAGCGCGTGTTCACCGCCAAGACCCCCACGGTCGCGCGCTGGGGCGGCGCCACCGCGGGCGTCTACTGCATCCTGTACGGCGCCGCCGGCGCCCTGATCGGCCTCGGCGCCCGCGTCGCCCTGCCAAACATCGACGTCAAGGCCCTTGGCAAGGACGTTGTCTACGCAGAGGTCGCCACCAACCTGCTGCCTATCGGCATCGGCGGACTGGTGCTGGCCGCAGCCGTCGCCGCCATGATGTCGACCGCGTCCGGCGCCCTGATTGCCGCCGCCACCGTGGCCCGTGCCGACGTCCTGCCGTTCGTCGCCGGCTGGTTCGGCAAGAACATCAACACCGAGGACACGGAGAACCCGGAGCACGACGTCAGGGCGAACCGGCTCTGGGTCCTGGGCCTCGGCGTCGTGGCCATCGTGATCGCCATCATCACCAAGGACGTCGTGGCCATCGTGATCGCCATCATCACCAAGGACGTCGTGGCCGCCCTGACCATCGCCTACGACATCCTCGTTGGCGGCCTGCTCGTCGCTATCCTCGGCGGACTGGTCTGGAGGCGCGGCACCGGTGTGGCCGCTGCCGCCTCGATGGCCGTCGGCTCGGTGATAACCCTCGGGATCATGATCGTCCTGGAAATCAACGCCGAGGTCCCGCTGGACGGCGTCTACGCGAACGAACCGATCTACTACGGGCTGCTGGCCTCCGCGCTGGTCTATGTGGCCGTGTCGCTGCTGACCAAGCCGACGGATCCCGCGGTGATGAAGAACTGGCATGAGCGCGTGGCGGGCCGAACCGGCCACGAAGAAGCACCGGTTCCGGTCCTGAGCCACTAACCGGCAACGCACGACGGCGGCGCCTCCCCTGCAGGGAGACGCCGCCGTCGTGCTGTTCGGTCATCGTCAAAGTAGCCGCCTATTCTTCCTCCGGGTCGCGGAACTCATCCGCGTCGAGGGGCACGATCGGCTGCTCGTCACCGAGGAAATCCTCCGCGTCGAGGGGAACGAGCCGGTCGGCCTCTTCCAGCACCTCCTCGTCTCCGCTTTCGGCGTCGCCTACCGGGGCGTCCTCTGCGAAGTCGTAGGCGGGGTCCGACTCGACGGAGTCCCTGCCCGGCTGGTCGGCCTGTGATCCGGTGTTGTCCATGGTGCAACCTCCGTGCGCTCGGGCTGCGGCAGTGTCTCGCGCCGCCCGGACCCACTACCTGCGCCCGGGAAACGGCCGGGCCGGCCTGCCGGAGAACCCGCCCTGGCCCTAATTCGAACACCGCCCGTGGCAGGGGGTCAAGGGCCGAACCGGCCGGCCGACGCCGGCCGCAGCCGCCGCCGCTTTTACGGTCTGCCTAAACTTTCCGCTGAGGATTGCCAGCCGGAAAACCGCGGAATTACGCGGTACGCTGGACTCGCAATGGGGCCGGTTCATGCCCCATCAAGCCCAGGAGTTTTTGTGTCCCAGCACGCCCCATTCGACCCCACCCACCCCCAGCAGTCCGCCGGTGCGAGTCCCGGCGCAGGGTCTCCCGCCGGCACCCCCGCGACCGCCGCCGACATCAAACGCTGGCGGCAGTACCTCGCCGACGAACGGGCCGAGGCCAGCGTCTACCGCGACCTCGCGCAGAACCGCAGCGGCGAGGAACGCGACATCCTGCTGGCCCTGGCCGAAGCCGAAGGACGCCACGAAGCGCACTGGCTGCAGTTGCTCGGCGAACGGGCCGGCCGACCCCGCCCCGCCTCGCTCCGCAGCCAGTTCCTCGGCTTCCTGGCCCGGCATTTCGGCTCCGTCTTTGTCCTGGCCCTGGCCCAGCGGGCGGAGAGCCGCTCGCCGTACGCCAGCGATCCGTCCGCCACCCCGGCCATGGTCGCCGACGAGCAGATCCACGAGGAAGTCGTCCGCGGGCTCGCGACCCGGGGCCGCAATCGGCTCGCCGGGAGTTTCCGCGCCGCCGTCTTCGGTGCCAACGACGGCCTGGTCAGCAACCTCTCCCTCGTCATGGGCATGGCTGCCTCCGGCGTCGGCAGCTCGGTGGTTCTCCTCAGCGGCGTGGCCGGCCTGCTGGCCGGGGCCCTGTCGATGGGGGCCGGCGAGTTCATTTCCGTAAGGTCCCAGCGGGAACTGCTGGCCGCGACCCGCCCCACCCAGATCACGCTCGCGGCCGCGCCGTTGCTGGACATCGAACATAACGAGCTCCTCCTCGTCTACCTGGCCCGCGGCATGTCCCGCGAAGCCGCCGAGCACCGCGTCGCGGAACGGATGGGGCTGCTGGACTGCGACTGCGACCCGAGCCTGTCCCTGCGTCCGGAGCTTCCCGAGACCGAGGACCAGCACGAGGCCGTCGGCACGGCGTGGAGCGCGGCCGCGTCCAGCTTCTGCTTCTTCGCTTCCGGCGCGATCGTGCCGATCATTCCCTTCCTGCTCGGGATGACCGGGATCGCCGCGCTCGTGGTCGCGGCCGCCCTGGTGGGGATCGCTCTGCTGCTGACCGGCGGCGTCGTCGGCCTGCTTTCCGGCACTTCGCCCGCCACCCGTGCGTTCCGCCAGCTCGCCATCGGCATGGGCGCGGCCGCGGTGACCTACCTGCTCGGCCTGGCGTTCGGCGCGGTGGTCGGCTAGTGCACGATCCCGGGCTCCGGGACCGCGACCGGCGGCGCGGCCGTGCCCGCGGCGGCTTCCGGGTTGTCCGGAACGTTTCGGCCGTGGTCCTGATCGCCGGGGCCGCGTTCCTGACCGCCGGACTGGTCTACGGCGACCCCCGGTTGATCGGGCTGTTCGAGGTCGACGGAGGACCCGACGCGAAGCCGGCCGCCGGGGCGTCCGATCAGCCGGCGGCGAGTCCCCCGGCCCGGCAGGCCGGAGCGTCCGAGGCCGGGGCACCCCAGACCGGAGAACCCCGGGACGCGGCTCACATGGCCGTTCCGACGCCGGGCTTCGAAGAGCAGGACCGACCAATCGGCCGGCCGCGGAAGCCGGCCTCCGTGAGCACCTCCTACAAGTTCCTGGCAACCAACGCCGACGGCGGCCCGGTGGGCTACTCGCCGTGCCGGCCCCTGCACTATGTGGTCAATTCCACGCTGGCTCCCCGGGGAGGCGCGAAGCTCGTGGAAGACGCGATCAAGACGGTGTCCGAGGCGACCGGAATCAGGTTCATCAACGACGGCCCCACCGCCGAGGTCCCGTCCCCGTCCCGCGCCCCGTATCAGCCGACGGCGTACGGCGATCGCTGGGCTCCGCTGCTCATCGCCTGGACGACGCCGGAACAGGCGCCCCAGCTGAAGGGCCCGGTGATCGGGACCGGCGGCAGCACCCACTTCAGCTTCGGCGACGGTCCCAAGAGCTTCGTGACCGGCAGCCTGGAACTGGATGCCCCGCAAATCACCGAGGGCCTGAACCGCGGGGACGGTGCCGCGTACGCAACGGCCGTGATCCTGCATGAACTGGGCCACGTGGTGGGACTGGAACACGTCGACGACCCGACGCAGCTGATGTACCCGGAGATCGGCGCGCCGGACGGGCTGGCCGCCGGTGACCTGAACGGATTGTATGAGCTCGGCACCGCCCCGTGCCGCAAGGACCTCTAATGTTCCAGGACGGCGAGGGCTTCCTCGACGTTGTCCACCAGGAAGATCCGGTCCTCCATCCGCCGGCCCGCGGCAAGGCTCTGCAGCAGCGGCCACGCCGGGAACCTGCGCAGCCAGTGTTCCTTACCCACCAGCACCATGGGCGTGATGGTCTCGGGGACGCCGTAGTAGTTCTCGCACGCGTCCTGGAAGATTTCCTGCACCGTGCCGCCGGAACCCGGCAGGAAGATGATCCCGCCGTCGCACAACTCGAGCAGGATCGCCTCGCGGATGGAGTTGGCGAAGTACTTGGCGATGTGGGTGGCGAAGTAGTTGGGTGGCTCGTGGCCGTAGAACCATGTGGGAATGCCCAGCGACGGCGTGCCGTCTGGATGGCGTTCGACGACGGCGGCCGCGGCCCGCGCCCACGCCGACACCGACGGCCGGAATCCGGGGACGGCGGCGAGGTCGCTCAGGGCCCGCTGGAAGTCAGCGTCATCCGCGGTGCTGAGGTAGGCGCCCAAATTGGCGGCTTCCATGGTTCCGGGGCCGCCGCCGGTGGCGACCACCCGGCCGTTCCGCGCCAGCAGCCGGCCCAGCATGGCCGCCTCGGTGTGGGCCGCCGCGCCGCGGTGTGCGGCGTGCCCGCCCATCACGCCCACCATGGTGCGGCCGCGGCAGAGCTCGGAGCGTGTCAGTTCTTCGAGCGCATCGCCGATCGAGTGGTCGTGCAGGGCCGCCGCGAGCGTGGCGTCCAGCCGGCGCCGCTGGCCGGGGCGGATGCTCCACTGGTAGACCTTGGCGTCCAGGGTGTCCTCGTACCGGGTCTCCTCGATGCCGGCGTAAAGCTCCTGCGGCGTGTAAAGCCGGCCACGGTAGGGGTCGAACGGCACCGCTTCCAGCCTGGGAAAGATCAGCGCGCCGCGGCCGCGCAGCGAATCCTCCACGCCGTCGTCGAAGCTGCAGCCGAGGAAGATCGCACCCGTCACGTCGAGGGACTCCAGGGGGCCGCGGCGGCCGCGCAGGTCCAGTGACTGGAGGTGCCAGCCGTGCATGGACCGCGCACCGGCGGCGACCAGCCGGTCGAAGCTGTCCAGGCTCTCGACCTCCAGCGTGCGCGGACTCGGGTGCAGGCTGCGGGCAGCGCTCATGCGGCGGGACGGCCCGCACTGCCGAGGTAGGAGTCGAGCTTGGCCAGGGTCTGCTCCAAATTGGCCGGGTGCCGGCGCAGGTAGCCGGCCAGCCGCAGGAAGACCTTGCCGCGGACCTGCCGGGCGTCCCACTGCTCGGTGACCAGGGTGCCGGGCCGGCCGCCGGCGTCGGTGGAGGGCTCCAGCAGGTAGCGCCAGACGTGGCCGTAGAAGTGGCGCCACGCGATCCGGCGGCCTTCCTCGAACTCGCAGACGGTGTTGAGGATCTTGTAGTCCACTTTGACGTTCATTTCCATGCCGAACTTCGCGCCGGGCCCCAGCCGTTCGGGGCCGCGCGGCTGTGCGCCCTTGACCGTATCGGAGCCGTCGATCACGCTGTGCAGGGCCGGGGTGGCGAGCACCTCGAAGATGGCTTCCGGGGCGGCCGCGATGAAGCGGCTGCGGGACACAAGATACCTGTTCTTCATCCGGCAATCCTAGCCCTCGGATTCTGTTGCAGAATAAGCCATGCAGACTTCCCGCAACTCCCCCGCCGGCCGGCCCCGCATCGGCATTCCCGTCCGGCTCAGCAGTTCCTCCGACCCCGATCCGCGGGTGGGTGAAGCCAACGCGCTCTTCGGCTACATCGTCGACCTGGTGCGCGACGGCGGCGGTGAGCCCGTGCTGCTCGCCGCCGCCGAGGGCCTCGGGGACCTCGACGGCGTCGTGCTCCCCGGCGGCGGCGACCTCGATCCCCGGCTCTACGGCGAGGAGCCGGCAGGCGCGTGCTACGACGTCAGTCCGGAGCAGGACGCCCTGGATCTTGCGGTGGCGCGGGAGTCCATCGACGCCGGGCTGCCGGTGCTGGGCATCTGTCGCGGGCACCAACTCCTGAACGTGCTCTACGGCGGCACCCTGGTCCAGGACATGGCTCCGGGTCACGTGGCACACCGGGAGCCCGAACCCGCCCACGACGCCGGCCCCTGGGCCTGGCATGAAGTGGCGATTGCCGGCGGCTCAAAGGTCGCTGGCCTGTACGGGGCCGCGGCGACGGTCAAGATCGCCTCCGGCCACCACCAGGCTGTGGCCCGGGTGGCCGACGGACTGGTCGTAACCGCGAGGGCGGACGACGGAATCGTGGAGGCGCTGGAAGACCCGGCGCGCTGGGTGGCCTCGTTGCAGTGGCATCCCGAGGCCCGGGAACTCCCCGCCGGGGAGCGGCTGGCCCCGTTCCGCGCCTTCGTGGAGGTCTGCCGACACCGCCAGGCGTCCCGCTAGAGCCGCTGCAGCTCGGCGTCGTCCGGTGCGCCTTGGTTCCGGGTGCTAACCGGCCCCGCGGCGGCGGCCCCGGCGGCTTTATTGGCGGCGATCTTTTTGGCGGCGGCGGCTGCGAATACCATCACGGCGAGACCCAGCAGGGTGACTCCCGCGCCCGCCCAGATCGGCGAGGTGTAGCCGAGTCCGGCGGTGATGGTCACGCCGCCCAGCCATGCTCCCAGCGCGTTGCCCACGTTGAACGCGCCGATGTTGGCGCCAGAGGCCAGGGTGGGCGCACTGTCGGCGTACTTCATGACACGCATCTGCAAGCCCGGCACCGTGGCGAAGCCGAAGCCGCCCAGCAACACCATGGACGCGATGGTCATCGGCTGGTTGGCGGAGGTGAGCGCGAAGACGATCAGCACCACCACCAGGGCGGCCAGCACCACGAGCAGGGTGCGGTCCACGTTCCGATCCGCGGCCTTGCCGCCCACGGTGTTGCCGATGAAGAGGCCGACGCCAAAGATGATCAGCAGCCACGGCACGGTGCCGGCGGAGAAGCCGGTGACCTCGGTCAGGGTGAACGCGATGTAGGTGAAGGCGCCGAACATTCCGCCGTAGCCGAGGATGGTGACGAAGATCGACAGCCAGACCTGGCCGGACCGGAAAGCCCGGAGTTCGCCCCGCAACCCGCCGGAGGCAGAATCAGCGGCAGACTCAGACGCAGACTCAGCGGCAGAACCGGCCGCGCTCTGGCCCGCGCCGGTCTTCGGTACCAGGGCGAGGATGCCCACGAGGGCGAGTACGCCGATGCCGGTGATGGCCCAGAAGGTGGAGCGCCAGCCGGCGGCCTGGCCCAGCATGGTGCCGAACGGCACGCCCAGGACGTTGGCCGCGGTCAGTCCGGTGAACATGAAGGCGATCGCGCCGGCCTTCTTGGTGGGGGCAACCATGCTGGCGGCTACCACCGCGCCGATCCCGAAGAACGCACCGTGGGCCAGCGCCGCGATGATCCGACCGACCATCATCAGGGCGTAGTCCGGGGCGACTGCGGAGACGAGGTTGCCGGCAATGAACAGCACCATGAGCGCCGCGAGCACCGGCTTGCGCTCGAGGCGCGTCACCGCGGCGGTCAGAAGCAGCGCCCCGACGACGACGGCCAGCGCGTAGCCGGAAATCAGCCAGCCGGCTGTGGCCTCGGTGACTTGGAAGTCTGCGGCCACTTGCGGCAGCAGGCCCATGATGACGAACTCGGTGAGTCCGATTCCGAACCCGCCAAGCGCGAGTGCTATCAGGCCAATAGGCATGGGTGGGCTCCTTCAAAACTGTACGGGGAGAAAATGGAAGCGTAAGCTAGTAGTTGCAGACGCGTTATTTATTGTTGCACACGCAACTATAGCGCGCAAGCAACTACTTTGTGGGTTGGCCGTCGCTTCTTCTTTGGTGCGCGGCCGCCGAGCTGGAAGGGAGCAGTACAGATGGGCATCAAGGACGACGCCGTCGAGGTCCGGGCACAAGGCTGGCGGACCCTGGCGGCCCTGCACGGCCTGATCGAAACGGCGCTGGAACGGTCGCTCCAGGCCGAAGCGCAGCTCTCCGTCGTGGAGTACACCGTGCTGGACGCGCTGAGCCGGCAGGATGGCTGGCACATGCGGATGCAGCAACTGGCCCGGGCCACCGCCCTGAGCCCCAGTGCCACCACCCGGCTAGTGAACAGGCTGGAGGAACGCGGACTGCTGACCCGGATCCTGTGCGCGGACGACCGCCGCGGGATCTACACCGAACTCACGCCAAGCGGCATCGCCCTGCTGGAGCAGGCCCGGCCGGTCCACGACAACACGCTGGAGCGGGCCCTCGCCGAAGCGCAGGAAATCCCCGAACTCGCCGCGCTGGTGGATGCGCTCCCCCGGCTCCACGCCGCCGTCTGACACCCTTGCCAGCTCCCCGGCCCCGGACGTACGGTTAAACAACCGGGACGTTGATCAACCATAGTGTTGATATCGGTCGCGGCCGGATATTGGAGCGTGATCCGTGGCTGACGACGACGAACAGCTCGACGCCGCCTTTCTGGCGCTGGCCGATCCCGTCCGCCGCCGCATCATCGCCCTTCTCAGCCGGGGCCCTGCCACGGTCAACGAATTGGCGGAACCCTTCGCGATCACCAAACAGGCGGTCTCGAAGCACATCCAGGTCCTCGAGCAGGCACGGCTCGTCACGCGCACGCGGGACGCCCAGCGCCGGCCCGTCCACCTGAACCCCGCACGGCTGGAGGCGCTCACCGCCTGGATCGACCAGTACCGGTTGGTCCGCGAGGGGCAGTTCCGCAGCCTCGATGCCGTACTCACATCCCGGGCCGCTGCACGCGGCACCCAGGCAAAGGACTCACCATGAGCAACGCCCTGAAACTCTCCGTCCCGGAAGGCCTGCCCTTCATCGACTTCGAACGGGAGTTCGACTTTCCCGTGGCCGACGTCTTCCGCGCCCACAAGGAACCCGACCTCGTCGCGCGGTGGCTCGGTCCGCGGCGGGTCGCCATGGACGTCGAACGCTACGATTTCCGCACCGGCGGCAGCTACCGCTACACGCACACCGGGCCCGACGGCGTCGCCCACCGGTTCAGTGGCGTCTTCCATACGGTGCGGGACAACGACTTCGCCATCCAGACCTTCGAATACGACGGCTACCCGGATGTGGTCAGCATCGAGTCCCTCACCTTCCATGACCTGGGCGGCGGCCGCACCCGGCTGACCGTGCATGCCGTCTATCCCAGCATGGAAGCCCGCGACGGCATGGCGCAGTCGGGGATGGAGGGCGGCCTCAGCGAAGGGTACGAACGGCTCGAGGAACTGCTGGCCGGTGCCAAGGTCTAGGCGACCTACCTAAAACAACAGCCAAAGAACAACAACGCGGGGCCACTTCGAGCCCATCCCATCGAATGGGACGGGCCGGAAGTGACCCCGCGTTGCTGTTACTGCTTGGTGGAGCTTAGAGGGCTGCGAAGACTTCGCGCAGCAGCGTGGCGGTCTCGGACGGCGTCTTGCCGACCTTGACGCCGGCAGCCTCGAGGGCTTCCTTCTTGGCCTGGGCGGTGCCCGCGGAGCCGGAGACGATGGCGCCGGCGTGGCCCATGGTCTTGCCTTCCGGGGCGGTGAAGCCGGCCACGTAACCGACGACAGGCTTGGTGACGTGCGCCTTGATGTAATCGGCGGCACGCTCTTCGGCGTCGCCGCCGATTTCGCCGATCATGACGATTGCCTTGGTCTCCGGGTCGGCTTCGAACGCTGCGAGAGCGTCGATGTGGGTGGTGCCGATGACCGGGTCGCCGCCAATGCCGATGGCGGTGGAGAAGCCGAGGTCGCGCAGTTCGTACATCATCTGGTAGGTCAGGGTGCCCGATTTGGAGACCAGGCCGATGGGGCCCTTGCCCGTGATGTTGGCGGGGGTGATGCCGACGAGGGCCTCACCCGGGGTGATGATGCCGGGGCAGTTCGGTCCGATGATGCGGGTGACCTGCTTGCCGTCAGCGTCAACCTTGGACTGGGCCAGTGCCCAGAACTCGGCGGAGTCCTGGACCGGCACGCCTTCGGTGATGACGACGACCAGGCCGATGCCGGCCTCGATGGCTTCGACGACGGCGTCCTTGGTGAACGCCGGCGGCACGAAGACGATGGAGACGTCGGCGCCGGTCTCGGCCATGGCTTCCTTGACGGTGCCGAAGACGGTGATTTCCTTATCGCCGTGCACGACCGTGGTGCCGGCCTTGCGGGCGTTGACGCCGCCAACGATGTTGGTGCCGGCCTTGAGCATCAGGGCGGTGTGCTTGGTGCCTTCGCCGCCGGTGATGCCCTGGACGATGACCTTGGAGTCCTTGTTCAGATAAATAGACATTGTCGCGTCCCTTTACTTAGCTGCGTTGGCGAGCTCGGCGGCCTTTTCGGCGCCCTCGTCCATGGTGGCGGCCAGGGTAACCAGCGGGTGGTTGGCCTCGGCCAGGATGCGGCGGCCTTCCTCGACGTTGTTCCCGTCGAGACGAACCACCAGCGGCTTGTTCGCGGAGTGGCCCAGCTCGGCCAGTGCGCCGACGATGCCCTTGGCAACAGCGTCACAGGCGGTGATGCCGCCGAAGACGTTGACGAAGACGGACTTGACCTGCGGGTCGCCGAGGATAACGTCGAGGCCGGCTGCCATAACCTCGGCGGACGCTCCACCGCCGATGTCCAGGAAGTTGGCGGGCTTGACGTTGCCGTGGTTCTCGCCGGCGTAGGCGACGACGTCCAGGGTGGACATAACCAGGCCTGCACCGTTGCCGATGATGCCAACTTCGCCGTCGAGCTTGACGTAGTTGAGGTCCTGCGCCTTGGCCTTGGCCTCCAGCGGGTCGGCGGCGTCCTTGTCCTCAAGGGCGGCGTGCTTGGCGTGGCGGAAGTCAGCGTTCTCGTCGAGGGAGACCTTGCCGTCGAGGGCAACGATGTCACCGGCGCCGGTCTTGACCAGCGGGTTGACCTCCACGAGGGTGGCGTCTTCCTTCTTGAAGACGTCCCACAGCTTGAGGATGACGGCGGCGACCTTGCCGCGCAGTTCCTCCGCGAACCCGGCGGCGGCGACGATTTCGTCGGCCTTGGCCTGGTCGATGCCGACGGCGGGGTCAATGGAGACCTTGGCCAGGGCTTCGGGACGCTCGACGGCGAGCTGCTCGATTTCCATGCCGCCCTCAACCGAGCACATGGCCAGGTAGTTGCGGTTGGCCCGGTCCAGGAGGACGGAGAAGTAGAATTCCTCGGCGATGTCGGCACCCTGGGCGATCATCACCTTGTTGACGGTGTGGCCCTTGATGTCCATGCCGAGGATGTTGGTGGAGTGTTCAAGCGCCTCATCGGCGGTCTTGGCGACCTTGACGCCGCCGGCC
>JAPLAM010000100.1 GCA_026393275.1 Arthrobacter sp.
CCGATAGCATGGACGAGGCTGGCTGTGGTCCCCGTACGCCACAAGCTACGAAGCCTTAACTTTGAATAGGAGACACCCGTGTCAGATGCCCAGCAGATCACCCTTCTCGTCGACGGCGAAGAGACCAAGGTGACTACCGGGACCACCGGCGCGGAACTCTTTTTTGAGCGCCGCGACGTCGTTGTGGCCCGCGTCAACGGCGAGCTGAAAGACCTGGACCAGCCGCTGCCCGAGGGCGCCACCATCGAAGGTGTCACCATCGGCTCCCCGGACGGCCTCAACGTGCTGCGCCACTCCGCCGCCCACGTTATGGCCCAGGCCGTGCAGCAGCTTCGCCCCGACGCCAAGCTCGGCATCGGCCCCTACATCACCGACGGCTTCTACTTCGACTTCGACGTCGAGGAGCCCTTCACCCCCGAAGACCTGCGCCAGCTGGAAAAGATGATGCAAAAGATCATCAACCAGAACCAAAAGTTCGTCCGCCGCGTGGTCACCGAAGACGAGGCGCGGGAGGCGATGAAGGACGAGCCCTACAAGCTCGAACTGATTGGCCTCAAGGGCGCCGGCTCGGAGGCCGACGGCTCCAGCGTTGAGGTGGGCGGCGGCGAGCTGAGCATCTACGACAACGTCGAGCGCAAGGACGGCACCACCGTCTGGTGCGACCTGTGCCGCGGCCCGCACCTGCCCAACACCAAGCTGATCTCCAACGCCTTCGCGCTGACCCGCTCCTCCGCGGCCTACTGGCGCGGCAGCGAGAAGAACAAGCAGCTGCAGCGCATCTACGGCACCGCCTGGCCCACCAAGGACGCCCTCAAGGCCTACCAGGAGCGGATCGCCGAGGCCGAGCGCCGCGACCACCGCAAGCTCGGCGCCGAGCTGGACCTGTTCTCCTTCCCGGACGAGCTGGGCTCGGGCCTGCCGGTGTTCCACCCCAAGGGCGGCATCATCCGCAAAGCCATGGAGGACTACTCCCGCCAGCGTCACGTCGACGCCGGCTACGACTTCGTCTATACCCCGCACATCACCAAGGGCCACCTCTATGAGGTTTCCGGCCACCTGGACTGGTACCGCGAAGGCATGTTCCCGCCGATGCACATCGACGCGGAACTGAACGAGGACGGCACCGTGCGCAAGCCCGGCCAGGACTACTACCTGAAGCCGATGAACTGCCCGATGCACAACCTGATCTTCCGCTCCCGCGGCCGGTCCTACCGTGAACTGCCGCTCCGGCTCTTCGAGTTCGGGTCCGTCTACCGCTACGAGAAGTCCGGTGTCGTGCACGGCCTCACCCGCGTCCGGGGCATGACCCAGGATGACGCCCACATCTACTGCACCCGGGAGCAGATGAAGGACGAGCTCACCAAGACGCTCAACTTCGTCCTCGGGCTGCTCAAGGACTATGGCCTGGAGGACTTCTACCTGGAACTGTCCACCAAGGACCCGGAAAAGTCCGTGGGGTCCGACGAGGTCTGGGAGGAAGCCACCCAGACCCTCGCCGAGGTCGCCCAGGAATCCGGCCTGGAACTGGTCCCGGATCCGGGCGGAGCCGCGTTCTACGGACCGAAAATTTCCGTGCAGGCCCGCGACGCCATCGGCCGGACCTGGCAGATGTCCACCATCCAGCTGGACTTCAACCTGCCCGAGCGGTTCGAACTTGAATTCCAGGCCGCCGACGGGACCCGCCAGCGTCCCGTCATGATCCACCGCGCCCTCTTCGGCTCGATCGAACGTTTCATGGGCGTCCTGACCGAACACTACGCCGGAGCGTTCCCGGCGTGGCTGGCCCCGGTGCAGGTTGTCGGCATCCCGGTGGCAGAGGCGTTCAACGACTACATGTTCGACGTCGTCGGCCAGCTCAAGGCGGAAGGCATCCGTGCCGAGGTGGACATTTCCTCGGACCGCTTCCCCAAGAAGATCCGCACCGCCAGCAAGGACAAGATCCCGTTCGTGCTGATCGCCGGCGGGGACGACGCCGAGGCCGGCGCCGTGTCCTTCCGGTTCCGTGACGGCAGCCAGGACAACGGCGTGCCCGTTGCCGAAGCCGTCCGGCGGATCGTCGACGCCGTCCGCAACCGGACCAGCTAGCGGGGGAGCGGCACGTGCAGGAGACCACAGGCGCTTTCCCGGGCTACCCGGGGGACGACGACGTAACCGACGACTTTGTCCTCGCCGGGGTGCCGGACGCCTTCCAGCGCCTGTGGACTCCGCACCGCATGGCCTACATCAAAGGCGGCCAGCACCAGTTCAAGAACAAGGACGACTGCCCCTTCTGCGTCGCGCCCGAGCGTCCGGACGAGGATTCCCTGATCGTCTACCGCGGCCGGTCCTGCTACGTCGTGCTCAACCTGTATCCGTATAACCCGGGCCACCTCCTGATCTGCCCCTACCGGCATATTCCGGACTACACGGACCTGACCGTCGACGAAACCGCGGAGTTCGCCGAACTGACGCAGACCGCCATGCGCGTGCTGCGCAAGGTCGCGAACCCGACCGGCTTCAACCTCGGCATGAACCAGGGAGTGACCGGCGGGGCCGGCGTCGCGGGGCACCTGCACCAGCACGTGGTGCCGCGCTGGGGCGGGGACGGCAACTTCTTCCCGATCATCGCGCAGACCAAGGCGGTCACCCAGACCCTCGGCGAAGTCCGCGAACAGGTCGCCGAGGCCTGGCCCCAGGGCAGCGACCCCAAGGAGAACACCGGGCCGATGCCAACCGGGACGACGGATGCTGAATAAGCACGCCCGCGGCTTCTTCACCGCCCTGTTCTCGCCGCTGGCCCGCTGGCTGCTGCGGATGGGCGTCTCGCCGGACGCCGTCACGATCATCGGGACCGCCGGCGTGGTGGTCGGCGCCCTCGTGCTCTACCCGCTGGGCCAGCTTTGGTGGGGGACCCTGTTTATCACCGCGTTCATCTTCTCCGACGTCATCGACGGCATCATGGCCAGGATGCAGGAGCGCGGCGGGCGCTGGGGCAACTTCCTGGACTCCACCCTGGACCGCGTCGCCGATGGTGCGCTCTTCGCCGGCGTCGCCATCTGGTTCTTCACCGGCGGCGCCGACACCCCCATCGCCATCGCCGCCGTCGTCTGCCTCGTGCTGGGCATGGTCGTGTCCTACGCGCGGGCCAAGGCGGAAGCGCTCGGCTACCACGCGAACGTCGGCGTTGCGGAACGGGCCGAACGGCTGGTGTCGGTCCTGGTGGTCACCGGCTTCACCGGCCTCGGGCTGCCGACAGTAGTACTGTTCGCTACC
This sequence comes from Arthrobacter sp., assembly GCA_026393275.1. Taxonomy (GTDB): domain Bacteria; phylum Actinomycetota; class Actinomycetes; order Actinomycetales; family Micrococcaceae; genus Arthrobacter. Next base: position 3,253 of record JAPLAM010000100.1, read on the forward strand.
CTGTGCCTGCTGGGCCTGGCCAGCTTCGTGACGGTCGTGCAGCGCATCGCCGCCGTGCACCGCCAGTCCGTCGAAGAGACCAAGGGTACGGCCACCGAACAAGCCGCCTGAGCCCGGCCACAGGGAGTCTCCCGGGCGGTACCTACGTCCGGCTGATCCCGTCAGGGCGAGGGACCGTAACCGGATTCAACCCGGCCGCGGAGGGGTACTAGTATTAGCCATACCGGCCAATGGTTCCGGTAATCCGGTGTGTGCGAGCCGGTGTATGCGAGATTCTCATCTGCGTGCCGTCCGCGCCCCGTCGAGGTCATCTATCTACCCATAGGGGTTTTTGTGTCTACACCTGATGTAAGCAACGAAGCCGGCGCGTCCGCCAAGAACGTAACGGGCAGCAGCCGCGTCAAGCGCGGCATGGCGGAGATGCTCAAGGGCGGCGTCATCATGATCCGGACATGATCGAGGCGATCATCGCCGCCGTGTCCATCCCGGTCATGGCGAAGGTCCGGATCGGCCACTTCGTCGAGGCCCAGGTCATCCAAACCCTCGGTGTGGATTACATCGACGAATCCGAGGTCCTAACCCCGGCCGACTACGCGCACCACATCGACAAGTGGAACTTCACCGTTCCCTTCGTCTGCGGCGCCACGAACCTCGGTGAGGCCCTGCGCCGCATCAACGAGGGCGCGGCGATGATCCGGTCCAAGGGCGAGGCCGGCACGGGCGACGTTTCCAATGCCACCACCCACATGCGCCAGATCCGTGCGGAGATCAACCGGCTCTCTGGCATGGCCGAGGACGAGCTGTACGTCGCCGCCAAGGAATTGCAGGCCCCGTACGAACTGGTCAAGGAAGTTGCCGCCACCGGCAAGCTCCCGGTGGTGCTGTTCACCGCCGGCGGCATCGCCACCCCGGCCGACGCCGCGATGATGATGCAGCTCGGCGCGGACGGTGTCTTCGTCGGCTCCGGCATCTTCAAGTCCGGCAACCCGGCCCAGCGTGCCGCCGCCGTCGTGAAGGCCACCACCTTCTTCGATGACCCGGCAGAGATCGCCAAGGCCTCCCGCGGCCTGGGCGAAGCAATGGTGGGCATCAACGTCGACGAGATCCCGCAGCCGCACCGCCTCGCCGAGCGCGGCTGGTAACTCGCGCTGTGGGGGCGCCGGACGGCGCTGATCCTCTGAGTGCTATTCCCCGCGCCTTGTTGGCAGCTTAGCTGCTGGTCGGGGCGCGGGGCCCCTTTTACGCACTCTGCCGGATCATACCGCCCTGCGCCTTGCGCTCCTGAATAGTCCGACGGCGGCCGGTCACCCTTTCGGGTGGCCGGCCGCCGTCGTTGATTCCCCCGTCGATTTGCTCCGTAGAGGCCCTTTGAAGGGTTAGTCGAGGCCGCGGCGCTTGAGCAGCGGCTCGAGCCTGGCCTCACGGCCGCGGAAGACTCGGAAGGATTCCAGCGGGTCCCGGCTGTTGCCCCGGGCGAGCAGCTCGGCGCGGAAGAAGTCGCCGTTCGCCCGGTTCAGCCCGCCGTTCTCCTTGAACCATTCGACCGTCTCGGCGTCGAGCACCTCGCTCCAGATGTAGGAGTAGTAGCCTGCCGCGTACCAGCCGCCGGCAAAGATGTGCTGGAAGTAGCCGGTCCTGTAACGCGGCGGGATCAGGCTGTGGGCCACCCCGGCGGCGGCCAAGGCCTTCGCCTCGAACGCCAGCGCGTCGTCCGGGAGATCGGTGCCGTCCAGCACGTGCCAGGCCAAGTCCAGCAGGGCCGCGCCGAGGTATTCGGTGGTGCCGAAGCCCTCGCCCCACAGGGCGGCCTCGTTGAGCTTGTCCACCGCCTCCTGCGGCAGCGGCTCACCGGTGGAGTGGTGCCGGGCGTAGTTGGCGAGCACCTCCGGCCACATGATCCACATTTCGTTGACCTGTGACGGGTACTCGACGAAGTCGCGCGGTACGGAAGTGCCGGAGAACCGCGGGTACGTGACTGCGGAGAAGAGGCCGTGCAGGGCGTGGCCAAATTCGTGGAACGTGGTCCGCAGCTCGTCCAGGGTCAGCAGCGTGGGCTCCCCGGCGGGCGGCTTGGAAATGTTGAGGTTGTTGATCACCACCGGCCGGGTGTTCAGCAGGCCGGACTGTTCCACGAGCGAGTTCATCCAGGCCCCGCCCCGCTTCGACTCCCGGGTGTAGTAATCGCCCAGGAATAGTCCCAGGTCGGTGCCGTCGGAGTTCTTGACCTCCCAGACCCGGACGTCCGGGTGGTAGCCGGCAAGGTCGGTCCGCTCATGGAAGGTGATGCCGTAGAGGGCATTGGCGGCGAAGAAGACGCCGTCGTGCAGCACCCGGTCCAGTTCGAAGTACGGACGAAGGGCCTGTTCGTCCACGGAGTACCGTTCACGCTTGACCCGGGCCGAATAGTAGGCCCAGTCCCAGGCCTCCAGCGGGTGGCCCGCAACTTCGGCGAGGGCGTCCGCTTCGGCGTCGGCATTCCGGACGGCGGCCGGAGCGAGTCGGTTCAGCATGGCCTGCACCGCCTGGAAATCGGGGGCGGTCTGCTGGTCCACGCTGAGCTCGGCAAAGTTGGCGAAGCCGAGCAGCCCGGCCTTTTCGGCACGCAACCGCACCATGTCCTTGACCAGGTCCAGCACGTCGAGGCTGCCGCCGACGCTGCCGCGGCCGACCGACGCTTCGTAGAGCCGGCGCCGCACCTCGCGGTTCTCCAGGGCAGCCAGGGCGGGCTGGTTGCTGGGCTGGATCAGGGTGAGCAGGAACTTCCCGTCGTGTCCGGCGGTCCGCGCGGCTTCGGCGGCGCTGGCGACGTCGTCCGCAGGGAGGCCGGCGAGCTCGGCGGCGTCGTCGAGCAGCAGGGAGGCGGACTTCATGCCTTCCTTGACGCGCTGGCCGAATTCGGTTCCGAGGGTGGACAGTTCGGCGTTGATGGCCTTGAGCCGGTCCTGGCCGGAGTCGTCGAGCTGGATGCCGGACTGGCGGAACTCCTTGAGGTATTCCTCCACGAGCCGGCCGGATTCGGCGTCGAGCCGGTCGGTGTTGATGGCGGCAAAGCGCTCGAACAGCCCCCGGTTCAGGTACACGGCGTCCTGATGGGCGGAGAAGGCGGGGGAGAGCAGGGTCTCCAGTTCGCGGATCGGCTCCGAGGCGTCCGCGGACACGAGTGTGAAGAACGACGCCGACGCCCGCTGCAGCAGGTGCCCGGAACGCTCCATTGCCATCGCGGTGTTCTCGAAGGTCGCCGGCTCCGGGTCCGCCACGATGGCCTGGATCTCGGCCAGGTGTTCGGCCAGGCCGGCCTCCACGGCTTCGGCGTAGTGCTGGACCCCGATGTCCGCGAAGGGCGGCAGTCCGTACGGCAGGGTGCTGGGGCTCAAGAGGGGATTGGTCATGAAATAACTCTTTCATGACCGGCCCTGGTTCTCAATGAAGGGTTATGCGTGTTGTGGTTCACGCCACCGTACGATGACCGCATGCGAATCATCAGCTCCACGCTGCCCGGCCGGCTCCTTGCCGGCTCGGCCGCGGTGATCCTGGCGGCCTCCCTGGCGTCCTGCGGCCTTGTCGCCCGCCCGGACGCCAGCGCCTCCGGGTCCGTTCCAGCCGCAGGCAGCGCCGGGTCGGCGGCGGCCGGTGCCCCGGGCTCCACCCCGGATCCCCGGCCGTCCGGCACTCCCACGCCCACTCCCACGCCGGGGAAGGGTCCTGCCTGCGCGGCGGTACGCTGCACCTCCGTCCTCGTGACCGGAGACATGCTGGTGCACGCCCAACTGTGGGAGCAGGCCCGAGCGGATGCCCTCGCCGCCGGCGCCAAGGGCCTGGATTTCGGGCCGCTGCTGGCGGGACAGCGCCGGTACATCGAAAAGAGCGACCTCGCGATCTGCCACCAGGAAACGCCGGTGGCCGGACCCACCGGGCCGTTCTCCGCCTACCCCTCGTTCAACGTCCCGCCGCAGATCATCACGGCGGCGCAGCAGGTGGGGTACCAGGCGTGCACCACGGCCAGCAACCACACGATCGATCGCGGCACCGCTGGGCTTGTCCGCACGCTGGATGCCCTGGACGCCGCCGGGCTGCAGCACACCGGCTCCTACCGCAGCGAAGCCGACTCCCGGGGCGTCCTGATCCTGCAGACCGCCGCCGCGAAAATCGCCGTGATCGAGGGCGCGTACGGGCTGAACGGGCAGACGCCGGAGCAGCCCTGGCAGGTGGACATGCTCGATCCCGCCGCGATGATCGCCAAGGCACGCCAGGCGAGGGCACTCGGGGCGGACATCGTCCTGGGCGTCATGCATGCCGGCGACGAGTACTCCAGCGCGCCCAACGCCGAGCAGCGCACCGTCGCGCATGCCCTGGTGGACAGCGGCCAGTTCACCATGATCTACGGCCACCACACCCACTCGGTGCTCCCGATCGAACAGTACAAGGGCACCTGGATCGTCTACGGGCTGGGCAACGGCATCACCGAACTGTCTCCGAGCTACGTGGTGAACAACGAGGGCCTGCTGGTGCGGGCCCAGTTCAGCCAGGATGCTGCCGGCACGTGGACGGCCTCGGACCTGGCCTGGGCACCGTCGGTGATCGTCCGCGGACCCTACCGCTGGTGCTCGGTCGCCTCCGATGCCCCGCAGGGTCCGTGCGCCGGGGCCGCCGCGGATGCGGCCACCCGGCTGCGGACCAGGACTGTGGTGGAATCGCTGGGTGCCGCCACGGCAGGAGCCCACGAACTGCTGATAACTAAGGAGGGGTAGCTGTGATTCCACTGGAGGGACCATTGGGCGAACGACGGCGTACCGTCACGGCGCGAGGAGCCGCGCTGGCTGTGTTCGAATACGGCCGGCAGCCCGGTCCCGGCGTGCCGACACTGCTGCTGGTGCACGGCTATCCTGACGACCACCGGGTGTTCCTTCCGGCGATCCAGGAGCTCGCGCCGACGCACCACGTGATCGCCTACGACACGCGCAACGCGGGTGCGTCCGCCGTCCTCGAAAGCCCCGGCGATTTCACCCTGGCCACGCTGGTGGACGACGTGTTTGCCGTCCTGGCCGGCGTCGGCGCCGCGGGGGTCCATCTGGTGGGCCATGACTGGGGGTCAATCCAGGGATGGGCCGCCGTGCAGGACCCCCGCGCCGCCGGGCTGATCGGCCGGTACACGAGCATATCCGGGCCGGACCTCCGGCACTTCTCACGCTGGATGCGCTCACGGTTCCGGAACCCGCGGGCCTGGCGGCAGCTGGCCGGGCAGATACTGCGCAGCTGGTACATCGGCGGATTCCTGCTCCCGGTCCTGCCCGAGGCCGCCTGGCGGCTGTTCCTCACACGGCGCTACGAACAGGTTGCCAAGCGCGACGTCGGGAACGATCCCGTCCGCGGCCTGGCGCTGTACCGGAGCAACATCGTCGCCGGTCGAAGCTGGCCGGCTGCCGCGCGCGTGACGATACCGGTGCAAGTGGTGGTGCCGGCCAGGGATCCCTTCCTGTCCCCGGACCTGGCGGAGGGGCTCGAAGCGTGGGTCGATGACCTGACCGTCGTGAGCGTGGACAGCGGCCACTGGTGGCCGGCGACCCGGCCCGCGGAGTTCGCGCAGCTGCTCCGGAGCAGCGAGACCGGGAAATGACGACGGCGCCGCTGGTGCACCTGCTGTGCGGGCTCAACGGCGCCGATCGTCAACCGCAGCAGGTCAGCCCGGCGCGTCGGCCAGGGAACGCGCCATAAAGACGCTGTGGGGGTCGGGAACGTAATCGGCAAAGGGTGGGCAGACCGCGAAGCCGTGCCGTTCATAAAGCCGTCGTGCCGGAGCGAAATAGTCTTCCGTGCCGGTCTCCAGATACACACGGCCGTGACCGCGTTCCCGGGCCTCCTCCAGGATCCGGTTGAGAAGCAGCCCGGCAACGCCCCGGCCGCGGGCGTTCTGCGCCGACCGCATTGACTTGATCTCGCCTTCGTCCATTCCGAGGTCTTTCAGCGCCCCGCAGCCCAGCAGGACCCCGCAGTCGTCGCGCGCGGTCCAGAAGGCGATGTCCGGGCTGGCCAGCGCTCCGTGGTCGAGAGCGTGCACACTATCGGCCGGGGAGGTCGCGAACATGTCCGCGAGGTGTTCATCCAGGAGGCGCCGGACGTCGGGACGCGCCGGGCTGTCGGGTGCAACCACGATCATGGGAGTGCCGTGTCCGGGCGTCAGCGGGGGCGGCGGGCTGCGTGCTCGCGAGCCAGGACGGCGTAGGAGTCGTCCGGGGTGCCGGGCGTGAAGCTGCCGTACTTGCGCTCCACGGCGGTCTTAATCAGGAAGTCCGCCACGGCAGGGTTCTTGGGCAGCAGCGAGCCGTGCAGGTAGCTGGCCACGATGTTGCGGTAGCGGGCGCCTTCCTGGCCGTCACTGCTGTTGTTGCCGGTGCCCTTGGCGGTGGTTCCCAACGGTGCGACGCCCGGGCCCAGCGTGGTCTGGCCGCTGTGGTTTTCGTACCCCAGGACGGTGCCGAACTCGGGGGAGGACACCGCGACATTTCCGATCAGCCGCTCGTCCGTGCCGTGGGTCTCCACGTCCAGGACGCCAATGCCCGGGATGACCGATCCGGTCCTGGTCTTGAAGAATTTACCGAACAGCTGGTACAGCCCGCAGATCACCAGCATGGGCGTGCCGTCCTCGGCCATCGCTTTGAGGGTGGTTTCGCGGGACAGCAGGTCGTCCTGGATCACGAGCTGGCCGCTGTCCTGGCCGCCGCCGCCCACCACGAGGTCGATGTTGGCCGGGAAATCATCGCCGACGTTGTACTCGAGCAGCTCCGGGGTGTACCCGTGCCAGCGCAGCCGCTGGGCCAGGACCAGGGCGTTGCCCCAGTCGCCGTAGATGTTCATGTCCCGCGGGTAGAGCTGCAGGACGCGGATGGTCCCCTTGCCGGGGGCGGCGGAGTCCTCCGGCGGCAGTTCATGCCCGAAAGAGAGCCCGTGCGGGGTGTCGGGGGAGTCAGGGGTCATGAGACCACCTCCACTGTGGTGATTTTGGACAGCTCGCGGCGGATCGCCAGCATGGCTGTGTAGGTGCAGAAGATGCGCTTCGGCTTACCCTGGCCGCCGCGGATGAAGGCAGCCAAGGCCGGCGCAATCTCCGGGTCGACGGCGCCGACCGCGACGTCGTCGTACTGCAGCCTCAGCGCCATGTCATAGGCGCGGGAGCCGGTGAGCTGGTCCACGCCGCCGTCACGGAGGGTGTCGAATTCGACGTCCCACAGCCAGGACATGTCCCGGCCGTCGGCGTAGTTGTCGTTGATGGCGACCATCGTCGCGTAACCGGCGGCCGGGAAGGACTTCAGGCCCAGCCGGAAGCCGCTGGGGTTCTTGACCAGGACCAGTTCCAGGGGCAGCCCGTCGACCACCAGGCTCTCACCGCGGCCGAACGCGGGCGCCACGTTCGCGAGCGCCTTCAGCAGCCCCGCACTGTCCGCCGCTGGTTTTCCCTCGGAGGCTAGTCCCTGCCCGGCGGTTCCCCGCGCCGCGATCACCCGGGCCAGGGTCAGCGCCGCCGCCGCGTTGAAGATGTTGTACACGCCGCGCAGTTTCATGCCGGTGGTGACCATGGCGCCGTCGTACTCAAAGTCGGCGTCGTCGGCGCCCACCCGGCGGAGGACGACGTCGGCCGGCGGCCGCGGAGGAGCCGGCGGCACCGGGCTGCCCGGCGCTGCCCGCATCTCGTCGTCGTTGGGGAAGGTGCTCAGCAGTGAGTCGTCGAGGCCGAAGTAGCGGACGTCGGGTCCGCCGCCCGGAACTGTGGTGACCGTGTCCGTTTTGAGCGTGTCCGCGATTCGCGCGACGCGCGGATCTTCACGGTTCAGGACGACGGTCCCGGTGGTTTTGGCGGCGATATGCTGCAGCAGTTCGGCGGTCTTGTCGATCTCACCGAAGCGGTCCAGCTGGTCCCGGAGGACGTTCAGCAGCAGGCAGTACCGCGGCGGGACCTGGTTGACGAAGTGCACGGCGTGGGCCTCGTCCAGCTCCAGGACGGCGACGTCGGCGTCGAGCCGGCCGCGCCAGTCCACCTCACCCAGCAGCGCGGCGGCGACGCCCCGGGTGAAGTTGCTGCCGGTGCGGTTGGTGAAGACCTTCAGGCCCTGGCTTTCGAGCAGTTCCACCACCATCTTGGTGGTGGTGGTCTTGCCGTTCGTGCCGCTGACGACGGCGACGCCCAGCGGCAGCGTGGACAGGGTCCGCCGCATGAAGCCGGGGTCGATTTTTTCGACCACCAGGCCGGGGAGGGCAGAGCCTCCACCCCGGAGCCGGGAGACCCGGCGGACGAGCTTGCCGAGCGGAACGCTGATGTAGAGCATGCCTTGTAATATATCCCAGCGGCAGCGAGGAACCGGGCCCGAAGCCGCGCCCCGGTGCGGCTTCGGTGCGGCCTCACAGAACCCCGCGCACTATGCTGGCAGGATGACCAACCCCCCTTCCCCGCCTGGCCCCCGCGTGGGGTCCGGCCTCCGGATCGGCGTCCTGGCGCTCCAGGGCGACTTCCGCGAACACCTGCACGTCGTGGAAGCCGCCGGCGCCGTCGGCCTCAGCGTCCGCCGCCCCGCCGAGCTGGACGGCCTTGACGGCCTCATCATTCCCGGCGGTGAATCGACCACCATCGACAAGCTTGCCAGGGCCTTCGACCTCCGGGATCCGCTGCGCGAACGCATCCAGGCCGGGCTTCCCGTCTACGGCTCCTGCGCCGGCATGATCCTGCTGGCCGACGACATCGCCGACCCCGCCACGGATCTCGCAGGCAACCCGCAGCAGACCTTCGGCGGACTCGACATCACGGTGCGGCGCAATGCCTTCGGCCGGCAGCGCGAATCGTTCGAGACCGACCTTGAATTCAAGGGACTTCAGTTCAGCGCCGGCGAGAGCGGCGTGGCCCCGGTGCACGCCGTGTTCATCCGCGGGCCGTGGGTGGAACGCGTCGGCGCCGGTGTTGATGTCCTCGCGCAGGTGGAACCGTCGAAGGCGGGCCACCCGGAATCCCTCGACGGGACCGCTAGAATTGTTGCTGTGCGTGCCGGCAAGCTGCTGGCCACCTCTTTCCACCCCGAAGTTACGGGTGAGAAGCGCGTGCATGAACTGTTTATTCGAATGATCAGAGGAGAAGCGTAAGCATGTCAGGCCACTCCAAATGGGCGACGACCAAGCACAAGAAGGCCATCCTGGACAGCCGCCGGGCCAAGTCGTTCGCCAAGCTGATCAAGAACATCGAAGTCGCCGCGCGGATGGGCGGCCCCGACCTGGCCGGCAACCCGGGCCTGGAACTGGCCGTCACCAAGGCCAAGAAGACCTCGGTCCCCGCTGACAACATCGACCGCGCCATCAAGCGCGGCGCCGGCCTCACCGGTGAGGTCGTGGACTACACCGAGATCATGTACGAGTGCCGGGGCCCGCAGGGCTCGGCGCTGCTGATCGAGTGCCTGACGGACAACAAGAACCGCGCCGCCTCCGAAGTGCGGCTCGCCATCTCCCGCAACGGCGGCAGCATTGCCGACCCCGGATCGGTCAGCTACCTCTTCTCCCGCAAGGGCGTCGTCTCGCTGCCGAAGAACGGCCTGAGCGAGGACGACGTGCTGATGGCGGTCCTCGACGCCGGCGCCGAGGAAGTCAAAGACAACGGCGACAGCTTCGAGATCCACTCTGAACCGACCGACCTGCAGGCCATCCGTGATGCGCTGAAGGAAGCCGGGATCGAGTACGACACCGACGAGGCCGAGTTCGTGCCCTCCATGCAGGTGCCGCTGGACCTCGATGCCGCCAAGAAGTTCATGAAGCTCGTGGACGCCCTGGAAGAGCTCGACGACGTGCAGAACGTCTACAGCAACGCAGACCTCAGTGACGAAGTGCAGGCCGCACTGGAAGCCGAGTGACCCTTCGCGTCCTCGGCGTCGATCCGGGCCTAACCCGCTGCGGGATCGGCGTCGTGGACGTCGAGAAAAACCGACGCGCCACCATGGTGGCGTTCGGCGTCGTCGGCACGTCCCCGGACGAGAGCCTCGACCAGCGGCTGCTCGTCATTGCCACCTCGATCGATGACTGGCTGGACAAGTACCAGCCGCACGTCCTCGCCGTGGAACGGGTCTTCTCCCAGCTCAACGTCAGCACGGTGATGGGCGTCGCCCAGGCTTCCGGCGTCGTGATCGCGGCCGCCGCGCGCCGCGGCATCCCGGTGGCGCTGCACACGCCCTCGGAGGTCAAGGCTGCCGTGACCGGCAGCGGAACCTCCAACAAGGACGCCGTCACCAAGCTGGTCACCAAGATCCTGCGGCTTGATGCGCCGCCGCGGCCCGCCGACGCCGCCGACGCGCTGGCACTGGCCATTACCCATGCCTGGCGGGCGGGCAGCGGTGCTGCCGTCGCCACCACGGGACCCGGCAGCCAGTCCCTGACCCCCGCGCAGCGTGCCTGGGCGGACGCGGAGGCAAAAGCGCGCCGTGCGCGCTGAATGTCCGGCTGAGTGACCGCACGACTTGGTAGGGTATTCGTAGATATGTTCGGATAGCCGGCTGTAAACCAGTCGTAAACCCAGGAGCCAGGCCTTGATCAGTTTTCTCCGCGGAACCGTTGCGCACGTCGGCCTGTCCTCGGCGGTGATCGACCTTAACGGCGCCGGCATGAGCGTCAACGCCACGCCGCAGACCCTCAGCCGGCTCCGCGTCGGGGACGAGGGCAAGCTGTTCACCTCCCTGATCGTGCGGGAAGACTCGCTGACGCTTTTCGGATTCTCCAGCGACGACGAACGCGAGGTATTCGACGTGCTGCTCAGCGTCAGCGGCGTCGGACCGCGCCTGGCGCTGGCCGTCCTGGCCGTCCACGAACCCGAGGCGATCCGGGTCGCCGCGCACTCCGGCGACGGCAAGGCGTTCACCAAGGTTCCGGGCATCGGGCCCAAGGTCGCGGGCCGGATTGTGCTTGAACTGGCCGGCAAACTGGTCCCGCACGGCACCCTCGGCAGTTCCGACGGTGCCGCCGCAACCCGTTCCGCCGAAGCAGTCTGGAAGCCGCAGGTGGTGGCCGCCATGACGAGCCTGGGCTGGTCCGAGAAGGATGCGACCTCCAGCATCGACAAGTCGCTGGCCGATTCCCCGGAACTCGCCGAGCAGGGCAACGTTGCGGAAATCCTCCGCGCCACGCTGCGCTGGCTGGGCCAGGACGGCGCCCGCGCCGGGAACCGGGTAGGCGCCCGTGGCTGAGCCGTCCCTCGTCGGCGGGGGAGAGGAACCGGAGGAACGTGTCATCGAGGCCGCCCTCCGGCCCAAGAACCTGCACGATTTCGTCGGCCAGCACCGGGTCCGCAAACAACTCTCGCTCGTCCTGGAGGCGTCCCGGATGCGCGGCCGCAGCGCCGACCACGTGCTCCTGTCCGGCCCGCCCGGGCTCGGCAAAACCACGCTGTCCATGATCATCGCCGCCGAGATGAACGCCCCGCTGCGGATCAGCAGCGGCCCGGCGATCCAGCATGCCGGGGACCTGGCGGCCATCTTGTCCTCGCTCTCCGAGGGCGAGGTCCTGTTCCTCGACGAGATCCACCGGATGTCCCGGCCGGCCGAGGAAATGCTGTACATGGCCATGGAGGACTTCCGTGTCGACATCGTCGTCGGCAAGGGCGCCGGCGCCACCGCGATCCCGCTCGAGTTGCCGCCGTTCACCCTGGTGGGCGCCACCACCCGCGCGGGACTGCTGCCCGGGCCGCTGCGGGACAGGTTCGGCTTCACCGGCCACCTTGAGTTCTACTCCGTCGAGGAGCTTGAACTGGTGCTGCGCCGCTCTGCAGGCCTGCTGGACCTGAAGGTGAACTCGGCCGGTTTCAGTGAGATCGCCGGCCGGTCCCGGGGCACGCCCCGCATCGCCAACCGGCTGCTGCGGCGGGTCCGGGACTGGGCGCTGGTGCACGGGGTCGAGCAGATCGACGCACGCGCGGCTTCCGCCGCCCTCGACATGTATGAAGTGGACAAGCGCGGCCTGGACCGGCTGGACCGGGCCGTGCTGGAGGCGCTGATCACCAAGTTCGGCGGCGGTCCGGTGGGCCTGTCCACGCTGGCCATCGCCGTCGGCGAGGAAACCGAAACGGTGGAGACCGTCGCCGAACCCTATCTGGTCCGGGAGGGCCTGCTGGGCAGGACGCCGCGCGGGCGGATCGCGCTGGCGCCGGCCTGGACGCATTTGGGCTTCGCGGTGCCCGCCGGTGCGTTCGGCCAGGATCCGCTGGACCTGTTCCGTGCCGGAGACGCCGACGCCGACCCATCCGGGATCGGTGGCGGTGCTGATAACGAAGTTGAGCCGGAATGGATCCGTAATGGTCAATAGCACTCGCTCTTGACCTTTTCCCTTTAGACTGGAATGACGCTCGGCACGTTCGGGCCTTTGTTTCCGTGCGCGGCTACCGCTAGTCCGCCGTTGGCCAGACATGGTTCCCTGCCGGATATCCTGCCAGGTTCCATACAGCCCCGGAGCGAGGCGGACGTTGCTCTGAAACCAGCTTGTAAGTACAGAACGGAACTTTCCCTTGGATCCAATGACAATTCTCCTGTTCGTCATGCTCGCCGTGTTCGTCTTTATGATGTTCCGCCGCAACAAGAAGACGCAGCAGCAGCAGGCCCAGCTCCAGTCAAAGTTCGGCCCCGGCGTTGAGGTCATGACCAGCTTTGGTCTGTTCGGCCGCATCGTCGAGATCGACGACGCCGAGAACAAGGTCGTCCTGGAACTCTCCCCGGGCAACACCGCCACCGTGCACCGCCAGGCCGTCACCAAGATCGTCGAGCCCGTCGCCGCCGCCGAGGAGTCCGCGGTTGTTCCCGACGACGCCTCCTCGCTGACCTTCGACAAGGCCGACAGCACCGCGCCGGCCGCCGACGCGATGCGCAGCGAAACGCCTGACGAAACCCTGCGCCGCCTGAACGACGAAGGCAAGAAAGACAGCTAGTCTGCCCTCTGAGCTATCCCGCGAAGCTACGGTACGCGGGCATCCGCCGGTGCACGCCCACCGGGCAGCACCGGCGGTTCTTCCGTAAACAATAGAAAGATCGACAATGGCACGAACTGGCCCCAAAAATTCAGCCCGCAGGGTGCTGGTCTGGCTCGGCGTGATGATCGCCGTCCTGACTGCCGTCCTGGCCGGCGGCACCATGGCCGGGCACGCCAGCTGGGCCCCGAAGCTGGCCCTGGACCTTGAAGGCGGCACCCAGATGATCCTGGCGCCCAAGGTGGAGGGCGGTTCGGGCATCAACGAAGAGCAGCTCAACCAGGCCGTGGCGATCATCCGCCAGCGCGTGGACGGCTCCGGCGTCGCCGAAGCCGAGATCAGCACGCAGTCCGGCCGCAACGTCGTCGTCAGCCTTCCGGGCACGCCCTCCAAGGAGACCCGCGCGCTGATCCAGGCGTCCGCGGACATGAACTTCCGCCCTGTCATCCAGGCCGGCGCCGGCGCCGCGGTTCCCGCTGAGTCCCGGACCCCGGACGACAAGCTGCCCAAGCCGACCGCCGCGCCCGCGAACAGCAGTGACGAGAACTGGGTTACCGCGGACGTCTACAAGAAGTTCGAGGCCCTGGACTGCGTTAACCCGTCGCAGGACAAGCAGGAACGCTCCGACCCGGCCAAGCCGCTCGTGACCTGCGAGCCCGCAGCCGACGGCAAGCCCGCCATCAAGTACATCCTGGGACCGGTCGAGGTCAAGGGATCGAACATCACGACCTCCTCCTTCCAGCTGCAGCGCGGCGCCCAGGGCGCGGTCACCAACCAGTGGGCCGTTGACATCCAGTTCGACGCCGACGGCACGACCAAGTTCAAGACGATCACGGAGCGGCTGAACCAGTTCTACGTCGCTGCCGGCGGCGAGACCGGGTCGGACCCGAAGGCCCAGTTCGCCATTGTCCTGGACGACCAGGTCATTTCGGCCCCGCGGGCCCAGGCCGTCATCACCGATGGCCGCCCGCAGATCACCGGTGGCTTCACGGAGCAGTCCGCCAAGGCCCTCTCTGACCAGCTGCGCTTCGGCGCCCTGCCGATCAGCTTCGAAATCCAGAGCGAACAGCAGATTTCGGCCACCCTTGGCGGGGAGCAGCTCCGGATGGGCATGCTGGCCGGCCTGATCGGCCTGCTGCTGGTCGTGGTCTACTCGCTGTTCCAGTACCGGGCTCTCGGCTTCGTTACCGTCGCCTCCCTCGTCGTCGCTGGCGGGCTCACCTACCTGGCCATCGCGATCCTGGGCTGGACGGAGAACTACCGCCTTTCGCTGGCAGGTGTGGCCGGCCTCATCGTGGCGATCGGCCAGACGGCGGACTCCTTCATCGTCTACTTCGAACGCATCCGTGACGAGCTCCGCGAAGGCCGCGGCCTGGTCTCGGCCGTGGAGAACGGCTGGAAGCGCGCCAAGCGCACCGTCCTTGCCTCCAAGGCTGTCAACCTGCTGGCAGCGCTCGTGCTGTACTTCGTGGCAGTGGGCAACGTCCGCGGCTTCGCGTTCACCCTGGGCCTGACCGCTATCGCTGACCTGATCGTCGTCTTCATGTTCACCCACCCGACCCTGCAGGTCCTGGCCCGCACCAAGTTCTTCGGCGAAGGCCACAAGTTCTCGGGCCTCGATCCGAAGCGGCTCGGCGCCGTGCCCCTGTACCGGGGCGCCGGACGGATCCGCACGCCGCAGGACAAGCCGGTTGCCGCGCCGCGCGCCAAGAATTCCGGCGCCGTGGCCGAGGCCGAACGCCGGATGACGATTGCAGAACGGCGCCTCGCGGAAAAGCAGGAACAAGGAAAACAGGGACAGCTTGCCGGTTCCTCCAAGAGCGCGTCCAAGGAGGGCAAATAAATGGCCAGCTTCGCCACATTCGGTAACGAGCTTTACACGGGCAAGCGCTCGTACGATTTTGTCGCTTCCAAGAAGATCTGGTTCCTGATCGCCGCGGTCGCCGTCGCACTGTCTATCCTGCTGCCGGTCGCCAAGGGCGGCTTCAACCTCGGCATCGAGTTCCGCGGCGGCTCCGAGTTCACCGTGTCCAACGTCAAGGACACGGACCCCGGCCTCGGCGAGAAGGCCGTGCAGGATGTCGTGGCCGGCAGCCAGCCGCGCGTCGCCAACGTCGCCGGCAACACCATGCGCATCCAGACGGACAAGCTCAGCGACGACGAGACGCTCAAGATCAAGGAGGGACTCACCAAGACGTACGGCGTGACGGACAACGAGGTCACCTCGACGTTCGTGGGCCCGACGTGGGGCGCGGACGTGACCAAGCAGGCGCTCCTCGGCCTGCTGATCTTCGTGGCCCTCGCCGCGGTCCTGATGGCGCTGTATTTCCGGACCTGGAAGATGTCGATCTCCGCCCTGGCCGGCATGCTGGTGACGATGTTCATCACCGCGGGGGTGTACTCGCTCAGTGACTTCGAGGTGACGCCTTCGGCCATCATCGGTTTCCTGACTGTTCTCAGCTACTCGCTGTATGACACCGTGGTGGTCTTCGACAAGATCCGCGAAAACACCTCGGACCTGCAGGCGTCCACCCGGCGCACGTTTGGCGAAGAGGTCAATCTCGCCGTCAACCAGACCCTGGTGCGCTCCATCAACACCATGATGGTGGCCATCCTGCCGGTGGGCGCCATCCTGTTCATCGGTGCCGGGCTGCTGGGCGCGGGAACGCTGCGCGACCTCTCGCTGGCGCTCTTCGTGGGGATCCTGATCGGCACCGCCGCGACCATCTTCATCGCGGCGCCGCTCTACGCCGCGTTGCGCCAGGGCGAGCCGGAACTGATCAAGCAGGCCAGGCGCGTCCAGCAGCGGCGCGCCGAAAATGCCGCCAAGGTGGCCCCGGCCACTGCCTAGCCGAAATCCGCCCGACGGGCCGGAGAACGTCCCCGTGACGGTCTCCGGCCCGTCGCCGTTGGGCGCCGGTTATCGAAGTCTCCCGGCGCGGAATAGACTTGAATAATTAACGGGTTGTGAGGGGTGCTTCATTGGAAGAACGTTCGACGCCGGCGCCTGCGGTTCCGGCGGATAAGGGTGCCGGCCAGGGGCTGCAGACTGGCCTGGTGGCTGCCGGACGCCCCGACGCTGCCGTGCCCGTGGACAATTCCGGGACCCGGCCGACGTTCCCCGGACGCCGCGAACGCACCCGCTCACGGCTGGCGCGCCTGACCGGCCGCGGCACACCCGCTTACTCGCCGATCCTGGAGCCCTTGCTGCGCACCGTGCGCGCCAACAACCCGAAGGACGACTTCGAGCTCATCCAGCGGGCGTTTGTGGTGGCGGAGCGTTGCCACCGCGGCCAGAAGCGCAAGAGCGGCGACCCCTACATCACCCACCCAGTGGCGGTCGCGACGATCCTGGCCGAGCTGGGATTGAGCGGGTCGACGCTGGCCGCCGCACTGCTGCACGACACCGTCGAGGACACCTCCTACACGCTGGCGGACCTCAAGGGTGAGTTCGGGCCCGAAGTCGCCATGCTGGTCGACGGGGTCACCAAGCTGGACAAGGTCAGCTTCGGCGAGGCCGCCCAGTCCGAAACCGTGCGCAAAATGGTCGTGGCCATGGCCAAGGACATCCGTGTGCTCATGATCAAGCTCGCCGACCGGCTGCACAACGCCCGCACCTGGCGCTTCGTCTCCGCCGAGTCCTCGGCCCGCAAGGCGCGCGAAACCCTGGAGATCTTCGCTCCGCTGGCACACCGGCTCGGCATGAACACCATCAAGTGGGAACTCGAGGACCTGTCCTTCGCCGCCCTGTACCCCAAGGTCTACGAGGAAATCGTGCGGATGGTGGGGGACCGGACCCCGGAGCGGGAAAAGAACCTCTCCGTCATCCGCAACCAGATCACCGAGGACCTGCGGGCGGCCAAGATCAAGGCCACGATCACCGGCCGGCCCAAGCACTACTACTCGATCTACCAGAAGATGATCGTCCGCGATAAGGACTTCGACGACATCAACGACCTGATGGGCGTCCGCGTGCTGGTCGACTCGGTGCGGGACTGCTACGCCGCGCTGGGTGCGATGCACTCGCGCTGGAACCCGCTGCCGGGCCGGTTCAAGGACTACATCGCGATGCCCAAGTTCAACATGTACCAGTCGCTGCACACCACGGTGATCGGCCCCGGCGGAAAACCGGTGGAAATCCAGATCCGGACCCACGAGATGCACCGGCGCGCCGAATACGGCGTCGCGGCGCACTGGAAGTACAAGGACCAGCCGAACCGGACGGCGGCCGGTCCGGGCAGCCCGCGCGACGGTGACATGGGCTGGCTCCGTTCACTCGTCGACTGGCAGCAGGAAACCTCCGATCCCGGCGAGTTCCTCGACTCCCTGCGCTTCGAGATCAACGCCCGCGAAGTCTTTGTCTTCACCCCCAAGGGCGAGGTCATGGCCCTTCCCGCCGGATCGACGCCGGTGGACTTCGCCTACGCGGTCCATACCGAGGTGGGGCACCGGACCATCGGCGCGCGCGTCAACGGCAAGCTCGTTCCGCTCAACAGCGAACTGAACCACGGCGACTGGGTGGAGATCTTCACCTCCAAGGCCGAAGGCGCCGGCCCGAGCCAGGACTGGCAGCACTTCGTCAAGAGCGCCCGTGCCCGCAACAAGATCCGGCAGTGGTTCAGCAAGGAACGCCGCGAAGAAGCGATCGACCGCGGCAAGGACCTGCTCACCAAGGCCATGCGCAAGCAGAACCTTCCACTGCAGCGCCTGATGACCCACGACGCCCTCGCTGCGATTGCCGAGGACTTCAAGTACACGGACATCTCCGGGCTGTACGCGGGGGTGGGCGACGGCCACACCTCGGCCCAGTCCGTGATGGAACGGCTCGTCGAGAGCCTCGGCGGCAACGACACCCCCGAGGACGACCTCACCGAGGTTTCCATCCCCGCCCAGGTCAGCAAGACCCGCTACTCCGACTCCGGCGTCGTGGTCCGCGGCGTCGACGACGTCTGGGTGAAGCTGGCACGCTGCTGCACCCCGGTGCCGCCGGACCCCATCCTGGGCTTCGTCACCCGCGGCTCCGGCGTCTCGGTGCACCGGACCGACTGTACGAACGTGTCCGGCCTAATGGACCAGCCGGACCGGATCGTCGAGGTGGAGTGGGCGCCGACGCAGTCCAGCGTGTTCCTCGTGGAAATCCAGGTCGAAGCGCTGGACCGTAAGTCGCTGCTCTCCGACGTCACCCGGGTGCTGTCCGAGAACCACGTCAACATCCTGGCCGCGAGCGTGCACACCTCCACCGACCGGGTGGCGATCTCCAAGTTCGCCTTCGAGATGGGTGATCCGAAGTACCTGAGCCACGTGCTCAGCGCCGTCCGGCGCATCGACGGCGTGTTCGACGTCTACCGCACCACAGGCAACCGCCGCCGCAGCTAGGTGCTGCACTAACGGACCGGGCCGGCGCTGCCGCGTTCCTCCGGCAGCAGGGTCGCCAGCTTGGCCAGGGCCGCTTGCTTGTGCGGCACCCGCGGGGTCGCCTCCACGGCCCGGATCAGCAGCCGCAACCGGACGTTTAGTTCGGGCGCCGCCAGGAAGGCACCCAGCGCCGGCAGCGCGCGCTCGGGCTCCACGTGCAGGGCGATGTCCACCGCTGTCCGGAGCGGGCTGGACACCATGAGCCCGCCCAGGCTCACGACGTCGAACGGGCCCAGCCGCACCTCGTGAAAACTGCAGCCGCGGGTGGCCCGGAGGCTCGATACCCGCCGGCTGGCATCGACCAGCAATGCGATGCGGTCAGGTTCCCCGGCGCAGCCGTAGATCCAGGCCGCCGTCATCCGCCCCGCGACCACCCGCTGCCTGATCGGCGCCGGAATGGCGCAGGCCGCCGCCCGAGCCCGCAGCTGCGGGGTGGCTGCGGCGCCGGGCGGCAGGTAGCCGCGCTGGGAGAGCTGCGTCAGCACGCCGTCGGCCGCCATGGCCTGCAGCTCCGCCCAGGAGAACGGCGTTCCGGGGAAGTAGAGCACGGGCGGCGCCGCCCCGGGCGGGTGGCAGGCGGCGGGGTTGGACGGGTGGCCGGAAGCGGAGTAGCCGGGCTGGATGACCATGCTGCCATCGTGGTGCCTTCCCCGAGCGCCGAAAAGGCCCCGCCCCGGTCATGTGGATAACCGGGCGGGGCCTGTTCGTGCCGGTCATGATGACCGGCGGTCGAGAATTGCTAGGAGCTGCTAGGAGAGCTCGCTGGCCGAACGCTCAAGCTGCTCAAGCCAGGCCTGGCGTGCCTCGAGCGCCTCCTGGGCTGCCTTGATCTTGCGTTCGTCGCCGGCCTTCTCCGCCTTGGCCAGGTCTTCCTTGAGTCCGGCGATGGCGGACTCCAGCTGCGACAGGGCGCTGTTGGTGCGTGCCTTCGTCTCCGGGTTGGAACGCTTCCAGTTTTCGTCCTCGGCGTGGCGGACAGCGTCCTCCACCTTCCGCAGGCCGGCCTCGATCCGGCCCATGTCCGCGCGGGGAACCTTGCCGGCTTCCTCCCAGCGGTCACGGATGGACTGCAGTGCCTTCTTGACCGCGGTCAGGTCCTTGATCGGGAGCAGCTCGTTGGCCTCCACCAGCAGGGCTTCCTTCACCGTGAGGTTGGCGCCGTACTCCTGGTCGATCTCTTCATTGGCGGCTTGCCGGTTCGTGAAGAAGACGTCCTGCGCGGCCCGGAAACGCGCCCAGAGGGCATCATCATCCTTGCGGCTGGCGCGCGGCGAAGCCTTCCACTGGTCCATCAGGCGCCGGTACTCGCCGGCGGCGAAACCCCAGTCGGTCGAGGCGGAAAGCGCCTCGGCGTCGGCGATCAGCTTCTCCTTGGCGGCCTTGGCCGCGGAGTTGTTGCTGTCCAGTTGGGAGAAGTAGGCGCGGCGATGCCGGTCGAAGACGGTGCGGGCGGCGCGGAACCGCTTCCAGAGGGCGTCCTCGTTACTGCGGCCCAGCCGGACGCCGCTCTTCTGCGCGGTTTTCCAGCTCTCGAAGAGCTCGTTCATCCGGGCGCTGGAGGTCTTCCACTGGATCTGGGCCGGGTCGTGCCCGGCGATCTCCTCAGCCTCGGCCACGATCGCCTCGCGGGCCGCCAGCTCGGCGGCGCGGACGGCGTCATGTTCGGCCTTCTCGGTCTTTTCCAGTTCGGTGATCTGGCCGGACAGGGTGTCCAAGCGGGTTTCCGCGGCACGGAGGTCGCCCACCATGTTCCGTTCTGCCAGCTGCTCGCGCAGGTGCGTCACGGTCTTCTGCATGTCCGCGGCCGGAGCCTTGGAGGCCACGCGCTGCTCGAGCAGGACAACCTGGGCGACGACGTCGTCGTACTTGCGGGCGAAGTAGCCGAGGGCCTCGTCATCGCTGACGCCCGGGTACTGGCCGACGGGGTGTTCGTCGCCATCGATGGTCAGGAACACGTGGCCGTCGCCTTCAACACGGCCCCAGCGGGCGGCTTCGGCAAGCGATGTGGCGCTGGAGGCAGGCGCGGCGACCGGGGCGGCCGCAGACGGCGTCGACTTCGGCCGGGCCGCGAAAGCGGCGGGCGACGGAGCCGGCCGGGGCGGCGCGGGCGCGGGGGCCGGGGCGGGTGTGGCGGCAACGGGTTCGGCTTCAGCCGGGGCTGACTCGGCCGCGGGTGCCGGGGCTTCGACCTCAGCCGGGGCTGCCTCGGCCGCGGGTTCCAGGGCTTCGGTCTCAGCCGGAGCTTCGGCTTCGGCCGGAGCCTCAGCCTCGGTTGCGGGGCTGGGGTCGCTGACCGCGTCGGTCACCGTAACCTCGGCTTCGGTCTCGTTGGCAGCTGCTGCCACTGTTTCGTCGGATTGCTGACTGTGTGTCACCGCTAGAAGTCTTTCGCTTGGAGGGAAATACCGGCACCGCGGCCACGAGGGCCCCGGCTGGCTACTTCAGAGAGAACGAGTCTATCGTGACTGGTTCCACTGGGGCGCCGTCCGTGGCGCTGGCTCCCGGTTTGACGCCGGCCGCCGCGATGTTGCTGACGACGTCCAGCCCGGACGTGACCTTACCCACCACGGTGTAGCCGCCGGCGGCGTCGGCCGGGATTACGGTGTCTTTATAGACGATAAAGAACTGTGTTCCGTTGCCGTAGGCGTTGCCGCCGGTGCGGGCCACGGCGATGCTGCCGGCCGGGTACTTGTTGTCGGCCGGGGTGTTTTCCAGCGGTCCCCAGTTGTAGGCGGGGTCGCTTTTGCCGTCACCGGATTTGGAGCCGCACTGCAGCACACCGAACGAATCGGCGGTGGTGAGCCGGTGGCAGGTGAGTCCCTTGTAGAAATTCTGGTCCGCCAGCGACTTGAACACGGCGGCTGCCTGGGGGGCCTTGGTTCCGTCCAGTTCGATCCCGAGGGTGCCGCTGTTGAGGGCAAGTTCGCCGGTAAAGGTCTTGCCCGCCGCGGTGTCCGGCTTCGGAATATTCTCGCCGTTGCTCGCGCTGGGCGACGGCGTGGCGGACGCCGACGGGCTGGCCAGCCCGGCTTCCGCGGTCTTGAATTCGTCCTCGGTCGGGTTGCCGGCAAACACGGTCAACTGCAGCACGATGGCGAGGACCAGGGCGGCAGCACCGCCGGCGATCGCGAGGGTATTGTCGCGCTTCCGGCGTTTGTCCTGCTCGCTGCGCAGCTCACGCTTTGCCTCCATCTGCTGGATGCGCCGCTTGGCTTCGCGGGCGCTCCGTGAACTGGCCGCCAAAAGTCCTCCTGGGGTTAGGGCCGTACCCTGGGTCGGGCCTTGGGCCGATCCGGGGTGCAGCGGGCTGCTGCCGGCAGCGCTGCCGGCGGCAGCCATGTCAGGCAGGCGCATTAGAGATGCGCGCGCCGAAAGCATAAACTGACTGCCGCACACAGTTTATGCACGACCGGCCGGTCTGCGCGCGACGCCGCGGCCGTTGGACCCGCCGTCGTAATCAGAGGAGAAAATTCCACCATGGCACGCACCGCCTCCCTGTCCGGATTCCCCGAGTGGCTTCCCGAGGAGCGGCTGGTGGAACTGCATGTGCTGGACACCCTGCGGCGGACCTTTGAACTGCACGGCTTTTCCTCGATCGAGACGCGCGCGGTGGAGACGGTGGGGCAGCTGCTCCGCAAGGGCGAAATCGACAAAGAGGTTTACGGCCTGAGCCGGCTCCAGGACGACGACGGTAACGCCGCGGCCGACAATGTTGCCGCACACAAGGCCGATCCCCACGCGCTTGCCCTGCACTTCGATCTGACCGTGCCGTTCGCCCGGTACGTGGTGGAGAACGCCGGCTACCTCCCATTCCCGTTCCGGCGCTACCAGATCCAGAAGGTCTGGCGCGGCGAGCGTCCGCAGGAGGGCCGCGCCCGCGAATTCACCCAGGCGGACATCGACATCGTGGGCGACGGCGCGCTGCCGTTCCGCTACGACGTTGAGATCGCGCTGGTAATCGCCGAAGCGCTTGGTGCCCTGCCGATCCCGGACTTCCTGCTCCGGATCAACAACCGCAAGCTCGCCGAAGGCTACTACAACGGCATAGGCCTCACCGACACCGCCGGCGTGCTCCGCAGCATCGACAAGCTCGAGAAGATCGGCCCGGCCAAGGTGGCCGAGCTGCTCCAGTCCGAGCTCGGTGCCACCGCGGAGCAGGCGCAGGCCGCGCTCCAGCTGGCCGGCATCCGCACTCCGGACACCTCCTTCGTGCAGCAGGTCCGGGCGCTGGGCGTGAGCAACGAGTTGCTGGAGGAAGGCCTGAACGAGCTGGAGCAGGTCATTGCCGCCGCGGTTCAGCGCGCTCCCGGCAGGGTGGTCGCGGACCTCAGCATCGCCCGCGGCCTGGACTACTACACCGGCACCGTCGTGGAAACCGTCCTCGTGGGGCACGAGCAGCTCGGCTCGATCTGCTCCGGCGGCCGCTACGACGCGCTGGCCAGCAAGGGCAACCGCACGTTCCCCGGCGTCGGACTCTCAATCGGCGTGACCCGGCTGGTTTCCCGGATCCTGAGCCAAGACCTGGCCAAGGCATCCCGCGCGGTGCCCACGGCCGTGCTTGTGGCGCTCAGCAACGACGAAAGCTGGGGAGCGGCGCAGGATGTGGCCGCGCAGCTGCGTTCCCGCGGGATCGCCACGGAGGTCGCGGCGAAGGCCGAGAAGTTCGGCAAGCAGATCAAGTTCGCGGACCGCCGCGGCATCCCCTTCGTCTGGTTCACCGACGACGACGGCAAGCACCAGGTCAAGGACATCCGCACCGGCGAGCAGCTCGACGCCGATCCGGCCAGCTGGGCGCCGGCAGCGGAGGACCTGCAGGTCCGGATCCTCAAGAACTAGCCGTGTCCATCCCGTTGGCTGCGGCGTAATATTTGCCTTGCGTGGCCGGGATTGACGCCGCGGGAACCACCGAGGAGGTTTCGCAGTGCAGGACGGAAACTACGCCAGCGATGATGTTCTCGTTGGCCCCCAATGGTTGGAAGATCACCTCGGCGATCCGCTGCTTCGGCTTGTCGAAGTGGACGTGAGTGCTGCAGCCTACGACGGCGGGCACATTCCGGGCGCCAGGCTGTGGAACATCTACCGGGACCTGAAGGACGCCGACTACCGGCTGCTGGACAAGGCGGCCATCGAGTCACTGCTGGGCAAGTCCGGGATTACGCCGGACTCGACCGTAGTCTTCTACGGCTACGCGCCGGCGATGGGCTTCTGGCTGATGAAGCTTTACGGCCATGCCCGGGCCCGCATCCTCGACACCGCCAGAACTACCTGGGAGCAGGCCGGCCGGCCGTGGACAACGGAACCGTCCGTGCCCGCCGTGACCGAATACCCGCTGCCCGAACCGGACCCGCGACTCCGGGCCGGACAACCCGAGGTGGCAAACGCCGTCGGCCTCCCGGGGGTCACCCTGCTGGACGTCCGCACCGAGGCCGAATTCCGCGGCGAACGGTTCTGGCCCTCGGGGGCTGCCGAGCCCGGCGGCCGTGCCGGCCGCATCCCCTCAGCCACGCACCTGGAGATCGATGGATTGCGCACGCCCGACGGCGCCTTCCGCAGCGGCGAGGAGGTGCGCCGGCTCTTCGCACCGGTGCCGGACTCGGGCGGGGAAGTTGTCACCTACTGCACAGTCGGTGCCCGAGCGTCCACGGCGTGGTTCGCGCTCACCTACCTGGCCGGGCGGGATCGGGTGCGGGTCTACGACGGCTCCTGGGCCGAATGGGGCCGGATGCCCGCAACCCCAGTCGAGGCCGGCTGATCTGTCCCGGGGCGGCCCGGCTGTTCCAACGGGTAAACTCTAACGGGACCGTTCCAGTAGCGGTCCTAATTTCTGTACCTGTTGGACCTGACTTTGATTTTCCCTCTGTCTTCTTCAGAAAGGCGTGCTGTGCTGCGCACACATGACCTCGGATCCCTCCGCTCCGAGCACATTGGACAAACCGTAACCCTCGCCGGCTGGGTCGGCCGGCGTCGTGACCACGGTGGTGTCGCATTCGTTGACCTGCGCGACGCTTCGGGCGTCGCCCAGGTGGTGGTCCGCGAGGAAGAGGTCTTCCACGGCCTCCGCAACGAATTCGTGCTTCAGGTGATCGGCACCGTTTCCAAACGTCCCGAGGGCAACGAGAACCCATCGCTGGCCACCGGTGAGATCGAGGTCATGGCCGAGAAGGTCACCATCCTCAACACCTCCGAGGCTTTGCCGTTCCAGATCGACGAGCACGTCGAAGTGGGAGAGGAAGCGCGCCTGAAGCACCGCTACCTGGACCTGCGCCGGCCCGGGCCGGCCCGCAACCTGCGCCTGCGCTCCGAAGCCAACCGGGTGGCCCGCGAACTGCTGCACCAGGACGGCTTCGTCGAGATCGAGACGCCCACCCTGACGCGTTCGACGCCGGAAGGCGCCCGTGACTTCGTCGTTCCCGCGCGCCTGGCGCCGGGTTCCTGGTACGCGCTGCCGCAGTCGCCGCAGCTGTTCAAGCAGCTCCTGCAGGTCGGCGGCTTCGAGAAGTACTACCAGATCGCCCGCTGCTACCGCGACGAGGACTTCCGCGCGGACCGCCAGCCGGAGTTCACCCAGCTCGACATCGAAGCCAGCTTCGTCGAACAGGACGACATCATCCGGCTCGGCGAGAACATCGTCAAGGCACTGTGGAAGCTGATCGACGTCGAGATCCCCACCCCGATCCAGCGCATCACCTACCACGACGCGATGGCCCGCTACGGCTCGGACAAGCCGGACCTGCGCTTCGGCCTTGAGCTGACCGAGCTCACCGAATTCTTCAAGGACACCAACTTCGGCGTCTTCAAGGCTCCCTACGTCGGCGCTGTCGTCATGCCCGGCGGCGCCTCGCAGGCCCGCCGTGCCCTCGATGCCTGGCAGGAATGGGCCAAGCAGCGCGGCGCCAAAGGTCTCGCCTACGTCCTGTTCAAGGAAGACGGCGAACTCGCCGGCCCCGTGGCCAAGAACCTCACCGACACCGAGCGTGCCGGCCTCGCCGGCGCCGTCGGCGCCAAACCCGGTGACTGCATCTTCTTCGCCGCCGGCGAGAAGGCACCCTCCCGCGCCCTGCTCGGCGCGGCCCGGGTCGAGATCGGCCACCGTACCGGCCTGATCAACCCGAGCGACTGGGCCTTCTGCTGGGTGGTCGACGCGCCGATGTTCGAACCGGCCGCTGCAGCCGTCGCATCCGGTGACGTCGCCGTCGGCGGCGGCCAGTGGACGGCCGTGCACCACGCCTTCACCTCGCCGAAGCCCGAATTCATGGACAGCTTCGACAAGGATCCGGAATCGGCGCTGTCCTACGCCTACGACATTGTCTGCAACGGCAACGAAATCGGCGGCGGATCGATCCGTATCCACCAGAGCGATGTCCAGGAACGTGTCTTCGAGCTGATGGGACTGGGCAAGGAAGACGCCCAGACGAAGTTCGGCTTCCTCCTTGAGGGCTTCAAGTTCGGCGCGCCTCCGCACGGCGGAATCGCGTTCGGCTGGGACCGGGTGGTCGCCCTGCTGGCCGGCGTTGAGTCCATCCGCGACGTCATCGCCTTCCCGAAGACGGGCAACGGCTACGACCCGCTGACCGCGGCGCCCGCGCCGATCACGGCGCAGCAGCGCAAGGAAGCCGGCGTCGACTTCAAGCCGGAGGGCAAGAAGCCCGAATAGCAACGCACCGCCATGAGGCTCCCCGGGACACCGGGGGGCCTCTGGTGTCTTTTAGCGGGTTTTTTGCGGAGGACAAATTATGGGCGCAGGAGCAATAGCAGTCCCCGGGCTCGAGACGCTGATGGACGCGGCGTGGGCCGCCGCGGAGCGGGAGGAGTCCGGCGGGTGGGTGCTGCGGTCCTCCTCCGGCGTGACGCAGCGGGCAAATTCCGTCTGGGAGCGGGAACCCGGCGACGATCCGCGCCGGCTGCTGGCCGCGCTCCGCGACGCCCGGCTCTGGTACCGGGCCCGCCGCCAGCCGCTGATTTTCCAGGTATTCGAGGACCCGCGCTGCGCGCCGCTCAACGCCGGCCTGGGCGCCGAGGGGTTCACCAAGCAGTCCGAGACCCTGGTGCTGGTCCGCGACGGCGGCATTGATTTACCGGCGGCCGACGTCGGGGTTGAAATATCCGCCGTGCCGTCCCCGGAGTGGCTGCGGCTCTGGTGGAGTGTGGACGGCCGGGGCGACGAGACCGCCCTCGCCGTCGCCCGCGGCATCCTGACTGGTTGCCCCTCGCTGTACGCCCTCGTGCGGGACGACGACGGCGTGCCCGCCGCTGTCGGGCGCCTTGCCCTGCCCGATACAGAACCCGACGGCGCCCGCCGGGGTGGCCTGTACTGCATGGCGACCCGCCCGGACGCACGCCGCCGGGGCTATGCCCGCGTTGTACTGCGGTCCCTGCTCGGCGAGGGGACCCGGCTTGGACTGGCGGGATATTGGCTGTTGGTCACGATGGCCAACACCGGCGCGCGGGAACTCTACGTCCGGGCCGGCTTCGAGGCTGCGGGCAGCTACTTCTACCGGCAGGATCGCCCGAAGCGGCACCTGACGGGCTGCTGAGACCCCCGGGCCTACTCATGCAACCGCATGGCATCTCCAGCGGCTGCGCCGGCGTCGTGTTCTTGAGTCGCCGGCCAGGATGCGGCTGACGGCTCTGGACCTGGTCCTGTCCGGGAATGCGATCGCGCTTTGTCCCGCTGCCGGGCCCGTTCGCAGAAAATGTCGTAGGTGTCTGAAATTCTTAGGGTATGGAAAGCACGGACAGGAATGCGCTGGGCGGGAAGGCCCTGGCGGTTGTCGCGGCGCTGAGTGCGACGCTGGATTCCATCACCGGGGCCGGAGCCGGCGCTGGCAGCGATGATCCGAGCGGCGTTGACCTCCCTGGTCCGTCTGATGTCTCTGGTCCGATCGGGTCCAGTGTCCGCCGGGGCGCTGATCCGTTGAGTGATTCTGATCCGCTTCGGGATTTCGCGGACGCCTGCTTGGACGGGCTCGCCGAGGCTGCCCGGCTGGAGGCCGGGATGGCGGCGTTGAAGGCGCGGCTGGCGGCGGACTATGTGCGGGCTGCTGCGGCCTTGGCGGCTCCGGCGGTGTCCCCGCAGGAATGCACCGCCCAGGAGATGACGGTGATCGCCGAGGTCGCCTGTGTGCTGACCGTGAGCGAACGGACTGCCGGCGCGTTCCTGTCCGACTGTCTGGCCCTGACGAAGGGTTTGCCGCTGACCCTCACCGCGTTGGCCTGGGGGAGAATTTCGTGGGCGCATGCCACGATCATGGTGGACGAAACCGCCGGCTTGGATCCGACCGGCGCGGCTGCCCTGGAGGCGCATTTCCTGGACCCGGCCACGCCGGACCCGGCGCGCGGCTGCCCGGCCGGGGAACTCACGCCCGGCCGGTTCCGCGTGAAAGCGCGCACCTGGCGCGAACGCCACCACCGGGAGAGCATCGAGACACGCCATGCCAAGGGCGTCGCGGACCGGCGGGTCGAATACCGCCCGGACTCCGACGGGATGGCCTGGTTGTCCGCGTACCTCCCGGCTGATACCGCCGCGGGGATCTGGGAGCGGACCACCGCCGTGGCCCGGACCCTCCAGGGCCCGGCTGAGGCGCGGACCCTGGCGCAGCTCCGCGCCGATATCGTCGCGACCTGGCTGCTGACCAGTGGGCTCGTGGACGACGGATTGGCAGGCGGCGGGACCGGCGCGGGCTCGGGCATCAGCGGGGGAACGGGTACGGGTGTGCCGTCGCCGCGGGCGCAGGTTCTGGTCACGGTCCCGGTGTTGTCGCTGCTGGGAGCCGGGGAGGAACCGGCGATGCTGGACGGGTACGGGCCGATCCCGTCGTCGATGGCCCGCCGGCTGGTCTCGGAGGGCTCGGGTTCGTTCTACCGGGTGCTGGTGGATCCGCGGGACGGGGCGCCGCTGGAAATCGGCCGTCACAGCTACCGGCTCACCAAGGCACTGCGGCAGTGGTTGCGGCTCCGTGACGGGAAGTGTCCGTTCCCGGGCTGTAACAACCAGTCCCTGGACAACGAGGCCGACCACCTTCTGGCTTGGGCGGACGGTGGCACCACCGGAATCTCCAACCTGGGCCAGCCCTGCCGGAAACATCACGGCCTGAAACACAGCTCAGCCTGGACACCGGCCGGAGCCACCCCAGTCAGCCCGCCGGGCTGGACCTCCCCGTCCGGGCGGTACTATCCCAGCGAGCAGCAGGACTGGGAACCACCCCACTGGCCCGCACGCATCCTGAACGCGGACACACTCCTGGATCTGGATCTGGACTTGCCCGCGGACCCCGGCCCGGCTCCC
Organism: Arthrobacter sp.; assembly: GCA_026393275.1. GTDB lineage: Bacteria > Actinomycetota > Actinomycetes > Actinomycetales > Micrococcaceae > Arthrobacter. The sequence goes on from JAPLAM010000100.1 coordinate 31,926, forward strand.
GATTCCGAAGTTCCGCCGGATCCCTTCCCGGACTGGCACCTCTTCACGGCCGGACCCCCCTGGCCCGCCCCAGGTGTGCCCGATCAGGGCTGGGCAGAGGCCTCAAGGGCCTCTGCCCGAACGTTGGGTGTTACTCGTCGCCAGGGGACGTAGCGGCCGCACCTGTAATGGTGCCGCTCAGAGTGTCAAAGTAGTCCAGGGTCTTCGGGCTGACATGCCGCACGGCCCCCAGAGCGTCCCGGAGAACCCCTCTCTTGGGGTCCTCACCGAGCGCCTCCCGGAGGTCAAGGACCGTTTCGATGCCCTGGCGCTCGAACACGCGCGTAATGTCCTCCACCTGGGCAAGACGGCCAGGGGAGGGCCAGTCGATGACCTCCGAGAGCGTCCCAGACTCAAGATGCCTGCGGAACCCGCTGGTCGTGGCGGCGTCCGGCCATGCCTCAATCAGGGCGAGAACACGGGGCATGACCGTCGTGTGGTAATTCTGCCGTCGTTGCAGCGTGGCATCGACGATGATGGCACCGATGTGTTCCCACGCCCGGCTGATTTCGGTCGAGGCTCCCAAGCCCTGTGGTTCTGTAAATTCGGGACGGTTGGCATCATCGTTGTCGGAAGTCATTAGTGAAGTCTTCCACGTGCCGGGGGTGTGCTGACCTCGGGTTGCGCGCTGAGGATCCTATCCCGGCGGGTCTGTGACCAGGATCCGCACCGCACACAGGTCCGCGGCGGCCTTCTTCAGGACCGCGGCCCGCGGATCCGGGACGTCCAGGAACGGCAGCCTTGGCCGGGCAGCGTACTGCTTGAGAACGGTTTCGGCGAGGACCTGATCGGACAGGGTCCGGTCGCCGCCGGGCGCCAGGTACTCGATCCCGTGGTCCGCGAAGATCCGCGCGGCGTGCTCCGCCACGGCCTCCACCAGGGCATCGGCCTGGTTGGCGCGGCGCCGGGCGAAGCGCTGCTGGGACCAGCCTCCGGCCGCGGTGCGGGACTGCACGTGGCGCGTGCCTGTCTTAGAGGCGAGGACCCGGCCCTCGGACACGACCGCCACGGAGTAGCCGCCGCGGCGGACCAGCACGGCGCCGATGCAGCGTGGCTGGGACGCCAGGGAGGCGAGCCTGGCGACGGCGTTGCCGCCACGTCCGGGACGACCGTCCGCCGGCCAGGGTGCCTGAAGCAGGGCCACTGCGCCGTCCGCGGCCCGCAACTGCAGGCCGCCGTCGAGCTCCTCTTCGGCCAAGCCGCCGTGGCTCGCCGCGAAACGCTCCACCCAGCCTGGAAGCCGGTCACCGGAGACGAACGCCACACGGGATTCAGGGCTTGCCATGGTGCGGGTCTCCAGTGGGTGTCGGGCCGGGTAGGGAACTAGAAGTAGCCTATCTATGTGGATGATCTCTTTGGCGCAGGGCAGGACGACGCGTCCGCAGGCGACGACGTCGACGCCGAAGAGTCCGGCGGCGGCAACTCCCCGAGCGGCACACCGGGCCGGGCCGCGCCGCGCAGCCCGCTAGCCGTCCGGATGCGGCCGCGCAGCCTCGACGACGTTGTGGGCCAGCAGCATCTGCTGGGGCACGGCTCGCCGCTGCGCCAGCTCGCGGCCGGCACGGACGCCACCGGACCGGCAGGGCCCAGTTCGCTGATCCTCTGGGGACCGCCGGGAACCGGCAAGACCACGCTCGCGCACGTGATCGCCAAGGGCCCGGGCCGGAAATTCGTTGAGCTCTCCGCCATCACCGCCGGGGTCAAGGACGTCCGGCGCGTCATGGACGAGGCCCTCACCGCACGGGACCTGTTCAAGACCACCACCGTGCTGTTCCTCGACGAGATCCACCGCTTCAACAAGGCCCAGCAGGACGCCCTCCTTCCCGGCGTCGAGAACCGCTGGGTGGTCCTGGTTGCGGCGACCACGGAAAACCCCTCGTTCTCCGTGGTGTCCCCGCTGCTGTCCCGCTCTCTGCTGCTGACCCTCAAGCCGCTCACCGACGCCGACGTCGAAGGGCTGCTCCGGAAGGCGGTCACCGACGTCCGCGGCCTGAACGGCACGGTGGAGCTCGGCGACGAAGCCCTGGCCCACCTGGTCCGGCTCTCCGGCGGCGACGCCCGCCGGGCCCTGACCGCGTTGGAGGCCGCGGCCGGCGTCGCTTTCGGGGACGCCGACGACGCCGACGGGCCGGCCGGGGAAGCCGGCAAGGCGCCCGTCACGATCGAACTCAAACACACCGAACGGGCCTTGGACGTCGCCTCGGTGCGCTACGACCGCGCCGGTGACCAGCACTACGACGTCGCGAGCGCGTTCATCAAGTCCATCCGCGGTTCCGACGTGGATGCCGCGCTGCACTATCTGGCCCGGATGCTCGAGGCGGGGGAGGACCCCCGGTTCGTGGCCCGGCGGATCGTCATCTCCGCGGCCGAGGACGTGGGCATGGCGGACCCCACCGCACTGCAGACCGCCGTCGCCGCCGCCCAGGCGGTGCAGCTGATCGGCATGCCCGAGGGCCGCATCATCCTGGCCGAGGCCGTGGTCCACCTGGCCACCGCGCCGAAGTCCAACGCCGCGTATATGGGGATCAACCAGGCAATCGCCGATGTCCGCGCCGGCCTCGGCAACGGCATCCCCGCGCATTTGCGGGACGCCCACTATCCGGGCTCGAAGCAGCTTGGCCACGGCAAGGGCTACAAATACGCGCACGATGCCCCGCATTCAGTGGCCACCCAGCAGTACCCTCCGGATGACCTGGTGGGCCGGGACTACTACCAGCCCACCGCCAACGGCGCCGAACGCGAGATCACCACCCGGCTGGAGCGGCTGCGGAAGATCATCCGGGGCAAATAGGGCACGTTGGGTCCATGGTAGGATGGTTCGTTGTCTGGCAAGGCACGGACGCACAATCCCTCGAATTATCAGCAGTTTCTGCTGTGCGATGTTCTTTTGGTGGGTTGGCCCTGTGCCCAGTAGCAAAAGGCAGCGGTTGGCCGATGCTCTCCATTGTGGAGGCCAGTAACACACTCACACCGCAGATATTGAAAGGACACAAGTGGCTAACAACACTCGTGCTCGCCGTACCGCACGCCTCTCGCGTGCACTCGGCATCGCTCTGACCCCCAAGGCCGCCAAGTACATGGAGCGCCGCCCGTACGGCCCCGGTGAGCATGGCCGTGCCCGCAAGAAGCAGGACTCCGACTACGCCGTACGTCTGCGCGAAAAGCAGCGTCTGCGCGCCCAGTACGGCATCCGCGAAGCCCAGATGACCCGCGCCTTCGAAGAAGCCCGCCGGACCAAGGGCCTGACCGGTGAAAACCTGATCGAACTGCTCGAAATGCGTCTCGACGCCCTCGTGCTGCGTGCCGGTTTCGCCCGCACCATCGCCCAGGCCCGCCAGCTGGTTGTTCACCGCCACATCCTGGTTGACGGCATCCGCGTTGACCGCCCGTCGTTCCGCGTCGGCGAGGGCCAGCTGGTCCACGTCCACAGCCGCAGCGAGACCATGCCTCCGTTCCAGGTTGCAGCAGCCGGCGCCCACCGCGACGTCCTGCCGATGGTTCCGGCCTACCTGGACGTCAAGCTTGACGCCCTGCAGGCACGCCTGGTCCGTCGCCCGAAGCGCTCCGAGGTCCCCGTGACCTGCGAAGAGCAGCTCGTCGTGGAATTCTACGCACGCTAGATCCAGCACGACACCTTACAAAGAAGCCCGTGGCAAGCGCCGCGGGCTTCTTTGTATGTAAGGTACTTGGGGGAGTTCTCCGTAGGCCGTGCGCGGCAGCCGGAGGACCGCGCAGGAATCCACGTAGTTTCAAGGAGATGAACGTCTATGTCTGGTGGCGATATTGCCGGCCTGATCGCGGCCGGGGTGTTTGCACTGCTGGTCCTGCTGCTTGCCGTGCCCATCCTCAAGCTCGGCGGCGTGTTCGACGAGGTGCGCAGCAGCATCCGCTCGATCAGCGACGGCGCCACCCCGCTCATGGATGAGGTCACCGCCACCGTCTCCACCACCAACCAGCAGTTGAAGAAGGTCGACGGGATCGCCTCCAACGTCTCCGACGCCTCCGCCAACATCTCGGCCCTGTCCTCGCTGGTCGCCGCGACGGTCGGCTCCCCGCTGATCAAGGTCGCCGCGTTCAGCTACGGCGTGCGCTCCGCGCTCTCCGCCCGCAAGAAGCCGGCCACCGGCCGCCGCAGCCGCTGACCACGCAGACAGGAGCTGACATGAACAGAATCATCTGGATGGGCATCGGCGTCGCGATCGGCGTCATCGCCTTCCGCAAGATCAACGCGGCACAGAGCGCCCTCGGCCCCGAGGGGCTGAACCGGGCCGTCGGACGGCTCGCCGACGGCGTCTACGACTTTGCCGACGCCGTCCGCGTCGGCATGCGCGAACGCGAAACCGAGCTCCGCTCCGCCCTCGGCGTGGACGCCGGCGCGGAAGGCATCACCGACGGCAGCAGCTACGCCGGCGCCGCCGGCCGGGATGCGCTCCGGCGCTAGCCGGGAGAGAATGAGAAGCAGCGGCGCCCTGAGGGCGCCTGCCGGAACCGCGCCGGCGTAGCAGGACAACTCCGCAGGCTGATTGCGTGGCGCCCCGCGTCCACAACGGCGCGGAAAAACGACGCAACACATCTCGACGCAGTACCTACAGACGTACTGAATTACGACGCAGTGAATATTGAAGGGTAAGTAACCAGGTTATGAAGTCGCAGGAGATCACCAAGCGCTGGATCGACTTTTTTGTCAGCAAGGGCCACACGGCGGTCCCCTCCGCCTCCCTGGTCTCCAGCGACCCGTCCCTGCTGTTCACGGTGGCCGGCATGGTGCCGTTCATCCCGTACCTGACCGCGCGTGAGGAAGCCCCCTACGCCCGGGCCACCAGCGTGCAGAAGTGCATCCGCACCGGCGACATCGAGGAAGTCGGCAAGACCGCCCGGCACGGCACCTTCTTCCAGATGTGCGGCAACTTCTCCTTCGGCGACTACTTCAAGGAAGACGCCATCAAGTTCGCGTGGGAACTGCTCACCACCAGCGTCGACGACGGCGGCTACGGCCTGCCACCCGAGCGGCTGTGGGTCACCGTCTACGAAGAGGACAACGAAGCCAAGGAACTTTGGCTGAAGAACACCGGCGTCCCGGCCGAACGGATCCAGCGGATGGGCAAGGCGGACAACTACTGGTCCACCGGCCAGCCCGGGCCTGCAGGCCCCTGCTCCGAGATCTACTACGACCGCGGCCCGGCGTACGGCGTCGAGGGCGGCCCGCTGGCCGACGAGACCCGGTACATCGAAATCTGGAACCTCGTGTTCATGCAGTACCAGATCGACAACGTCCGCTCCAAGGTGGACTTCGACATCACCGGCGAGCTGCCGAAGAAGAACATCGACACCGGCCTGGGCATGGAACGCCTCGCGATGATCCTCCAGGGCGTCGAGAACATGTACGAGACGGACCAGGTCCGCCCCGTGATCGACAGGGCCGCGGCCCTGTCCGGCAGAGAATACACCTCCGCCGAGACTCCCGAGGATCCGCACCACACGGACGACGTCCGGATGCGCGTGGTGGCCGACCACATCCGCTCGGCCCTGATGCTGATCGCCGACGGCGTCACACCCTCCAACGAGGGCCGCGGCTACGTGCTGCGCCGCCTGATCCGCCGCGCCGTGCGCTCGATGCGCCTGCTCGGCGTCGAACAGGCCTGCCTGCCCGAGCTGCTGCCCGCCTCCCGGGACGCCATGAAGGGCGTCTACCCGATCGTTGAGACCGACTTCGCCCGGATCAGCCGGATCGCCTACGCCGAGGAGAAGGCGTTCCTGCGCACCATCGCCTCCGGCACCGCGCGCCTCGAGGACGCCGTGAAGGAATCCAAGGCCGCCGGCCAGCCGCTCTCCGGCGCCGACGCTTTCGCCCTGCACGACACCTACGGCTTCCCGATCGACCTCACGCTGGAAATGGCGGAGGAAGCAGGGCTCAAGGTCGACGAGCCCGAATTCCGCAAGCTCATGCTGGAGCAGCGCCAGCGCGCCCAGGCGGACGCCAAGGGCAAGAAGGGCGGCCACGCAGACCTCAGCGCTTTCCAGGAGCTGCTCGCCGCGGGGGAGACGGTCTTCACCGGCTACACCGAACTCGCCGGGGAATCCAAGGTCCGCGGCATCCTCTCCTCCGGCCGGAAGGTCTCACAGGCGTCCACCGGCGTTGAAATCGAACTCGTCCTGGCCGAGACCCCGTTCTACGCCGAAGCCGGCGGCCAGGCGGCCGACACCGGACTCATCACCGGGGACGGGTTCGTCGTCGAGGTCCTGGACGTGCAGCGCCCAATCAAGGGACTGAGCGTGCACAAGGCAATCGTCCGCGAAGGCGAAATCGGCGCCGACTCGCTGGTCCAGGCCGCCGTCGACCGGGAACGCCGGCACGCCGCCGAGCAAGCGCACACCGGCACGCACATTGTGCACGCGGCGCTGCACCAGATCCTCGGCCCGGAAGCCCTGCAGCGCGGCTCCTTCAACAAGGCCGGCTACCTCCGCTTTGACTTTGCCTGGGGCGAAGGCCTCAGCGCCGCTACCCGCTCCGAAATCGAGGAAGTCTCCAACATCGCCATCCGGAACAACTTCCAGGTGCAGACCAAGGTGATGGGCCTCGCGGAGGCCAAGGCGCTCGGCGCCATGGCCCTGTTCGGCGAGAACTACGGCAACGAAGTCCGCGTTGTCGAGATCGACGGCGCCTGGTCGCGTGAGCTTTGCGGCGGCACGCACGTGTCCAACACCTCCCTGATCGGCAGCCTGTCCCTGCTCGGGGAGCAGTCCGTCGGTTCGGGAAACCGCCGCGTGGAGGCCTTTGTCGGCATGGACGCGTTCCGCCACCTCGCCGCCGAACGCGCCCTCGTCACCGAACTCACCGAGATGCTGAAGGTCCCTTCCGGCCTGCTGTCCGAGCGAATCGCCAGCACCCTGGCCAAGCTCAAGACGGCTGAGAAGGAGCTCGAGCGGCTGCGCAAGGAGCAGCTCACGGCTGCCGCCGCCAAGCTGGTGGGCACCGCCAAGGACGCCGCCGGGGTCAAGGTCATTGCGCACGACGCCGGCCTGGTCAGTGGCGCCGATGACCTTCGCAGCCTCGCCCTTGACCTGCGGACCCGGCTCGGCTCGGACGCCGCCGCCGTCGCGGTCGCCGGGGTCAGCAACGACCGCCCCGTCATCCTGATCGCCACCAATGAGGCCGCCCGGGCCGCCGGCGTCAAGGCGGGCGCCCTGGTGCGCCTCGCCGCCGGCATCCTTGGCGGCGGCGGCGGCGGCAAGGACGACGTCGCCCAGGGCGGCGGCACGGACGCATCCAAGGTGGGCGCCGCGCTCGGCGCCGTCGTGGATGCGATTACGAGGCGCTAGCCCGGGACCGCGAATGACTGAATCAGCAGGGCCCGACGGCTACCCCCGGGGCGTGAAACTCGGGGTAGACGTCGGCACCGTGCGGGTGGGAGTCGCGGTCTGCGACAGTGACGGCATCCTGGCGACGCCGCTGCGGACGCTGGCCCGGAACGTGAAGAAGAACACTGATGTGCGGGTCCTGGCGAAGCTCGCGCTGGAACTGGACGCGGTGCAGATTTTCGTGGGCCTGCCGCGCACCATGAAGGGCGAGGAGCACGCTTCCGCGCGAATGGCCACCGAGTATGCCAAGCTACTGGTCAGTACACTAGCGGAGGCCGGATCCGGCATGCCGGTGAGGTTGGTAGACGAGCGGCTGAGTACGGTGACAGCCCACCGCGATCTGCACCAAGCTGGCATGAGCAGCCGGGACCACCGTAAAGTAGTGGATCAGGTCGCGGCCGCGGGTATTCTGCAGCACGCGATCGATATGCAAAAGGCCAGGGGAACGGATGTGGGAAGACGCGTCAGCGCAGACCTCCCTCCGGGGCCACCCGGCGACGGCGCTCAGGCCGTCCCGGCAGTAGACACGCATTCTGCACAACGCATTCTGCACAAAATGGAAGGCTACAGTGAGCCCGGTCAACAATGACGACTCCTCTGGTGCTGCCAATAGCGGCGCCGGCCGCCCGCTGACGCGCAAAGAAATCAGGGCCCGCGAAAAGTACCTGGCCACCCAGGGTCACGACATCATCCCGCCCCAGGCCTTCGAGACCGGGCCCGAAACTCCGGCGGCGGCGGAAGTCCCCCGAGAGTCCGCCGCGGCGCCGCACGTTCCGGACGATGCCCCGTTCGTCGGCGATCCTGTGCATGAGGCGCCGGTCCACGGGGAACCTGTCCACGAGGAGCGGGCCCCCGAGCCTGTCCACGACGAACCCGTGCAGCACGAGCCCGTGGTGGAGGAACCGGTCCACGAGGAACCTGTCCACGAGGAGCCCGTGCACGAACCTGTCCAGCACGAGTCCGTGCCTGACGTGGCGGTCTCCGAAGACGACCAGCACGAGTACGCCGGCATGTCGCGCGAGGAGACTCTGCGCCGCGCCGACGAATTGCAGTACGGCCACACCTCCCAGCACGGCTATGACTCCCAGCACGCTGGGCTCCTCCCGTCATACCCCGAGGAAGAGGGCCACCATGCCTACGACGAGGAAGCCGGTCACGACCTGATGGCCGGAGCCGCCACCCTCCCCACCGCCAAGGGTCCGTCCAAGAAGGTCCGACGACGCCGCCGCCTCCTCGCCCTCGTCCTGACGCTGGCCGTCTTTGTCGTCGCGATCGTCGTCGGAGCGCAATTCATCAAGCCCCTGCTCGGTGGCAACGCCGTGGCCGACTACCCGGGCCCGGGAACCGGCCAAGTGACAATCACGGTCCCGCCGGGCGCCGGCCCCAAGTCCGTGGCCAGCGACATGCAGTCCAAGCAGGTCATTGCCAACGCGGATTCCTTCGTCAAGCAGTTCACTGCCTCCGGCGGTGCGCTCAGCCCGGGCACCTTCACGATGCGCAAGGAAATGAACAACTCCGATGCCGTGGCCGTGCTCCTGAACAAGGACCAGGCCAAGGTGATGTACTTTGCCCTCAGCGCCGGCATGCGGATCAACGACTCCCTCCAGGCCATCTCCGAGGGCACCGGAGTCCCGGTGGCCGAGCTCAAGGCGCTCAGCGATGCCCCGGCCCAGTTCGGCGTCCCGGCCAAGGCCAAGAACCTCGAAGGCTTCCTGTTCCCGGGCGAGTACCGGTTCCCCATCGGCACCACTGCCACCGATGTGCTGAAGAAGCTCGTCGGGAGCACCCTCGACGAACTCAAGGCCCAGGGAGTCACCGATCCCGCCAAGCAGTACGACGCCGTCACGGTCGCCAGCATTGTGCAGGCCGAAGGCGGCCAGGCTGAATACGGGGACGTGGCCGGCGCCATCTACAACCGGCTCAAGCCCAACAACACCGAGACGAACGGCCTGATCCAGTCCGACGCCACGGTGACCTACGGGCTCGGAATCCGGAGCTTCCACATCGACGAGGCGCAGAAGGCGGACAAGTCCAACCCGTACAACACGTACGCCAATCTAGGCCTGCCGGCCGGCCCGATTGGTTCGCCGGGGAAGACTGCCATCGACGCGGCCGCCAAGCCCAAGACCAATGACTACCTGTACTGGGTGACCATCAACCTGGACACCAAGGAGACTAAGTTCGCCAAGACCCTGGCAGAGCACAACGTCAATGTGGCCAAGTACAACGCCTGGTGCAACGCCAACCCGAACCGTTGCGTGTGACGCTGCGGGCCGCCGTCCTCGGCCATCCGATCGGTCACTCGAAATCCCCGGCACTGCACCGCGCCGCCTACGCGCAGCTCGGGGCGGAGCTGGCCTATGAGGCCATCGACGTGACCGTGGAGGCGCTCCCCGGCTTCATGGCGGAGGTGCGCGGGGATGGGCGCTGGCGCGGGCTGTCCGTGACAATGCCGCTCAAGGCCGCCATGGCCGCGGAGGTGGACGAAATCCGCGGGGTGGCCCGGCAGCTGGGGGTCATCAACACGGTCGCCTTCGAAAGTGGCGCCGAAGTCGGCCCGGCCCGGCTGGTCGGCTACAACACCGACGTTGCCGGGATCGTCAACGCCCTCCGTTACGCCGGCGCACCCGCTGAGCCGTCCGCCGTTGTCCTCGGCGGCGGCGGCACCGCTGCGGCCGCCGTAGCCGCCGTGAAGGAGCTCGGCGCAGCGTCGGTGGCCGTCTACGTCCGCGACGTGGCCAGGGCCGCCGAAGCTCGGGCCGCGGCCGCCGCCGTCGGGCTTTCCTTACAGGTGCTGCCCCTCACCGCCGCGGCGCCCGCAGTTGCCGCGGCCGACGTCGTAATCTCCACGCTGCCGCCGCGGGCCGCGGACGGCCTGGCGGAGGAGCTGGCCCTGAACGGCTCGAGGACGGGCGGCGTGCTCCTCGACGTCGCCTACGACCCCTGGCCCAGCCGGATCGCCACCGTCTTCACGGCTGCGGGCGGCCGGGTGGTCCCGGGCCTTGAAATGCTGCTCTACCAGGCGGTCGAGCAGGTACGGTATTTCACCGGCCTCGACGGACCCGTTTCGGCGCAGGTCATAGATGTGATGTGTGACGCAGTCGGGGCACCTCGACGGGTGTTCTAAGTGCCATGCATGGCAGGATGGATTTTATGTTGCGTTGGTTGACTGCCGGAGAATCCCATGGTCCGGCCCTGGTCGGAATTATCGAAGGCGTCCCCGCCGGTGTTGAGCTCACCAGCGCCCGGATTGTCGAAGCACTGGCCCGGCGCAGGCTCGGCTACGGCCGCGGCGCCCGGATGAAGTTCGAGCAGGACACTGTGACCGTCCTCGGCGGTGTCCGCCACGGACTGACCCAGGGCGGACCGGTCGCCATCCAGGTCGGCAACACCGAGTGGCCCAAGTGGGAGCAGATCATGTCTGCCGACCCGGTGGACCCCGACGTCCTCGCCGACCAGGCCCGCAACGCGCCGCTGACCCGGCCCCGTCCGGGCCACGCCGACTTCACCGGCATGCAGAAATACGGCTTCGACGAGGCCAGGCCGGTCCTGGAACGTGCCAGCGCCCGGGAAACCGCCACCCGCGTCGCCCTCGGCGCCGTCGCGTCCGCCTTCCTCAAACAGCTCGGCATCGAACTCGTCTCACACACCGTGTCCATCGCCAGCGTGTCCGTCCCGGAAGGCCGGCCGCTGCCGGCCCCGGACAACGTGCTGGCCCTCGACGCGGACCCGTTGCGCTGCTTCGACCGCGAAACCTCCGACGCCATGGTCGCCGAGGTGGACACGGCGCACAAGGAAGGCGAAACCCTCGGCGGCGTCGTCGAAGTCCTCGCCTACGGACTCCCGCCGGGCCTGGGCAGCTACGTCCACTGGGACCGGCGCCTGGACTCACGCCTGGCCGCGGCCCTGATGGGCATCCAGGCGATCAAGGGCGTCGAAGTCGGGGACGGCTTCCGCACCGCCGCCCGCCGCGGCTCGGCCGCCCACGACGAGATCATCAAGGACGAGGACGGCCGGATCATCCGCACGTCCAACCGTGCCGGCGGCGTCGAAGGCGGCATGAGCATCGGCGACGTCCTCCGGGTCCGCGCCGCCATGAAACCCATCGCCACGGTGCCGCGCGCGCTCAGGACCGTGGACGTCAGCACCGGCGAGGCGGCCAAGGCCCACCACCAACGCTCTGACGTGTGTGCGGTCCCGGCCGCCGGCGTCGTGGCCGAGGCCATGGTGGCCCTGGTCCTGGCCGAGGCCGTCACGGAAAAGTTCGGCGGCGACTCCGTGCAGGAGACCGCCCGCAACATCAAGGGTTACCTGGACAACATCCCGGCGTCCCTGGACTCGATCGGGCACTAGTGCCGGCCCGGAGCATCCCGCGCGAAACGCCGCGTAAAGCGCCGCGTCAGGAACTGCGCGAAGTACTGAAACGTCCGGTCGCCCTGATCGGTCCGATGGCGGTCGGCAAGTCCGCGATCGGCCAGCAGCTCGCCCAGCAACTCGGAGCCCGCTTCGTCGACACCGACCTCGAAGTGGTCGTCCGGCATGGCACCATCGCGGAGATCTTCGCCGGCCGCGGCGAGTCCGCGTTCCGCGAACTCGAGGCCCGGGCGGTGGCCCAGGCCGTGGAGGACGCCGCCGGCGGCGCCACGGTGATCTCCCTCGGCGGCGGTGCCGTGCTGGACTCGGGCACCCAGCAGCTGCTGGCGAACTGCACGGTGGTCTACCTCGAGTGCGACGCTGACACCGTCTCCGAACGGATCGCCCGGAACTCCGGCCGCCCGCTCCTGGCCGGCGACGCGATGGAACGCTGGCGGACGCTGTTCGCCACCCGGCAGCCGGTGTACGAACGGCTCGCCGACCTGATCCTCGACGTCCGGAGCGGCTCCGTTTCGGACCTCGCGGTCCGGCTTCAAGATGCGCTGGTGCAACAGGCCGCCGCCCACACCGGAGCGGCCGCCACCCCGGCGGCAACAAAGAAAGTTGAAAAGTGAGCACCGAATCAACCGTCATCAAAGTCACCGGCCAGGCGCCGGGGGACAACTACGACGTCGTCGTCGGCCGCGGGCTGCTCGCCCGCCTTCCCGGCCTCCTGGGTGAGCGCGTCAAGCGCGTCCTCGTCATCCACCCGCGCGCCCTGCGGCTCACCGGCGACGCGGTCCGCGAAGAGCTGGCCACTGCCGGCTTCACTGCACTGACAGCCGAGATCCCCGACGCCGAGGAAGGCAAGCACATCGAGGTGGCCTCGTTCTGCTGGCAGGTGCTGGGCCAGAACGACTTCACCCGCTCGGACGCGATCGTCGCCGTCGGCGGGGGAGCGGTGACCGACCTCGCCGGCTTCGTGGCCGCGACCTGGCTGCGCGGCGTCAAAGTCATCCACATGCCGACGAGCCTGCTCGGCATGGTGGACGCCGCCGTCGGGGGCAAGACCGGCATCAACACCGCCGAAGGCAAGAACCTGGTGGGCGTCTTCCACCCGCCGGCCGGCGTCCTTGCTGACCTGGACACGCTGGACACGCTGCCGAAAAACGAGCTCATCTCCGGCATGGCCGAGGTCATCAAGTGCGGTTTCATCGCCGATCCGGCCATCCTCGAACTGATCGAGAAGGACCCCTCCGCGGTGTCCGATCCCCGCGCGGACACCCTGCGCGAACTGATCGAACGCGCGATTACGGTCAAGGCCCGGGTCGTCTCCGAGGACCTGAAAGAAACCGGGCAGCGCGAGATCCTCAACTACGGCCACACCCTGGGCCACGCGATCGAACTCGCGGAACGCTACTCCTGGCGGCACGGCGCCGCCGTTTCGGTGGGCATGATGTTCGCCGCCGAACTGGCCCGCAGCGTCGGCCGGCTCAGCGACGCCGACGCCGACCGGCACCGCAACATCCTGGAAAGCCTCGGGCTCCCCATCACCTACCGGCGCGACCGCTGGCAGGCGCTGCTGGACGGCATGCGGCGGGACAAGAAGTCCCGTGGCGACCTGCTCCGCTTCGTGGTCCTCGACGGCGTCGCACGCCCGGGCATCCTGGACGTGCCGGACACCTCGCTGCTCTTCGCGGCTTACCAGGAAATCGCCTCCTGATGATCAGCGATTCCGGTGGCACCAGCGAGTGGCCGGACGGCGGGTTCCCCGGCATTCGGATCAACCCGGAAACCCTCATGCCGCAGGTGGTCAACGAGGAGGCCTGCACGGCGGCACTGGCCGCCTCGACCGACCCCACCGACCTGATCTTCGTCCGCCTCGTGCAGGGCCACCCTGGGGAGGCCGCAGATCTGTTGGCCGAGGCCCGGTACAAGGACCCGGATTCCTTCCGGCTGCGGATGTTCGAGGCCGAGGTCCTGCGGGTTTCGCACCGTTTCGACCGCGCCGTCGAGCTCTACCGCCAGCTCCTGGCCGAGGCCCACGGCACCCCCGCTGAGGCCGTCGTCCGGCAGCACCTCGGCCGGTCCTACTTCGCCGCCGGCAACAACGCGGCAGCTGTCGAATCCTTCGCCAAGGCGCTGGACCTGCGCGTGGCGGAGTCCGCTGACGCCGCCCTGATCTACTCCTCGACGGTGGCGCTGCAGCGCGCACGGAACGTGCTGGACCTCGCCTGCTGAGTGCGGCTCCGGCGGCCCGTCCGGCAACTGGCCGGCGGACCCGGTAGAATAGTTCTTGGATTTTTGATAAACACGCGCTGGCAGCCCTGACCGGCATGCCTGCCTGGCATAAGCGGCTGGCGGCTTGAAACCAGCGGACAAAGAAACCAGAGGATATTGTGGCAACGACTAACGACATCAAGAACGGAACCGTGCTGAAGCTTGAGGGCCAGCTGTGGAACATCATCGAGTTCCAGCACGTCAAGCCCGGCAAGGGTGGTGCGTTTGTCCGCACCAAGATGCGAAACGTGATGTCGGGCAAGGTCGTCGACAAGACCTTCAACGCCGGCCTCAAGATCGAAACCGCCACGGTTGACCGCCGCGACTACCAGTACCTGTACCAGGACGGCGCCGACTTCGTGTTCATGGACACCTCGGACTTCGACCAGCTCACCGTCCCCGGTGCCACCGTCGGCGACGCCACCAACTTCATGCTGGAGAACCAGATGGTGAACATCGCCATCCACGAGGGCAACCCGCTCTACATCGAACTGCCGCCGAGCGTCGTGCTGGAAATCACCTACACCGAACCGGGCCTGCAGGGCGACCGCTCCTCCGCCGGCACCAAGCCCGCCACCCTGGAGACCGGCTACGAGATCCAGGTGCCGCTGTTCGTCGAGAACAACACCAAGGTCAAGGTCGACACCCGCGACGGCAGCTACCTTGGCCGGGTCAACGACTAGTGAGTGCACGCGGTAAGGCCCGGAACCGGGCCCTGGATGTTCTCTTCGAGGCGGAACAGCGCTCCGTTTCGGCGTTCGATGTGCTGAAGTCCCGTCGCGAAAAGACGGATCAAATCATCAACCCGTACACCCTCGAGATCGTCGAAGGAGTCGTGTCCCACCAGGCGGCCATCGACGAGTTCCTCGAAACCTATTCGCAGGGCTGGTCGCTGGAGCGCATGCCCTCGGTGGACCGGATCATCCTCCGGATCGGCACCTGGGAACTGCTCTACAACGACGACGTCCCGGACGGTGTCGCGGTCAGCGAGGCCGTCGCGCTGGCGAAGACGCTTTCCACGGATGAGTCGCCGTCCTTCATCAACGGCCTGCTGGGCCGCCTGCAGCAGCTGAAGCCGTCGCTACTGGCCTGAGACGCTGCTGACCTAGGCGCTGCTCCTCAAAGGGCCGGTGCCCGCCTCACGGCGGACGCCGGCCCTTGGCATATGCCCGGCCGGGCTTCCTTCCGCGCCTCAGCGCAACACGGCGTCGCGCAGGACGAGAATCTCACGAAGCTGGCGCTGCTCATCGAACTGGTGCCCTGGCACGTCCCGGCCGCTGAGGATCCGCTGCCGGGTCAACGCCAGCCGCGTGGCTGCCTGCAGGAGCGCCCTCATCTGCGGACCGCGGTCGATCGAGCCGGCCCAGCGGAGGGCGGAGCGCCGGCCGGCGGGCGTGGCCAGCATGGCCACTTCCGGGCCGGTGAACCAGCCGGCCGCCGCGTACTCTTGAAGCCGCTGGCGGGTCAGCCGGCGCTCGGCGACGCGCAACAGCATCACGACCAGGACCGCCAGCAGGAAGATCGGCACCTGGACCACGATGTACTGCGCCAGGAAGTCCTGGCCCATGGAGTTCCAGCCGCTATGCAGCAACATGGCAGGAATCAGCCCCACCGCGAACGCGGGCAACGTCAGACCGGTATTCCAGCGGCGCGCGGCGTACCCCAGGATGAGGCCGGTTGTTCCGGTGAAGATGGCGTGGGCGAACGGGGACATCACCCCGCGCAGAAAGAACACGACCGCAAGGTCCGTGCCCGGGGTGCTGGATGCGGCGACTGCCCGGCCGAAATAGAGGATGTTTTCGGTGAACGCGAATCCGGCGGCAATCGTGAAGGCGATGACGACGCCGTCGACCGGTCCGTCGAACTGCTTCCGCGCGCAGATCAGCAGCAGCAACAGCCCCAGTGACTTCGCGAATTCCTCCACCACCGGCGCCCGCACCGTGACGGAAAACGTCGTGTAGTCCAGACCGGATGCAGGCCCCGCGGCAGCCGAAAAGAACGGCTCGATCAGCATCACCACCGAGATGGACACCAGCGCGCCCCACAGGAAGGCGAAGACCAGCAGCCGCCTCGGCTCGGGCTCCCAGCGGTCGATAAACCGGACCGTCAGCAGGACCGTACCCAGCGGCAGCAGCGAGGCGATGAAACCCAGGACGAAGCCGTCGGCCCCGGTGTTCTCCAGCACAAACGGCAGCACGAGGAACAGGCTCATGAAGGCCAGGACCCCGCCGCCCACCACGAGGGCTGCCACGCCGGCCGCGGTGCGGGACCGGGTTGCCGCGGCGTAGTCCGGCGGCAGCGACGGCGGGCCCTGCACGTTCCCGAAACCCGGCGCAGGACGGTAATGCTGCGGCCGGACCTGGCCCAGCCAGCTGGGGTTAGCCGGCTGCGGGGACCGCGGCTGTCCGGGTGCCTGGTGGCCCGGCGGATCGAAGCTGTTCATGGCACGAGCCTAGGGGCCGGGGCCGGGCGGCCCAAGCCTGCGGGCCGCGGATGTGACGGACGCCGCCCCGTCCAGAGCGGGGCCGGCGGCGGCCCCTGTGGTAATTTGGAGGCGCAAATAATCCTTTTTTAATTCCGTCCCGTGAGGCGGGGAAAGGGGAGACGAGCGTTGACTTCTGTCCCAGAAGCACCGGTTCCGGCCAAGGTCCAACTCAGCAGGGTTGTCCTCAACCAGGCTGACATCGACCGTGCACTCACTCGTATCGCCCATGAAATTCTCGAGTCCAACAAGGGCTCCCAGGACCTGGTCCTGCTCGGCATCCCGCGGCGCGGCTATCCGCTCGCCGTCCGGCTCGCCGCCAAGATTGCCGCCGCCGATCCCTCCGTGGATCCCGCCGCGATCGTGGGCCAACTGGATGTCACGATGTTCCGTGACGACCTCTCCCGCCAGCCCACCCGGCCGCCGTACCCCACCCAGTTGCCCCGCACCGGGATCGACAACAAGGTGGTGGTACTGATCGACGACGTCCTCTACTCCGGCCGCACCATCCGCGCCGCGCTGGACGCGATCATCGACCTGGGCCGCCCCCGGATCGTCCGCCTCGCAGTCCTGATCGACCGGGGCCACCGCGAGCTGCCGATCCGGGCGGATCACGTCGGCAAAAACCTGCCGACCTCCTCCGCGGAGAAAGTCCGGGTCCGGCTCGAGGAAACCGACTCGGCCGCCGACGGCCCGGTCAATGAAGTCGTGATCGAGGCCACCGCATGAAGCACCTGCTCGCCACCGAAGACCTGGGCTACGCTGACGCCATCCGCATCCTCGACACCGCCGAGGAGATGGCAGCGGTGGGGGACCGCGAGGTCAAGAAGCTCCCGGCGCTGCGCGGCCGAACCGTGGTGAACCTCTTCTTCGAGGACTCCACCCGCACCCGGATCTCTTTCGAAGCCGCCGCCAAGCGGCTCTCCGCGGACGTCATCAACTTCGCCGCCAAGGGTTCCTCCGTTTCCAAGGGCGAATCGCTCAAGGACACCGCCCAGACGCTCGCCGCGATGGGCGCCGACGCCGTCGTCATCCGGCACTGGGCGTCAGGCGCCCCGCACCGGCTGGCCACCACCGACTGGATCGACGCCGCGGTCATCAACGCCGGCGACGGCACCCATGAACACCCCACCCAGGCGCTGCTGGACGCGTTCACCATGCGCCGGCACTGGTCGAAACTCGCCGGCACCCCGTCGGCCGGTGCGGACCTGCAGGGCATGCGCGTCGCGATCGCCGGGGACGTGCTGCACTCGCGCGTGGCCCGCTCCAACGTCTGGCTGCTGCGCACCCTGGGAGCCAAGGTCACGCTCGTGGCGCCGCCCACGCTGCTGCCCGTCGGCGTCGAACAGTGGCCCTGCACCATCAGCTACGACCTCGACGAGACCCTCGCCCGCGGCGTCGACGCCATCATGATGCTCCGGGTGCAGGGCGAACGGATGAACGCCTCCTTCTTCCCGAGCACCCGCGAGTACTCGCGGCGCTGGGGCTTTGACGACAACCGCCTGCGCTCCCTCGAACGCCTGGGGCTCAAGGACACCATCATCATGCATCCGGGCCCGATGAACCGCGGGCTGGAAATTTCCTCGGCCGCCGCCGATTCGCCCCGCTCCACCGTGTTGGCGCAGGTGCGTAACGGCGTGTCCATCCGGATGGCCGCCCTCTACCTGCTGCTCTCCGGGGACACCCGCGAACCGGCCACCAATTCCACGAAGGAGAGCCACTGATGGCATCACAGCAACAGGACACCGGCAGCACCGGCGCCTACCTCATCCGGGGAGCCTCAGTCCTCGGCGGAGCCGCCGAGGACCTGCTGATCCGCGACGGCCTGATCGCCGCCCGCGGCGAGGACCTCGAGGCCGACGGCGCCACTGTGATTGACGGCCGAGGCCTCATTGCGCTGCCCGGCATGGTGGACATCCACACCCACCTGCGCGAACCCGGCCGCGAGGACGCCGAAACGGTCGAGACCGGCACCCGCGCCGCGGCCCTGGGCGGCTACACCGCCGTGCACGCCATGGCCAACAGCACCCCGGTGGCGGACACCGCCGGCGTCGTCGAGCAGGTCCTGAGCCTGGGCCGCGCCGCCGGCTGGGTGGATGTCCGCCCGGTCGGTGCCGTCACCGTGGGCCTCGCGGGGGAGCAGCTCGCCGAGCTCGGCGCCATGGCCGACTCCCGCGCCCGGGTCCGGGTCTTCTCCGACGACGGTGTCTGCGTCAGCGATCCCGTCCTGATGCGCCGCGCCCTCGAATACGTCAAGGCGTTCGACGGCGTCGTCGCGCAGCACGCGCAGGAACCCCGCCTCACCGCCGGGGCCCAGATGAACGAGGGCGTTGTCTCCGCGGTCCTCGGATTGACCGGCTGGCCCGCCGTCGCCGAGGAAAGCATCATCGCCCGCGACGTGCTGCTCGCCCAGCATGTCGGGTCCCGCCTGCACGTCTGCCACGTCTCCACGGCCGGCTCCGTGGAGATCGTGCGCTGGGCCAAGTCGCGCGGCATCAACGTCACGGCGGAGGTCACGCCGCACCACCTCTGGCTGACCGACGAACTGGTCCGCAGCTACGACCCGGTCTACAAGGTCAACCCGCCGCTGCGCACCGACGCGGACGTCCAGGCCCTCCGCGCCGCACTGGCGGACGGCACCATCGACGTCGTCGGCACCGACCACGCCCCACACCCCAGCGAACACAAGGAGTGCGAATGGGCGCAGGCCGCGATGGGCATGACCGGGCTGGAAACCGCCCTCTCGGTGGTGCAACACACCATGATCGACACCGGGCTGATGGACTGGGCCGGCTTTGCCCGCGTGACCTCCACCACCCCCGCCGCGATCGGCCGGCTGGCAGACCAGGGCCGGCCGCTGGAACCCGGCGAACCTGCCAACGTCATACTCGTGGACCCGGCTGCGCGCTGGACGGTGGACCCTTCTAAGATGGCAACCATGGGCCGTAACTCTCCGTTTGCCGGCCGGGAACTCCCGGGCAAGGTGGTGGCCACCTTCTTCAAGGGTCATCCGACCGTCCTGAACGGCGAACTCAACACCCCGTACCGGTGGCTCCCGGAGACCGCAGACAGCGAAGAAACTGCAGCGGCAGGCCGCCCCTGATGGTCAAGGAACTCTCCCTCATCCTCACCTTGGTCCTGGTCGTCGCTGCGCTGGCCATGATCGGGATCGGCTGGCGGAACCGGCTGCGCCGCCAGGCCGACGTCGAACCGCTGCCCCCGGTGCCGGCAGAGCTGGGCGCCCCGCTGGCCGGCGCCGACGGCCAGTACGTCGCCTCCACCACCGCCGGTGACTGGCTGGACCGGATCGCCGTCCACCGGCTGGGCCTGCGCACCAACGCGGAACTCAGCGTCCATCCCGAGGGCGTGCTCTTCGACCGTTCAGGCGCCGGCCCGGTCTTCATTCCGGCCGGCCGGCTCACCGGAGTCCGGCAGGAAAGCGGCATGGCCGGAAAGTTCGTCGAAAAGGACGGGCTCCTAGTGGTCAGCTGGATGCTCGGCAGCCGGGAGCTGGACACCGGCTTCCGCACCCGCCGCGCCGAAGACAAGACCACCCTCTTCAAAGCCCTGCAAGATTTGATCCCCGCGGCCCCCCAGGCCGATGCTGATAGTGGAAAGTAACAACGTGACGGACCCGAACCAAATGACATCAAACGCAGCAGCCTCCACGGCGGCGGCCCTCGTCCTCGAGGACGGCCGGATCTTCCGCGGGACCAGCTACGGCGCCACCGGCACCGCGCTGGGCGAAGCCGTTTTCGCGACCGGCATGACCGGCTACCAGGAGACCATCACCGACCCCTCCTACGCCCGCCAGCTCGTGGTGCAGACCGCGCCGCACATCGGCAACACCGGCGTGAACAATGACGACGCCGAATCCCGCCGCATCTGGGTGGCCGGCTACATCGTCCGCGACGCCGCCCGACGGCCGTCGAACTGGCGATCGGAACGCAGCCTCGATGAGGAACTTGTGGACCAGGGCATCGTCGGCATCCAGGGCGTCGACACCCGCGCCATCACCCGGCACCTGCGCGAACACAAGACCATGCGCGCCGGCATCTTCTCCGGCGACGCCGCCGCAGCCACGGACAAGGAACTCGTGGCCGCCGTGCTCGCCAGCGCGCCGATGGAAGGCTCCCGGCTCGCCGAGGAAGTCAGCGTCGACGAGGCGTACACGGTGGAGCCCGGCGACTGGGGCTGGGAAGGCGAGCCGCGGTTCAGCATCGCCGCGATCGACCTTGGCATCAAGCGCATGACCCCGATCCGCTTCGCCGAACGCGGCGTCCGGGTCCACGTCCTGCCGGCCACCGCCACCCTGGCCGACGTCCAGGCCGTCAACCCGGACGGCGTGTTCATGTCCAACGGCCCCGGTGACCCCGCCACCGCTGACACCCAGGTAGACCTGCTGCGCTCGGTGCTGGACGCCAAGCTGCCCTACTTCGGCATCTGCTTCGGCAACCAGATCCTGGGCCGCGCCCTGGGTTTCGGCACCTACAAGCTTCGCTACGGCCACCGCGGAATCAACCAGCCCGTGATGGACCGCCGCACCGGCAAGGTCGAAATCACCTCGCAAAACCACGGCTTCGCCGTCGACGCCCCGCTCTACGGCGCCACGCAGGCGCCGGAGGAGCGCTTCGGCCGCGTCGAGGTCAGCCACGTCAGCCTCAACGACGACGTCGTCGAGGGCCTGTACTGCCTGGACATCCCCGCCTTCTCGGTGCAGTACCACCCCGAAGCGGCCGCCGGCCCGCACGACGCCGCGTACCTCTTCGACCGTTTCATCGAGCTGATGGCGGAGTCTTCTTCAAAGACGGAGACAGAGACAAACACCAAGACCTCCACCGAATCCAAGACTGAGGACAAGAAGTAATGCCCAAGAGAACTGACCTTAAGAGCGTCCTGGTCATCGGTTCCGGCCCGATCGTGATCGGCCAGGCGGCCGAATTCGACTACTCCGGCACCCAGGCACTGCGTGTCCTCAAAGACGAAGGCCTGCGGGTGATCCTCGTCAACTCCAACCCGGCCACCATCATGACCGACCCGGAGTTCGCCGACGCCACGTACATCGAACCGATCACCCCCGAGGTCGTCGAAAAGATCATCGCCAAGGAACGCCCCGACGCGATCCTGCCCACCCTGGGCGGCCAGACCGCGCTCAACACCGCCATCGCTTTGGACAAGAACGGCGTGCTGGCGAAGTACAACGTGGAGCTTATCGGCGCCAACATCGCCGCGATCGAGCTCGGCGAGGACCGTGAGAAGTTCAAGGGCGTCGTGGAACGCTGCGGCGCCGAATCCGCCCGCAGCCACATCATCCACACCATCGACGAGGCGCTGACCGCTGCCGAGGACCTCGGCTACCCGATGGTGGTCCGGCCCTCGTTCACCATGGGCGGCCTCGGCTCCGGCCTCGCCTACGACGAAAAGGACCTGCGCCGGATCGTCGGCCAGGGACTCCAGTACAGCCCCACCACCGAGGTGCTGCTCGAAGAGAGCATCCTCGGCTGGAAGGAATACGAGCTCGAGATGATGCGGGACAAAAACGACAACGTCGTGGTGGTCTGCTCGATCGAGAACTTCGACCCGGTCGGCGTGCACACCGGCGACTCGATCACCGTCGCCCCGGCCCTCACCCTGACGGACCGCGAGTACCAGCGACTGCGCGACATCTCGATCGCCGTCATCCGCGAAGTCGGCGTCGACACCGGCGGCTGCAATATCCAGTTCGCCGTCGAACCGGACACCGGCCGCGTCGTCGTGATCGAGATGAACCCCCGCGTCTCCCGGTCCTCGGCCCTGGCCTCCAAGGCCACCGGCTTCGCAATCGCCAAGATCGCGACCAAGCTCTCGCTCGGCTACACCCTGGACGAGATTCCGAACGACATCACGCAGAAGACGCCGGCTTCCTTCGAGCCGACCCTGGACTACGTCGTCGTGAAGGTCCCGCGCTTTGCCTTCGAGAAGTTCCCGGCCGCGGACCCCACCCTGACCACCACCATGAAATCGGTGGGCGAAGCCATGGCGATGGGCCGCAACTTCACCGAGGCGCTGCAGAAGGCGCTGCGGTCGCTGGAGCAGAAGGGCTCCCAGCTGGACTTCAGCCACGTCCCGGAATGGGAAGTCGCGGAGCTGATCGAAAAGTCCAAGCGTCCGACCACCGACCGCCTGCACCAGGTCCAGCGGGCCCTGCTTGGCGGCGCCACCGTGGAGCAGCTGTTCGAGGCCACCAAGATCGACCCGTGGTACCTGGATCAGCTCCAGCTGCTGAATGAGATCTCCCTCGAGATCCGCCGCTCCAGCGCGCTGAGCGCGGAGATGCTGCAGCGCGCCAAGCGGCACGGGTTCTCCGACGAGCAGATCGGCGCCCTGACCCACCACTCGGAAGACGTCGTCCGCGGCGTCCGGCAGGCCCTGGGCATCCGCCCGGTCTACAAGACGGTGGACACCTGTGCCGCCGAATTCGCTGCCTACACGCCGTACCACTACTCCTCCTACGACCAGGAGGACGAGGTGGCGCTGCACGCCAAGCCGTCCATCATCATCCTCGGCTCCGGACCGAACCGGATCGGCCAGGGCATCGAGTTCGACTACTCCTGCGTGCACGCCTCGATGGCGCTGCGCAAAGCCGGCTACGAGACCGTGATGGTCAACTGCAACCCGGAAACCGTCTCCACCGACTACGACATCTCCACCCGGCTGTACTTCGAACCGCTGACGCTCGAGGACGTGCTCGAGGTCATCGCGGCCGAGGAGCGCACCGGCGGCGTGATGGGCGTGTTCGTCCAGCTCGGCGGCCAGACCCCGCTCAAGCTCGCGCAGCAGCTCGCCGACGCCGGCGTGCCGATCCTCGGCACCTCCCCGGAGGCGATCGATCTGGCCGAGCACCGCGGCGCCTTCTCCCGGGTCTTGGACAAGGCCGGGCTGGTCGCCCCGAAGAACGGCACCGCCGTCTCCTTCGAGGACGCCAAGAAGATCGCCGATGAGATCGGCTACCCGGTCCTGGTCCGCCCCTCCTACGTCCTGGGCGGCCGCGGCATGGAGATCGTCTACGACGAGCCGAACCTCTCCCGCTATATCGCCAACGCCACCGAAATCACGCCGGACCACCCGGTGCTGATCGACCGGTTCCTCGAGGACGCCATCGAGATCGACGTCGACGCCCTCTACGACGGCAAGGACCTGTACCTCGGCGGCATCATGGAACACATTGAGGAAGCCGGGATCCACTCCGGTGACTCCGCCTGCGTGCTGCCTCCGATCACCCTGGGCAACAACGTGATCGACCGGGTCCGGACCGCCACGCGGGCCATCGCCGAAGGCGTCGGCGTCCGCGGCTTGATCAACATCCAGTTCGCCCTCGCCTCCGATGTGCTATACGTGCTCGAAGCCAACCCGCGCGCCTCTCGCACGGTGCCGTTCGTGTCCAAAGCCACCGGTGTCCAGATGGCCAAAGCGGCGGCCCTGATCGGCACCGGCGTCACCATCAACCAGTTGCGCAGCGCCTACAAGATGCTGCCGGAATCCGGCGACGGCTCCACGCTCCCGGTGGACGCCCCGGTGGCGGTCAAGGAAGCGGTGCTGCCGTTCAGCCGCTTCCGCACCCCTGAGGGCAAGGTTGTGGACTCGCTGCTGGGCCCGGAAATGCGCTCCACGGGCGAGGTCATGGGGATCGACAAGCACTTCGACACCGCCTTCGCCAAGAGCCAGGCGGCGGCGAACAACCCGCTGCCCACCGAGGGCAAGGTCTTCGTCTCCGTCGCCAACCGGGACAAGCGCGCCTTCCTCATGGCCGTGAAGCGCCTTTCCGACCTCGGCTTTGAGATCGTCTCCACCGGCGGCACCGCCGACGTGTTGCGCCGCAACGGCCTGCAGGCCACCACTGTCCGCAAGGTCGCCGAAGGCTCCAGCGCCGAGGGCGAGGGCACCATCGCGGACCTGATAGTTGCCGGCGAGATCGACATGGTCTTCAACACCCCGTCCGGTGGCGAAGCCCGCGGCGACGGGTACGAAATCCGTGCCGCCGCGACGTCGATCGGCATCCCGTGCATCACGACGGTGGCCGAGTTCAACGCCGCCGTCCAGGCCATCGAGGCGATGCGGACCTACGAATGGTCCGTCACGAGCCTGCAGGAGCACGCAGCCGCCCTGGCCTCCTCCCAGGAGGCGGCCAGGACCGCCGCCGCGGACGCAGTGCCCCAGCATGCCTGAGGCCGGCAGCACCGGGCCTTCCGGCCGGGAGCCCTTCGGCTCCCGGCTGGGCCGGGCCATGGCCGAGCGCGGCCCGCTCTGCGTCGGGATTGACCCGCACCCGGCGCTGCTGCAGCGCTGGGGCCTGAACGACGACGCCGCCGGGCTGGAGCGATTCTCGCTCACCGTGCTCGAGGCCGTGGCTTCACTCGCTGCCGCGGTGAAGCCGCAGGTGGCCCTTTACGAGCGCCACGGCTCCGCCGGCATGGCCGTGCTGGAACGCGTCCTGGCCGCGTCCGCGGAAGCCGGGGTGCTCAGCATCGCCGACGCCAAGCGCGGCGACATCGGCTCCACCATGGCCGCCTACGCGGACGCATGGCTGCGTGACGGCTCTGCCCTGGCCGCGGACTCGGTGACGCTGAGCCCGTACCTCGGCTTCGAATCGCTCCGGCCGGCCCTGGACCTCGCGGCGCAGGCCGGCCGCGGCGTCTTCGTCCTGGCCCTGACCTCCAACCCCGAGGGCGCCTCCGTGCAGCACGCCGGCGGGGCGGACTCGGTGGCCCGGCGCATTACCCGGGCCGCGGCCGCCGAAAACCTCAGGTACGCCGGTGAGCTGGGATCGGTGGGACTCGTCGTCGGGGCGACCGTCGGGTCCGCGCTGACTGACCTCGACCTGGACCTCGCCGCCGTCCGCGGCCCCATCCTGGCGCCGGGGCTCGGCGCGCAGGGCGCCACGGCGGCCGACCTGCGGCGTACGTTCGGCAGCGCCTATGGCCAGGTCCTCGGCACGTCCAGCCGGGACATCCTCGGCGCCGGCCCGCAGGCCGCGGACCTGCAGGCCGCGGCGCAGCGCACGCTCGACGAACTCCGCGCCGCGTAGCCGGGGAGCGACGCCGGCCCGCGGCCAGCGGCTGGGCGGGAGCCCCGGCCGGCCGCCGTCGGCGTCGCTCCATTGATTTCCGGCGCCTCCAGACGGTAGGTTCGGGACAGCTACGCAGGGAGGACCTCAGTGAGCTTGCGACCCCTCACGCCGCAGGAGCGTGCCGATGCCCTGCACAAGGCCGCCGCGGCCCGGTCGGCCCGGGCAACGGCCAAGGAGCGGCTGAAGTCCGGGGAACTGTCGGTCGCGGAACTGCTCAGCGCGGGGGAGACAGACGAGGCGATCGCGCGGATGCGGGTGGTTGAACTGCTGGAGGCGCTGCCGGGGATAGGCCAGGTGCGTGCCGCGGCCATCATCGAGCGCCTCGGCATCGCCGCCTCACGGCGGGTGCGGGGCCTGGGAATCCACCAGCGCCGGGCGCTGGTAGATTTTATAGACGAGAAATAGCTTGGCCCGCCGAGCTTCCCCCACCGCCCAAAGGAATACGTGAGCAAGAAACCGGGACTGACAGTCCTCGCCGGTCCGACGGCTGTTGGCAAGGGCACCGTGTCCACCTACATCCGGGACAACTATCCCGAAGTCTGGCTTTCAGTGTCGGCCACCACCCGCCCGCCGCGGCCCGGTGAGATCGATGGGGTGCATTACTACTTCAAGTCCAAGGACGAGTTTGAATCCCTCGTGGCAGCAGGGGACTTCCTGGAATGGGCCGTCGTGCACGGGCAGAATACCTACGGGACCCTCAAGAGCACGGTAGATGCGGCCATCGCCGAGGGCCGCTCGGTGCTTCTGGAGATCGACCTGCAGGGCGCACGCCAAGTAAAGCAGGCCCTTCCGGAGGCGCAATTCGTCTTTCTGGCCCCGCCCAGCTGGGAAGAATTAGTGCGCCGCTTGGTGGGCCGCGGCACGGAATCAGCCGAGGAACAGCAGCGACGACTGGAAACCGGTAAAGTAGAACTAGCCGCTGAACCGGAGTTCGATCACACCGTCATCAATGATGACGTTCGTCGGGCAGCGGACGAACTTGTTTCACTCATGGGGCTGACCCCGCACCCGCACTAACCGCAGGGTCGGATCGGCCCGTTAGAATTTGGAGAATTCGTGTCCACGAACCTTGAAGGCATCATCAACCCGCCGATCGACGAGCTGCTGAAAGCTGCCGATTCGAAGTACGGACTGGTGATTTTCGGCGCCAAGCGCGCCCGGCAGATCAATGCCTACTACGCCCAGCTGCACGAGGGCCTGTTCGAGTACGTCGGCCCGCTGGTCGACACCAAGCTGAACGAAAAGTCGCTCTCGATCGCGCTGCGCGAAATCAACGAAGGCAAGCTCGTTTCCACGCCGATTGAAGCCGCAGCAGAGTAACAACGCTGCTGCCTGACGGAGGTCACGTGCGCATAGTCCTCGGAGTCGGGGGAGGGATTGCCGCCTACAAGGTGGCGTCGCTCCTCCGGCTTTTTACTGAAGCCGGCCATGACGTCACCGTCATCCCCACCGACGCCGCCACCCGGTTCGTCGGCGTGGCCACTTGGGAAGCCCTTTCCGGGCATCCGGTCAGCAACAGCGTCTTCGACGAGGTGCACACCGTCAACCATGTCCGGCTCGGCCACGAGGCGGAACTGATCGTCGTCGCCCCGGCCACGGCCGATCTGCTGGCCCGCGCCGCCACCGGCCAGGCCAACGACCTGCTCACCAACACGCTGCTGATGGCCGGCGGCCCGGTGCTGATGGCCCCGGCCATGCACACCGAAATGTGGCGCCACCCGGCAACCCAGGCCAACGTGGAAACCCTGCGCAGCCGGGGTATCACCGTGCTCGAGCCCGCCACGGGCCGGCTGACCGGGGCGGATTCCGGGCCTGGCCGGCTGCCCGAACCCGCGGCGATCTTCGCCTCCTCGCTGGCCCTCGCCGGCGCGCCCGCGGTCCCCAACTCGCCGGACCTGCCGGCGTCGGAGCCCGGGTCACCGGCAGCCTCCGGGGCCGGGCCGCTGGCCGGGCTCACAGTCACCATCAGCGCCGGCGGCACCCGCGAACCCCTGGACCCGGTCCGGTTCCTGGGTAACCGGTCCTCCGGCAAGCAGGGCGTGGCGCTGGCCGTCGCCGCCCGTGCAGCAGGCGCCCGCGTCCGGCTGCTGGCAGCCCACATGGACGTCCCGGCACCCGACGGCGTCGAACTGGTGGAGGTCGAGACCGCCCTGGAACTGCGCAAGGCCGCCCTGCACGCCGCCGCGGATTCCGACGTCATCATCATGGCCGCCGCCGTGGCGGACTTCCGTCCGGCCGACGTCTCCGGCACCAAGATCAAGAAACGCGACGACGCCGCCGACCCCGTGATTTCGCTGGTCCGCAACCCGGACATCCTGCGTGAACTCGTCGAGGTCCGTGACGCCGCCTCCCGGAACCAGCTGATCGTCGGGTTCGCGGCCGAGACCGGCGACGCCGACGGGGACGTCCTCGAATACGCCGCGGCCAAGCTGCGCCGCAAGGCCTGCGACCTGCTGGTGGTCAACCAAGTGGGGAAAGACCGGGTCTTCGGCCAGGACAGCAACGATGTAGTCATCCTTGCGCGGTCCGGCTCCGAACCCCAACAGGCGTCGGGTTCCAAGTCCGACGTCGCCGCCGCCGTGATTGATCGCATCAGCGCCGAGTTGAGCAGGCTTGTCCCGCCCGCCTGAGCGTTGCCGTAATTAATGTCTCCTTAGCAGGAGGACACACGCCGACGGACGTCCGTTTTCCAACCAGTAAGGTAGTTGAGTGACTTTACCGCTGCACATTCCAGACTTCCACGGGTCCACGCCCGCCGCTCTCCGGCTCTTCACGTCCGAGTCGGTGACCGAAGGGCACCCCGACAAGATCTGTGACCAGATCAGCGACTCGATCCTCGACGCCCTGCTGAGCAAGGACCCGGAGTCCCGCGTTGCCGTGGAGACCCTCGCCACCACCGGCCTGGTCCATGTGGCCGGTGAGGTCACCACGGACGCGTACGTCGAGATCCCGCAGATTGTCCGGGAGACCATCCTCGGCATCGGCTACGACTCCTCCGCGAACGGCTTCGACGGGGCCCGCTGCGGCGTCTCCGTCTCCATCGGCCAGCAGTCCAACGACATCGCCGGCGGCGTGTTCAACTCCCTCGAAGCCCGCGAGGGCCGCCAAGAAGACGATTACGACCTCCAGGGCGCCGGCGACCAGGGCCTGATGTTCGGCTACGCCAGCGACGAAACCCCGTCCTACATGCCGGTCCCCATCTGGCTCGCGCACCGGCTGTCCGAGCGCCTCACCGAGGTCCGCAAGTCCGGGCTGTTGGAGTACCTGCGGCCCGACGGCAAGACGCAGGTCACCGTGGGCTACGACGGCGACCGTCCGGTCTCGGTCGAGACCGTCGTGATCTCCAGCCAGCACGCCGAGGGCGCCAGCCTCGACCAGCTCCGCGCCGACCTCGCTGAACACGTCGTCAACCCGGTCATGGCCCTGTCCAACCTGGACACCTCCCGGTCCCGGAACATCCTCAACCCGGCCGGCGCCTTTGTCATCGGCGGCCCGGTGGGCGACGCCGGACTGACCGGCCGTAAGATCATCGTCGACACCTACGGCGGCATGGCCCGGCACGGCGGCGGCGCCTTCTCCGGCAAGGACCCGTCGAAGGTGGACCGCTCGGCCGCGTACGCGATGCGCTGGGTTGCCAAGAACGTGGTGGCTGCCGGGCTCGCGAAGCGCGCCGAAATCCAGATTGCCTACGCGATCGGCCAGGCCCGCCCGGTGGGCACCTACGTGGAGACCTTCGGCACCGAAACCGTCGACCCGGCCAGGATCAGCGCCGCGATCGCCGAGATCTTCGACCTGCGTCCCCGCGCCATCATCGACGCGCTGGACCTCAAACGCCCGATCTACGCCAAGACGGCCGCGCACGGCCACTTCGGCCGCGATGATCCGGACTTCACGTGGGAGCGCCTCGACCGGGTCGACGAGCTGAAGGCGTTCTTTAACGCCTGATTCACGAGTGCGACCCACATCGGCGTTGCGTAAAACGTCACAGCCAATAAATGTCACTGGCATGTGATGTGCTGAAGCCAGGCCGCCATTCCGGCGGCCTGGCTTTTCAGTTCTGGGTTGTTGTTAGTTGTTGTTGGTTCTGGTTTGCCCTTGCCCGGCTGGTATTGAACGGAGGTAGCATCCATGACGAACGTCCGTGGCGGCGCGGCAGCACCGGATGAGCCCTTCCAGCTCTCGCTGCTGCACGGGTTCCCGGCCTCGGCGGCTGCCGCCGGGCCGGCCCTGGCCGCCGACCTGCCCGTGGCCCGGGTGCTGCTGGAATCGTCCCTCCCGCACCTGGACCGGCCGTTCGACTACAGTGTTCCGGCGGAGCTTGATTCGGCCGCCCGGCCCGGCGTCCGGGTCAAAGTGAAGTTCAGCGGCCAGGAACTCGGCGGCTACCTGCTTGAACGCACGGCGGACTCCGATGCCGGCCACCCCCTGGTGCCGCTGTACAAAGTGGTGTCCCCGGTCCCGGTGCTCACGCCCGCCGTCGCCGAGCTGGCCGGGAGGGTCGCCGCCCGCTACGCCGGCACCGTCAGCGACGTCCTGCGGGTTGCCGTTCCGCCCCGGATGGCCAGACTGGAAAAGGACTTCGCACCCGGCGGACTGCTGGACGCCGCGCTCTTCGCCGCCGCCAACGAGGGTGCCGACACCCAGCCTGCGGCCCCGCCGTCCTGTTGGGTGGACTACCACAACGGTCCGTCGTTCCTGCAGCACCTCGCTGCCGGGGAATCGCCGCGCGCCGTACTCAGCGCCCTGCAGGGGTTCGGTGACCGCGGCTGGCCCCGGCTGGTTGCCGAGTCAGTCGCCGCGGTCCGCCGCTCCGGGCGCGGCGCCGTCGTCGTGGTGCCTGACTACCGCGACCTTGACCGGGCCGAGGCGGCCCTCCTGGAGTTGCTTCCCGCCGGAGACGTCGCCAGGCTCACCGCCGACGACGGCCCGACCCCGCGGTACCGCAGTTTCCTCCGGGTGCTCAGCGGAGCGGCCGGCGTCGCAGTGGGCACCCGCTCCGCCGCCTACGCCCCGGTGCACAATCTGGGCCTCGTGGTCTGCTGGGATGACGGCGATGACCTGCACATCGAGCAGCGGTCCCCGTACGCCCATGCCCGCGAAGTGCTCCTGCTCCGGGCGGCGCACGAAGGTGCCGCCTGCCTGTTCGCCGCGCACGCCCGCAGTACCGAGACGCAGCGGCTGGTGGAGTCGGGTTGGGCCAGCCCGGTCGAGGCGGGGCGCGCCGTGCTGCGCCGCACCGTGCCGCGGGTGCTCAACACCGCAGACAGTTTCGAGCAGGACCGCGACCCGCTGGCCCGGATTGCGCGGCTGCCCGGGGCCGCGTGGCGGGCGGCGAAAGAGGGCCTGGAACGCGGCCCCGTCCTCGTCCAGGTGGCGCGGGCCGGCTACGCGCCGTCGCTGGCTTGCGAACGCTGCCGCGAACCGGCCCGCTGCACCGCCTGCAACGGGCCGCTGGCCGTCTCCGGACCGGCCGGCAGCGCCGCGGTGCCCGTGTGCCGCTGGTGCTCGGTGGCCGCTCCCGGGTGGCGCTGCGTGCA
The DNA here is from genome assembly GCA_026393275.1 of Arthrobacter sp. Classification (GTDB taxonomy): domain Bacteria; phylum Actinomycetota; class Actinomycetes; order Actinomycetales; family Micrococcaceae; genus Arthrobacter. The sequence continues at coordinate 63,082 of JAPLAM010000100.1, forward strand.
TTGCAACGGCGACCGGCTCCGCCGGGGTGCGACCGGGGCGCTGCGGACGGCCGAGGAGCTGGGCCGGGCGTTTCCGGGCAAGCCCGTCATCACATCGTCGGGCGACCGCGTCCTGGCCACGGTTCCGGACGCGAAGGCTTTGGTTGTTGCCACCGTCGGGGCCGAGCCGGTCGCGGCCGGCGGCTATGCCGCTGCGCTGCTGCTCGACGGCGACTCGCTGCTGCGCCGGGAAAACCTGCGGGCGGGGGAGGATGCCGTGCGGCGCTGGCTCAACGCGGCCGCCCTGGTCCGTCCCGCGGCCGACGGCGGCCTCGTGGTGATCACTGCCGAGGATACGGCCGGGGTCGGTGCCCTGCTGCGCTGGGACCCGTCGGGGTATGCCGGACGCGAACTCGCACTGCGGCAGGAGCTGTCACTGCCGCCGGCGGTCCGGATTGCGTCCCTGACCGGCGGCCGGACCGCCGTAGAACATTTCAGCCAGGCCGTCGAACGGGCGCTGGCGAAACAGGACATCGTGCTGCGGTCGGCCGGCCCTGCTCCGCTGCCGGGCGCGGGCGCGGCGAGCGCCGGGTCACCGGGTGCCGGCGAGCGGCGAGCCGGCGAAGACGTCCGGACCTTGCTGTTCATCCCGTACGCCCAGGCGACCGAGGCCACCAAAGCGATGCGCGCGGTGAAGGCAGCAGCAGCTGCCAGGCGCACCGACGACCCGGTCCAGCTGCGCCTCGACGGGGTCGACGTGCTGTAGCGGGGCTGGTGTCGGGGGTCTCGTGCCGCCTGGCGGACGAGTGGAACCAGATGAGTCGCCGCGTGGGGGTGCAATGCGGGAGTTGGCGGAAGAGACCGGCATTGACCTCCTTGTCGCTGGTGGCCCGGTTTGGTGCGCATCATCAGCTTCGATTTCGGGGATCAGGGAGGCATAGTCGGGCGCTGCCATCAGCGAGTCCCTTCCGGCGCTGGCTGCTTCCGCGCTTTCCAGGGCCGGTCGTCTTTAATGTCAGCCCCTCCCCGTAGTGTTTGGGTATGGAAAGCAGCGTGGTTTTGAGCGCGGAGATCGGGGAGGCGGTGGCGGCCGTCGCCGCGTCCGCTGCTGCGCTTGCCGCTTTGATCGACGCCGGTGCCGACGCCGACCTCGCTCCCGATGCCGATCCGTTGCGGGCTGTGGCGGAGGCGTGCCTGGACGGTCTGGCCGAGGTGGCCCGGGGGGAGGCCCGGTTGGGGGCGCTGAAGGTCAGACTGACTGCCGAGTACGTTGGGGCGGCCGAGGCGCTAGCGCCTCCGGCGGCGTCCCTTCGCGAGCGTACCGCGCAGGAAATGGCCGTGGTGGCCGAGGTCGCCTGTGTCCTGACCGTCAGCGAACGGACCGCCGGAGCCCTCATATCAGAGTCCCTGGCGTTGACGACGGCGCTGCCGTTGAGCCTGGCCGCGTTGCAGGCCGGGACGATCTCCTGGCAGCACGCCCGGATCATCGTCGACGAAACGTCCGGCCTGGACCCGGCCGGCGCGGCGGCGCTGGAGGCGCACTTCCTGGACCCGGCCGCGCCCGACCCGGCCCGAGGCTGCCCGGCCGGGGAGCTCGTGCCGGGCCGGTTCCGGGCCAAGGCCCGCACCTGGCGGGAACGCCACCACCCGGTCAGCATCGAGGCCCGCCATGCCAAGAGTGCCGGGGACCGGCGGATCGAGTTTGTCCCGGACCGGGACGGCATGGCCTGGCTCAACGCGTACCTCCCCGCCGCCACGGCCGCGGGGATCTGGCAACGGACCACCGCCGCCGCCCGGACCCTGCAGGGCCCGGACGAGGCCAGGACTCTGTCCCAGCTCCGCGCCGACGCCGCCGCGACCTGGCTCCTCACCCACGGGACGCCAGACAGCGGGACCGGCTTGGACTTGATGTGTGGTGTTCCGTCGCCGCGGGCACAGGTCCTGATCACCGTCCCGGCCCTGTCGCTGCTGGGTGCCACGGAAGAGCCGGCCATGCTGGACGGGTATGGTCCGATCCCGCCGTCGATGGCCCGCCGCCTGGTCGCGGACGGCCCCGACTCCTTTTACCGGGTCCTCACCGACCCGCGGGACGGGGCACCCTTGGAGATCGGACGGACCAGCTACCGCGTCCCGAAATCCCTCCGGCAGTGGCTCCGCCTCCGGGACGGCAAATGCCCGTTCCCGGGCTGCAACAACCCCTCCCTGGACAACGAGGCAGACCACCTGCTCGCCTGGGCCGACGGCGGCACCACCGGCATCAGCAACCTGGGCCAGCCATGCCGCAAACACCACAGCCTCAAACACAGCACCGCGTGGACACCCGCCGGGGCCGGCAAAGACCACCCGCCCGGCTGGACCTCACCGACCGGCCGGGACTACCCCAGCGAACACCAGGACTGGGAACCACCCCACTGGCCGAACGACATGATGACGGCGGACGCAGGTCCGGTTGCCGGTCCGGGCCCCGGTCCGGACCAAGATCCCGAACGCGAACAGGATCTCGAACTGGAACTGCTGCCCCAGGACCCCTTCCCGGACTGGTACCTGTTCACGGCAGGGCACCCGCTGTCCGCCGCGGACCCGGACGAACCCTGCTGGCCGGCCAACCTCGAGGACCCCTCCCCGGAGTGTTTCCTGTTCCAACAGGTGTGACCCGTGGAGGTGGGATGTACCGTTTGCCGTCAGCTAGTCGCAATCACTGCCCTAGTAGGCTAATCACACGCGATGATCAGGAGCTGACGTGGGGCAGATGGCGGTAACGGGGACGACGGTAACAGGAACGACGGTCGCCGAGGTGTTGGCCGAACTGGCTGCCCTCGAGGACCCAAAGACCCGCGCGGTGAACGAGAGACACGGCGACGATCACGGCGTGAACCTCGGCAAACTGCGCGCGCTTGCCAAGCGGTTGAAGACCCAGCAGGAACTCGCACTCCAACTCTGGGAGGCGGACGCCACCGCGGCGAGACTGGTGGCCATCCTGATCTGCCGGCCCAAGGCGTTCGAATGCGCTGAGTTGGACACCCTGTTGCGCCAGGCGGACACCCCCAAGGTGCACGACTGGCTGGTGAACTACGTAGTGAAGAAGAGCCCGCACGCCGAGGAGCTGCGCCTGGCCTGGTTCGCCGATCCGGAGCCGGCGGTCGCCAGTGCCGGCTGGGCGCTCACCACCGAGCGCGTGGCGAAGAAGCCCGAGGGCCTCGACCTCGCCGGACTGCTCGACGTCATCGACGCAGAGATGAAGGACGCCCCGGATCGCCTGCAGTGGGCGATGAACCACTGCCTGGCTCAGATCGGCATTGAGCATCCCGAGCATAGAGCTCGGGCCATCGGCATCGGTGAACGCTTGCAGGTACTCAAGGACTACCCGACGCCGCCGAACTGCACCTCCCCGTTCGCGCCCATCTGGATCACCGAGATGGTGCGCCGCCAGCAGGACACGTAGGCCGGCCCCTCGGAACTGCCGCCACGCCGAATCTCTTGCCCTCCTCGGCCGCTGCGGGTATGAGGGAGGCATGGATTCACAACGAGACGTCCTCCGCGGACGCGTAGCGGTCGTAACTGGCTCCACACGCGGTCTGGGATTGGCAATGGCGCGGCGGCTGGGACATCAAGGAGCGACGGTGGTTCTGGCGTCAAGGTCCGACGACGACGTCGCGGCCACCGTCGAGCGGCTGCTCGCGGAAGGGATTGCTGCGTCCGGACGCCGGTGCGACACCGGCGAGTTGGCCGACGTCGAGTCCCTGCGCGACGAGGCCCTCAGCCGCGGGACGCTCGACATCTGGGTCAACAACGCCGGAATCTCGGGCGTCTTCGGGCCGACAGCATCCACTCCGATCGACGACTTCACGCGCGTGGTGCGCACGAACATCCTCGGCACCTTCCACGGCTCGCGCGTCGCGTTGCCGGTGTTCCTCGGCCAAGGCCACGGCGACCTCGTCAACGTCTACGGCCAAGGCGACCGCGGGCCGGTGGCGCTGCAGAACGCTTATGCGTCGAGCAAGCGATGGGTCCGGCAATTCACCGAGACGTTGCGGCGGGAGACGCGAGGCACCGGGGTACGGGTGCATGGCATGAATCCGGGCCTGGTGATCACGGATCTGCTGGGGCACGTCAGGTCCCAACCCGGGTACGAGCATCGTCTGGGCGGTCTGCAGGTCGTTGTCGGGCTCTGGGGGCAGACCCCCGGCGACGCCGCGCGGCCGCTGCTGGACCTGGTGACCACGGACGCAGCGGAGTTCCGTTATCTGACCAAAGCGACCATGGTGACGGCCGGGGTGCGCAACATGTTGGCCGGGCGCCTGCGTCGCGCCAACCGTATGCCCCTGGACGTCACAGTTCTCGGCACGGACCGCCCAGACTGACCGGGCCGCGACTTCCTTGCGGGGACGCAGACCCTGCCGCGGGTCGAGGGACCCTTCAGCCCGACGGCGGCGTGAACTGGCTGGCGGTGAACTCCGCTCCCTGGGGGTCCCGGATCAGTGCCGTCCGCGTCCACTCGGAGTCGCTTTGACTCAGGACCCGGGCGCCGAGGCGGGTGGCCTCAACCACCGTCCGGTCCCGGTCGGCAACGGTGAACGAGACATGCCAGTGCGGTGGTTCGTTGGCAGCGGCGGTCGCAATCCAGGCGATCGCATCCTCAAAGCCAACTGGGGCGGCCACATCCGACTGGCGTTCCTTGATGCCAGGATCGACTGTCGCCGCAAGGTGGTCACCATAACCGGGCCTGCGGACCAACATCCCGAAGCCGAGGTCATCGACCTGCCAGCCGAACGCATCCTCGTAGAACGGAATAGCCGCGTCCGGGTTCGTCGTGTGCAGATCGCTGAAATTCCACGCCCCGGGCTCATTGACCACCTGTGCGCCTAATCGTCGCCTGGCCTGCCAGATGCGGAACTCGGCGCCCTCCGGATCCGTCAGCACCGCACTGCGGCCGCCCTCTCCCGCATCGGCAGGCGACGATCGCACCGTGGCGCCGGCGGCGAGCAACTGCAACACTGCCGCATCCGCGTCCTCGACGGATATGTAGGTGCTCCACACCGCGGCACCTTCCTGGGCGCTGCCGATCCCGGCAACATCCTGGCCGCCGAGCCGGGCTATCAAGTATCGTTCCGGCGCTCCCGGCGGCATGACGTCCTCGAACGTCCAACCGAAGAGTCCGGCGTAGAACTCGGCGGCCGACTCGACGTCAGGCTGCGCCGTATCGATCCAACACGGGACGCCCTGGGGATACGTCCGCTCGGTCATGTCTGGCACCCGTCCATGGCCAGAGCCTAGCGAGCCGGAATCCGGCTGGCTACCCCGCCCGAAGCCGCCGAGGCCCGGCGTCGTCGTTAGTGCTAAGCCAGGCTGACTAGTTCGCCGCTGGCTCCGATCTCGGCTAGAGTAGGAGTGCGTAGGGGAGTATTCCGAAGCGCTGCATACGTCAACACGTCAGGCACCGAAGCCTGGCCGGATGCAGCGGCCAGCCGGACGGCGGGCGGAGAGACTTACGAGGCTCACTGCTACCCTCCCTACGAAAGCAGGCACCCGTTGACTGTTTCTCCCCTGATCTGGGGCATCACGATTGTGGCCATTCTGGCCCTTCTGGCCTTTGACTACTTCTTCCATATCCGCAAGGCCCACGTTCCCACGTTGAAGGAAGCGGCCATCTGGTCCGGCCTCTATGTGGGCCTCGCCATCATCTTTGGCATCGTCGTCCTGATCTTCGGCGGCTCGGCCATGGGCTCGGAGTATTTCGCCGGGTACATCACCGAAAAGGCGCTGTCGGTAGACAACCTCTTCGTCTTCCTGATCATCATTGCCAGCTTCCGCGTTCCCCGCGAAGACCAGCAGAAGGTTCTGCTGTTCGGCATCGTATTCTCGCTGATTGCCCGCACCGGCTTTATTTTCCTCGGCGCGGCACTGATCAACTCCTTCGCCTGGGTCTTCTACGCCTTCGGGCTGATCCTGCTGATCACAGCCGGCAACCTGCTCAAGCCCGAACCCGAGCACGGCGGCGAAGCGGACAACTTCATCATCCGTCTGGCCCGCAAGTTCTTCCACACCTCCGATCACTACGACGGCGACAAGCTGTTCACCATGGAGAACGGCAAGAAGGTCCTGACCCCGATGCTGCTAGTCATGGTGGCCATCGGCGGCACTGACCTCCTCTTCGCCCTGGATTCGATACCGGCCATCTTCGGCCTGACCCAGAACGTGTATGTGGTTTTCACCGCCACGGCCTTCTCGCTGATGGGCCTGCGTCAGCTGTACTTCCTGATCGACGGTCTGCTGGACCGACTGATTTACCTCTCTTACGGCCTCGCGGCGATCCTGGCCTTCATCGGCGTCAAACTGATCCTGCACGCCCTGCATGAGAACAACCTGCCCTTCATCCACGACGGGCAGCCTGTTCCGGTCTTTGAGATCACCACAGGCCTGTCCCTGACCGTCATCATCGGCGCGCTGTTCATCACCGTACTGGCGTCGCTGCTGAGCAAGGCAGGCAAGGCACAAACATCCATCAACAACGCCCGCCGGCACGCGGTCAGCTACCTGGACCTGGAATACACCGCGGATCCCGCCGAGCGCGAGCGCATCTACGGCGCCCTGCTGGAAGAGGTCCGGCAGATCGAACAGATGGACCCGAAGTACCGCAATAAGGCCAAGGACGTGGACACGATTCGCGCCGAGGTGGCCGAGGCGCAGCGCCAGCACGAGCAGTACCTGGCCCGGTAGCCTGACGGCTCGATGCGGCGGCGGCGCACCCTGCGCCGCCGTCGTGTGATCGCGGACGACGGCGGGGGTACCGTTTTCGCCCGACCCGGAAGGAATGCCCATGCAGGACTCCAGCGCAGACAGAACGGCACGCTCGTACATTGAGGCCGTTGGCACTCACGATTCGGACGCCCTCAGCACCCTGCTCGGTGACAATCTTGTGGCCACCTTCGCGGGCAGCACTTTTGACAAGGAAGGCTGGACCAGGGCCCTCAAGCGCCTTCTGCCGGTGCTGGTCAGAAACGAGATCCGGGAGGTCTTCACCGCGACGGACCGCGCCTGCATCGTCTACGACTTTGTCACCGACACGGCTGCCGGCGCTGTCCGGTGCATCGAACTGTTGAGCATCCGGGCAGGCAAGGTCTGCGAGATCGAACTGCTCCTGGACAGGGCCGCCTTCGCTCCGGTCAATGAGGCGCTGACCGCCGCCGCCCGGCGCGGTCAGATCCGGCCGTGAACGCGGTCAGTACTCCCCCTTGATCACGAAGTAGGAGCCACGAATAACGCCCGCCAGCTTCGATTTTTGGCGTGCAAACTTGAACCGGGTTTCCAGTTCCTCCGGGACGTCCATGCCTTCGGCGAGTTTGAACCCGACCGCGCGCTTCCCGCCGTCTTCGATGCTGTACATGACATTGATCGACAGCCCCGACTCGTAGAAAACGTAGGCCATCCGCAAGCCGTCGACATCGAAGGCAGTCGCTTCGAGCGGGCGGGAGCCGATGACGATCTCGCGCTCGTCATGGAGGATCCGGGTCACCCGGTCAACCACTTCCGGGACCTCGTTCGCGGGGCTCACCGTGAAGACGTGGTCGTACTTGTTGCGGTAGTAGCGGGCCTCGTTGGCGCGCAACCCGGCGAGTGCATCCGCGACCGGCGACGATTCCAACCCGACAGTAGAGACATTCTGGAAGTCAACGATGTACGGCATGCATCCTCCTGGTAAGACCTGTTTGGGACCAATGCTAACGCGATGACGTGTTAGCGCCGCGCTGGCCCGAACCACGTGGCCAGCGCTTCCTCCAGCCCCCGCGGGGTCCCGTCCCCCGCCCATGCCACATGCCCGTCCGGCCGGATCAGCACGGCAGCAGGTCCGGCGACTGAACCGATCACCGGAAGCTCCCACCCGCCGTCGTACGTGGCGTTCACCAACTGGACCCGATCCGCCCACGGCCCGGGGCCGACGCTGCCCGGCGCGCCCAGGTTGAGCAGCACCGCACCGGCATCGCGCAGGAGGCTGAACACGCGCAGCGGACCGTTCGCGGCGACGACGTCGAGATCGGGCATCCGGCGCCCGAGCAGCGGGTGCCCCTCGCCGAGGTCGTAGCGGACGTCCAAGCCGGAGATGAGCCCGGCCAGCTGCTTCCGGGCCGCATCGATCGTCAGCAGGTCGGCCACCGTGTCGGCCAACGCGCCGATCCGCGGGTCGGCCCGTTGCATGACCGATTGCGCCATGGTGTACTTCAGCGCGCGGGCCCCGGCGGGGTGCCGTTCGGCGTGATAGGTGTCCAGCAGGCTGTCCGGCGCAATGCCCTTGACCACCTGGGCGAGCTTCCAGCCGAGGTTTATTGCGTCCTGGATGCCGAGCCCGATCCCCTGCCCGCCCGACGGCGCGTGGATGTGCGCGGCGTCCCCCGCCAGCAGCACGCGGCCGCTGCGATAGGCCGCGGCCTGCCGCGTGGCGTCGGTGAACCGCGAGATCCAGGTCGGATTGTGGACCCCGAAGTCGGTGCCGTAGACGTCGGTCAGCGCCTTGCTGAGGTCAGCCACGGTGGGCTCGGTCGACGGTCCAAGCTGCTTCTCCGTCACCACCACCCGCGTCGTTCGCCCGTCCTCCATCAGGTGCAGCCCATGGATTCCCACCTCGTCGATGCGGGCGCCCGACGGCGTCTCCCCGGTCACCTCCACTTCGGCGATCAGGCTGCTCCGCGTGGCATCCCAGCCGGGGAACTCGATGCCGGCCGCCTTGCGGACAGCACTTCGGCCGCCGTCGGCGCCGACCAGGTACAGCGCGCGCATCGTCCCGCCGTCGGCGAGTTGCACGTCCACCCCGCCGTCGTCTTGGGCGAAGCCGGCCACCTCGATCCCCCGGTGGACCGGCACGCCCAGCTCCTCGATCCAGCCGGCCAGGATCCGCTCAATGTGGTTCTGCCACAGACCGAGCGTGTAAGGGTGCCGGGTGGGAAAGTCGCTCACATCCAGCGTCGTGTTCCCGAAGGATGCCGCCTGGACGCGTTGGCCCTCGGCGAGGAATCGGTCGGCAATTCCGCGCTGATCGAGGATTTCGATGGTCCGCGAGTGGAATCCTCCCGCACGCGAGCCCACCAGCTCCGGCGTCGGGCGACGCTCCACAATCGCCGTATCCACCCCGGCCAGCGTCAGCTCGGCGGCCAGCATCATCCCGGTCGGACCGCCGCCGGCAACGATCACATTCACCATCACAACCCGGCCTCTCCAAGCCTTGTCTGCGCACCTCTTTCCGGCGCGTCTGAGCCAGTTTGAGGCATGACGGGGGCCTTGCCGCAAGCCCCCCTGTGCGCGATAGATTGGAAGTGGAGAAGGCATGCAGCGCTATGGTGGTTCCATGCCGAGCCAACTAGCTTCCATTGCCATCGACGCGATCAGGCCCAGGGTGGTCGCCGACTTCTGGTGCGCCGTCCTCGGCTGGCAGGTTGTCGACGAAGATACGGACATCATCAGCATCGCGCCGCAGGACGACACGAGCCCCTCCATTGATGTGATCGCCGTGCCCTTGGGCAAGACGATCAAGAACCGGCTGCATTTCGACCTGCGGGCTGACGGCGTGTCCACTGCGGAGGAGCTGGAGCGCCTGCTGGCCCTGGGTGCGGTGCGCACGGATGTGGGTCAGGGGCCGGACGTCAGCTGGGTGGTACTGGCTGACCCAGAGGGCAACGAGTTCTGCCTGCTGTCCCGCTCCGTCCAGGACGTCGAGCAGGAACAGGCCGTCCAGCCGTAACGGTCCCCCCGCGCCGCGGGGCGGCTCAGTATTTGTAGAAGCCCTCGCCCGTGGCGACGCCGAGCTTCCCCTGGTCGATGTAGTTGGCCTTCAGGTACTGTGCGAATGCCTGCGACCCGGCGTTCGGGGAGGACGAGGCGATGTTGTACGCGGTAGTCAGGCCGACGACGTCGTAGATCTGAAAAGGTCCGCTGGGCGCTCCGGTGGCGATGCGCCATGTTTTGTCGATCGTCTCCGGGCTGGCGACACCCTGCAGCAGCAGGCCGGCGGCCGCATTCAGGAGCGGGACCAGCAGCGAGTTGAGGACGTAGCCGGCCTTCTCCTTCTTGATCTCGATCGGCTCCAGCCCGCTGTTTCGGGCGAACTCGACGACGGCGTCGAACACTTCCGTGGCGGTTTCGCCCGTCCCCATCACTTCGGCGATATTCTGCGCCCAGATGTTGTTGGCGTAGTGGAGGGCGAGGAAGCGGTCCGGTCGGCCGGTGGAGTCCTTGAGGTCGCTGGGCAGCAAAGTCGACGAGTTCGTGGCGAAGATCGTCTTGGCGGGGGCAAGTTCTGCGAGCTTGCGGTAGACGTCCCGCTTGAGCTCGATCAGTTCGGGAACGGCTTCGATCACGAGGTCTGCTTCGGCGACGGCGCCCGCCAGGTCGGTGGTGAGGCGGAGGTTCTCCAGGGCCGCCGCGGCCTTGCCCTCCGAAGCGCCGGCTACGTTTGCTGTCTGGTAGATGCCGGCGAGCCGGGCGAAGCGCGCCCGCGCCTTCTCGAGGGCGTCGTCGTCAATGTCGTAGGCGGTGACGGCAAACCCGTGGAAGGCGGCCTGATAAGCGATTTGCGAGCCGAGCACTCCGGTGCCGAGCACGGTCAAGGTCTTGATGGGGAGCATTCGCGTTCTTCCTTTCGACGCGGGCGTTACCGGCGCCCGGGGTTGACGGACCCGTAGATACTGCGGATCCAGATGGTTGATAACACGTCCAGGGCGCCGGACTCTGCGATGGCGGGACTCTCCTGGTTGAGGACTGCAGTGATCACCCGCTCATTCATCAGGTTGAGGCTTACCGCCAGGTCGTGGGCGTCGATGCCTTCCGGCGCAGCCCCTCGAGCTTGTTCGGACCGGATCACGTCGCTCGAGAAGTCGACCCAGGACTGCATCGACTTGGACCACAGGGCCCGCACCTCATCGTTGCGGGCGCGCGCTGCGATCGCCGCGGTGGCGACGCCGCGGTGGGCCACGAACACCTCGACGAACATGCCGATCGAACGCGTCCAGGCTCCTACGGGGTCGCTGGCGAAGTCCCGCGGCAAGTCGCCGACGCGGTGTTCCACCTCGGTGATGACGCGATCCAGAAGGGCCAGCAGCACATCGTCTTTGGACGAGAAGTAGAAATAGAACGTCGGGCGGGAGATGCCGGCGCCCGTGGCCAGCTCCTCGATCGATATGTCGTCGAAGGCCCGCTCGCCAATCAGCGCCTCGGCGGTGATGAGGATCGCGTCCTGGCGCTCATCCCCCGAAACCCTTGCAGTACGTCTTCCTCGTTGAGCCATGCGCCCATCCTAGCGCGGCCTCTCAACACGGTGTTGACTCTCTCGACTTTAAGTCGATAGCGTGGCCTGATGAGCGAGCACGTAGATGTGTTGATTGTCGGAGCCGGCTTGAGCGGCGTAGGTTTTGCCAGCCGGCTCAAGCGCGAGGTGCCGGGGAAGACCTTCGCCATCCTGGAGTCGCGGGGTGCGGTGGGAGGAACCTGGGATCTCTTCCGGTATCCGGGCGTCCGTTCCGACAGCGATATGTACACCCTGGGTTATTCTTTCCGGCCCTGGGCCGGGGCCAAGGCGATCGCCGACGGCGATTCGATCCGCGAGTACATCGAGGCCACCGTCGCGGACGAGGGCCTCGCCTCCCAGATCCGGCTGAATCACCGGGTCGTGTCGGCGGACTGGTCAAGCGAAACCGCACTGTGGACCGTCACTGCCGTCCCGACGTCGGGCGGCGAATACCAACGCGACGACGCCGGATCCAGTGCCGGCGAGGCAATCACGTTTACCTGCTCCTACCTGTCCGTCTGCTCCGGTTACTACCGCTATGACGAGGGATTCACCCCGGCCATCGACGGGGCGGAAACCTTCGCCGGCTCGATCGTGCACCCCCAGCACTGGCCGGAGGACCTCGATTACGCGGGGAAGCGGGTGGTGATCATCGGCAGCGGGGCCACCGCCGTGACCCTCGTGCCGTCGATGGCGAAGTCGGCCGCCAAGGTGACCATGCTGCAGCGCTCCCCCACCTACATTGCCCCCGTGCCGTCGCGGGATCACCTCGCCGACCGCCTCCGGGGCAAACTGCCGGCGCAACTGGCGTACGACGTCGTACGGGTCAAGAACATTCTCTTTTCGATGTTCACCTACGAGCTCAGCCGACGGCGGCCGGAGACGATGAAGGCAATCCTCCGCAAGTCGGCTGTCGCCAAGCTGCCGGAGGGCTTCCCGGTCGACACGCACCTGGCACCGTCGTATCAGCCCTGGGACCAGCGGCTCTGCGCGATCCCCAACGGCGATCTCTACCGTGCGATCAGCGCAGGCACCGCCGACATCGTGACCGACCAGATCTCGCGGATCACCCCGGACGGGATTGATCTGGTCTCGGGTGATTCGCTCCCGGCGGACGTCATTGTCACGGCGACCGGGCTGAACCTGCTGGTGATCGGCGGCATGACGCTCACGGTCGACGGCGAGCCCGTGGACACCGGCAAGACGCTGACCTACAAGGGCATGATGCTGGAGGGCGTTCCGAACTTTTCGCTCACCATCGGCTACACCAACGCCTCGTGGACCCTGAAAGCCGATCTGGTCGCGGGCTACATCTGCCGGCTGCTGAAATACCTCGACCGTGAAAACCTGCAGTGGGTGGCAGCCAAAGCGCCGGCCGGCGTCGCGAATGCCGAGCTGAGTTCCCTGATCGATTTGAAGGCCGGCTACATCCTGCGCGGCGCCGGCGAGCTGCCCCGGCAGGGCTCACGCTCGCCCTGGCGGCTGCACCAGAACTATCTGCGCGACTTCGCCCTGCTCCGGGTCGGCAGGCTGACGGACCACGTTCGGTTCGGCCGGCGCGGGCAGCCGGTACGGGCGTCCGGAGCGCCAACTCCGGAAGCGGCCCGGGATCCTCTCGACCTTCCGGGAACCGGACACGTCGACGTCGGCGGCACCCGTTTGCGCTACCGGAAGACCGGCAGCGGGGAGCCTGTGCTGCTCCTGCACGGCATTGGCCAGAGCCTCGATGACTGGACCGAGCAACACGAGCGACTCGCGGCTCGGCACACCGTCTACAGCGTGGACCTGCCCGGCTTTGCGTACTCCGACCGGCTTTCCGGGCGGGCGACCTTGGCGAAGCTCGCGGGCGTCCTGCCTAGTTTCCTTGACGCTATTGGGGTGCACGAGCCGCTGCCCGTGATGGGCAACTCGCTCGGCGGCGCCGTCGCGATGAAGCTGGCTGCCGACCACCCGGACCGCGTCTCCGCCCTGGTTCTGGCGAACAGCGCGGGGTTCGGCAAGGAGGTTGCGCTGGTCCTGCGCCTGCTGGCGGTCCGGCCGCTCGCGGCACTGCTCATGCGCCCCGACGCGAAGGCATCACGCCGCACCGTCCAGTCCCTCTTTTACGACAAGGCGCTGGTAACCGATGCCCGCGTCGGCCACGCATTCGCCTTGTCGCAACGGGCAACGCACCGCCAGACGCTCCTCGACATGGCCCGCGATCTCGGGACCATCTCCGGCGTCAGGGCCGAATGGCGGACGGCCCTCATTGACACCCTGGCGGACTCGGGAATTCCGATCCTCGTGGCCTGGGGCGACCACGACCACATCCTCCCGTTCAGCCACCTCGAGGCCGCCGCAGCGGCGTTGCCACGCGCCGAGTCGTACGTTTTTTCGAAGACGGGACACATGCCGCAGATCGAACGGCCGGATGAGTTCGCCGCGGTGGTTGAGGAGTTCCTGTCGCGGGTCCCCGTGGCCCTGTCCGGAAGCGGGAGCCCTCGGTAGACTGACCTTGCGCCGCAGACGACGCAGGCTTCGATAATTTCACACCCGGCAATGCGCACTTCCGGGGGCGCCCGCCGTCGACCGAGGGAGGCCAGCTGTGGAGGGTCCTACACCGGCGAATCCGGACAATGTGCAGCGACAGTTGGCCATCTTTGATGTTGTCAAACGGGCTCCTGGGAAGTCCCTCGCTGAGATCAAGGCGATGCTCTCCCAAGCATTCGCCGAGCGCGGGCTGACCCGGCAACCGGGAACGTGGCTGGACGCAGTGGCGTCGGATGCGGCCTTCGGAAAGACGTACATTGTGGACCTTCCCGCCGCAGTTGCCGCCGACAGCATAGAAACCGCTCCCGACCCGCAGATCGAGGCAGCACTCCGCGAGCGACGCATCCTCAGGTCCGAGAGAATCACCGAAGCTCAGGAATCCGAGAGCGCAGCGCAGGCCGCGGACGACGGCCCAACTATCAGCAAAGCTGCGCACCCGGTGTGGACTTTAGACGAGTCCCGACGCAGGCAGTTGGCTCTTTTCGCTGGTGCCCTGGCATTGACCCTTGCGGCGGTCGCCCTCGGCATGGTGCGTCGTCGCGCAGAAGTCACCACCAGATCATGACGTTGGAAGCGGACGGCGGCGGCGGAAAAACTCGGTTGCCCCATATCCCGCGGCCAGCACGACAACACTGCCGAGCCATCCGGCCCCCAGGAAAAGCTGCACCATCCGGTCCCTGTCCTCGTAGGGGGTGAGAGACTGACCGGCGACGACGACCCGGCCCGCCGCAGGCCGCGCGACAACCGCCATCCGCAGACCTGGCTCGGGCTGCCACGTCACAGCATCGGAGCCGATGTCCCGCGCGGACTGGAGCACGCCAGGCGGCAGGACGGGAAGCGACCCATGAAGGGTGGCCGTCCCGGACACCGGTTTGTTATCCGCCCCGTACACGATGACGAAGACCCCGGTGTCCGGTGTCAGTTCCAGCCGCGGCGCGGTTTGCGTCTCCGAACCGATCTGCTGAACCTCGGCGGCGGCCGCCGCCGCGGGCGCAGCATTGGCTGAGCGGCGGCCGAGCTGTTGGAGCGCACCATAGACGCTTCCAAAGATGAGCGTGACGATGATTGCCGCCGTCAGCCAACCAATAACCCTTCGCATGACTCCATCATCGGGCATTGGGCGCACGGTGCTTGAAAAAACCTGAAAAAGCTTCCCCGGGCAGCCAAGGCTGGTCATCCAGTCCCGGGCCCTGTCACGGCTTAGCCTCGCGCTGCCCCGTCACCCTGGCGCTGCGGCGGCTTGGGGGCGATCGAATGAGCCGTATAGGAGTTGAGAGGACGCCCTGGGCCCCCGTAGGCCAGATCCAGGACGACCAGCCCTTTGCGCTCAAGCGCGCTGAGGTAGCGGGCGGCTGTGGGCCGGCTGACGCCGAGTTGGTCGGCTATGTCCGCCGTGCCAATCGGGTTTGGCGAGCTCCGCACGGCGTCGAAAACCTTTTGCATGGTCGGCTGAAGCCGGTGCTGCGGAGCCGCCGCAGGTTCGACCGCGGCCCGGCGCAGGTTGAAAAGGGTGTCAACCGTGGCCTGATCTGCGCGTACAGCGGATGCCAGTTCGTGGCGCCACCGCCGGTAGGCCTCGAGCTGGAGGCGCAGCTGGTCAAAGCTGAACGGTTTGACCAGATAGTAGACAGCTCCGCTGCTCATGGCCGACCGGACCGTGTTCAGATCACGTGCGGCGGTGATGATGATCGAATCAATCTGGGTGCCGGCGACTTGCAGTGAACGCAGCAGGGAAATCCCGTTCTCGTCGGGCAGATGGACGTCCAACAGGAGTAGCTCCGGCTGCAGGCGTTCGATGGCCTCGCGTGCAGCCGCGGCAGTGTAAACCTCCCCCACACACTCGAATCCTTCCACCCTTGCCAGACGTGAGGCGTGAATGCGTGCAACCCGGAAGTCGTCGTCGACTACCAGCGTTCTAATCATTGAACTTCCTCGTCGTTCGGTCCGGGGGCCTGCGGGTCGGCCGGGAGCCATACTTCAAAGTGTCCTCCCGGGCCGGGAAACACATCCAGGGTGCCGGCTGCTCGGCGCACGATCCGGCTCACCAGGGCCAGTCCGATTCCCCGCCGCATGCCGGGCCGGGCTTCCTTAGTCGTGTAACCGTCAACCAGGACGTGGTCAATACTATGGGCAGGAACTCCGGCGCCGTTGTCGCGGACCGCAACAAAGACGCCGTCGGCGTCATCGAGTTGGATGGTCACCAGTCGGGGCATCGGAGTGTTGGCGAGTGCGTCCACTGCGTTGTCGAGAAGGTTGCCCACAATCGTCAGCAGCGCGTGGTGGCTAACAGTTGTCTGGTGCAGTCGAGAATCCTCCGTCACGCTAATCAACACGTCCTGCTCAGCTGCAACGGTGATCTTGGCCAGCAGCAAGGCGGCCAGCTCCGGCGGCGCAATTCGTCCGCGCAACCCCTCCCCGAGGGACCGCGACGTGTCCGAGATCTGGGAAACGTAGTTCCTGGCCTTCGAATGCTCACCCATTTCCAGCAACCCCGCAACGACGTGCAGCCGGTTGGCATATTCGTGCTCCAAGGCACGCATCGCATCCATCAGTCCGTGCACGGAGTGAAGATCCCGGATTAGGGCTTCTGTCTCCGTGCGGTCCCTGATGGTCACAACCGAGCCTATGCTCCTGCCGGCGAGCACCACGGGCATTCGGTTGACCACGAGAAGGGAATCCGCGGTCAACGCGACCTGGTCTGCGCCCGGCAAAGCCCCGGTCAGCAGGTCCCTCAGCCGGCCCGGAGGGACCAGATCGGTCACCGGCTTGCCCACGACGGCGGGCTCAGCGTTGAGCAGTCGGCGCGCCTCCTCGTTGATGAGTGTTACCAGCCCGTCATCATCGAGCCCGACGACGGCCTCCCGGATTCCGTGCAACAACGCCTCACGTTCCTGCAGAAGGGAGGCAATTTCCGCTGGCTCCAGATCAAATGTCACGCGCTTGATTCTGCGGGCCAACAGGAGCGACCCCAGAACGCCCAGCGCCAGGACCGCCGCCGAGAATCCGACGATGAGCCAGACCTCCCGGATCTGGTCGCCTTGCTCCGTTGTGACGAGGATGCCGACAGAAACCTGACCGATGATTGACCCGTCGCCGGATCGAACGGGCACCTTCGCGTTCGCGGACGTGCCCAGGCTCCCGGCATTCACCCCCAAATGCGTTTGCCCGTCAAGGACTGCCACCGGCTCTTCGAGCTGCTGTCCGATGAGGGCCGGATTCGGGTGCGAGAACCGGACGCCGGAACTATCAGTGACGACGACGTAGGCCGGCTGAGCGGCATCGACCACGCCTGCGGCCAGCCACTGGATCGTGTGTTGCGGATCCCCGGCCTGCAGTGCTGCACGGACCTGCGGCATTTGCGAGACGCTGGCCGCGATCCCCAGGGCCCGCAGTTGATACTGGCGGTCCAACGACTGGTTGCTGATCAGGGTGAACACCATACCGCCCATGGTCACGGTGAGGACCAGGATGGACAGCATCCAGATCAGGATCTGCGCCGTCAACGTCCGTGTGCGTCCGTGGGGAAAAAGGGATGCCCAGGCGCCGCTCCAGCTCACCGGAGCCCGCAGGCAAGGACAGTGGGGCCGCCGGTCCGGGTCGACGTCGTCCTGCACAAAATGCACGAAACGTTCAACATCGCGGCTTTGTTGCACAACTTACACAAGCGTTTCTTCACCGGTCATCTCTTTCTAAGGTCGACAAAGCTTATGTGATCCACTTCACGCAAGCCAACGAAGACGAGGAGAGGATTCGAGTGACGACGGTGTCCGAATCACGAACGAACGGCCGGACGGCGGCAGCTGCCACGTCCCCGGCAATTGAAATGACGGCAGCAACCAAGAGATTCCGTACCCCGGACGGTGCCAGCTATACCGCCTTGAACAACCTCGATCTGCGCGTGGAGCGAGGAGAGTTTTGCGCCATTGTGGGGCCGACGGGGTGCGGCAAGTCAACATCGTTGACCTTGGCCGCGGGAATGGAAAAAGCATCCGAAGGGTCCGTGCGCGTCTTCGGGAAGGAGGTTGACGGGATCACCCCGAACGCAGGATTCATGTTCCAGACGGACGCGATCCTGCCGTGGCAGTCTGTCCTGGAAAACGTGGCAGCAGGCCCCCGGTACCGGGGCGTGAACAAGAATTCTGCCTACCGGGACGCCCGGGACTGGATCCGCAGGGTCGGGCTTGCCGGCTTCGAGAACAACTACCCCCACCAGCTCTCCGGGGGCATGCGCAAGCGCGTGGCTCTTGCCCAGAACCTCATCAACGAGCCCGAGCTTTTGTTGATGGATGAACCATTCAGCGCCCTCGACGTGCAGACCCGCGCCAAGATGAGCACCGAGCTGCTCACCCTGTGGGAGCAAAGCAAACCCGCCGTCGTATTTGTCACGCACGACCTCGAAGAGGCCATCGCACTGGCCGACAAGGTGGTTGTCATGACGGCCGGACCGGCTGCCGGCGTGAAGGCAACCTTCCACATTGACCTGCCGCGGCCGCGCGTCGTGCAGGAAATCCGCTTCGACAAGAAGTTCATCGACATCTACCAGAACATCTGGGAAGCCCTGCGCGAGGAAGTGGATATTGCCTATGCCCAGACAACCCGGAGCGCCAAGCCGGACAGAACGGACGCCGAATGACCATGACAAGCCTGGACAAAACTGCCACCGTGCCGGAGGAAAAACCCGGGGCCGCCCCGCAAGGTTCCGGGGGACGAAAAAGATTTGCCTCCCGACGCCGGCTCACTGTACTGGGGGTCCAGTTCGGCATCGTCGTACTGCTCCTGGGCAGCTGGGAGCTGCTGGTCCGGGCCGGAGCCCTGGACGCCCTGCTTTACGGGCAGCCGAGTCTCATTGTGAAGCAGCTCTACATCTGGGTCACCGAGGGGACCGACAACGGATCCCTGGGCCAGCAGATCACGGTGACCATTGAAGAGGCCCTCATCGGCTTCTTCATCGGCACGGCTCTCGGCATAGTTTTCGGGGTCGCGATGGGACGGATCCAGTTCCTGTCCGAGGTGATCGGCCCCTTCCTCAAAGTCATCAATGCCGTTCCGCGCATCGTGCTTGGTTCCTCCTTCGTCGTCATGTTCGGCCTCGGCCTGATGTCCAAGGTCATGTTGGTCATCGTCCTCGTATTCTTTGGCGTCTTCTTCAATGCCTTTCAAGGCACAAGAGAAGTCGACAAGAACTTCATCGCAAACGCGGAGATCCTCGGAGCCAGCAAGTGGCAAGTGACCCGCCAGGTGGTCATCCCCTCTGCGTTCTCGTGGATCATCGCCAGCCTCCATGTGGCATTCGGCTTTGCCCTCATCGGAGCCATCGTCGGAGAGTTCCTGGGCTCGCAGGAGGGACTTGGCAACCTGATCCGGCAGGCCCAGGGAAACCTGAACCAGAACGGCATTTGGGCCGCCATGGTCATCATGGCCGTCGTCGCGCTCATTGCCGAGTGGCTAATTACCAAACTGGAAAACCGGCTGCTGCGCTGGCGCCCTCCCCAGCACAGTGCGGCAGCAGAAGCCTGACCACATCACCTTTCATACACCGTCCTTTCATACATCGTCGCGGACCTGTTAGTCCGCGGCACCAACATCTCAAAGAGGAGAACAATGTCTACGAAAAAGTGGATCGCCGGAGCCGGCGTGGCCGCAGCCCTGCTGGCAGCCATGACGGGCTGTGCCAACACTGCCAGCACGGCCGGGCAGGCACCGCAACAGGCCGGAGACGCCAACGGCCAGCAGGTCAAGATCATGGTGGGCGGCTTGAACAAACAGATCTATCTTCCCTTCAAGCTCGCCGACCAGCTGGGCTACTACAAGGATGCCGGCCTGAACATCCAGCTCTCCGACGAGCCGGCCGGGGTTGACGCGGAGACAAACATGATCTCCGGGCAGGTCGACGGTGTGGGCGGATTCTATGACCACAACCAGGTCCTGCAAGCCAAGGGGAAATCCACTGAGGCCGTCGTGACAATGCTCCAGGTCCCCGGCGAAGTCGAACTTTGCCGGACCGACCTCAAGGACCAGATCAAATCAGCAGCGGACTGGAAAGGCCGCAACCTCGGCATTACCGACCTCGGATCCTCCACGGATTACCTGACCCAGTACATCGGCCAGAAAAACGGCGTCGCCCCTTCGGAGACACACCGCATCGGCGTCCAGTCCGGCGGCACCCTCATTGCCGCGATGGACCACAAGAACATCGACTGCGCCATGACAACCGAACCCACTGTTTCGCAGCTGGTCAGCACCAACAAAGCCTTCATCCTCTACGACTCCCGGACACTGGCCGGTGCGCAGCAGACCTTCGGCGGGGCGTACCCCGCGACGTCGTTGTACATGACCAGTGACTACGTGGCCGCGCACAAGGATGTGGTCCAGAAGCTGGCCAACGTCTACGTCAAAACCCTCAAGTTCATCCAGGATCACACAGCTGCTGAAATCACTGACAAAGTTCCCGCCGACTACTACGCGGGTGTCGGCAAGGATGCCTACATCAAGGCACTGGACGCAGAAAAGGGCATCTACAGCCCCACCGGCCTCATGCCCACCGACGGTCCGAAGATCGTCAACGACGTGCTGCAGACCAACGCCGAGGTCAAGGGCAAGACCATTGACCTGGAAAAGACGTTCACGAACGAATTCGTGCAGGCCGCAAAGTAAGGAACAGTAAACCGCCAGTTAGCGTCTGGCACGACGGCGGCCACGTCCCCGGACGTGGCCGCCGTTCTGCACCGTGGTTAGACCTTCTCGTCGATCCGGTCAACGACGGGCTCTTTGGTGGGGCGTTCGCTGCGACGGCGGGGGAAGGGCCAGAACAGCATGCCTTGCCTCTGCGTCCGAAGCTCCGAGCGGTCCTCCGTTTTCGCCTCACTGTGGGTTTCAGTCTTCCGGGCGGTTTCCTTCTCGTAGCTGCGCCCGAAGTCCTTGTTGGATGAATAGCACATCGTGTACCTCCTCTAGCGGCTGCCCTTTAATCGTCCTCCCAAGAAGCTTGTGAGTCGACACCCTGCCCGCAGGCAATCGCTCGGTATCCTCGTCTGGCCGTTATACGGCCGTCGGCGTATTCTGGGCACAGGTTTTGAGCGCACTAGCTGGTCAGAAAATGGCGCCGAAGAAACGACTCGGATCTCGTTTGGCCGCGACCCTTTGGAGGGTCATCGGGCTCTGGACGGTGAGTGCGATCTGCGGGGTCCTGGCGGCCAGCCTGGCCATCCCGGGCTTCGCCGCCGCCGGCCTGGCCGTCAGTGGGTCGATCACCTTCTTCAACAATCTCCCGTCCGAACTGGAGGTTGCGCCGCCGTCGCAGGCGACCAGGGTACTGACTGCGGACGGCAAGCCGATCGCCACCTTCTTCGCGGAGAACCGCGTCAAGGTGAGGCTGGACCAGATGTCCCCCTACATTAAGGACGCGATTGTAGCCATCGAAGACAGCCGCTTTTACAAGCACGCCGGCGTCGACCCGCAGGGAGTTCTCCGCGCTCTCGCATTCAACCTGACCCGGGGCGGCAGGCAAGGTGCGTCAACGCTGACCCAGCAGTACGTCACCAACGTCATCAATGAGTCGCTGTTGTCCGCGGACAAGACCGATCAAGTCATCCTCAGCGGGCAGAAGAGCATCGGCGACAAGGTGCGCGAGATGAAGCTGGCGATCGCGCTGGAAAAGAAGTACACGAAGGACCAGATCCTTGAGGGCTATCTCAACATCGTGTTCTTCAACCGGGATGCCTACGGCATAGAGGCCGCGGCCCGGCATTTCTTCAGCACCACCGCCAAGGACCTCACGCTGCCGCAGGCTGCCCTGCTGGCCGGCCTGGTCAACAGCCCCAGCTTCTACGATCCCGCCATCAATCCGGAAAACTCGCTCAAGCGGCGTAACCAGGTCCTGGACAAGATGCTGAGCGAGGGGAAGATCTCCCACCCTGAGCACGACGCCGCCGTCGCCGTCGGTGTGGAGTTGAAGCTCGCACCCGCAAAGCAGGGCTGTTCAGCGGCGGACACTGCGCCGTACTTTTGCGACTACGTCGCCCACCTGATCCTCAACAACCCGGCTTACGGCGTCGATGCCACTGATCGGGAGAAGAAGCTGTACCGCGGCGGCCTGACCATCACCACCACGCTGGAGAGCAGGCTGCAGGGGGCCGCGCAGGCGCAGGTCGATGCCACGGCCGGAGCCAATCCGGACAAGTGGGGTGCGTCGCTGGTCTCCATCGAGCCAGGCACCGGCAAGATCCTCGCGATGGCGCAGAATACTGTTTTCCTTCCCGAGCCGGGGAAATTCGATACGCAGCTGAACTTCAATGTCGACTCCAAGGACGCCAATGGCTATGACCTCAATGGCGCTGGCGGGTTCCAGCCCGGGTCCACGATGAAGCCGTTTACCTTTGCGGAGTGGCTCAATGAAGGTAAGTCCATGGTGGCCGTGGTGGACGCTTCCCGGCGGATCTATCCGTTGGACTTTCCCTGGAGGTCCAGCTGTGGAAAGGTCCTCGGGGCCTACGATACGGCGCAGAGCGCTCTCGGCGCCGCGGACGACCTACAGAACAATGACGAGGGCTACTACCGCAAGATGCCCGTCAATTACGGGCTCTACAACTCCATCAACACGGCGACCTTCGCTGAAGCCACCCAGCTCGACTTCTGCGGCATCCAGAAAATGGTGGATACCTTAGGGTTGCACAGCGGCGTGGATAACGCCCAGGTGAACATGCACCAGCTCGGCAACCTGCTGGGTGCCATCGGCGTGGCCCCGCTGCACCTGGCCAATGCTTTTGCCACGTTTGCCGCGGACGGCAAGTACTGTGCCCCGATCGCCGTCGCCGCCGTGAAAGATGCAGCGGGACGCGACCTCTCTGCCCAAGTCCCCGACTGTCGCAGCGCGGTCAAGCCCGAGGTAGCCCGCGGCGTGAACTCGGTACTCCAGGACGTGCTGAAACGGGGGTCGGGAATCTACATCCAACCCAAGGTCCAGGACCATGTGCCTGCCGCGGCCAAGACCGGCACTTCCAATACCAACGGCGCCACCTGGGTGGTCGGCTACACGTCCGGGCTCGCCACCGCGTCCTTCTTCGGGGACACCTTGGCGGGCCAGAAACGGCCGGGCCAAAATGTCACCATCAACGGCAAGTTCTACAAGGCCATTGACGGCTACATGCTCGCCGGTCCGCAGTGGGCAAATTACATGCTGGAAGTAGCCGGGCTCTACCCGGCCGCACCGTTTCCCCCGCCGCCCGCGTCCATGACCAAGCCCTAAGCTGTCAGCGTGAACAAGAATCGCTTGGAGGCCTTCAGCGACGGTGTGCTTGCCATCGTCATCACGATCATGGTCCTGGAACTGAGGGCGCCGGAGGAACCGACCTGGGCAGGCTTGGCCGCCGTCCTGCCAACCTTCCTCAGCTACCTGCTCAGCTTCGTCTACGTGGGCATTTACTGGAACAACCACCACCACATGATCCACCTGGCCGACACGGTCAACGGGTCAGTCCTTTGGGCCAACCTGCACCTTTTGTTCTGGCTGTCCCTGTTCCCGTTCAGTACCCGCTGGATGGATGAGTCGGGCTTCGTCGAGGTACCCGTGCTGGCCTACGGAATCAACTTGCTCTGCGCAGCCATCGCCTACTTCGTTCTGCAGCAGACGCTGATCCGCCGGCAGGGCCGGGACGGCGCGCTTTCACGCGCCATCGGCCGGGACTGGAAGGGTAAGGCGTCGCCGCTGATCTACCTGGCGGGCATTGCCGCGGCGTCCGTGCAGCCCCTCCTGGGGCTGGCGATCTACACCGCAGTGGCCCTGATCTGGCTAGTTCCGGACCGCAGGGTGGAACACTTCGTCATGCAATCGGGCCGGGGCCAGGACGGCGAGCGGAGTCCGCGGGCCTAGGTCGGCCTAGGTCAGGGTCCAGGAGCGCTTCGACAGGCCGAACCAGAACCCGTCGATGGCAGTTTTGGCGTGCAGATCGCCGGACTCGTAGGCCGCGCCGAGGGCCACATACAGCGGCGCCCAGTGCTCGCTGCGCGGGTGCGCCTCGCGGGCTGCCGGGGCCTTGTGCAGGAAGTCCAGGATGGAGTCGACGTCGCCGCGCGCCATGGCTTCCTCGGCCCAGTGGTCGAACTCGCGGGAGACCGACGGCGGGGTGCTGTCGGGTCCACCGGCGGGGTTGAACCAGCGCAGGTTGTGGGTGGTGAACCCGGAACCGACGATCAGCGTGCCGCGGTCGCGCAACGGCGCCAGCGACTTGCCAAGATTGAAAAGGCCCTGCGGATCAAGGGTGGGCATGGACATTTGCACCACGGGCACGTCCGCGTCCGGGAACATCTCCTTGAGCGGGACGTAGGCGCCGTGGTCCAGGCCGCGGGTTTCGTCGCGCTCGACGTGGTGGCCGTGGCCGGCCACGAGCTTCTCCACCTCGGCGGCCAGCGCGGGCGCCTGCGGGGCGTCGTAGGTGACGTCGTAGTACTTCTGCGGGAAGCCGCCGAAGTCGTAGACCAGTCCCGGGTTGCGCCCGGTGGCGCTGAGCGTGACCGGGGCGTTTTCCCAGTGGGCGGACACCATGAGGATGTCCTTGGGCTTGTCGAAGGTGCCGGACCAGTCGTTGAGTTGGCGGGTCCAGGTGGCGTCGTCCGCCAGCGGCGGAGCACCATGGCTGAGGAAGAGAACCGGAGGGCGTTCGAGTGTCGATGTCATGTCATCAGTGTAGTCGACTTTACTTGAAGGTTCAAGTTCTCTCCCTTTGATACCTCGCACGACGCGGACGGCGAAACGCACCGCGGACCGGCTCCGGCCCGCGGTGCGGTAGTGTGCGCATCGCTACATTCCGGGGATGTCCAAGGCCTCGTAGACCTGGATCGATGCGCCCGGCATCATCAGGTGAGGGTGGCCCTCCATGAGCCCGACGGCCTGGTCTATCGTGTCGGCGTCCAGGATCGAGTACCCGCCGATGCCCGCGCCCGCCGCGGATGTCCCCGACGGCGTGATGTCGCGCCCGTTTCCCAGCGGGGTTCCCATGTCGGTGAGGTACTCTCCGGTTCGAGCCCCCGCCGGGGTGTCAGCCGCGCTCCGAGCCGCGCAGCGGCGCAGTGGCGAATTCCCGCATGCCGTCGTCGAACCCGATCATGGCAGACCAGCCCAACTCGTCCTTGATCCGTTCCGATGATGCGGTGATGTGCCGGACGTCCCCGGGCCGGTACCGGCCGGTCACCACCGGAGCGGGACCGCGGCTGAACGCGCTGAGGGCAGCGGCCACCTGGCCGATGGTGTGAACGGCGTCGGCGCCGACGTTGTAGGCCCGGAATTGCCGCCGGTCCGAGTGGGGTTGGGCGCCGGATTGGGGGCCGAGGGCTTCGGCGGCGAGGATGTTGGCGGCGGCCACGTCCCGGACGTGGACGAAGCTGCGACGCTGGGCGCCGTCCTCGAAGACCTGCGGCGCCTCGCCCCGGGCCAGGGCAGAGCGGAACAGTGATGCCACCCCGGCATACGGGGTGTCGCGCGGCATCCGGGGCCCATAGACGTTGTGGTATCGCAGTGCGATCGCCACGCCCCCAACTTCCCGCGCCCAGGCAGACGCAAGGTGCTCCTGGCTCAACTTGGAGGCGGCATAGACGCTGCGCGGATCCAGCCGGGCCTCCTCGGTGAGGAGTGCAGGGGTCAGGATCGCTCCGGTGTCTGGGCTGCGCGGGTCAAAGACGCCCCCGCGCAGGTCCTTCTCGGTCCGCGGGCCGGGCCGGACCGGCAGTCCAGAATCCGGGTCCGTGTAGGCGCCCTCGCCATAGACCACCATCGAGGAGGCCAGCACGAAGCGGAGGATCCGATGCTCTTCCATGGCCGCAAGCAGAACCGCCGTCGCGTAGTCGTTGTTGCGGACAAAGTCCGGCGCGTCGGCAAAACTTACCCCCAGCCCCACCTTCGCGCTCTGGTGGCTGACGACGTCGATCCCGTCCAA
Source organism: Arthrobacter sp. (assembly GCA_026393275.1). Taxonomy (GTDB): domain Bacteria; phylum Actinomycetota; class Actinomycetes; order Actinomycetales; family Micrococcaceae; genus Arthrobacter. The sequence continues at coordinate 88,789 of JAPLAM010000100.1, forward strand.
GGCGGTGCGGACGCTCGCTGGATCCGCGACGTCGCCGGTGAGAAGCTCCACCCGTGGGTCAAACCTGGGCGGAACCGGGTGCGTGCGGGGATCCAGCGAGTCCAGGACCCGAACCTGCCACCCTTTCGCCAGGGCGGCATCGACGATGTGCGAGCCGATGAAGCCTGCCCCGCCGGTGACGAGGAGCCTCACCCTGGCTCCCGTGCACCCGCAGCAGGAAGAGCCATGATCCGGTTCACCCCGGCAGAGTCCATCAGCCGGGCCGGAATGTAGTCGTCCCCGATTGCCCCGACTGCTGCTTCCAGCACTGCCAGAATCACTGGCTGGGCCTTTTTGAGCCGGTTAAACACGGCGTCGGCGGTCACCGGGTCCGAGCCGTCGTGGCCCGTGTCCGAATCGGTGATGTAGGCCAGGGTGGCGTATCCCATGTTCAGTTCGGCGGCCAGGACTGGCTCCGGGTATTGGGTCATGTTGATGATGTCGGCACCGGCGGCCGCATACCAGGCGGATTCCGCCCGAGTGGAGAAGCGCGGACCATTGATCACCACCACCGTCCCTGCCGGTGCGTGCGCCAGCCGCAGATCCGCGAGCGCCGCGGACAGCCGTCTGCGCAGTCCGGAGCAGAAGGGCTCCGACGCCGGAAGGTGCTGCACTCCTGCCGGTTCGGCGCCTGCGGGCGCCGTGCCGTCGAAGAACGTGTCGGCCCGTCCCCACGTCCGGTCGATCAGCTGGTCAGGGACCACAAACGTCTCCGGCCGGTATCTTGCCCGCAGGCTGCCCACCGCCGATGAGGAAATGACTGCCTCGACGCCGAGGCTCTTGAGCGCCCACAGGTTGGCCCGGTAGTTGATCTGCTGTGGCGGCAGCGAATGTCCGGCGCCGTGCCGGGGCAGGAAGGCCACGGCGCGCCCGGCAACTTCGGCCAGCGTGACGGGCCCCGAGGTGGCCCCGTACGGGGTCCGGATGCTTACCTGCGCGCTGACAGAGGCTCCCGGGAGCCGGTACGTTCCCGAGCCGCCGATTATTCCGATGCGCGCCCGGGATCCTGCAAGGCCTGGTGCTTCCATAGGGCCCATAATGCCACCCGTCCGGCCCGTCATGGCAGGAGCCCGGTGGCGGCGGAGTCCGGCTGCGGCGTGCCGGCAGCGGCGTACCGGCTGCGGCGCCGCCGCCAGGCGCCCGCGGCCACGGCAAGCGCGGCGGCAACCAGGACACCTCGTTCCAGGTTCGCCCCGAACGGCGGGACCGTGGGCACCATGTACAGGACGTCCAGGGCAACGATCACCGTGATGTACTCCCAGCGGCGGCTCAGGACGACGAAAGGGAGCAGCATCAGCGCGTACCAGGGGTAGCCCGGGCTGACGATCAGCAGCGTCAGCCCGATCAGGGTGGCCTGGCGCTGCCAGAGGTTTCCCGGGCCCGTCGAGCGCCAGGTCCACAGCGCGACGGCGGCAAGGGCGGCGCCACTGAGCAGCATGGGCCACGGACCTGCCGAGACGAGCTGGGCGAGCCCGAACCTGGCGCCACCGCCCTGGCTGTAGCCTTCCTCCTTCAAATACCCGGGCAGGAACCCGAAGACCCCTGCTCCGGCGGCCAGCACATAGGGCACGTACACAAGGGCAAAGCTTCCGGCTGCGGACGCGACGAAGGCCGCCGGGCGCCGGAACAGCAGGGCGGGGGCTGCGATCACAGGAATGAGCTTTGTGGCGACGGCCGCTCCGAACGCCGCACCGGAACTTAATGGCTTGCCCCTGACCAGCAGCATGGCCGCCGCCAGCATCAGCGCGCAGGCCAGCACGTCCACGTGCGCATTGTTCACCGCTTCCAGCTGCACCAGGGGACTCCAGGACCAGGCCGCGGCCAGGTGCAGGGGTCCCCTGGTCTTGGCCAGGATCGAGAGCACCATCAGGGTGACGGCGGTGCTGATCAGCCAGCCTCCAAGCTGGGACGGCAGGTAGCCCACGGTGTCCGGGACGGCGGCCCGCACCGCCAGGAAGTAGATCTCGGCCGCGGGAGGGTAGATGGTCGGCACCTGAGGCCGGTTGATCGCGGTACAGAGTGGGTCTCCGGACGGGTAACCGGCTGACGCCACGGATTCGGTCCCGAAGAGGTCCGCCGGGCAGACCGTCTTTCCGTCATCTCCGGCCGTTCCGGGCCGGAAGAGCCACTCGGGCCGCAGGGCGGCGAGGCTGTCAGCGGCAGGCACATAGGCGTACGGGGAGATCGCAGCCTTCTCCACGATGCCGTCCCAGGCATACCGCGCCGAGTCGTTGCTGGTCCGCGGTGGTCCGCTCACCGCGGCCACACCCAGCAGCACTGAGCCGGCCACGATGACGACGACGATGCGCCGGGGCGGCACGTGCCGCAGGGACCGCACGGCCGCGACCAGAACAAGCCAGTAGATGCAGGAGGCCACGAGCGGCGCGGGCGTGAAGGAGTTCTCCGGCGCAACCATCCACCGCGTCAGCGCCGCACACGCAAGCAGCAGCAGCGAGGCCACCGCGTACGGTTTGGCTTTGCGGACTGCCGGCTTTGCACGGTACAGGCTCACGTCTTGATCTTGCCCCAGTTCGGTTGCGGGAATCCCTTCCGCTCGATGGATTTCCGCGGTTCGTAAGATCCTGGGCGGTCTGTGCGCCGGAAACGGTGCTGTGCTTAGAGCATGAAAGGGCCCGACCCGCAAAGAATCACCGAAGCGCTGGCTGCC
>JAPLAM010000017.1 GCA_026393275.1 Arthrobacter sp.
CAAGGACGGCAAGCTGCCCATCAACGTCTCCGGCGGGCTCAAGGCCAAGGGCCACCCGGTCGGCGCCACCGGCGTCTCGCAGCACGTCATCGCCGCGATGCAGCTCACCGGCACCGCCGGCGACATGCAACTGGCCGCCCCGCGACGCGCCGCCGTGCAAAACATGGGCGGCGTCGGCATCGCGAACTACGTCAGCGTGCTCGAAGCGCTCTAGAAAACCACGCGGAGTCAGGAGTAGTCGTTGTAGAAGCCGCGGCCGCTCTTGATTCCCAGCCAGCCCTTGTTGATGTATTCCTGCAGCATGGGGGCCGACTTGTTTTCGACACCGGCGAGCTCGCAGTAATGGTTCTCGATGTCCAGGACGACGTCCAGGCCCACCTCGTCCATGAAGCGGAATGGCGTGGTCTCGGATTTGAAGACGTCGGCAAACAGGGCGTCCACGTCCTGCGGGCCCGCCACGCCCTCGGCCACGACCAGCAGGGATTCACGCTTGATCGCTGCCCAGATCCTGTTGAAGATGAAGCCGGTGCTCTCCTTGCGCACCAGGTGCGGTTTGAGCGCGTACTTGGGCAGCTGGGCCATGAGCAGCTCGATGACCCGCGGATCGGTGTGGCCGCTGGACATCAGCTCCACCGAACGCACCGCCGGCGGCATGTAGAAGTGCATGTTCAGGACACGCTCCGGGCTGCTCGCGCCGCCGATAAATTCGGAGGAGGCAAATGAGGAGGAGTTGCTGGCCAGCACGGCGTCCGGGGCTGCCAACTGATCAAGGTCAGCGAAGATCGCCTGCTTGAGCCCAAGCTTCTCCGGGACTGCCTCGACCACGAGCCACGAATCCCGGAGGGCGTCGGCCAGATCGTCCTTCGCCGCGAGCCGGACCGCCGGAGTGCCCCCGAGCTCTTCCACGGCGCGGTGGCGCTGCGTCGCGATGAACTCCACGGCGGCCCTGGCCACGGCGAGGTTTGTGTCGTAGACGCGGACTTCGCCGCCCTGGAGCGAAAGCATCAAGGCTATGCGCCGGCCCAGGGTGCCGCCGCCGATGACGGTGATGGGCCGGTCCGCGATGTTGGCGGGAAGCGTGTAGCTCATGTCAGTTCCTTTCGGGAGGCAGCCGACGGTGCGGCGGCCAAGTTGACGCGTACGTGCTGGCGCCCTTGGCCATCAATACAAGGGCAGGAACGGCGGCAAGCACAAGGGCCGCACCGAAGACCAGGCAAGTGTTCTAAACTCGATCCCAGCCCATCCACCACCATGCGAGGAGCCCCCATGCGCGCCACCATCATCCACGGCCCCGGCGACATCCGAGTCGAAGACCGCGACTACCCCACCGTCCAGCTGCCCACCGACGTCGTCGTGAAGGTCACCGCCTCCTGCGTCTGCGGCTCGGATCTGTGGCCCTACCGCGGGGTCAAGCCCACCCACAAACCGTCCGCCATCGGCCACGAGTTCATCGGCCTGGTCGAAAGCATCGGCGACGACGTCACGACCCTCGCCGTGGGCGACCTCGTGATCGCGCCGTTCGTGGTCAGCTGCGGCAAATGCCCGCAGTGCCTGGACGGCGTCACCGTGGCCTGCGACCACCTGGCCGGCTGGGGCGGCAAGGATGACACCGGCCTGGGCATCGACGGCGGCCAGGGCCAGGCCGTCCGGGTTCCGCTCGCCGACTCCACCCTGGTCAAGGTCCCCGGCGTTACCGAGCCGGACGACGCCCTGCGCGCCAGCCTGCTCACGCTCTCCGATGTCATGGCCACCGGCCACCACGCCGCCCTCGCAGCGAAGGCCGGCCCCGGCCGGACCGTCGTCGTCGTCGGCGACGGCGCCGTCGGTCTCTGCGGTGTGCTCGCCGCCAAGCGGCTGGGTGCGGAGCGGATCATTGCCATGTCCCGGCACGCCGACCGGCAGGCCATCGCCCGCGAATTCGGCGCCACGGACATCGTCGCCGAACGCGGAGACGACGGCGTGGCCAAGGTCCGCGAACTGCTCGGCGGCGTCCTGGCCGACTCCGTGCTCGAGTGCGTCGGCACCAAGGAATCCATGGAGCAGGCGCTGCACAGCGTCCGCCCCGGCGGCGCGATGGGCTTTGTGGGCGTGCCGACCGGCGGCGCCGAAATCCCGGTGCGCTACCTCTTCGACACCAACATTTCGATCGCCGGCGGCATGGCCCCGGCCCGAACCTACATCCCGGAACTGCTGGCCGACGTGCTCGACGGCACCATCAACCCGGGCCGCGTGTTCGACGTCGTTCTGCCGTTGGAGGAGGCGCCCGAGGCGTACCGGGCGATGGACGAACGGCGCGCCATCAAGGTCCTGCTGACCCCCTGACCGGACGGACCCGGAGCCGGCCCCGGGCCGGCTCCGGGCCCGCCGGCAGCGGGCGCCGGGGCCAGCCCGCGGCACCAGGGCCGGCGCTGGCGCGCGCTCTTGCACCGCCGCGGCAGCGGGTCTAGCGTGATGCGCATCAGCACCCGCAGCCCTCAAGGAGCCGTCATGGCCAGGTTTGTGCAGATCATCGAATACCAGTCCTCCCGCATTGACGAGATCGAGGCGCTCGGCAGGCCCTCCCGGACCGAGGGAGACACCGCAGCGACCTTCCGCCGGATCCTGAACACCGCGGACCGCGACCGGCCCGGGACGTACCTCCTCATCGTCGAATTCGACTCATATGAGTCGGCCATGGAGAACTCCCGGCGGCCGGAAACGTCCGAGTTCGCGGCGCAGATGGCCGCCCTGTGTGATTCCCCTCCGGTGTTCCGCAACCTCGACGTGCAGTGGGAGGACACCGGCGACGCGACGACCGCCTAGCCGGTGCGCGATGCACTCCGCACCGGACGGCTCCGGACCGGACGGCGAGACGCCCGTCGGCGACGGGCCGGACGGTTATGCGCCGGACGGCTACGTGCTTGACCTCACCCGGACCGGCACCGCACCCCTGCGGCTTGTCGGCGGCAAGGCACTGAACCTCGGTAAGCTCATCGCCGCCGGCTTTCCGGTGCCGCCAGGCTTCTGCCTGACCACGGACGCCTACCGTCTGGCGGTGCCCGCCGGCTTGGACGCCCTGGCCGCCGGCCTCGACGGCGTTCCCGGGGGACATGCGCCCGACGGCGGCGCTCCCGGCCTCCGGCACGCGGCCGGCCCGGAGCCGACGGCGGCCGGCGCCCGCGATTTGATCCTTGCCTCGGCCGTCCCACCCGCCGTCGAGGCGGCCGTCCGGGCGGCCTACGCCGCGCTGGGTCCTCAGCCGGCCGTGGCGGTACGCTCCTCCGCCACCGCCGAGGACCTGCCGTTCGCCAGCTTTGCCGGCCAGCAGGATTCGTACACCGGGGTCACCGGCGCGGACGCGGTCATCGATGCCGTCCACCGCTGCTGGGCCTCGCTGTGGAGCGACCGCGCCGTGGCCTACCGGTCCGCCAACGGGATCAGCCACCGCGAGGTGGGGCTCGCCGTCGTCGTCCAGATCATGGTCGGCGCCGCGACCGCTGGCGTGCTGTTCACGGCCAACCCGGTAACGGGCACGCGGACCCAGACGGTGATCAATGCCAGTCCCGGGGCGGGGCAGGCGGTGGTGTCCGGCGCCGTAAATCCGGACCAGTTCACCGTGGACACGGCGACCTCCACGGTCCTGCACCGCGTTCCCGGGGACGACAGTCCGGCGCGGGGCTGGAGCCTGGACGAGGCCGAAATCACCGAGTTAACCCGGCTGGGCGGCGCCGCCCAGGACCTTCTTGGCATGCCGCAGGACGTGGAGTGGGTCCTCGACGCCGGTGGTAAAGCCTGGCTGACGCAATCCCGCGCGATCACCACGCTGTATCCGTTGGACGACCCCTTCTCCGGCGGCCCGTCCGCGATCGGCGCGGATCCTTCCGCCGGAGTCCGTGTCTATCTGTGCGGAACGTTGATGCAGGGGCTGACGCGCCCGATGACGCCGATGGGGCTTACCGCACTCGGCCTCGTGGGAAACCGGAAGGGCCCCTGGCGCTACATCAATCCCGGGCTGAGGATGTATGTGGATGTGACGCCGGCCGTGCGGAATAAATGGGGCCGGCGCTACCTGACGCGGATCCTGCCGCTGGCGGACGGCAGATCGGCCGCCGTTTTCCCCGAACTGCTGGCCGACCCGAGGTTCGCGCTCACGAAACGGACCCGGAAAGACACGCTCGAGGCGCTCAGGACCAGCCGCAGAGAGCGGACCCACAACCCGGCGCCGGGCGCCGGGCCGGGCATCTTCCTGCGACTGATCCCGTCGCTCATCGGTGCCGCGCTCCGGCCCCACGCGGAGCTCCGCCGGGCCGAGGCCTACGGGCAGCTCCTCGAAGCAGACTTGCTGCTGTCCGAGCCGGCGTCCGCCCTGCAGCGCCTTGACTACGCCGAGCAGATCCTGAACCGGAAGGTCGACGGGCTGATGCGGGCCACCGTGACCGGACCGTCCGTGGGCTACATCATGCTGGCGGTGGCCCGCCGGCTGTTGCGCGGCATCGCAGCTCCCCGCGAGCTCGAGGCGGTGCTGCGCGGGCTGCCACACAATGTGACCACCGAAATGGACCTGGTCCTCTGGCAACTGGCGGTCCGCCTCGGCGCCGATCCGGCGTCGCGGGACGCGTTCCTGTCGCAGGATCCGGGCCGTCTCGCGGCCGCCTACCGTGCCGGTACGCTCCCCGCCGCGGCGCAGGCCGGGGTGCGGGACTTTCTGGCCAGGTACGGCCACCGCGCGGTGGCCGAGATCGACCTCGGTATACCGCGCTGGTCCGAGGAACCGGGCCACATCCTCGGAATGATCTCCAACTACCTGCGCGTGGATGACCCTGAGCTGGCACCGGACCGGCAGTTCCGCCGGGCGGCCGAGCATGCAGAGGACAGGATCCGGAGCCTGGTGGGCCTGGCCGGTGCCCGCGGCCGATGGCGCGCGCGGCTGCTCGAACGCTGCCTGCGGCAGGTCCGGGAACTGTCCGGACTGCGCGAACTGCCCAAGTTCCACGTGGTGAAAATCCTCGGCGAAATGCGCCGCCAGCTGCTGCTGGTCGGCGCCGAACTGGTGCGCGCCGGCGTCGTGGCGGCCGCCGGGGATGTGTTCTTCCTCGACTTCGACGAGCTCCGTGTGGGGCTCCGCGGAGCTAAAATGCAGAGCCTCGTCGCCCGCCGCCGCCGCTTGTACGACGTCGAACTCCGGCGCCGCCGCATCCCGCGGCTGCTGCTCTCCGACGGGACCGACGTCGAAGCCGCCATGATGGCCAGGGCTCCCTCGACCGGCGCCCTGACCGGGACCCCGGCGTCGGCCGGCACCGCCACGGGGACGGTCAGGGTGATCCTGGACCCGGTGGGCGCGCGCCTGGAACCCGGCGAGATCCTAGTGGCGCCCTCGACGGACCCCGGCTGGACCCCGCTCTTCATGACGGCCGGCGCCCTGGTCATGGAGATGGGCGGCGTCATCTCGCACGGCGCCGTGGTGGCACGCGAGTACGGGATCCCCGCCGTGGTGGGCGTGCCGGACGCCACCGTCAGGCTCCGCACCGGGCAGAGCGTCACCGTGGACGGCGCCGCCGGAACCATCCGCGAGCTGCCCGGCTGAGCGCGATCCCGGGCCTCCGGGCGCCCGACCCAAGCGTCATCGGGATTAACTCCAGCGCTTAGACCCTTGCACCCAAGCCCGGCGCCCCGTACGTTGGGGACAGCGGACGAATGTCTCCGCAGCCGTTGGCCTCCGTGGCCGTCGGAGATCAGCAGCGTTTCAGAAGGATAATGGCATGGCTACAGGCACAGTTAAATGGTTCAACGCCGAAAAGGGTTTTGGCTTCATTGCCCCGGATGACGGGTCAGCCGACGTTTTCGCCCACTACTCGGCAATCGCCAGCAGCGGCTACCGCTCGCTGGATGAGAACCAGAAGGTCGAGTTCGACGTCACCCAGGGCCCGAAGGGCCCGCAGGCCGAGAACATCCGCCCCCTCTAGACTTTCAGGAAAGCCCGGCCTGCCGGAAAACTTCTCCTAGAAGACGCAGCAGCCCCTTCGGAATTTTCCGGAGGGGCTGCTGCTGCGTTCCGGGCCGGGGCTCATGCTGCCGCCCGGCCGCCGCGGCTAGACTTGGCCGTAGATCCATTCCTCCGGAAGTAGTCCCTAATGGTCCAACAGTTGATGGCCTTTGCGCTGACCTGCGTCGTCGTAGTCGTCGTCCCCGGCCCCGATTTTGCGCTCGTGCTGAAGAACGCCCACCGCGGATCCGGGTCGGCGGCAACAACGGCGGCCGGGATCATGGTCGGCAACACGATCCTTGCCCTTCTCGCCGTGCTCGGCGTCACGGCACTCTTAGGGGCCTCCGAAATTCTTGGCACCGTGATCAGGATCGCTGGTGCCGCCTACTTGCTCTTTCTGGGGATCAGCGCCCTTCGGGAGGCGTTCGGACGGCCCCGGAGCCAGCCCGCGGCGTCCGAACCCCCCGCGGCGTCCGAACCCAAGGTGCGGCTGGGCGGAGGCTCCCCCTTCCTGCAAGGGATGGTGAGCAACCTGCTCAACCCCAAGGTCGCCGTCTTCTATCTGTCTCTTTTCCCGCAGTTCAACCTCGGTCCGCTTCCTCCTTTGGAACAGCACGCTTTGATGGCCGGCATCTTCCTGCTCACCGCCCTGGCGTGGTACATCCTGCTTGTGCAGGCGCTCAAGAAGGTTTCCGCGGCGCTGGCCCGTCCGCGCGTGAAGCAGATCGTCACGGGTGGATCCGGTACCGTCCTGGTCGGTGTGGGCGGGACAATCCTGACGAAATCCCTGATGTCCACGTAGCGATGCCCTGAACGGCGGTGTCCAGCGGCCGGGATTCCTGCCGCAGGATTCTGCCGCCACCCGGCGCGGATCTTGATGAATCCTTGACGCCGCCCTCCCCCGCCATGGCCCGACAGGGATGGAAGAATGGCTGCATGGCACGTGGAACGCTGCGCATCTTCTTGGGGTCCGCCCCCGGCGTCGGCAAGACCTATGCCATGCTCCGGGAAGGTCACCGGCTGCAGAGCGCCGGCGAGGACGTGGTGATCGCCTTCGCCCGGGACCGTGGCCGCCGCGACACCCGGGAATTACTGGCCGGCCTCGAAGCGATCCGGCCCCGACGGGCACCCCAGGGCCTGGTCGATGTCGAGGAACTGGACCTGGACGCAGTCCTGCGCCGGGCTCCGGCCACCGCACTCGTGGACGAATACGCCCACTCCAACGCCCCCAGCAGCCGGAACCCGCACCGCTGGCAGGACATTGACGAGTTGTTGGCGGCCGGGATCAATGTCCTGTCCACCCTGGACATCCAGCAGCTCGCCTCCCTGGCCGGCGTCGTCAGCGAAATCACCCATGGGCGCCCCGCCCAGACCGTCCCCGACGGGATCGTCAGGCGGGCCGACCAACTGCAGCTGGTGGACCTCTCCCCCGATCTCCTGCGGCAACGGCTCGCGGCCGGCAAGATCGTGCCGCTGGACCGGGTCGACGCTGCGCTGTCCAACTTCTTCCGTCCCGGAAACCTCGCCGCACTGCGGGAGCTCGCCCTCTTGTGGCTGGCCGACAGGGTGGACGAAGGCCTGGCCAGCCACCGGGAAGGGAACCGGGTCGACGCCGGCTGGCCTGCACGGGAGCGCATCGTGGTCGGCCTGGCCGGCGGCACGGAGGGCGAGGCACTGATCCGCCGCGCCACCCGTCTGCTCAACCGCGTCAGCGGCACCGACCTGCTGGCCGTCCATGTCCGGGCCGTGGAAGGGGGCGCGGCCGAGTCGCCGCAGGCCCTCGAGGCGCAGCGACGGCTTGTCCAGGACCTCGGCGGCAGCTACCACGTGGTTGCCGGGGAGGATCCGGCCGAGGCTCTGCTGGAGTTCGCCCGCAGCGTCCATGCCTCCCAGCTGGTGCTCGGTGCCGCCGGGCAGGGCGGCGCGGCGCACCTGCTGAACGGGTTGCGCGGCGGCGGCACCACCGCCAGGGTGCTCCGTGGCGCCGGCGGCATCGACGTCCACCTGGTCCCGCAGGTCCGCGCGCCAAGCGGCGGCCGCCGGAGCCGGCAGCGGGACCTGGGCCGGGTGCGGGTCGGCCTCGGCTTCGGCCTGGCCGTGGTGCTGCCGGCGCTGCTCCAGCTGCTGCTTGAAGTGAACCCGGACAAGAACCTGGCCACCTCCATGCTGGTCCAGCTCACGGGTTCGGTCGTCGTGGCCCTGGTTGGGGGGCTCTGGCCGGCGGTCCTCGCGGCGCTGTGGAGCAGCCTGCTGGTGAACTTCTTTTCCACCCCACCGGTGGGCAACCTGGCGATCAGCGATGCCGAGAACGTCCTGGCCCTGTTGGTGTTTGTGGGAGTGTCGGCGGCCGTCGCCGTCGTCGTCGACCTCTCCGCCCGGCGGTCCAAGGAGGCCGCCCGGGCCCGGGCCGAGGCAACCACCCTGGCCGACCTGTCACGCGGGGCGGCCGGCGCCGAGGACACCGTCACCGGGTTGCTGGAGCAGGCGCTGGATGTCTTCCAGGTGCGCGGCGCCGCCTTGTTCGGCCTTGCCGGCGGGGACGCAGACGCGGCGACTGCGCAGCCGGTGGAGCGGAGCGGCGGGCCGGCGCAGTGGCGGCTGCTGGCCGGCGCCGGCGACTTTCCGTCCGCGGCGGCCGCCGAGGGCGAGGACGGCGCGGCCGGCGGTGACGCGGCCACGGCCCAAGGCCCGCACAGCGACAACGTCGAACAAATCAATGAGACCACCCGGCTGGTGCTGTCCGGCCGCGTGCTGCCGGCCAGCGACCGGCGCCTGTTGGGCGTCTTCGGCGTGCACCTGTTGGCCCAGCTGGAGAATCAGCAACTGCTGGCCAGCCGAAACCAGGTCCGCCGTTTGGCCGAGATCAACACCATGCGCACCTCGCTGCTGCGCGCCGTCTCCCATGACCTCCGCACCCCGCTGGCCGGCATCAAGCTCGCAGTCGGGGGGCTGCGCCAGGCCGACGTCAGCTACTCCCGGGAAGAGGAAGAGGCGCTGTTGGAGACCATCGAAGAGTGTTCCGACCGGCTGGATGCCCTGGTGGCCAACCTGCTGGACATGTCCCGGATTACCTCCGATGCCGTCCAGCCCTTGCTCAGGCCCGTGCGCTGGTACGAGGTGGTCGCCGGCGGCCTGCACGGGATCGCGCCGGAGCGTATCCGGGTCGAACTCCCGGCGAACATGCCCGAGGTCGAGGCGGACCCCGGCATCCTTGAGCGCGTGATCGCGAATATTGTTGAAAATGCGGTCAAGTACGCCCCGGAGTCGGACATTGTGCTGGCCGGCAGCGCCGGCGGCCTCAGCCCCGCCACCGTGGGCGGCCGGCCCGCCGGGGAGATGCGGATTATCGACCATGGCGCGGGCGTCCCGGCGGACAAGGTGGTGGAGATGTTCCGTCCGTTCCAGCGCCTCGACGACGCGAGCCGGGCCGGCGGCGTCGGCCTGGGCCTGGCCGTGGCCAAGGGGTTCACCGAGGCGATGGGCGGCCGGCTCAGCGCGGAGGCCACGCCCGGTGGCGGCCTGACCATGGTGGTCAGCCTGCCCTTGTCCGAGGGTGCGCCGTTCCAGGCGGACCCCGAGCAGGCGCCGCTGGAACCCCAGTCCGCCCTGCTCAGCCGGCACCACGCACCGCCGATCCTCTCTTCACCCACGGACGTGCCATGACCGGGGTGCTGGTGGTGGACGACGACCCTTACCTGTTGCGGGCTCTTCGCATCACGCTGCGGGCGCACGGTTACGATGTCACCGTCGCCGAGGACGGGCGGGCCGCGCTCGCGGCGGCCGCCCGGACCACTCCGGCGCTGGTCATCCTGGATCTTGGCCTCCCCGACATGGACGGCGTTGAGGTCCTGGCGCAACTCCGCGGCTGGAGCCAGGTTCCCGTGCTGGTGCTGTCGGCGCGTCATGGCTCCGCGGACAAGGTCCAGGCGCTGGATGCCGGCGCCGACGACTACATCACGAAGCCGTTCGGGCTGGACGAACTGCTGGCCCGGTTGCGGGCACTCCGGCGCCGCAGCGTCGACGACGCCGAGCCGCCCCTCGTTGCCACCGATGCGTTCACCGTGGACCTCGGCAAGCGCCGCGTCACCCGCGACGGCGAGGACGTCCGACTCACTCCGACCGAATGGAAGATGCTGGAGGTCCTGGTCCGCAACCGCGAGAAGCTCGTCACCCAGCAGCAGTTGCTGTCCGAGGTGTGGGGCCCGGCCTACGCGAAGGAAACCAACTACCTCCGCGTGTACATGGCCCAGCTCCGCCGCAAGCTGGAACCGGATGCCGCGGCTCCCCGGCACCTGCTCACCGAGGCCGGGATCGGCTACCGTTTCCTGACCTGAACGGACAGGGAGGTTCGGTAGGATTCCGGGCATGCATGACAAGGAAATTCTGCACCGGTACCTGCGCCTGCGCCGGGCTGAACTGCTGGCCAAGCTGGACGGCCTGGACGAGTACGACGTCCGCCGACCGCTGACCCCCACCGGAACCAACCTCCTGGGCCTGGTCAAGCACGTGGCCAGCGTGGAGATCGGCTACTTCGGCGAAGTCTTTGACCGGCCCCACGGCCAGCCACTGCCCTGGCTCGATGACGGTGCCGAACCGGACGCGGACCTGTGGGTAACCCCGGACGAGAGCCGGGAGCAGATCGTGGCGCTGCACCGCGCCGCGGCAGCCCACAGCGACGCCACCATCGACGCCCTTCCACTTGACGCCGACGGCGTGGTCCCCTGGTGGCCTGCGGAGCGCCGGCATGTCACCCTGCAGCAGATCCTCGTTCACATGTGCGTCGAAACTGCACAGCATCTTGGCCATGCCGACATCCTGCGCGAACTCATCGACGGGACGGCAGGGAAGGCGCCCGGCGACCCCAACCTGACGTCGCGCAGTGCCGAGGCATGGGCCGGGCACCGCGCACGGATCGAGGCGGCGGCCCGGGCAGCCGCCCCGGTTTTCCCTCCGACTGCGCCGCAACAGAAATCGGGCGAATGAGCATCCACGGTGCTCTCGACCAGGAGAACGCACCGCCTACGCGCCTGCCCGAAGTGCCCGCCCAGATGCGGGCCGTGCTGAACGGCATCCCCGCGATGGTGGGTTACTGGGACACCGAGCTGCGCAACCGGCTGGCCAACGAGGCGTACCGCGAGTGGTTTGGGGTCTCCCCCGAGGAACTGCACGGCATCCACATCCGTGACCTGCTCAGCGACGCCGTGTACGAGGCGAACCATACCCACATCTCCAAGGTGCTCGACGGCGAACCGCAGTTCTTCAAGCGCACGCTCACCGACGCCGCCGGGGCCACCCGGTTCACCGAGGTCTCCTACATGCCGGACCTGCCCAACGGCCGGGACGGCGGCGTTCATGGTTTCTTTGTGATGGTCACGGACATAACGGAGCGGGTGCTGGCCGAACGCCGGCAGCAGCGCGACACAGACCGCTACCGGGCGCTGGCACGCAGCGTCCCCGGCGTCTTCGTCCTTCTTTTCGATTCGGACCTCCGCTACCTGATTGCCGAGGGCCAGGAGCTGGAGTCCTTCGGTTACCGCTCCGCCGAGCTGGAAGGCAAGACCATCCACGAGGTGCTCGACGGCACCCTGGCGAACGAGCTGGAGCCCCGCTACCGTGCCGCGTTGTCCGGCCAGGAAGTCACCTGGCGCCGCAAAATCGGGCCCCGGACCTACCGGCTCAAGGCTGGCCCGGTCTACTCCGACGACGACGCCACTGCCGGCATGGTGGTGGCCGTGGACGTCACGGACCGGCTCCAGCAGGAACAGACGTGGTCCGCGCTGCACGAGATCGCCACCGCCGTAGCCCGCAACGCCGCCCTCGATGACATCGCGGAGCAGGTCGCGTTCATTGTGCGGGACCTCTTCGGCGTAGATTCCGCCGCGGTCGTCCGCTTCACCGGAGCGCTGTCCGCGGAAATCGTGGCGATGGCGCCGGCCATGCCGCGGACACTGAGCCGCAACCATGTTTTTGCACCTACGGACATCTCGGCCTCCGTCCGCGTCGCGGTGACCGGCAAGCCCGCCCTGGTGGTCTACGGCCCCGAAGGCGGTCCCGTCGCCGAGCAGATGCGGGCGGGGGGCTTCCAGTCCGCGGCCGGCGCCCCGATCAGGGTCCACGGCAGCCTGTGGGGTGTGGTGACCCTGTCCTCGAAGTCCGGCACGGGGGTCACCGAGGCCATGCTGGAGCGGCTGGCCCAGTTCGCGGAGCTCGTGGAGATCGCCATCGGCAACACCGAGGCGCGCGCCAGCCTGGAGCTGCAGGCCACCACCGACGTACTCAGCGGCTTGCCCAACCGGCGCGCGCTAGAGCAGCATCTCTCGCACGAGATCGAGCTGGCGGCGTCCCGCGGCACCAGCCTCAGCGCCGTCGTCCTCGACATCGATCACTTCAAGAAGGTCAATGACACCTTCGGCCACCTGATGGGCGACGTGGTGCTCGCCGCCGTCGCGGACCGGCTCCGCGGCGTCGCCCGCCAGGACGAGATTGTGGCCCGCTTCGGCGGGGAGGAGTTCGTCTGGCTGATGCCGGGGACGGATGGCCCGGAGGCACTGGTCGCCGCCGAACGTGCCCGCGTCGCCATCGCGGCGGAACCCTTCGGCGAGGTCGGCTCCATCACCGTCTCCGCCGGCGTCTGCGAGCTCCGCGACGCCGGCAGCCACAGCCTCCTGGCCTGCGCGGACCGGGCGCTGTACGCGGCCAAGCATGCCGGCCGCAACCGCAGCGAGCGCTACGGCGCCGCATGAAATCCGCCGGCCGAAATCAACCGCCTGAAATCAACCTGCTGAAATCCGCCGGCTGACGCGGCCTGCCGACGCGGCCTGCCGACGCGGCCTAGACGAAGGCGGACTTCCCGGTCACGGCGCGGGCCACGATCAGCGAGTTGATCTCATAGCTGCCCTCGTAGGTGTACAGAATTTCGGCGTCGCCGAAGAGCTTGCCCATTTCGTAGTCGGTGCTGATCCCGTTGCCACCCAACAGCGAGCGCCCCATCGCGACCGAGGCGCGGGCCAGCCGGGTGGTGGTGGACTTCGCCATGGCCGCCTGCACCATTTCCAGCTTGCCCTCCTGCTGGATCCGCGCCAGCTGGGCCATCAGCGCCAGCGAGGCGCTGGCGTTGCCCAGGATTTCGGCGAGCTGCTGCTGGACCAGCTGGAAGCGGGCCAGCTCCTTGCCGAACTGCCGGCGTTCCAGCGCGTAGGCCCGGGCGACGTCGAACGCGGCCAGCTGGATCCCGGCGCCCTGCCAGCCCACCCAGGCCCGCGAGTCGCGCAACAGTTCGTTGGCCCGCGAAAAGTCCGTGGCGCCCGGCAGCAGGTTGGCTTCAGGGATCCGGACCTCGTCCAGGACAATGTCCGCGTTCTGCATGATCCGCAGCCCGATCTTGTTCTCGATTTTGGTGGCGGTGTAGCCGGGCCGGTCCGTCTCCACAATGAAACCCTTGATCTGTTGGTCCGCGACGTCGCGGGCCCAGACCAGCGCAAAGTCGGCAATGGTGCCGGCGCCGATCCAGCGCTTTGCCCCGGTGATCACCCACTCGCCGTTATCCAGCCGCGCCGTGGTGGACAGTCCCCCTGCGATGTCCGAGCCGTGGTCCGGCTCGGTCAGGGCGAAGGCGCCGAGCTGGGTGAAAGCGCAGAGCCCCGGGAGCCAGCGGGCCTTCTGCTCCTCCGAGCCGAGCTCGTCGATCATGCCGACGATCAGCTCGTTGTGGATCCCCACCAGGGCCGAAAGCGAAACGTCGGCGCGGGCCACCTCGACGTACATGAGCCCCTTGAAGAGCTTGGAGGTGCCGTCCGTCTGCAGCCCTCCGAGGCCGTGTTTGCCCAGTTCCGAGAGCAGGCCGAAGGGGAATTCCTCGCGGTTCCAGTAATCGATCGACGCGGCCCGGATCCGGGTCTGCAGGAACTCGCGGATCTCCTGGTAGCGGACCTGCTCGTCCGCGGGCAGCAGGTCCACGATGTACATCAGGTCCGCGTCCGGGAACGGCGGAGCCGCCGGCCCCGGTGCCGGGCTTGGCGCGGCGCCGCGGCCTGCCGTTGCCTGGCCGGTGGTCAGTCCGCCGTCGTTTCCTTGTGTCTGCACGGGTACGCATCCCTTCGTAATGTGCCGCCCTTGGGCAGCAACATCGGCTCTTCCAAACCCTTGGATGTCCTAGTATATTGCACAGTGATGTGGATCACTAGGCCAGTGGCGGCCGCCCCGGACGCCTGGCTGCGACCGGCTGCGAAAGGTGCACCATGACCGTCACTGAGGAATTCCGCGCCGCGCGGGACCGTCTGCTGGCTCTCCGCGAGGACTACGCCGCCGCCCGCCAGGAATTCGAGTGGCCGCGCTTCGAGGAGTTCAACTTCGCCCTGGACTGGTTCGACCAGATCGCGGCTGATCCTGCCAAGGCCGACCGGCCAGCCTTGGTGATCGTGGAGCAGGACGGCACCGCCACACGGCGGAGCTTCGCGGACCTTTCGGCACGCTCCGCCCAGGTGGCCAACTGGCTCCGCAGCAAGGGCGTACGGCGCGGCGACCGGATGATCATCATGCTCGGCAACCAGGTGGAGCTGTGGGAACTGATGCTGGCCGGCATCAAGCTCGGGATAGTGATGATCCCCACCACCACCCTGATGGGTCCGGCGGATCTGCAGGACCGGGTGGAACGCGGCGGGGCGAACTGGGCCGCGGTCGGCAGTGACAACATTGCCAAGTTCGCCGGCGTTCCGGGCAGCTACACCCTGATCGAAATCGCCGACGCCGGAGGCCGCAGCGGGGGTGCAGACCCGGCCGCGTTGCAGTACACCGAGGCGGCGGACGCCCCGCACGACTTCACCCCGGACGCGCCCACCCTGGCCGACGAGACCCTGCTGCTGTACTTCACCTCCGGCACCACGTCCAAGGCCAAGCTCGTGGAACACACGCACACTTCTTACCCGGTGGGCCACCTGTCCACGATGTTCTGGATCGGAATGGAACCCGGCGACGTCCACCTGAACGTGGCCTCCCCCGGCTGGGCCAAACATGCCTGGTCCAACGTGTTCACCCCCTGGATCGCCGAGGCCTGCGTGTTCATCTACAACTACGAACGCTTCGACGCCAAGGCCCTCATGGAGCAGATGGACCGCGAACGGGTCACGAGTTTCTGCGCTCCGCCGACGGTCTGGCGGATGCTGATCCAGGCCGACCTGACGCAGCTGTTGAACCCGCCCACCAAGGTGGTCTCCGCCGGCGAGCCGCTCAACGCCGAGGTGATCGACCAGGTCAACCGCGCCTGGGGCCAGACCATCCGGGACGGCTTCGGCCAGACCGAGTCGACCGTGCAGATCGCCAACACCCCGGGCCAGCCGATCAAGATCGGCGCCATGGGCAAGCCGCTGCCGGGCTACGACGTCGTCCTCGTGGACCCTGCCACCGGAGCGGAGGCCGACGACGGCGAGCTGTGCCTGCGTCTGGACCCGCGCCCCGTCGGGCTGATGAAGGCCTACTACGGGGACCCGGAGAAGACCGCGGAGGCCTTCCGCGACGGGTATTACCACACCGGAGACATGGCGAGCCGGGACGAACGCGGCATCATCACCTACGTGGGCCGCGGCGACGACGTCTTCAAGTCCTCCGATTACCGGCTCTCCCCGTTCGAGCTGGAAAGCGTGCTGATCGAGCATCCGGCGGTGGCCGAGGCCGCCGTCGTCCCCTCCCCGGACCCGCTCAAGTTGTCCGTGCCTAAGGCCTTCGTGGTCCTGGCCGCCGGCCACGAGCCCGGCCCGGAGCTGGCCGAGGACATCCTGCGCTACTGCCGCGAGCATCTGGCCCCGTTCAAACGGATCCGCCGGCTCGAGTTCGCCGAGCTGCCCAAGACCATTTCCGGCAAGATCCGGCGGGTGGAACTGCGGCACAACGAGGAGCTGCGCCACGGGGCCGGTGGCGTCCCGGAGGGGCTGGGCATCGAGTACTCGGAAGCCGACTTCCCCGGGCTGAAAGGCCAGGGGTAGGCATGGGCGCCCCCCTGCCGCGCGATCCGATCGCCGACGCCCAGCGGAACTGGGAACGGCACGGCTGGGCCGACGTCGCCGCCCCGATGGCGGCCATCACGGCAGTGATGCGGACCCAGCAGATCCTGCTGGCCCGGATCGAGACCGCGCTCAAGCCGTTCGGACTGACCTTCGCACGCTACGAACTGCTGGCCCTGCTCAGCTTCGCCCGCAGCGGCGCGCTGCCGATGAATAAGGCGAGCGCGCTGCTCCAGGTGCACCCCACCTCCGTGACGAACGCCGTGGACCGACTGCAGGAGGCCGGGCTGGTGATCCGGTCCCCGCATCCCACCGACGGGCGGACCACACTGATCGAGCTCACCTCGGAGGGTCGCACGCTCGCCAAGCGTTCGACGGCGGTGCTCAATGCAGAAGTCTTCGGCCAGTCCGGTTTCGAGGCGCCGGACGTGGACCAGCTGATCCGCATCCTGGGTAACTTTCGGCGCAATGCCGGGGACTTCAGCGGCTAAGCCGTACACTTCGATTGCGGGCCGTCTGCGCGGCGGCCCGGGAGCCGAGGAGAACCCAATGATTCCGGAAATCAACATTTGGGCCGTGTTGCTGGCCATGCTGTCCAGCATGGTGGTCGGGTCCGTCTGGTACACGCCCAAGGTGTTCGGCAACTACTGGATGCGCGTCGCGAAGGTCACGCCCAGCGGCAACGCCAAGGACGCGGTCAAACCCATTCTCGTCACCCTGGTGGTCAGCTTCGTCAGCGCCTGGGTGCTGGCCGGCTCCGCCGCCATCTCGCAGCACTTCTACGGCGGAAATTTCCTGGCCAACACCCTGGTCACCGCCCTGATCCTCTGGGCCGGGTTCACCGCGGCCCGCTTCATCACGCACGATGCCTTCGAGGGCCGCCCTGCCGGCCTGACGGTGCTGAACTGTGCCCACGAACTCGTCACCCTGATGGTGATGGCCCTGATCATCGGCCTGTTCGGGATCTCCGCCGCGTGATGCCCTGACCCGACGGATCCAGCCGCACGCCCTGCTCCAAGTGCCCCAAGGAGAACCGGATGGAATTTGACGAAGCGTTCTGGGACGAACGGTACCGCGAGCACGGCGAGCACCAAGCCGTGTGGAGCGGGCAACCCAACGCCCAACTGGTGGCCGAGGCCGCGCACCTCACACCCGGTTCCGCACTGGATGTCGGCGCCGGAGAAGGCGCGGATGCCGTCTGGCTCGCCCGCCAGGGCTGGCGGGTCACCGCGGTGGACATCTCCTCCGTGGCCCTGGCCAGGGCAGCAGCCGCCGTCGACGACGACCCGGAAACGGCAGCGCGGATCAGCTGGCTGCACCTGGACCTGACGGCCGCCCAGCCCCCGGCGGGCCCGTTCGACCTGGTCTCGGCCCAGTACCTGCACCTGCCGGCGCCGCAGCGGGACGGGCTGTACCGCGGAATCGCCGCATCGGTGGCCCCCGGCGGGACGCTGCTGATCGTGGGCCATCACCCCTCGGACCTGGAAACCTCTGTGCGCCGCCCCTCGGCCCCCGGCCTCCTGTTCACCGCCGAGCAGGTCGCGGCGGAACTGGATCCGCGTGACTGGGAGATCGTTACGTGCACGTCCCGGCCGCGGGCCGCCAGCGACGCCGACGGCGCCCCGGTCACCGTCCAGGATTCCGTGCTCCGGGCGCAGCGCCGAGCCTAGCGCCACCCTCCCGGGACAGCACGGCTAGGGTGTGCCGCTCCCCCAGGGCAGGCCGGAGGCGTACTCGACCATGGCCTGGGCACGGTCCGTCAGGCGTACGGCCCGTGGCCAGATGATCTGCACTGACAGCGGCCTGACCGCCGGGGTCAGGGGTCTGGCCACCAGGGCCCGTCCCTCATAGCTCGTGTCGACCGCCGGATGCTGCACGAGCAGGGAATACCCCAGGCCCCGCCCCACCAGTGAGCGGGTGACTTCGAAGTCGGTGGTGCGGTAGCGGATATTCGGTTCCGCCCCCACGCGCTCAAACAGGGAGAGGCTGTGGTGGCTGCTGGGCGGCGCATCGAGCAGCACCATCGGTTCGGGAGCCAGCTCGTGCAGCGAGACTTCGGGCTGGGACGCCAACCGGTGCGCCGCCGGCAGCAGCGCGTAGGCGGACGTCTTGTACAGCTCCACCGCGCCGAGCGCCGCGGGCAGATCCGTGTCATAGACGACGGCCAAGTCCAGTTCGCCGTCGAACAGGCGCTCCAGAAGCCCGTTCTGTGTCCCCTCCACGGACTCGAGCCGCACCTTCGGGTGGGCGGCCGTGAACCCGTCCAGCAAGGGCGGCAGCACCGTCGGCGCCAGGGTCAGGTAGCAACCGATGACCAGCGGACCGGCCAGCTCCGTGCCTCCGCTGGCAGCGCTGAGCTCCAGCTCCTCGGCGTCGGACAGTAACAGCACCGCGCGCGCATAAAGATGCTTTCCGGCGGGCGTCAACGTCACCCCGTGGGCTTTCCGGCGGACCATGAGCTGGACCTTGAAGATCCGTTCGAGCTCCGTCACCGCCGCGGACACCGCGCCCTGCGAGAGGTGCAGCTTCAAGGCCGCAGCCGAAATCGTGCCGGTGTCAGCCACGGCAACGAAGTGCGCCAGCTGCCGGAGGGTATAGCGTGCCATCCATTCCTCAATATTTATAGGGATATTAGTGATTTTTATCAACTTTACCAATGGTTATGGCGTGTGACACATTGAGGGAAATCCATCCCTGACAGGAGTCAACGATGACCCTCGAGACAACAACTGCACAGCCGGTCCCGGTAGCGGACTGGGTCACCATTGCCGGCCTCCACAAGGACCCGTTCCCCATCTATCGGAGGATGCGGGAAGAAGCACCCGTGCACTGGGTGCCGGCAGTCGGCCGCTACATGGTGACCACCTACGAGTCCTGCCACCTGATCGAAAACGACCAGGAAACGTTCTCGGCCAACGAGACCGGCTCGCTGATGAAACGCGCCATGGGACACTCCATGCTCCGCAAGGACGACCCGGAGCACGACGTGGACCGCAAGTCCTACGGTTCCGTTCTGCGTCCCAAGGCCATCAAGGAAACCTGGAACGGGATCTTCGAAAAGAACAGCGCGACCTTCCTTGACCGGCTGCGGGCCGCGGGCCCGGGCGCGGACCTGATCAGCGAATACGCCGCGCCGTACGCCGCCGAAAATCTGCGCCTGATCATGGGCTTCCACAACGCCAGCCAGGAGGACATGCAGCGCTGGTCCCAGACCATGATCAACGGCACCGGCAACTACGCGGACGACCCGGACGTCTGGACCGCCTCGAAGAAGTCCTACGACGAGGTGGACGACGCCATCGAGGAAGTCCTGCCCTACCTGCTCAAGAATCCGGACGGCAGCCTGCTGTCCGGCCTGGCCGCGATGCCGATTCCGATGGAAGCCATCCGGGCCAACATGAAAATGACCATCGGCGGCGGCCTGAACGAGCCGCGCGACGTGATCGGCGTCGCGGCCTGGGCCCTGATGGAAAACCCGTCCCAGCTGAACCAGGTCAAAGCCGACCCGGCGCTGTTCGCCGTCGCGTTTGAGGAAGCCGTCCGCTGGGTCGCCCCGATCGGCATGTATCCCCGCGAGACCACCAAGGAGACGGTGCTGGAAGGCATCCAGCTGCCGCAGGGCGCGCGGCTCGGCGTCGTCATCGGCGCGGCGAACCGGGACCCGAAGGTCTTCACCGACCCGGAGTCCTTTGACATCAACCGTGAGAAGAAACCGCACCTGGCGTTCGGCGGCGGCAACCATTTTTGTGCCGGCACCTGGGTGGCCCGGGCATCGGTCGCCGGGGTGGCCCTCCCCCGGCTCTTCGGCGGCCTGCCGAACCTCCGCTTGGACCCCGAGCAGGCAGCGGTCGACGCCGGCTGGGTCTTCCGCGGCATGACGTCCCTTCCCGTGACCTGGGACAAGTAGAAAGAACCCGAATCATGACCAAGATCAGCTTCCACCACGCCGGCGGCGCCGTCGACGTCCTCGACGTGGACCCCGGCACCTCCATCATGCGGGCGGCCGTCACCAACGGCGTCGCAGGCATCGTCGGCGAGTGCGGCGGGCAGGCCATGTGCGCCACCTGCCACGTCTACGTCCGCCCGGAATACCTCGCGGACCTGCCCGCCATCAGCGACGACGAGGAAGAAATGCTGGACTGCACGGCCGACCCCCGCGACGCGGCCCGAAGCCGCCTCGGCTGCCAGGTCATCCTCGGCAACGGCCTCGAAGACCTCGAAGTCGATGTGCCCGGCAGCCAGGTCTGAAGCCATGGACAACATCGTCGGCAACGGCCAGGCCGGCATCCAGCTGGTCGACTCCCTTCGCACCGAGGGCTACACCGGCCGGATCACCGTCATCGGCGAGGAAGCCCACTTCCCGTATCAGCGCCCGCCGCTGTCCAAGGACTACATGTCCGACGCCAAGACCCCGCTGCCGCTTCCGTTGCGGGCGGAGCGGTTCTTCGCCGGGAACGACGTCGACTCCCGCCTGGGCGTTCGGGTCACCGCCGTCGACCGGGCACGCCGCACGGCAACGCTCGACGACGGCTCCCGGCTGGTGTATTCCAAGCTGGTCCTCGCCACCGGGGCCGCCAACCGTGAACTCAGCGTTCCCGGCAGCGGCCTGGCCGGTATCCACGGGCTGCGGACGCTCTCCGACGCCGAGGCTGTCCATGCCCGGCTGGCCGTAGCGCGCTCCGTCGTCGTGATCGGCGCCGGATTCATCGGCCTGGAATTCGCGGCGGCGGCCCGGCAGCGCGGCCTCGACGTGACGGTGCTCGAGTTTGCGGACCGGCCCATGGGCCGTGCACTGTCCCCGGCCATGTCGGGCTATTTCGCCGGAGCCCACGAGCGGATGGGCGTGCAGCTTCGGTTCGGTGAAGGCATTGCCTCCTTCGAGGGGCGGGACGGACACGTGTGTTCCGCCGTCAGCACCGCCGGGCACTCCTACCCCGCCGACCTGGTCCTGGTCGGCATCGGCGTCATCCCGAGGACGGAACGGCCGCGACAGCCGGGCTGCCGGTGGACAACGGGATCATCGTGGATGGCGCCCTGCGCACCCCGGACCCGGACATCTTCGCCCTTGGGGACTGCGCCAGCTACCCCAGCCGCCATGCCGCCGCCCGCACCCGGCTGGAGTCAGTGCAGAACGCCACGGATCAGGCCCGCCATCTGGCCCGGTCCATCCTGGGAAGCAGCGAGGGCTACGCCGAGTTGCCCTGGTTCTGGTCCCAGCAGGGCCCGCTGAAGCTGCAGATTGCCGGCCTGAGCCAGCACGCGGACCAGACGGTGCTCCGCGGGGATCCGGCCTCCGGCAAGTTCTCGATTTTCTGCTACCGGAACGGCGAGCTTGCCGCCGTCGAGTCCGTCAACCACCCGGCAGACCACATGGCCGCGCGGCGGCTGCTAAGCCAGGGCCGGTCGCTGACGCCGGCGGACGCGGCGGACCCCGGCTTCGACTTCAAGACCCATTCCCGGGAAGTCGCCGTGGCGTAGGACCACGTGTTGGCCCGGATGCCCCGCACGCCCGGCCAGGGCTCGTCCGGGACACCCGGGCTAGCGGTGGGTGAATTCGGGCTGCCGCTTCTCGCTGAAGGCGGCCATGCCTTCCTTCTGGTCCTCGGTGGCGAAGAGTGAGTGGAAGACGCGGCGTTCGAACAGCACGCCCTGCGCCAGCCCGGTTTCGAAGGCGGCATTAACCGCTTCTTTGGCCACCATGGCCACCGGCTTGGACTTGGCCGCAATCACTTCGGCGGCTTTCACGGCCTCGTCGACGACGTCGGCGGCCGGGACCACGCGGGACACCAAACCGGCCCGTTCGGCCTCCGCGGCGTCCATGAAGCGGCCGGTGAGGATCATGTCCATCGCCTTGGCCTTGCCCACCGCGCGGGTGAGGCGCTGCGAGCCGCCCATGCCCGGGAGGACGCCGAGGTTGATTTCGGGCTGGCCGAACTTGGCGTTGTCGCCCGCGATGATGAAGTCGCACATCATGGCGAGCTCGCAGCCGCCGCCGAGGGCGAAGCCGGAAACCGCCGCGACCACCGGGATGCGCAGCCGGGTGAAGTCTTCCCAGCCGCGGAACCAGTCGGCCGCGTACATCTCCATGTAGCCCTTGGACTGCATCTCCTTGATGTCCGCGCCGGCGGCGAAGGCCTTGGCGGATCCGGTCACCACGACGGCGCCGACGTCGGGGTCCGTGTCCATGGCGGTCACGGCGGCCACGAGTTCGTCCATGGTCGCCTTGTTCAGGGCGTTCAGCGCCTGGGGCCGGTTGAGCGTCACGAGGCCCACGCGGCCGCGGCGCTCCACCAGAATGTTTGTGTACTCGGTCATGCCTGTCCCTTCGGCTGATGGTCGGATTTGTCCCGGATGTCGGTGATGATGCCGGAGAAGTCCCGGCCGGCACCGCCTTCCGCGGCAAAGCTATCGTAAATTTCGGAGGCGAGCGGACCCAGCCGGGCGGCGACGCCGCTGCTTTCGAGGGCGTTGAGGGCCAGCTTCAGGTCCTTGGCCATCAGCGCCCCGGCGAAGCCCGGCTGGTAGTCGCGGTTGGCGGGGCTGGTGGGAACCGGCCCCGGCACGGGGCAGTTGGTGGTCAGCGCCCAGCACTGCCCGGACGCAGCGGAGGCGACGTCGAAGAGCGCCTGGTGCGTCAGGCCGAGCTTCTCGCCGAGCACGAAGGCCTCGCTGACGGCGATCATCGAGACACCCAGGATCATGTTGTTGCAGATCTTCGCGGCCTGCCCGGCACCGTGCTCGCCGCAGTGGACCACGCGTTTGCCCATGACTTCCAGCATCGGATTGACCGCGTCGAAGTCCTCGGCCAGCGCGCCGACCATGAAGGTCAGGGTTCCCGCTTCGGCTCCGACCACGCCGCCGGAGACCGGCGCGTCGACGGCCCGGTGGCCGGCGGCGACCGCCAGTGCGGCGGCCTCACGGGCCTCGTCGACGTTGATGGTGGAGCAATCCAGGAACATGGTCCCCGGCGCCGCGGTGGCCAGCAGGCCCGGCTGGTCTGGAGTGCCACGGTACGCGTCCAGCAGGTGCTTGCCGCTGGGCAGCATGGTCAGCACGACGGCGGCGCCCGCGACGGCCTCGGCGGCCGTTTCCACGGTGTCGATCCCGTGGGCACGGGCGGCTTCCAGCGCCGCCGGTACCACGTCATAGCCCGTCACGGTGTAACCGGCCTTGACCAGGTTCACGGCCATCGGGCCGCCCATGTGGCCGAGCCCGAGGAACGCGATCCGGCCTTCCTGTCGTGTGGTCTCAGGCATTGTTCTTCTCCTTTGAAGAGAGCTTCAGTTCGCGGTCGCCCAGCGGCGCGAAGTAGGCCTCGACGTCGTCGTCGCTGACCTGCGCGAGGGTGGCCGGTCGCCAGTGTGGCGTGCGGTCCTTGTCCACCACCTGGGCGCGGATGCCCTCGCGGAAGTCGGGGCCGGTGAGGAACCGCAGGCCCACCCGGTACTCCTGCTCCAGGGCTTCGGCCAGGCTGAGCCCGCGGACGCGGCGCAGTGAGGCCAGCGCCACCTTGACTGCGGTCGGCGACTTGGCCGCGATCGTACCGGCGGCGTCGGCTGCCTCGCCGACGGCATTTCCGCTGGTCTCTTGGTCAAAGGCCTGCAGCCGGCGCAGGATTTCCTCGGCGTCGTCGCTCGCGTAGCAGGCATCGATCCAGTCCTGCTGCGCGGCGAGGACCGACGACGGGGCCGGTTCCGCGAACCGTGCGACGGCGGCGTCCACCGGCTCGCTTTCCAGTGCCGCTGCCAGCTCCGGCAGGCAGTCGGCGGGCACGAACGTGTCGGCCAGGCCCAGGAAGAGCGCATCCGCGCCGGTCAGGTGGGCACCGGTCAGGGCCGCGTGGGTGCCCGTCTCCCCGGGCGAGCGGGAAAGCAGCAGCGTGCCGCCGACGTCGGGCACGAACCCGATGGTGGTTTCCGGCATGCCCATCCGGGTGCGTTCGGTGACGATCCGGACCGAGCCGTGCGCGGAGATTCCCACCCCGCCGCCGAGGACCAGCCCGTCCATGAACGCCACGTAGGGCTTGGGGTATTCCGAAATCAGCAGGTTCAGCCGGTACTCGACGGCCCAGAAGTCCGCTGTCGCGTCGCCGCCGCCGAGCATGTCCCGGTAGATGGCTACGATGTCGCCGCCGGCGCACAGCCCCCGGTCACCGGCGCCGCGGACCAGGACGGCGGCAACGGCGTCGTCCTGCGCCCACAGCGTGAGCTGGTCCAGCATCGCCGCGGCCATGCCCGCGGTCAGCGCATTGACGGCTTTGGGCCGGTTCAATGTGACGACGCCGAGCCGGCCGCAGCGCTCGAACAGGACTTCGGCGGCCTGCTCTGCGGTCGTTTCGGCGGCCAGGTCCGGCATCAGCTGCCTTCCGGCATCACGAAGCTGGCGCCCTGGCGGATGCCGGAGGGCCAGCGGGTGGTGACGGTCTTGGTCTTGGTGTAGAAGCGGAACGCGTCGGCGCCGTGCTGGTTGAGGTCGCCGAAGCCGGAGGCCTTCCAGCCGCCGAAGGTGTAGTAGGCGATCGGCACGGGGATGGGAACGTTGATGCCCACCATGCCTACTTGGACCCGGCTGGCGAAGTCACGGGCGGCGTCGCCGTCGCGGGTGAAGATGGCCACGCCGTTGCCGAACTCGTGTTCGCTGCAGAGCCGGAGGGCTTCGTCGTAGTCTTCTGCGCGGAGCACGCTCAGGACCGGGCCGAAGATCTCCTCTTTGTAGATCTTCATGTCCTTCGTGACGTTATCGAACAGCGTGGGACCGACCCAGAAACCGCCGTCGTAGCCTTCCACCTTCAGGCCGCGGCCGTCGGTCACGAGGCTGGCGCCTTCTTCCACGCCGGCGGCGATGTAGCCCTCAATCCGCTCCTTAGCGGACGCCGCCACGACCGGGCCGAAGTCGGAGTCATTGGCAAGGCTGTGGCCCACCTTGAGCCCGGCGATCCGCTCCTGCAGCTTCTCGACAAGTGCGTCCGCGGTCTTTCGGCCGACCGGGACGGCGACGGAGATGGCCATGCAGCGCTCACCGGCGGAACCGAATCCGGCGCCAATCAGGGCATCCGCGGCCATGTCCAGGTCCGCGTCGGGCATGATCACCATGTGGTTCTTGGCGCCACCGAAGCACTGGGCGCGCTTGCCGTGCGCGGCGGCGGTGGCGTAGATGTACTGCGCGATCGGGGTGGAGCCGACGAAGCCGATGGCCTGGACCCGGGGGTCCTCCAGCAGCGCGTCCACGGCTTCCTTGTCGCCGTTGACCACGTTGAACACGCCGTCCGGCAGGCCGGCCTCAGTGAACAGTTCGGCCAGGCGCAGCGGCACGGAGGGATCCCGCTCGGAGGGCTTGAGGATGAAGGAGTTGCCGGCCGCCAGGGCCGGACCGGACTTCCAGAGCGGGATCATCGCCGGGAAGTTGAACGGCGTGATGCCCGCGACGACGCCGAGCGGCTGCCGCATCGAGTGGACGTCAACGCCGGTTCCGGCGCTGTCGGAGAACTCGCCCTTCAGCAGGTGCGGGGCGCCGGCGGCGAACTCCACGACCTCGATGCCGCGCTGGATGTCACCCTTGGCATCGAGGAAGGTCTTGCCGTGCTCGGAGGACAGCAGAGTGGCCAGCTCGTCCATGTTCTGGTTGACCAGGTCCACCAACTTGAGCAGGATCCTGCCGCGGCGCTGCGGGTTCATGGCAGCCCATTCGAGCTGGCCCTTCTCCGCGTTGGCGACAACGTTGCGGACTTCTTCCGCGCTGGCCAGCGGCAGCCGCGCCTGGACCTCTCCGGTGCAGGGGTCGTAGACGTCGCTGAAGCGCCCCGAGGTGCCCTCGACGTGCTGTCCGCCCACGTAATGGGAAAGCTCACGAACCATGATGGAATGCTCCTTTGCATGTGACCCAGATCATCTCTGCACCCGAATATACTCGGACTTCCTACTAATTTCCAGAGTGGGCGGGGGGGCGGAATGCAACGTCCCGGCAAAGAGCGACAGCCCATGGCTCCACAATCTGCGCCAGCTTAGGCAAGATGAGCACTGCTGGTGTTCGGAATATTTTGGGGGCCACTGCTCACGGCCGGTGCAGTCTGGTCCAAAGAGGGCATAACCTCGGCCGAGGTGGTCCGCAACGGCTCGAAAGCCACTGGCAGAACATACAAATTGAGTTCACCTACCTCCATACCGCTTTCTGCAGATCCGGGCAGCGGTGGCGTCCATGGCTGCCTCCGTCTCGAAAACGAGTATGCCTACTCGTGTTTGGCCTGTGGCACTCGCCATAAAATGATTATGGTCCTCATGCCGGTTGAGCCCCTATCCGGAGCCCGGAAGCACTGAGTTCGCTCCTAAATGGCATGGGTTTGCCTTCTCAACCGTTGCAGAAGACCGCCACGTTGTGAGGGGTCGCCATGCCTGCGTTAGCTGCCGTCAAGTTCGGGTTTCGGGATGCCCAAGGCCGCGTCGAAAGTCGCGGGGCCCGGCGATGAACACAAAGGTCCTCGCACCAGTCCTGGCATTAATGTTGACTGTCATCGGTTTCGCCGCGGCGCCGGCCGCGACGGCAGCATCACCGGCACCGTCTCCGGCGGCTCCGAATGCCGTCAAAGTCATCGACTCGACCAGCGTCATCAATGACCCGGTCTGGTTCACAAAGGCCTACGCCGCCGGTTTCAGGCTGTACGTGCTGCATTCAACCGCCTGGGGCACCTGCACTCCTTGGTACAACACTGCTTCCCAGCTCGGGATGGCCATCGCTGCCGGCCTCAAGATCGCCGTCTACACCAGGGATCCGGGGTGTTGGCAGGGAGGAATCAGCGCGGCCGGTCCGTACCGGTCCCAACTGCAGTTCTTCGCCCTGGACGTGGAGCCAGGCGGGCCAGTGGTCACCCGGGCCATGATCGACGGCGTGACAGCAATGGGTGTCCGGCCGGTCATCTACACCGGATCCGCGATGTGGCCGCAGATGACCAACGGCAGCACAGCATTCGCCAACATACCGCTCTGGGACACCCACGCCGGAAATATCGACTACAACCAATGGACCGCCGACTACCTCTCTCCCGCCCCAGTGGAATACGGAGGCTGGAACACCCCCACCACCATGCGGGTGGGAGTCCAGCAAAAGCTAAACCACATTCTCGAAGGAGTCGCCGTCGACCTGAGTTCCTTCGACGCTTCATTCCTCAAGTAGCCGAACAGGCGGATGCCGGGCAAGCCCTCGGGCAGCTCGGGCGGCTCCCCCACCGGGCCAAGTTCGGTAAGTTAGGACTGTGAAGATTGCTACCTGGAATGTGAACTCGCTCCGTGCCCGTGCCGACCGCGTTGAGGCCTGGCTCCAGCGCACCGACTGTGATGTCCTGGCCATCCAGGAAACCAAGTGCAAGGACGACAATTTCCCGTGGGAGCTGTTCGAGCGCATGGGCTACGAGGTCGCCCATTTCGGCCTGAGCCAGTGGAACGGGGTGGCCATCGCCTCCCGCGTGGGGCTCGACGACGTCGAACGCACCTTCGTGGACCAGCCCGCCTTCGGCAAGGGCGGCAAGGACGAGGTCCAGGAGGCCCGCGCGATCGGCGCCAGCTGCGGCGGGATCCGGGTCTGGAGCCTGTACGTGCCCAACGGCAGGGCGCTCGATGACGAGCACATGCCCTACAAGATCAGCTGGCTGGACTCGCTCCGCGCCCACGCCGAGGGCTGGGTCCAGGCGGACCCGGACGCCCAGATCGCGCTGATGGGCGACTGGAATATCGCCCCGCGGGACGAGGACGTGTGGGACATCGACTACTTCCGCACCGCGGGCCTGACCCACGTCAGCGAACCTGAACGCGCGGCCTTCCACGCCTTCGAAGACGCCGGCTTCACCGACGTCGTCCGGCCGTACACACCCGGCCCCGGGGTGTATACCTACTGGGACTACACGCAGCTGCGTTTCCCGAAGAAGGAAGGGATGCGGATCGACTTCGCCCTCGCCTCCCCCGCGCTGGCAGCCCGGGTGACCGGGGCATCGATCGACCGCGAGGAACGCAAGGGCAAGGGCGCCTCGGACCACGCCCCGGTGATCGTGGAGCTGGCCGACTGATGGACGGCCGCCGGGGAAGCGCAGGCCCGCGATGACCGGGAACCTCTACCGCGGCCAGGCCGGACTGCCGTTTTCCTCGACGCTGCGGGTCTACGAGCCCCTGGAAGCCTTCCCCGCCGACCAGCAGGAGAGCCTGCGGACCGCCGGCGCCCGTTCCGAGTCGCGGGCCGCCGTGGAAAACGCCGAGCTGCTCGCCTCGCTGGGCCGCATCACCCGCCCCGGCGGGGATCCCTTCCCCACCGGGCATACCGACCTGGTCCGGGTGCTGGCCGTCAGCGGTTCCGGCGGCGAGACCAGGCTGCTGTACTGCCCCAGCCAGCTGGTGCTCCGGGCCGGGCTGGCCGCCAACGCTCTGATGGAGGGAATCCACGGCCCGCTGGCCCAGCTGCTGATCCCCGAGGAGCAACGCGACCGGCACCAGGAACGCATCGACCAGGTGAAAGCCCGCGAAGGGGTCCGCCGCGTCCACACCCGCGCGTCCACCTGGGGAATCCCGTTCAGCTGGTTCTGCCTCTTCCAGGAATCTGATCCCACGGATGTGGTGGAGGCCGGCGGCCGGATCGTCACCGTGCGCATCCGGTCAACCATCCGCGCCGCCCTGAACCGGGTCAGGCACGCCGTCGCCCACCTGGCCCTCGCCGCCCCGGACCTTGACATGCTGGAGGACCTGACCCAGCTCACCGAATGGCTGGAACTCTTCCACACCGACTCGTTCGTGGAACTGGACTACGGCGCGTTGGCGGACAAGGTCTACCCGGACGACTCACCGATGGACGTGCGGCTGGGAATTGAATGCCTCGCCGAAGGCGACATGACCGGCGCGGCCGCCGCCTACCGGCGGCTGGCCTCCCGCTGGATCCCGATCCGGCAACTGGCCCGCGCCTCCTGAGCCCGCGACGCCGAGAACCGCGTCGCCGGGACCCTACGTCCGGCGCAGCCGCTGGCCGGACATCGGCGCGAGCGGCTCCGCAAGCCGCGGGGGCGCCGTCGTACCCCGTACGATCAGCCGGTGCGGGGCGACGACGGAACGCACCGCTCCGGTGACCCCGTCGAGTTCGTCCAGGAGCATCTTGGTAGCCAGCTCGGCCTGTTCGTCGGGGCGCTGGCCGACGGTGGTGAGCCCGACGGCGGCTGCGAATTCGTGGTCGTCGATCCCCACCACCGAGAGCTCCTCCGGAATCCGGACGCCCGCGCCACGGGCCTCAAACATGACCCCCATGGCCATCTCGTCCGAGGCGCAGAAGATCGCGGTGGGCTTCGGACCGGGCAGACCCCACAGCCGTTGGAACGCTTCCTGGCCGCTGCGGACGGTGAAGTCCCCCCACTGGTCCCACTCCGGCCGGACGTCCAGCGCCGCCCGGGCCATGACATCCTGGAACGCCTGGATCCGCACCCGCGGGACGTCGAAGTTCAGGTCCGTCTCGTCGTCGCCGTGCAGCAGCGCGATGTCCCGGTGGCCCAGGTCGATGAGGTGGCGCACCGCGGTGGAGGCGGCGTCGTAGTCGTCGATCCCGATGTAGGCGCAGCCCTCGACGTGGCCGCCGACGACGACCAGCGGGATGTCGATCTTGTGCAGGTGTTCCAGTTCCTCGCGGGTCAGGGCCATGCAGAGGACCAGGAGCGCGTCGATTTGCTTGTAGACCATGGTCTTGCTGAACAGCCGCTCGCGGTGGCTGCCGTGGCCGCCCAGATTGAACAGCGACAGGTTGTACTGGCGGCCGTGCAGTTCCCGGTCCGCGCCTTCGATGGCCTTGGAGAAAAACCAGCGGCTGACGAAGGGTGCCAGCACCCCGATGGTCCGGGTCCGGCCGGTGGCGAGGCCCGATGCCGAGGATGAGGCCACGTAGCCGAGGTCCTCGGCGATTTCGAGGATCTTCTCCCGGGTGGCCGGCGAAACCCGGGGCAGCCCCCGCACTGCTCTGGAAACGGTGGCGGTGGAGACGCCCGCGGCGGTCGCCACGTCCTCGATGCTGACGCCGGAATGGCCGCCGCGCTGCGCCCTGTCAGTTGTCCGTGCCACCGTGTCCCCTTGTCGGCCGGCCGCAGAAGTTCGGCCGGCGTGCCGCCCCCGCGGCGCCGCTTCATCGTACTATCCGCCCGACCCGGCACCGCCCTTCGTGACGCGCCGGCGTCGCACTCAGCGCCGCCGGGTGGCCGTCCGTCCGGGCAGCCGCCGCCGGAGCCGGAGCATTCCGTACAGGGCCAGCAGCGTGGCCAGCAGCCCGAGGGCCCAGCCGAGGGCCGGCTGGGCGGTCATCTCCATCCAGACGGTGACCGCCAGCAGGATCAGCGCCCAGAAGCCCAGGAACCCGATAATGATGTCGAAGTCCTCGCCCGAGCGCACCCGGCGGTGCGTGCTGCGGACTTCGCCCCGGTTCTGCCGGCCAGCCATCACAAACCCGTCACTTCACGGCGCCGGCCGTCAGGCCGGCGACGATCTTGCGCTGGAAGACCAGCACCAGGATCACCAGGGGAATGGTCACGATGGTCCCGGCCGCCATGATCGCCGTGTAGGGGATCTGGTTGGGCTGCGCGC
Source organism: Arthrobacter sp. (assembly GCA_026393275.1). Classification (GTDB taxonomy): domain Bacteria; phylum Actinomycetota; class Actinomycetes; order Actinomycetales; family Micrococcaceae; genus Arthrobacter. The sequence goes on from JAPLAM010000017.1 coordinate 30,546, forward strand.
CGGCGAAGCTCGCGATGGCGACGGTGACCGGCTGGGTCCTGTCGCTGGAGAGCTGGCTGGCGATCAGGAACTCATTCCACGAGGAGATGAACGCCAGGATGGCCGTGGTGAAGATGGCCGGAGCGGCGAGCGGCATGATCACCTTCCGGAAGGCCTGGCCCTGCGTGCAGCCGTCCACGCGGGCCGACTCCTCGAGCTCCCACGGCATCTCCCGGAAGAACGACGTCATGGTGTAGACGGTGAGCGGCAGCACGAACGAGATGTTCGGGATGATCAGGGCCTGGTACGTGCCCATCCAGCCGATGTTGGTGAACAGCTGGAACAGCGGGGTGATGAGGGCGACGCCGGGGAACATCGAGGCGCCCAGGATGAAGCCCAGCACGAGGTACTTGAACCGGAAGTTCAACCGGGCCAGGGCGTACGCGGCGAACACGCCGATCAGCAGCGAAACCACGGTGACCACGCCGCCGATGAACACGCTGTTCAGGAGCGCCTGGCCGAAGTGGTTGCCGAAGGAGGTATCGAACGCGGTCTGGAAGTTGTCCAGCGTGACGTGCGTCGGCAGGATCGAGGTGTCGTAGGTGAAGCCGACCTCGCGGAAGGCCGTCACCACCATCCAGTAGGCCGGCGCCAGGCACCAGATCAGGACGACCAGGGCGCTGATGTAGGTCCGGCCCTGGGCCAACTTCTCCCGGTTCTGGGCGGTCTTGCGCCCCTGGTCCTGCTGCGCGCGCAGCTCGGTAGCGGCGGCGGTCATTTCTTCCCCTTACTAGCGCCGGTCTGCTGCTCCACAACATTCGCGCCCAGGAAGCGCACGAAGATGAAGGCGACAAGGAAAATGATGATGAACGTGATGGTGGACAGCGCCGCCGCCACGTTAAAGCCCTGCCTGATCTGGCTGATCACCAGGATGGACAGGGTGGTGGTGTTGTTCGACCCGCCGGTCAGGATGTAGGGCAGGTCGAACATCCGCAGCGCGTCAAGGGTGCGGAACAGGATGGCCACCATGAGCGCCGGTTTGACCAGCGGCAGGGTGATCATCCGGAACCGCTGCCAGGCGGTGGCGCCGTCAACCTTGGCCGCCTCGTACACCTCAGCCGGAATCATCTGCAGGCCGGCCAGGATCAGCAGCGCCATGAACGGCGTGGTCTTCCAGACGTCGGCAATGATGACGGCCCACTTGGCCGGCCATTCGCTGCCGGTCCACAGAATGGAGGTGTTGAAGAGCTTGTTGGCGATGCCCTCGAAGGCGAAGATGAACAGCCACAGTTTGGCGGTGACGGCGGTGGGGATGGCCCACGGCACCAGCACGGCGGCGCGGACCAGGCTGCGGCCCTTGAAGGTGCGTGCCATGATGATGGCCATCCAGAAGCCGAGCACGGTCTCCAGCGCCACGGTCACAATCGTGAAGAAGAAGGTCGTGGCCGTCGCGGACCAAAACTGGGACCCGAGGGTACCGGGCGGGCAGGCAACGGTGCCGCCGCCGGGGGACGCGCACTGTTGGGCGATCCAGTTAACGTAGTTTGTGATACCCGCCGGGCCGCCCTCGGCGAAGAGGCCGGTGGCAGGGTCCAGACCGGCGTCGGCCTGGAAGGACATCACGATGGCGCTGATGATCGGGTAAACGATAACGACGGCCAGCGCGATGATGGCGGGAGCCAACAGCCACGACGCCCACTTGCCCTGGCTCGCTATGGCGTTGTCCTCCCCCACCCCCTTGGGTGCGTGGTGGAGCTCGGTCCCGCCCGACGCCGGCTTCTTTACCGGCGTCGGGCCCAATTCAGTTGCCATTTTGGACTACTTTGACTGGGTTTCGATGGACTTCTGCATGTCGGACAGCGCTGCGTCCACTGCCTTCTCGCCCTTGATGGCCGAGTATGCGTTGTCCTGGATGGCCTTGGTAACGGCCGGATAGAACGGGGTCACCGGACGCGGGACGGCGTTCTCAATCGAGGTCTTCAGCACCGGCAGGTACGGCAGCTTGGCGACCAGTGCCTGATCGTCGTAGAGCTTGGTCAGCACCGGAGCGAGCGACCCCTGCGTGGCGAAGAACTTCTGCGTCTCCTCGGTGGTGAGGAACTTCAGGAAGTCCAAAGCGGTTGCCTTGTTCTTGGAGTAGACGCTCATGCCGGCGCTGTGGCCGCCGAGCGAGGAAGCGCCGGGGCCGGACTTGCCCGGGAGGGCCGTCATGCCGAGCACGTCCTTGACCTTGGAGGATCCTTCGGTGACGGCCAGGTTGTAGACGTAAGGCCAGTTGCGCAGGAAGAGGAGCTTGCCGTCCTGGAATGCCTGCCGGGATTCCTCTTCCTTGTAGGTGATGGCTTCCTTGGGGATGTTGCCGTCGGCATACGCCTTGGCAAGGTTGGCCAGGCCGGCCTTGGCTGCGTCGGTGTTCAGGCTCGGCTTGCCGTCCTTGTCCAGCACGGAACCGCCGGCGGAGTTGATCGCCTCGGAGGCGTTGACCGTGAGACCTTCATACTTCGAGAACTGCCCCGAGTAGCAGCCAATGTTGTTGGTCTTGGCGATCGAGCACATGCTCATCATCTCGTCCCACGTTTTGGGCGGCGTGGGGACGAGGTCCTTGCGGTAGTACAGGATGCCGCCGTCGGATGACTCGGGCGCGGCGTAGAGGGTGCCCTTGTAGGAAGCGGCGTCCAGGGTCGGCTTCAGCATTCCGGCCGTGTCGAGCGCCATCTTGTCCTTGAGCGGCTGGAGCCAGCCCTTGGCGGCGAACTCCGCGGTCCAGACGACGTCTACGCTGACCACGTCGTAGTTGGTGTCCTTGGCCTGGAAGTGCTGCACGAGGTCGTCGTGCTGCTGGTCGGCCTGGTCGGTCTGCTCCTTGAACGTCACCTTTTCATTCGGGTGCGCGGCGTTCCACTTGTCGATCAGCGGCCGGACCACGTTGCTGTTGTCCTTGCCCTGGACGTAGGTGATGGGACCCCTGCCGTCCAGGTTGGCTGCCGCGTCGCCGCCACCCGTGCTGCTGCTGCCACCGCCGCCACCTCCACAGGCCGACAGGGAGAGGGCCAATACCCCGGCCGCGGCCACGGGAAGTAGATACTTACGGGTTTTCATACGGGTGCTCCTCGCTGAGTACCGGATGGGACCGGTGGTGCAGTTGGTGTGGTGGGCATCACACTAGCGAGCGGATGGCAGGTAATGCAAGCGTTTACATCAACGTTTCACAACGGTTACCTGTCGCAGGGGCGGCCGCTGCCCCCTATGCGCGCGGCCCGGCGCGGCACGAACACCTGTGGGGCTCCTGTTCCCGCTGGGGCGGATGTTCCAAAAAGGCGCACCTACCGGCGTGTCGCCGTCTGGCCTCGGTTGGGGCTGGGGTTGGGTCAGCGCACGCGTTCGGCGCGGCCGAACCTGGACCGGGCGCCGGAACCGATGTGGATCAGTACCGGGGTGCGTTTGCCGATGACGGCATCCAGTGCCTCCACCAGGGCAGAAACCTCCGCGGCCAGGATATGCGGGGCTACGCCCTGGCGCGGCTGCACCCGGATCCGCAGGGCCGGCTCGCCGCGAAACTCATAGGTGGCCACCATGGCGCCGGCAAGGTCAGGCCGGTCGGCCAGCGCCGCCTTGAGCGCCTGCTCGGCCACGCCGCCGCCGATCCGGACGCTGCCGGGCACCTCGCCGGCGTCGTCTTCGGCAACCAGCAGGTTGGCGCGGCCTTTGCCCTGTTGCGCCAGCCAGGCCACCATGAACCCGATGACCACCACCAGCAGGAGCACCATGACAATCCACAGCCAGCTCTCCGGCCGTCCCGGGAAGCGGGTGCGTTCAAACAGTCCACGCACTCCTGCCCACACCTGACCGGACCACCCCTGCCACCAGCTCCCGGCCGCGGGCACCGTGGCGAGCAGGACCAGCAGGGCCCCGATGATCAGGAGCTTGGCGCCGAGGATGCCGATCAGGATCCGGTTGAGGAGCCGGGGGGTACCGTTCACGCGCCGATCACCCCCGCGGAGGCCAGATTGACGCGGACGTCGGGCAGGGGCGACGGCGCCATTTCCCGAAGTTCGGCTTCGACGGCGGCCCGCACCTCCGCCTCGCGGAGCGGCACACCGGAGGTCGGCCGGATGTTGACCAGCACTTGGCGCCGGGAGACCACCACCATCACCTGCTCCCGTGTCACGTTGGCAGCCAGCCGGGCACGCCGGGCCAGTGCCGAGGCGATCACTTCGTCGTCTACCACGACGGCGGCCCGCGGGTCTGCGAGCACGTGCCGGGCGCGCCGGCCGGGCAGTATTGCGTTGAGGAAGAAGAAGAGCCCGGCTGCCATCAGCACCGCGCCGATGACGCCGAGCAGCAGCGGGGTGATTCCGTCGGGGAGCGCGGTGATCCGGTCCGCGGCGGTTTGCGGATCAACCAGCCACGGCGGCTGCCCGACGGCCCGGACAGCGGTTTCAAGCAGTGCGTAGCCGCACAGCACAATGACCAAGACTGCCGCGATGACGGAGGCCGTCGCCCGGGACGAGCTGGTCTCCCGGGCAAGGACTTTCTCCATGCCGGCCGCGCCGGTGGGCGCCCCTGGGCTGGTCCCGGCGTCCCGGTAGCCGCTGCCGGTGGTGCTGGGGCCATGGGCGTGGGGGCCGGGTTCGTGGAACCCGGCGTCTCGGTGGTGTCGTTCGGCGGCGTGGCTCACCTCACCCGCCCTCCGTCGCTGACGCTGGCACCGCTGATGCGGATGTCCACCCGGCTCAGTTGAGCACCGCTGAGTTCCGTCACGCGGTTCAGGATCTGGGCTTTCGCGGCCACCGCCCGGTCCCAGATGGGGCCGCCGAAGCCGGCTACGCGCGCCGGATCCCGGAGCACCGAGGTAAGCGACGGGACAGCGATCGGCGTGACGAGCGACAGCGCCAGCAGGCCGTCGTCGTCGGTCCAGTCGGCCCGGACGTCCTGCGGCGGCACGCCGAGGGCCTCGGCCGCGGCGGCCCGGGCGACGCTGGTGAGGGCCTGGGTGCTGATCCGGTTGTGCCCGGCCAGCAGGCGCCCGGTGGCGACGCTCATGAGGAGGATCGCCGGCCGGTAATGGCGTCAAACACGCTGCGCAGGTCCAATTTCCCTTCCGCCGCGCGGCCCAGCAGGGCTCCGACGGCCATGAAGAGCAGGGACCCCAGGAAGCCCCAGACCCCGAACGCAAAGGACATGAAGGCCAGGAAGGCGCCGGCGGCGATGCCGACTACTGTCAGGTTCACTGGAGCGCCTCCCGCACGGGCCGTGACTCAACGGTGGCCGGCAGCTTCGGCGGGCCGGGAACGAAGACGTCATGGATCTCGATGTTGACTTCGATGACCTGGAGCCCGACGAGCTCCTCGACGGCGGCGTAAACGGCGGCGCGGATCTGGTCCGCCAGGGGATGCAAGGGCGTGCCGTAAAGCGCCACGAGGTCAATGTCCACGGCCACCTGGGTTTCGCCGACCTCGGCGCGCACCCCGGCCGCGTGGTCCGGACTGCCGACCGCGTCGCGGAAGGCACCCAGCGCCCTTGAGGGCCCCGTGCCCAGGGAGTACACCCCCGGGACGGCGCGGGCGGCGATGCCGGCAACCTTGGCGACGGCGGCCTCGGAAATGACGGTGCGGCCGGTCGCGGCGCGGAGCGTCCCCGGCAGGGCCGTCTCCAGGCCCGGTGCGGACTGAGGATTCTGGTACTCCATAAGGCACTCCCCTTCTCTTTGAGACCACCCTAGCCCTTGGGGCCGACCGCGGGGCCAGATCGCCGCGATATCCGCCGGCAGCGAGGGCCTGACGCGGTGGTGAAGTTCGTCGGTTGCTCCAAAAGTGCCCTTTTCCATGCCTCAAGAGGGCGGCTGGGCCCACGCCAGCAGGGTTCCCTGGCCGAGCTTGCGAGGCGAGGGGACGGTGGGGAGCAGCCGTTGGGCGTTGAGCAGCACTTCCCTCCGGGAGTTCCGACCCGCGACCAGTCCTTCGAACGCTGGGCTGCCCGGAGGGAGGCTGCGCCTACTTGCAGTTGGCGGCGAGCCAGCCCGTTACCGGTGCCATGGCGTCCTGGAATTTGCCGCTGGAGAAGACCGTCTGATCGCTCAGGCCAGCGACGGCAACCTGGTTAAGCTTGGCAAAGGCCGCCTTGAGGCTATCCGGGACGCGCTCTGCGGTGTTGCTCAACTCGGCTTTGTACTGCTCGAGTTCGGCGGTTTTGCCCTGCGCGGCCGAGAGCGGCAGCAGCGAGGCTCCGGTAGCTTGCTCCGAAATGGTCTTGCAGGCCTCGGCTGCCGTGGGGAAGTCGCCGTAGGGGCCGGAGGACTTGGTCGGGCTGGGGGTTGCGGACGCCGGCGCGGTGGTGGCGCTGGCGGACGACGGCGGGTTCGCGACCTCCGGAGCCGAACAGCCGGTCAGGGCCAGGGCCGCCAGGAGGGCGGTTACGGTCAGTGGGCGTGCCGTCTTGTTCAAAGTCACGTTCAAAATCACTCTTCTGGTCGAGATTGCGCCGCGGACCCATCGAGCACTGGCCGCGGCATTGGCGTTCTTCCCCAGCGTGCGAGTCTAGCCGGGGCCCTTGGCGTGTCCCCAACCGCACCTGCCGCCGTCGTTCCGGCATCGTCGGTCCCGTGGACGTCGTCGGTTGCTCCAGAACGGCCCGGTTGGCGGCTGAAAAGTCCAGTGGTGGCTGCACCCTTAGGCAGCTGCGGCGAGGAGTAATTCGCTGAACATCTGATTGGCTGTCGAAGCCGAGGGTGGGGCGGAGCCGGTTGCTGCGCCCAATCCTGCGCCGGTTTGCCTCAGGCGGCCGCTATGGATCCCCGATAGCGGCCATTATTGGCGAATGGGTGCCACTGAAACGCCCGGCGGCGTCGGGTGACTGCGACTGCGCCTACTGACGGATCCCCTTCCGCTGCTCCATAAGGGCCGTTTTGACCTCGCAACAGGGTCGTTCCGGCGCAGTCAATCGGGGGTTGAGCAGTCGAAGCGCTTTAAAGAAGAAAAGCACCAGTTCGTTAGAACTGAGGGACTGCCCCGGGTTTGCTTGACTCCTGACTTGTGAGGATTCGGTCCTTGCAGCAAGGATGTTCAACATGCCTAAGCCTTTCCCCGCTGAGTTCCGCCGTGACGTGGTCGCCGTGGCGCGGAAGCACGAAGCCCCGATCTCCCAGATCGCTAAAGACTTCGGGATTTCCGAAGCGACCCTGCACAACTGGCTGAAGAAGGCCGACATCGAGGAGGGCGCCCGTCCCGGTGTGACGGAGAAGGAAGCCGCCGAGCTCAGGGATGCCAGGAAGCGGATCCGGCTGCTCGAGCAGGAGAACGAAATCCTGCGCCGGGCAGCGGCGTTCTTCGCCCGGGAGCTGCCCCAAAATGAAGTTCCCGCTGGTCCTTGACCAAGACGTGCGACGGGATTCCCGTCGCGGTGGCCTGCCGGGTGCTGGGTTTCTCCAAACAGGCCTTCTACGCGTGGAAGGCCGCGCCGGTCACGGAGCGTGACTGGTCTGATGCGCACCTGATCAACGCGGCCCTGGATGTCCACCGGGACGATCCGGCGTTCGGGTACCGGTTCATCGCCGACGAGCTCGAAGACCAGGGTTTCAGCGCCGGGGAGAACCGGGTCGCCCGGCTGTGCAGCAGCCAGCAGATCTGGTCCGTGTTCGCCAAAAAGCGCGGTCTGACCCGCAAAGCCGGCCCGCCGGTGCACGATGACCACGTCCGCCGGGACTTCACCGCGACGGCACCTGATCAGCTGTGGCTGACGGACATCACCGAGCACCGGACCGATGAGGGCAAGCTCTACCTGTGCGCCATCAAAGACGTCTACTCCAACCGGATCGTGGGCTACTCCATCGACTCCCGAATGCAGGCCTCGCTGGCCGTCTCGGCCCTCCACAACGCGATAGCACTCCGGGAGCCGGCGGGAACAACCGTGGTGCACAGTGACCGCGGTTCGCAATTCCGCTCCAACGCCTTCGTCAGGACGCTGAAGGGCAACGGGCTGAAAGGATCGATGGGGCGGGTCGGCGCGTGTGCCGACAACGCCGCCATGGAGTCGTTCTTCTCACTCCTGCAAAACAATGTGCTGGACAGCCAGCGATGGTCCACCAGGGCGCATCTGCGCCTGGCCATCGTGACGTGGATCGAGAAAACCTACCATCGGAAACGCCGTCAACGGCGGCTCGGTCGGCTAACGCCGGTCGAGTTTGAGATACTCAATACCGGCCTCAAAGCCGCCTAGAAACACTCAACCCCGAGAGTCAACGAAATCCAGGGCAGTCCCTAAGTCTCCCGCGCTGACATGACGTCTTCTATGTGTTCTCGGCCCACCGTCCCAGTGCCGCCAACGGCTCGCGCAGTGTGCTGCCGAGGGCGGTCAACTCGTACTCCACGCGGGGAGGCATCTGGTCGTACGCGGTTCTGTCCACGATCCCGTCACGTTCCAAATCCCGGAGGGTATCGGCCAGGACCTTGCCGCTGATGCCGTCCACGGCCCGCTGGCGTCGGACAACCGCCCGCTGATTAGGCTGGCCACGATCCAGGAGACCGATGAGACCAATGTCGCGATGAAGATTTCGTCGGGAAGTTGATCTTCGGTGACACCGAGCTTTCCAAGCATGTAGAACGCCTGGTAGGTCAAAAGGAATGACTGACGCGGTGGACGTGGAACTGCTGGTGGAAAAAACCGAGGGCTTCTCCCCCGCAGACATCGAGTACGCCGCCCGCAGCGCCCTCCCAGCGCGCCCTTGAGAAGGCTGTGTACGACGACGGCGGGCTGGCCTCTGGAGGGCAGCTTTCCGTCCGCGAGGCGGCCCCGAACGGCCCCGCCACCCAGGACTACATCGACGCGATCGCCGAAACTCGCACCACCGTCAGCGAAGGAGTCCACCAGGACTTCCTCGAAGACATCGACGCCCTGGGCCGCGTCTAGACAGGATCGTCCAGCCATAAAAGCGCTGGGAAAGCTCGATATAGGAAGGGAAGCGCCTTTGGCACCTTGGCTTCGTCCAGTTGTAGCACACCCCAGCCTGTGTCGTTTTCAGAACTCGCATGCACCACTTCATGCGGAAGTATGGCCCGGGTGCACAGGACTGTTGACATCCGTTTGTCAGAAGTCACCTGCACTGTTGGCATTTCCATCAGAAGTCGCCTGCACTAGCCTGAATCATGGTCAACAGTCGTCTGCACCGTCGGCGCCAGTCATGACATCGGATGACCCCCAGATCTTGGAACGGGGTCTGGTGGGCATGTCGGATGAGGCGTGGGAGCGCCTGCGCCGGCAGGACGAGGTCATTGCACCTTTGGCGGCCATGGTCACGGTCACCCACGGGGCGGCGGACAGCGCGGCCGAAGAGTTGGGATTGTCGAGACGGCAGGTCTACACCCTGATCGGCCGGCGCCGAAAGGGCACCGGTCTGCTGACGGACCTGGCCCCGGGCCGGTCCGCCGGCGGCCGGGGAGGCGGGCGCCTGCCGGAGCCTGTGGAGGCCGTAATTCGTGAAGTCATCCGGAAGACTTACCTGACGAAGCAAAAGCCGTCCTTGGCGGTTGTGCATCGCCAAATTGTGCGCGAATGCAAGACGCTGGGGTTGGCCGCGCCGGCAAGGAATACTGTCGCCCACCGGATCGAGGCGCTGCATCCGGTGGAAGTCAGGCGCAGGCGTGAGGGCAGCGAGGCCGCCCGGGCCTTGCAGTCGGCCGGCGGAAAGGTTCCGGACATCGTGGCCCCGTTGGACCAGGTCCAGATCGACCACACCGTGATTGACCTGATCATCGTCGATGACCGGGACCGGCAGCCCATCGGCCGGCCCTACCTGACGGTTGCCATCGATGTTTATAGCCGGTGCCTGCTGGGAATGGTCGTGACCCTGGAGGCACCGTCTGCGGTGTCGGTGGGCCTGTGTATTGCGCACATGGCCTGCGACAAGCGGCCGTGGCTGGAAGCCCTGGGCGTGGACGCGGCGTGGCCGATGAGCGGCAAGCCCAAGGCGTTGTTCCTGGACAACGCTGCGGAGTTCAAGAGCGAGGCGTTGCGCCGCGGTTGCGAGCAGCACGGGATCAAACTCAGCTACCGGCCACTTGGGCGCCCGCACTACGGCGGCATCGTGGAGCGGATCGTCGGCACGGTGATGCAGCGGGTCCATGAACTGCCCGGGACAACCTTCTCTAACCCGGGACAGCGGGGCGGTTACGATGCCGACAGAATGGCCGCCCTGACGTTGACGGAGCTGGAACGCTGGCTGGCCTTAGCGGTCGCCGGCTACCACGGCAGTATTCACGGATCCCTGAACCAGACACCCGCCGGGCGCTGGGGAGAGGGCGTGAGAGAGTTCGGCGCGCAGCCTGTTGTTGCGCACCCCGCAGCGTTTCTCATCGATTTCCTGCCGGTCATCCGGCGCCGAATCACCCGCACCGGTTTCGTCATCGACCATGTCCATTACTTCGCGAACGTGCTCAAGCCATGGATCGCGCGGCGGGACGGGGAGGAAACGTTCATCATCCGGCGGGACCCGCGGGACATCAGCAGGGTCTGGGTGCTGGAACCGGAAGGGACGGCCTATGCGGAAGTCCCGTACCGCACGGTTTCTTACCCGGCGGTGACGTTGTGGGAACACCGGCAGGCGCTGGCGCGGCTCCGTCAGCAGGGACATGACCAGGTCAACGAGGAAGCATTGTTCCGCATGGTTGATCAGATGCGTGAGATCACTTCAACGGCGCAACGGGCAACCCGCAGATCACGCCGGGAGCTGCAGCGGCGGCGCCACCTCCAGGCCTCCGGACCCGTGAAGAACCCGACGGCCCCACCTGATGAAATGCTCCCACCCACGAATGATGTGGCGCCAGCCCGTCCTTTTGACGAGGTCGAGCAGTGGTGAATATCGATGACTACCCGCCGCCGGATCTCTCCCATCTCCAGCCCTGGGCCCAAGCCATGGCTCGACTGCCGGCGGAGGAACGGATCCGGCGCATCCGGGCGGACCGCTGGATCGGCTACCCCTTGGCGGTCCAGACGCTCACCAGGCTCGAAACACTCTATGACTGGCCCGGCAAACAGCGCATGCCCAACCTTCTGCTGATCGGACCGACCAACAACGGCAAGTCCATGATCATCGAACGGTTCCGCCGGCAGCACCCGGCACACTCCACCGCGGATCAGGAACACATTCCCGTCCTGTGTGTCCAGATGCCCTCCGAACCGTCCATCCCGCGGTTCTACACGGCCGTCCTCGCCGCGCTCGGCGCGCCCACGGGACCGCGCCGGCGCGTAGCTGACCTGGAACAGCTCACCCTCGCCGTGCTGCGCCGCGTCGGTGTGCGGATCCTGGTGATTGACGAACTGCACAATGTGCTGGCCGGCCGCGCCGATGTCCGGCGCGAATTCCTGAACCTGCTGCGCTTCCTGGGAAACGAGCTGCGGATCCCGCTGGTGGGGGTCGGGACCCGGGAGGCCTATCTCGCCGTCCGCTCCGATGACCAGCTCGAAAACCGGTTTGAGCCCATGACCCTGCCCCTGTGGGAGGCCAACGCAGACCTGTCGTCCCTGCTGGCCAGCTTCGGCTCCTCCTTCCCGCTGCGCACTCGCTCGAATCTGGCGACCGATGACATGGCCCGCTACCTCCTGACCCGCAGCGAGGGCACCATCGGGGAGCTCACCTCGCTCCTGACCGAAGCCGCAGTAGCCGCCGTGGACAGCGGCGAAGAATCCATCAACCACCGGACGCTGACCCTGGCCGAATACGACGGTCCCAGCGTGCGGCGCCGGAAGTTCGAACGCGAACTCAGATGAGGCCGCCGGAACGCTGGCCTCTGCACCCGGCCCCTGCAGAAACGGAATCGTTGTCCTCCTGGCTCCGGCGGATCGCAGCCAGCTACGGGATGTACTCCTACGAGCTGCTCGAACACGGACTCGGCCACCGCGAACTCAGCGACCCCGAGCTGGATCTGAACCCTCCGATGCACCTGCTCGAAGAGCTCGCCAAGCGCACCGGTCTTGACCAACACCGCGTAAACGCCATGACCATGGCCGGCTGGGTGCCATGGCTCTTCGACGGACTCGCCCCTGCCCCCGACGCCTACGAAACCTATGCGCACCAGCTCTCGGTGCTCCTGCCGCCCAAGCGGCGCATTATCTATACTCCGCGGAAGTGGTTGCCATGGCTCCCGGACTCCGGGGCGCGGCGGGGATGCCCGGACTGCCTGGAATCCGGCCCGACGCTACTGCTCTTCTGGCAATTGCCGCTCATGGCCAGCTGCCCGGTACATGGGCGCCGGCTTGAAACCTACGAAGGACACCCTCCTGACTACGTTTTGTGGAAAACCCCAGCCCATGGCGAGCGGGGGCTTCCGGAGTCGTTGTCCCTCATGGACCGGCGGACCTGGCAGGCGATAACCACCGGTTCCGTCAATCTGCCCCGGTATCCGGTTCACGCGGGCACCTGGTTCCGGCTGCTGCGGACCCTCCTGGACGAACTCACCACAGCCCAGGGACGATATGGCCGACAACTGGACGACGTGCGTCGTGTCTGGGAACACTGCGGACACCCGTTCCGGGCCGGCCTGTATTCGTGGCAACCGTTCGAAACCCTCCATTGGCCGGTCCAGCAGCAGCTGCTCGAAGCAGCAGCCGCCGCAATGGAACTGATCGAAGCCGGCTCACTGGTTGCCTTGGGAACCTCCGCGCACCTCCTGCGCCCCGAACCGAACCCCCGGATCGGCGACGGAACCCGGCCCGGCCCACTGACAGCAACCGCCGCCGTTCAAGAGAAGCCCACTCTCGATGAGCTCTGGAAACAAGCAACGGACGCACTGGAAGTCTGCATCAAGGCAGCCAAAGAAGAGCCGGCCGTCGCGCAGCAGCTCTTCAACTTCGCACGCTACGGATGCCGGAGTGAAGAATCCGTGCGCGGTCTCCGGCAAACCTTCACCGAGCTTCAGATACCCCTCGACTTCCTGTCACACATTGATGAGCGGGGGCCCTTTGCCTGACATAGAATAAATAACGGGTTTTGTGACATATTTCGATTCCGGTCGAATCCGGAATCACGTTGTCACTTAAACGAACGTATAAATGACAAGGGGTCTGGACCATGCTGGTCGGATACATGCGGGTGTCCAAGGCGGACGGGTCGCAAAGCACTGATCTGCAGCGCGACGCGCTCCTGGTCGCGGGCGTCGACCCATTGAAACTTTACGAGGACCACTCCTCAGGCAAGAAGGACGACCGTCCTCAACTTGCAGCCTGCCTGAAGGGCATGAACGCCGGGGACACCCTTTTGGTGTGGAAGCTCGACCGGCTCGGCCGGGACCTGCGGCACCTGGTTAACATCGTCCATGACCTCACCGAACGCGGCATCGGGCTCAAGGTCCTCACCGGGCAGGGCGCTGCCATCGACACCACCACCGCCTCCGGAAAGCTCGTCTTCGGAATCTTCGCTGCCCTCGCCGAGTTCGAGCGCGAACTCATCTCCGAACGGACCATCGCAGGACTCGCCGCCGCCCGTGCCCGCGGCCGTAAGGGCGGCCGGCCCTACAAGATGACCCCCGCCAAACTCCGGCTCGCCATGGCCTCAATGGGAAAACTGGACACGAAAGTCAGCGAGCTCTGCACCGAACTCGGCATCACACGCCAAACCCTCTACCGACACGTCTCACCAACCGGCGAACTGCGCCCGGACGGGCAGAAGCTGCTGGCGCGCTAGCGCAGGTGGACGTCAACACTTTTCCCTGGCAGTCCACAATGCGATCGCGCCGAATAGAACGATTGGAGCCCTAATACCCACCAAGGCGACCCAGCCCTGGGGGCCGTAAATTGCTAGGCGGCTCCGCCGCAGAAACCGCTGATGATCAACGAACGCTCGAACGGTCTTATTGGATAAACCCTCCACAGTACGTCTGCGGTTCGGCCGGCAGGTCTCACCGTCACCCCCGGCGGCATCCTCAGATAGGGGCTCACAGGCTTGTGAAAAAGTGAAATATGCGACGCTAAGGTTTTGCCGGGCGTCGTAGTGGCCTGTATTTGGCGCGGGGCCAGATGTAGTCGCCGGTGAGGTTGATGTGTTCCCAGCCCAGCGGTGAAAGGAACCGCAGGAGGTCCGGGTCGATGTCACCGCTGTTGCTGGTCAGGGTGGCGACGGTGCGGTCGAGGTAGACCGATTGTGTCAACTTGATTGGAGCCCACCGAGACGGCCCGACTGGTACCCAGGTGCGGCCTTGATGCGGTCCAGAAAGCAGGGCCAAGGACGTTGCGACAGTCTTCCGTCGGGTGGCAGCTGCTCGTGGCGCTCAGCGATTAATTGGTAGGAGTTAGCGTGTAGCGAGAAAAGCGCTGGCGTAGACGGGCAGGAAGGCCGACCACAGCCCAGCCCCAGTCCTCGGAGGTTGGTTCAGTTTTTGCAGAAGCTGTGCCTGATGCCTCCGTGCTTAGCCGCGAGCGGTGTCCCGCCTTGGAACACCGCCCGCAGGCTTATCCGCTCAGTATGGTTCGCCCAGACTAAGCCCTCGACTTAGCCGACGCTCGCCGTGAGGCGATGGACAGGCTGATTCCGGCGGCAGCGGCTATTACCGCGCCGACGAAGGACCAAACAATCACTTCCATAGGCCAGGACGGCCCTTGCGATGGATCAAGTCGGGAGGTGTTTATCCCAAACACTTGCGAGCCGATCCAGATGTAGGCAACCACAAGGAGCATGATTGCGCCTAACACTCCGGCGACTATGAAAAGTACCTTCGCAGCCTTGGACATTTTCGCAACTCCTGCTTACTCTTGATCCTGCTTAGGGGTTACAACGGTACGTCAGGTTCAACTGGTCGCCCCAGTACATCCACGGTCGCCATGACTCGAGGTTGTAGGTGCCGGGTTCGAAGACATTGCCCACTACGTGACACAGGTATTGCTCCTGGATTGTACCCGTGAGGTTCCAACCAATTCGACCCAATTTGGTGCGCAACTCGTCCACGTGTGCGTTGTGGGTTGCGAATCCGTTGTAGAACCGCCCCCAGCCCGTTGGGTTGAGATTTACCACTCCTCCTTGTGAAGCGTAGGTGATCCACGGGAGTCCGTCGATCAGGTCCACGCCAGCCCAGGGGTCTGCCACCACCGGATACTTGACGGTTGGGGAGGAATGGTCGACGACCTGTACGAGTTGCCGTCCCTGGACTTCGTAGTGAGTAGGCAGAGCGACGCCAGCCGCATCTTTTGCCCATGGCTTGGCAAAGCCACCGAAGAACGTACCATCCGCTCTCGAGATCGCAACGCTTCCATCCTCATTCGGCTTCATCGCGGCTCCCGCGGGTATGTCGACTCGATACTGGTATCGGGAGGGCGCTGCCGACGATTCGATAATTGTGTGAATGGCGACGGAATTGTCGTCCTGTGGGATGGGGACCGTAGCTGAGCCGTTGCCATTGTCGTAGGACACTACCCCGTTTCCAATGGGTCGCGCTGTCGCCGACTTCTCTGCAAAGGGAAGCCCGATCGAAAGGGACTGGCCCTTCTGGCCAGTTATCTTCACAACACCCGACGAATCGGTCGGCACCTCCACCTTCTTATCGCGAATGCCCTGTTTGCCAAGGGACTGGACGTTTGGAGAAACAGCTGCAATAGCCCTAAGAGCGTTGTCGTCGGGAGCGGCGCCGGCCGGTCCGGCTTGCCCGAGCAACAGCGCGAAGCCTATGGCTCCAACGGTCAGTGACGTGATTTTCCTTCGTAATGTCATAGTTCCCCCAATTGAACTCGGCACCCCCTGTGCCGAGTCGAGTCACCATAACATGTTTGTTTGACGAGGACTTGTCACACCGAATGGCCGTCTCAGATCTGCTGGATTTCCGGTTCAGACGAGTCATTTTTAGGACCGGAATTCCTTCGCCGGAACTTGCAGTCCGCCTATTCTGGTTCGTCCTCAGCAAGTTCGTGACTTATTAGCGGTCTATCAGTTCGATCTAAGGCTGTGTGCAAGTCGGTAGGAGTCTGTGCCGGTTTCGATGATAGTGCCGTTGAACGTGAGCAGGTCCACGCGCCCGTAGCGGAAGATAGTCTTAGGCAGCATCTTTTCGTCGGCGGCTTCGACGAGTTCGTTCACGGGAATCATTCTTTGGTGAAGTTCCGGGATCTCACCTGCCAAGCACAAACTGTCCAGATTGCAAGTCGGTGGATGCCCATTTTTGCGGAAAACCGCGCTAGCGTCGGAAATTTAACTTTTTCACAAACCACCCCAGATAGCGGCCCTATCCGGAAAGCACTTCCGTTTGCAACTAGCACCACACTCCCTCCGGCAGGCTCTGGCCGGACTCGTGACCGGCGGCTGACACTTCCCGGGGCCGGGGCATCTCAAGTGTCAATGCCGCTTCGAAAACACGGGAACCGTTCAGCCGGCCATCAACGGCGTCTTTACGCCCCCAACATGAGCGAGGGCCGTTAGCGCCGGATCCTGTTCCATTGTTCGTGACGGGCCGGATCCGAGAGAATCTTGGGCTGGGCCACGTGAAGCTGTAAAAGGCGTCAGCTTACTGCGCACGAGATGACACAGCAGGCGCCGCATCGCGCGTTTCAACTGCGCTTCCTCCTTAGTCATCTACCCTTTTCGTAGGTAGCCCAGCACCATCGGCACTATGATGGCAACGCCCAGTATCACGGGAATTAGATGGATTACTGGCCCTGTCTGCGGAAGCATCATTCGCACTATGACGGCACAAACGACGCTAGCCAGGAATATTAGGCCTGTTGCAGCAGCTAACTTGCGAAGTCCTTGGGCTCGGGGCATCTCGTACCTTTCAGTGCAGCGGAATCGTTCACGGATCAGCCTTGTTTCAGGTAATCGCGTTTCGAATGATCGGGCCCAACCCAGCGGTGAGACCGCCCAGGCAACTCGCGCCGATACTGGATGCAGAGGTGCTTGATCCGTCAAAGGCGTTCGCTGAACCAACGCCAACGGCAGCAGTTGTGCAACCTCCCACCGCCGTCCCTATTGCGATCCCACCCAAAGGTGAGGTGAACGGTGTGACGGCCACACCGACAATGATGCCAAAAGTAGCCCCCACGAGCGCACCGACCACTGCGCCGAATATGGTGCCGCCCTCGGACGCGAGTCCGGTGGAATCTGTTGCGTTGATGGGGTTACAGCCTGCGTAAAGGTACCTGTTGGCTTCCTGTCCGGAGGGGTCGGGTTGCGTGAAGCGGCCGCGGTAGGGGTTGTAGTAGCGGGCGCCGAATTTGATGCGGTTGCTGGCGGTGTCGTTGTAGCCGCCGGCGTAGGTCCAGGGGTTGGTGGCTGCCTGGGCGCCGGTGCTGGTGGTTTGGCCCCAGGAGTCGTAGGCGTAGGTCGCAGCCGGGGCCTGTGCGCTGTCGGTGAGCAGGATGGTCGAGCCGAGCCCGTCCATCGTGTAGTAGTAGCTGGCCCCGGTGCTGGTGCGCATGCTGATGAGGGTACCGCCCGGGTCCCGGATAAACGAGGTGCTGGCGCCGGCCGTGGTTTGGCGGCTGATGCCGAGGGAGCCGTTGAGGAACGCGGTGGCTCCGGCGGTGAGGCGTTCATCGTTCCGCGGCCCGCTGTAGGTGTAGTTGGCCGTCACTCCGCCGCTGGTGTTGGAGGTGAACTGGTCGAAGACGTTGTAGGCCTGCGTGGTGGCCCCGGCGGCGGTGGTGTTGCCGTTGGAGTCGTAGGCGTACGTGGTCGCCCCGGACGGTGGTGCGGCGCAGGTGCCGGCGCTGGCTCCGGACCAGCAGAGCTGGTCGGCGGCGTTGTAGGCGTTGTAGACGTTGCCGGTGCCGGTCTTGGTGTCCAGGGTCCGGTTGCCGTTCTTGTCGTAGGCCCAGGTCTCGGTCGTGGCCCCGGTGATAGCGGAGGTGAGCCGGTTGACCGGGTCGTAGCCGTAGGTAGTGACAGCGCCTGCCTGGTCGGTGACGGTTTTGCGCAGTGCCCCGTCCTTGGTGCCGTTAGCGGTAAAGGTGTAGGCCCGTTTGGTCAGGACCGTGCCACCGGTGGTGGTCGCGGTGATGGACGTAGTCCTGCCGGCCCCGTCGTAGACGGTGGTGTTCTTCACCCCGTTGGGGTAGCTGGTCGTGGCGCGGCGGTCAGCGTTGTCGTAGCCGAAACCGGTGCACCGGGTGCTGTTCGGAAACACGGGTGTGGCCGGGCAAGACCCGCCGGGTTCGGCCAGGGTGACGAGCCGGTTCGCTGCGTCATAGCCGTAGGTCACGGTCCCGCCCGGGTCGGTGAAGCCGGTGACGTTCGACGCCGCATCATAGGTGACCGTGGTCGTGACCCCGCCGGTGGTTTTGGACTTGGGACGGTTCTGCGCGTCGTAGGTGAAGTCGGTGTTCCCGGTATCGTCCTGGCTCCGGGTCAGGTTCCCGCGGGTGTCGTAGGCGTAGGAGACGCACTTGCTGGCGCAGTTGACGCCCTTGTCGATCTGGATGAGCCGGTCATTGTCGTCGTAGTCGTACTGGGTGACCTGGCCCTTGCCGTCGGTGGAGGTGATGAGCCGGGAGGCGTCGTCGTACACGTTCGTCACAGCCCCCAGCGGGGCCGGGTAGGTGATTTTGGTCGGCATGCCCAGGGCGCCGTAGGTGTAGCTGGTGACGTTGCCGTTGCCGTCGGTGGACTTACAGACCTGTCCCTTCTTCGCCCCGCAGCTGGACCCGGCTGCGTCGCCCTGGTAGTTCAGTTTCGGTGTCCCGCCGGCGCCTCCTCCTGCCCCGGGGGTGGTGGTCATCGACCGGTTGTTGGTGTTGGCGTCGTAGCTGTACCCGGTGGTCTGGTTCTCACTGTTCACCGAGGAGGTGGGCTGGTAGTTCGAGAGCGGGTTCCCGGTGTTGGACGGATACGCGAACGTCGTTTCGGCCCCGGCGGCCCCGCCGGCGGGGTTGGTGACCTTCGTCAGGGAGTTGTTCGCGTTGTACGCGTAGGTCGTGGAATTGCCCAGCCCGTTCAACGAGGTGAGCCGGTTGTCGTGGGCGTCGAAGGTCCCTTGGGTGGTGTGGCCGAGCGCGTCGCTGATCTTCGTGACCTGGCCCGAAGAGTTGTACTCATAGCTCGTGGCGTGGTTCAGCGGATCCGTCCCCTTCGAGACGGTTGCGGACGGGTAGCTGTAGCCGTAGATGCTCTGGACCGGCTTGCCGGTGGCGTAGGTCGCCTGCGTGAGTTTTTTCGAGGTGCTGTCATAGCCCAGGGTGGTGACGGTACCGGCGTCGTCGGTGACGGTGGTGAGCCGGTTACTCGGGGCCCCGTAGCCGAAGGACATGACCTCCCCGGCGGCGTCGCTGATCTCGGACATCGCACCGCCCGGCCCGAAATACTCGAAATAGATGTCCCGGGACAACGCATCATCGTGGATCTGCGAGGGCTGCTCCGGGTTGTTCGCATCGTTGTAGGAGAAGGTGACCGGCCGGCCGCCGATGGTGTCGTTGATCGTGGTGAGCCGCCCGGCGGCGTTGTAGGTGTAGGTGATCCTGTTCGGCGCCGTCGGGTTCTGATCATTCTGGTATGCGAGCCGGAACGTCGAGCCGGCGAGCTGGTATTCGTTGCTGAAGCCGGTGTCGTTGAAGCGGATCGTCACCGCCGTCGAGGAGAACGTGGTGATGGTCGCATTCAGGCCGCGGGGCATCGTCCACGCCCCGGCTCCTGCGGGAACGAACTTGTAAGCGCCGCCGTCCGGGGCGATGTAGGTGACCGAGTTATCGGTGCCGACCGTGACAGCAGATTCCGCGGTTCCCACCGACAGTGTGGGCCTGGCGTCGTTGAACGAGTTGTACCGCCAGCCGATGCCAAGGTCCACTCCGGCGCCTTTGACGTGCAGCAACTGACCGGCCAGAACCACGTTGCCGTTCGTCGGGTTCCACGAGACAGTCGTCCGGTCCGTGAGGTGCCGGGTAACCATCGATGCCGCGGACCGGTTACCCGACTTACTCGCATCTGGCCCGGAGGCCGGTGGCAGCACCATCGGCGACATCCCCAGAGCGGGTAACGCGGCCGTCTGGCCCGTCCGGAAAGGGGCTCGATGCTCTAACGAGGACGGTGCGCGGCCCGGCGGCTTCACCGTCGCCGGTGCGGCAACGGCCGCGCCCGCCGGCACAGTCACACCGCTGAGAACCACGGCGGAAAGAACAAGACCTGACAGAAGAGACCGTAAAGCAGCCATGCTGCGCCCCCAATATGATGTGCTCCCCAGTGAGCATCCTTGCGCTCCCCAGTGAGCACAGGATGATCATCAGCGACAACACTCTCAAATTGCAATACACGAACCCCAGAATTTTTCCAAACCAGTGAAAAACCCGGCCGTCCTGCTTCACCGGCGACCCCGCCGTCTCCTGATCGGGGCAGTGCGCGGCTGCGCGGCGATTGACTCCTCCCGACACCCGGAAGGGCCTCTCAACCCCTAGCGCAGAACACTTCTGACATTCAGTGCAGACGACTGCTGAAAATGACAGCCTGACGTCAGAAACGTCCTTGGAAGGTCGTCAGGTTAGGGTTCAGATCCGGTATTCATTGACACCCATCGGCAGAAGTCCTAAATCCCAACCTGACACATCGAAGTGGAGGCTCCCATGGTTGGTCAGAGGATCGGGTAAGTGCGCGTCAGCGGCCTAGACTAGAACGAAAGACGCCAACTCTATAGCGCGGCTCTGGACCGTTTTCATCGGGAAGATCTCCGGCCGGGACGCGAACCGCCCCGAGTTGACCGAACTGCGCGGCGCACACATGGGTTCAAATCCCACCCTCACCGCGATTGAGAAAGGCCCTACTTCCCTTGTAAACAAAGGGAAGTAGGGCCTTTTGCTTTGCCACGAAAGGGTCCAGCGGTAACGCAGCAGTAACAAAGCTCTCGTGCACATACTTCCCTCAGCACCGATGGACGCAAAGCGCGGTTTGAACTCGGCACGCTCGCCGAGGTGGCTGAGCTCCTCCTTGGCCCGGCAGGTCGACAGCGAGCCACCCGCAGCGCGTGTTGCGGGCGCCCAGTGCGGCGTGCATACGGGACGCCTGTTAGGTCTCGAACGTACACACCGCCAACCGATGCAATGGCACCTTTAGAATGGGGCGGCGCCTGAAAGGCGGTGCTGGTTTCTATCAAAGGGGGCGATGTGACCGAGACAAACTGGATATCTGTGACGCAGCTGATGGTGAACATCGTCCTTGGCACCGTGACCATAGCGTTGTTCATCCAAGGTCAGCGGGACCGTCGGCGGGTGCAGGACGACCGCAGGAGAGAACAAGCCTCGAAAATTAGCCTGCTCCGTCACGAAAAATCCGAACGGACTCGCACTGAAAGCCCAGCATTTGCAGAGTCCTGGACCATCCTCGGGACGAATGTCACCGTTCACAATGACTCGGATCTTCCCATCACCCAAGTAATGGTTCGGCCGCTTCACCGTTCGCAATGGCTACAACACTCTGATCCTTTTGCACGGCGAACAGATTACTTAAGCGAGCAAGTACGATTTCCCCAGTCAGTCCAACAACCATTCGGGTTGAGCATCCTTCCCGCGGAGGCTTTGGTCTATGACGGCGAATACTTACCCTCGTCAGATCTGGTCCTAAGTTTTACAGACGGGGCAGGCGTCACCTGGGTCAAAACAACTTTCGACGGGCAGCTTTGGCGAGCGATACCACGACCGGTTACTCTGCGATCCAAGTTGACCCAATGGATCCAGAGGACACGGTGGCTTGGATGGCTCGCATGGATCGTTCACACAGCTCCTTACAGACACGCCACCCTGCGTTTCAGACAGACCAAATCAGGCATCCCCTGGTCAGCACGCTGGGTGAGGTTTACCTGGGGTTCCTGCCCCATCGGAGAACCCGAGCCTTGGGACTTACCCATAGGTGCCCCCGCCAATGAGTGGCCGTATGACGCGTGGATCGATGTCGCCCGGAGAAGCGAGCAGCGCCGGCGTCGAGGTCCATGCGGTATTCGCAGAGCCACCGGAGGATGGACGTACGTCTGATGAACGACGAACATAAACCCAAAATTGTAGACCAACACTTTGTTTCGCGTGTCCTTCTCTCGCGCTTTTCAAAAGATCCAAGCCAAAAAAACGGGCTCGTAGGTCAGTTCGATGTCGTCAACGGGAAAGAACTCCCGGCACGTTCACCCAGGGCGATAGGCTTCGAGAATACTTCATCAAATATGACGGTGACCGGATGGAAGAGCTTTGGGGAAAATACGAAACCCCCATGAAGCCAGTATTCAATGCCCTGGATAACGGCATGCCCGATCTACTTCAGACAAAGAGAACCGAAATCACAAACTTCGTCGCCTTGCATTTCGCCAGAAGTATCGAAGTTCAGAGGATCCACGTGGAGTCCCTTTCCAGAGTCGAACGACAAACGCGGGCGAACAGCGAGATGCAGACCCGGCTAGCAACCGCCAAATACGGACTCGACTTATCCAAGGCCCCGTCAATCCTGACTGAGATTGCCGAAGAGATACTTGCTCCCATCCGAACTATGGAGGAGCAAGGATTACTGTTTCAAGATTGGATCGAAGGCGTTTTCGAGCGGACACGCCAACACCTCTCCCAGTACAGCTTGTCCATTCGACCGGCAACCCCAAGCCGCGAGTTCCTTCTGGGAGATTGCCCCGCTGTGGGTGTAGCGCCGGGGATGGACCCAAGGAAACGTCCCCCACTGTTGGATGCGAGGATCCTTATCCTTCCGCTGAACCCCCGATTCGCGGCCATGCTATATCCACCGGGGCCAGGGGATCCCATGTTTTCCGTAGATCCAGCAGGAGATGACGTCGTCACTCCGATAAATCACGGTCAGATCGCCCAGGCTCACAGAAGGGTCTACTACCGCCCAGACAACGGTCACGCTTCGACGGTGCGCGGCTATCTCGGCTTTTCTGACCTGGAACCAATGCCTTGAATGTCAGCTCCTTGGTACAGTGCCCGCGTCATGTACGTCTCCGGCATCTTCCTCCAGCCCGAACTCCGGGGTGCCAAGCCCGGCCGCACAGTGATTGATGCGATCCTGCGCACCATCGGCCGCGCCTGCCCACTCGTCATCCTGCAGGCCGTGCCGGTCTCAAAGAGGAAGATGCCGAAGGCACCCCTCAGTGCCTTGACGCGAAGGGCGGGCTGATCAGGTGCTGGCAGAGCTACGGTTTCATGCCGGCCGCAGGCGACTACTTAGCCTTCGGCGGATTCATCCTGTCGGAGCCGGCCGCAGGCGACTACTTAGCCTTCGGCGGATTCATCCTGTCGGAGCCGGCCACGACGCTGCCGGCCGTTTGATCGCTGCACCAGCCGTAACGCGGCTCTTCGAGGCTCGTGGGGAAAGTGATTCCCGGATGAGTGTCATGCCGCCGTCCGGGCGACACTTCTCATGAGGATAATCGATTTGTAGTTCCCGGCGTTCCGATAGCCGCGGGCGGTGCGTTTGATGTGCTTGATGCCGGTGTTGTTTGCCTCGACCTTGGCCGTCGTGGCGCCGGTGACGATGAGGACCTCGATCTCGTTCCACCACCGGCATATCGTGCGGTAGAGCTTGTTTGTTTCCGGCCCTCCGGCCGCTTCCACGAGCGCCTTGAGGTCCTCTTTCGCGGCTGCCGCGTCGGCCAAGGAGTCGGTGCGCAGCAGCGCCCTGAGCTGTTCTTTGACTTTCCACACGGCCCGCAGCTTGCCGGTCGCGTCGTCGGTGGCGAAGACCTCCTCCAGCCGGTGGGCTGCCTTGTCGGAGAGTGTGTTGCCGGCGCGCAGGAGCAGCATGCGGTGGGCCCAGGCCTTGTCCACGCCGCGGCCGCGGCGGCCCTTGACCTGCTGGGACAGGTTCTGGCGGGCCTCGGTCATGGCCTGGTTGCCGAGGGAGACAAGATGGAAGTGATCGACCGCGACAGCGGTGCGGGGCAGCCACATCCTCAACGCTTTCCGGAACGCCGCCGACGGGTCGATCGCGACGACCTGCACTCCCAGCCGCCAGGCCAGCGGGCGGGCGAAGAGCCAGTCGCCGACGCCCTTGTGGTCCCGGCCGTCGACCACGCCTAGGACCTGGCCGGTGTCCAGATCAACGATGGTTGTCATCCACGGTTCATGCCGGATCCACGTGCTCGACTCAGGGTCCCGGAAGAATCGCACGGATCGGAACCGGTGTTCATCGATGCCCAGCATCCGCGGCCTGAGCTCATCCACATCGGGCAGGGTCAGTAGGCAGGCTTCGGTCAGCGCGGCGCGGACCATCCACCAGGACACCGCGAATGCAGCGGCGGTCTCCGACACTGCACGGCCGGAGCTGATGACCGCATCAACGACGTGGTCCCGGAGCCGGCCCGTGGACCGGGCACGGCGCGGGACCTGGGCAGTGGATTCGAAGAACGACAGCCGGGAACAGTTCTGTCCTCGCAGTACCAGCGGTACTTGGACCAGAGGACCTCCACGGCGCCGGCGACGGGAATGTCCCAATCACCCGGTGCCTGCCGTCGTCCAAAACGGTCGCGGAGATGACACGGTAGTCAGGCAGATTGAAGATGCTGGTGGCAGCGTCCGACGCCACAACGATAGGCTCAGTCAAGGCTCGTGGTCCTGTTCCTGGTTGAATGCTTAGACACGCTCATCCCAGCAGGGCCACGGGCCCCTCTTCTATCTACGACACGGAATCAATTCCCCACGAACCACGAAGAGCCGGATTCAGCGATGGTTCCTGGTCGGTTTGGGTGGATGTCATGTCGAAGAGGTCTTTCTCGTCAAGCGGCAGGTGCGTCTGCTCCGGAACGCCGATGTCCGGACAGTCGGCGACTGCGGTGAAGGCATCATAAATTGCAGCTCGCAGAGCCCGGCCCCGGACGTTTCCTGCCGGATTCTGGCCGCACGGAGGCGCGGCGGGAGGCGGGAGGAGGATCGGTCCATGTCCCTGTCAGCGCAGGGGCCAGCGGGGAGGTCGCTGCGGCTACGTTGCTGTGGCGCCGGATTCGTGAAGCCCTTGGCTACGGCGCGTCCGGCGCCTCAGCTATCGGAGGGCTCCGCAGCCCGGCTAAGCGTCCAACCCTCCTCGAGGATCAGACGGGCCAGTTCCGGCTAGTTTCACGCTTTGCCCTAGGGGTCAGGTCGGCATCGGCAACGTAGGACACGAGGGCCTCCTGGGCATCGAGACGAGCGCGGTAACCCGAATCGATACCAAGAGCCTTGCCCTTTCATCGCCCCAAACTGTTCACAAAGTCCGTGAACATTACATCTAGGTCGCTTCCAAGCAGCGGCCGTCAAGGACGGGTTTGGTCGCGGCAGTGGGCGCTTCTGCAGGGAGCCGACGCCCCATTCCCTAATCGTCGCACGCCGTGCGCATCCACCTCCGCCGCAATATGCGACAAATTTTCGCCGATGCCCCAGAAAACTGTTGACTTCCGTTTGTGACTCGTGCCACAGTGAGATCGTTCCCAACCTGACCGTTTACTGGGCGTTTCCGGGCAGGGCCCCTCCATGAAGGACCACACTATTGGCTACTCTCATTGCAAGCTCGGTAGACCGTTTTCAGTCACGGATCAGAGCGAAACGGAAGCCCGAGCGGTTTCTGTCCGGCCCCCGCCGTCTTACGCTCGGCGTCATTGGTATTACGGCGTTACTTCTCCTTTGGGAGCTACTGACAGTCTCGAAAGTAGTCGATCCCTACCTCGCCAGTTCACCGACGCGGATCCTTTTGCGCTCCGTAGTTGTGGTCCAGGACGGGACTCTGGGCAAAGCCGCCCTCTCCAGCGCGATTCTCTTCCTCTCCGGGATGCTGATTTCAATTGGAACAGGCATTGTCATCGGAGTCTTCCTTGGCTGGTTTAAGAGTGCAATGGCGCTTTTCGACCCGCTAGTATCCCTGCTCTACGCCGCACCTCGAATTGCCTTCATCCCGCTCCTCATCGTCTGGATCGGAGCAGGTATCCAGACACAGATCGTAATGGTCGTTCTCAACGCGGTCTTCCCCATCATCGTCAGCACGATGGCGGGGGTCGCAAACTACGATCGGCAGCTAGCCTCGGTGTCGAGAAGCTTCGGCGCATCAAACTTCCAGCTCCTGCGCACGATCGCCTTGCCAGGTGCGGTGCCATTCCTACTCTCAGGGCTGCGACAGGGCATGATGGCGGGCCTGCTGGGCACTGTAGTCGCTGAATACTTCATCGGAATTACCGGCATTGGCGGCATGATCTTCAACGCCGGACTCGTCCTGGACAGTACTACGGCATTCGTCGGGGCGCTTTCCTTCTCCCTTGCCGCGATCGCCCTAAGCGGGGCCCTCAACCTAATCAATCGCCACATCGAAAGGTGGAAGGCATGATGATTCAAACATCTGAATCCGCTGCCGCAGTAGATGTCCCGTTGCTCTCAGTCCGCGTGTTGAGCAAGTCCTTCGGAACCAAGGACGCGCGGCGGACGGTCCTAGCCGGCATAAACCTGGACCTGGCACAAGGCGAGTTCGTCACCATCATCGGACCTTCCGGATGCGGGAAAAGCACCCTTCTATCCTGCCTAGCGGGGTTGGTCGACGTCGATGAAGGGACCATTACCTCTGGCGGGGAACCGGTCCACGGGCCCGGACGCGACCGCGTCGTGGTATTCCAGCAGGCTTCCCTCCTTCCCTGGCGCACAGTCCGCCGGAACATCGCCTACGGGGCAGAACTCGCCGGCTGGGACAAGAATGACATTAAGTCTCGCGTCGAGGACGGAATCCGGCTGGTCGGATTGTCAGGCCACGAAGAGGACTACCCCAGCCAGATTTCTGGCGGAATGCAGCAGCGGACCAACCTGGCCCGAGCACTCGTCATGGACGCCCCAATCATCCTCATGGACGAACCCTTCGGGGCGCTCGACGCAATCACCCGGCGCAACCTCCAGGACGAACTGACATCCTTGCACCGCACCCTTGGCCGCACCGTGGTCTTCATTACCCACGATATTGAAGAGGCCGTATACCTAGCTGACCGGGTCGTCGTAATGGGCGTCCACCCCGGACGGATCATCCACGAAGAACACATCGCGTTCCCCCGGCCACGACACCGAGATCTGACGAACACCATCGATTTCCGGCGGACGGTCGCACGCCTCGACGCCCTCCTTCATCCGGGAGAGCAGACCAACCGACCGTCCCAGGCAGGAATCCCTGCTGGATCCCAGAAATAGAGGAAAAAATTTGAAAAACAGGACACTCGCGTCAGCCGTTGGCCTCGCAGCCACCCTGGCCCTGCTCCTCGGGGGATGCGCCCCTACGCCGGCCCAGTCCACGGAAGCCGGACCGAGCAAGGCCGCCGACCTGTCCGGAAAAATCCGGATCGGCCTCGCCGCCCCCGCTGCCAGCCTGCTCCTGCCACTCGTGGCTCAGGACGAAGGCATCTTCAAGAAACACGGACTCAACGACGTAGAAATCACCTTCATGCCCGGCCCCCAACTGGTCCCCGCAGCCGCCGGCGGCGCCTTCGAAATCGCAATGGTTGCCCCTCCCACCGGTGAACTCACCGCCCTCCAGGGCAACGGATCACTCCAAACCGTTGCGGCGTGGGGAAAGAATCCTGGGCAGTTTTTAGTCGTCACTGAGAATATCAAAACAGTCAAGGACCTGCGCGGGCGCAAGGTCGGGATCAACGGGTCCAAAGCGGGATCCTCGTCCCTCCTGATGAACCAAGCCCTCCGCCAGAACGGCATGACCTTCGATGACGTCCAGGTCGTCGTCACCCAGGACGCCGTCACCCAGGTCCAATCCTTTAGTGGCGGCCAGATCGACGCGATGGTGACAAGCGAGCCGCTGCTGACTCGCGCCATCGCCTCAAAACCCGGCAGCCATGTAATCGAAGACTACAGCGGTCTCGACTACTTCCCGAGCCCGGAAATACAAGCAAACAAGAAGTGGCTCGACAGCAAACCCGACCAGGCCGTGGCCGTCCTCCAAGCCCTCGACGAGGCCCTGCAACTGTGGAAATCAACCCCTGACGTTGCCAAGAAATCCATTGCCAAGAACCTGAAACTCGAATCAACCGACCCGTTAGTCGACAAGCTTTACACCGACACGACCAACACGCTCTTTACGAAATCGATCCAACCGGTGACTGTCGCACAGATGAAGAACCTGTTCAAGATGCTGCGCGACAGCGGCTTCTCCGAAGCCAAAGACGAACTCGCGGATGGGATCGTAAATTCCAGCGCCTTCGAAAAAGCATTCGGCAAATAACCATATTCGTTTTTCGACCGAGGCACAGTTAGGAAATATAGATGCCATCGATACCTAAAGAACAGGGAAAATCCTTCGCATTCGAAGGCTACGCAAGTCTTGAAAGCGACTGGGAGGGGTTTACGATTACCCTCGAAACTATCCAGGAGGACATCGACGTCGTGGAGCGCTTCCAGACGCTGCTCGACGGCGGCTGCAAATGCCCTCACTGGGGCTATCAAATTGCGGGTGAATCCACCTATGTCTTTGAGGAACATGTCGAGACGTTTAGGGGTGGAGAGTTCTTTTACATCGAACCTGGCCACTCGCCCCGGCACAAAGCAGGCAGTCAGTGGGTCACGTTCAGCCCGTCTCATGCCCATAGCGCGACCCAGCAGATCACCCGGACCAAGCTGTGAAGGCAGCAGGGTTGCCGGGACTAGTTTCGGAGCGGCCGTCAACATTCCACACACCCGAGGAGCAGTCCCATATCGACACGGTGGTTGCATTCTTGGGGCTCCCAAATTCAGCTGACCGAAGTGCCTATGTCACGGACGATTACCGAAATAACCGTCCCGGCATGCAGAACCTGTGCGAGCTCGCCGGAATCCCAGACGCAGGTCCCGGTCCGCACGCCGGCTACAACGAGGGATCGTTTGTTGATCGACGCAACGAGATAGTTGACGTCATCGCCAGTGGCACCGTCGTTTGGGTCATGTTTCGACTGGTCGGAACTCATACGGGGCCGTTTTGGGGCATACCTGCAACAGGCAATCCCCTCGACCTCTACGAGCTTGGAGTGTTTCGCCTGAACGGAAGGCTGATTGCCGAAACGTGGTTCATGAATGACGAACTCGCTATCTGCCGCCAGCTTGGCATCCCCGTTCCTGTTTCGGACGTTTCCAGCGAGTAACAGGAAGGGCTGACGGATGGCGTCGCCTGCCCTTGAAGGCGCGGACCGCTCGGTCTAATTCTGAGCGGTCAGCCCCAGTCACCGCACTGGGGCTGACCGCTACCCCCCGCCTAAAGCATAATCAGCCGACCAACAAGTAGGACATGTTTCCTCGACGAAGCAGACCGGGCCACCAGATGGGTTCCTCCGATGCGCTGCATCGGGAGAGCCTGCACTGTTAACAACCTGCATCGGTGTCCTTTGTCAGGCCAATAAAACCCGGACCCCGGTTCGCCACGAAGTGAGGCAATAATTGACCTTGGTAGACGTGCGCCCGCATTCTCACCGAGTCCTCTGGCTGGCCAACGGTGCTCTTCTGATGGCCACCCTGAATCTTCGGCCTGCCATCACGAGCATCTCCGCTGTGCTGGAGGATGTGAGCTCCCAGTACAGCCTGACAGCCACAGAAAGAATCGTCCTCGGTTCGATTCCGGTTCTTGCCTTCGCAGTGGTGGCACCGTTCATTCCGCGGGTGAGCCGGAAGCTAGGAGGCGGAAGTGCCGTGGGAATTGCTCTTCTGACTCTGGCTGCCGGTCTGATCGTCCGTGCTTTCGTTCCAGGCGCGTTGCTTGCGGCGACTTTCTTGTGCGGGGCAAGCATCATGGTCATGAGTGTTCTCGTGCCGCAACTCATCAAGGAATACGGCAGCTCAGGCTGGTGGGCCGGCGCGATCACTCTCGGGTTCGGCCTCGGTGCAGCCCTGGGCGCCGGGTATGTCCGGCCCCTCGTCACCAGCCTCGGTGGGGCATTGAATCTCGGACTCGCGGTATGGTGTGTCCCCGCGCTCCTGGCTGCATCACTGGTGTTTCTATCCAAATACAGCCAACGCGGTAACCATGAGAGTCCTCCGATTGCAACAGACGTCGTGCGGATGAGGCTAAGCACCACCGCGGCGGCAGTGGCTGCGTACTTTGGGGTACAGGCATTCCTCTACTTTTCTCTGACAGCTTGGATGCCTGCATACCTTGTCAGCCGGGGCATGAGTCCTTCCGGAGCCGCCGACATGCTCGCATGGTTCAATATTGCAGGTTTTCTGCCCACACTGATGCTGCCCGTTCTGGCCTCCAAAAGCAGACACTGGAAGGCGTTTCCCGCCGGCATCGGCATAGCATTGGCGGCCGGTATCGCATGGCTTCTCGTGGCTCCGGAATCTCAACTTTTCTACTCGATCGGCTGGATAGGCGCAGCACAGAGTTCGGCATTCTGCATGGCGGTTCTACTCATTCTGAAACGAACCACAGAACCCGGTTTGGCGGGTTCGCTGTCGGCCCTTGCCCAGGGAAGCGGCTTCGCGTTGGCGGCGCTGGGGCCAGCAGCCATCGGGCTGATTCATCAACTGTCCGGTTGGACACACGCCTTTCTGGCTATGCTGGCAATCTCCGTTGTCCTGGCGCTGGTTGGAGCCTGGTCCGTGACGGGCCCGAACATCGCACGTCTTGTGAAGGCCCCGCGCTAGAAGCGATAACACCTTGTCGAAGGCAGTGTCCGGACCCTCAAAGGGGCCAAGGTGCCACTGCGTTGAATCGACGGCACGGCACGCCGACTGTAGGGACACGATGCCTGGCGCCTTCGGTGTCGCGTGGCCGGACGCCAACTGCAGAAACGTTGAACTTCGGCCGGAGAATCTGCTGCTAGTGAAATGATGATCCTATGACGGACTGGTGGGACGGGTCCGGTCGCTAATTCCTGAAGCCGGACTCCATCGCCGCGGACCCGGTGAACCCTCGCCAACCGACATCGCCGAAAGCCCTCCGCATCAAGCCCCTTCAATCGCCGGTGCCAACAGTGTTCAAGGCTGCGGTTCTGGATCATCAGATTCAGGGTTTCGAGAAGTTGCTCCAACGGCCTGTCCGGTGATCCTCAGGGTAAGCATTCGCTTGCCCCTTTAGCGCCGTCAATCAGGCTTCGACCACGTTTAATCGCAGCGCCAGTCTATTCATCTCCTCCACTCCGTGCTCTGTAAGAGCCACGGTTCCCCCCAAGCTGACTCGACGTCCATGCAAAAGTGCATTGGGCTGCACCGCAAATGCCACACCTTCGGCGAGCTCGAAGTCGCCGTCCCTGGGAACCGTGGGCGGCATGGCAGGAAGCACAGATAATGCGCTGTCCACATGTGTGTTCTGGTGAGTGGCACTGTTGAACATGACCGGGCATACGGTCTGTATCTGGGGGCCAGTGTTCCAGAACCCACTTTCAAGGATCGGTTTCTCCATGGCCGAGGCAACCTCGCTGAACAAAACGCCGGGGCGGAGCATACTGATACCAATTTTGTAGGACTCGACGCACGCGTCTTCCAGATCGCGGATAAGCTGTATGGGCTTCCCGATCGAAACATCGATCTGTTGTTGCGTCTGATAACCGCCGTAGTGTGCAAATAGCTCCGCGGAAATTGTGTCCCCCGGCTCTAACATGCGCGAGCCGCCCCCCATCGTCAGCCACTCCGGCGGTGCCCACCCAAAACGGTCCGGGCCGCTACGTTCAATGATTCCAGGGGTATGGATCTCGCCTCCTCCGGAAACGATTGCAGCGTA
Organism: Arthrobacter sp.; assembly: GCA_026393275.1. GTDB lineage: Bacteria > Actinomycetota > Actinomycetes > Actinomycetales > Micrococcaceae > Arthrobacter. Next base: position 62,095 of record JAPLAM010000017.1, read on the forward strand.
GGCCGCGCCGACCACGGAACTCTCCCGCGCTCCAGCATGAGCAGCCCCCACGAAGGCCGCCGACGCAGCTTCGCCCAGAATGGCCGAGGCGCGCACCATCTCAAGCTCTTCACGGCTCTTGACAAGCGAGAGCATCTCGACCGCCGCCGACATGTCAGAGAAACTGGCGGCAGGCATTGCACCGACTATGGCATGCCACAAGGGATAAGGGATGTATCCATCGCCCATCCCGATTGACCGGCTGGACAGTCCTACAACCCCGATACGGGGCGCTGAGTCCACACGTTCGGCAATAAGCTTCGGAAGCAGCTCTGCAGGTGAGCCAAGCCGCAAATCGTCTACCCATCGGGGAAAGGTGACGCCGACCGCGTCATACCGCTGAAGCGGGTGACGCCCGACCAGGTATACGGCGCCGTCAGTCTGCGTCAGGACAACGACGCCGTTGAGCACCTCGTTACTCAAGTAGCGCTCGAGGCGGTCCAGGCCGCCGGGAAACACTACGAGCGCCTGCACATCATGCACCTTCATTAATCTGCGGAGCGCAGCATATCTTCGGTCGCGTTCGCTCAAGGAGAGAGTCGGAAACGAAACAAGGGCGGTCGGAACAATATTTTCGGGTGCTCTCGTCGCGTTCATGGGTTCTCCAAGCTGTTCGGCACAACGATTGACATTTGTCGTTCGAAGAATGTGGCAACTCGTGGCAAGGCGCGTGCCGGCATGCCTTACGGCGCTCCGACAGCGATGGCATTACGGGGCGGGCGCAGACTGGGTCCGTTTGCTGGCGCTTCCTCGTCTGCGGAATTTGAGGAGTCGTAGGCGTGACGCCCATCACGGCGCTGCTCCCAGCTAGAACACTAGAGTAGGCATCGCAGTAATAGAAACAAAGATTGGTGATGTATAACATTGATCTAATCAATACAAACACGGGGACCATAGTTGGCCCCGCGGTGCAGAACGCCTACATCCTGACGGGTTCCGCCGCGAAGTCCCGCTGCCTTCGCGATGGGTACTGAGGGTTTGGTGCTGCGATAGCCCTTCAGGCGTCCCGGTGGGCCGGCTGCATGCGTATCAGGACGTCGGGCGGTCTTTACAGGTAGCAACAACTCATGGATACTCTCATTACTGGGATCGTTCCCAAAAGTGATCCACACAACTTTACCTCTACGTCGGCAGGACAGGATGACCGCATGATCGAGACTACGACAGAACGCAGAGTTCCTTTTGGGTTCTTCGGAACGCACATCGACCGCTATACGACCATGTCCGTGGGGACCATGGACCGCGAATTCGCATTGATGAGCGAATGCGGAGTTGAGCGGCTGCGCGTGACATTCCTCTGGAACCAGATACAGATGTGGTATCCGCCGCGCTACCACGGCGTAATTCATACTGTCACGGACTTCCTGCGCTCTGACGCAATCGTCGGCGCGGCGGCCAGGGCGGGGCTGGAGATGGTTGGCACCGTCTGGGGCGCACCGCCCTGGGCAACGGGCGGTTTGAGGCCGGGAGAATCTTCCCGATTCGCTTTCACCGCCTTCGGCGGTGTTCCGGAGCATTCCGAAGACATCGGCAACTTCATGGGGGACCTCATCGAGCGGTATGGACCCAATGGAACTTTCTGGGCTGAAAACCCCGGAATCTCCGCCCGGCCAATTCGCATTTGGCAGCCCTGGCAGGAGCCCGATCGGCCCGCATTTATGCCGCAGCCGTTTGACGTTGGCTACTTTGTGGAGATGGCCCATGTCTGCTACAAAGCTGTCAAGTCTGCCGATCCTGGAGCAATGGTTCTTGGCACGGGCATCGGTCCCGCAGCTGCCGACTCCAAGGACTTGCTTGACTCGATTTATCGCGCCGGATACAAGGGCGCTGCTGATGCAATTGGTCTGCACGTTTTTCCGCGCAACGCCGAGGCGATGTTGGACGCTATCCGGATGAACCGGGAGGTCATGGCAGATCACGGTGACGGCAACCTGCCGATTGTTATGAGTCAGATCAGCTACTCGTCCGCTCTCGGAAAGAGCCGCATCGAGCCGCCGAACCCCAACATGTACGACGAAGCAGGACAGGCAGCGCAGATCCGGGAGACCCTGGCAGCGCTAGCCGAGCACCGCGAAGAGCTCAACATCTTCGGGGCCTACTACCACGGCTGGTCCGGCCTGGACGAGGAACCGCCGGCACCCCGGGCTCCTGACCCGTGGATCTTCACCGGCCTGCGCAAGGTAACAAAAGACGGAACGATGATCTCCAAGCCGGCGCTCGACGCCTACCGCGACGTTGTTCTCGCACTTGAAGGCAAAGACTCCAGAATACTGTCCGGGCGATAAGCCACGATCCCGGGATTTAGAGGTGGGGGCTTTGAATCGCGGGGCGGGGCTGTAAATGGGCCACGAGGTGCAGAATCCGGCCCCGGGAGGACATCCGCCCGGGGCCAGATCCTCCCTCCCGCATTAACCGCACTGCCGTCCTATCTGAATGTCCTTTCACATACCCTAAGGAATAGTTGGCATGAAACGAGTAACATCTCTGTGTCCCCCGCTTGCGGCCCTGGCCGCAGGAGCATTGGCCTTGACTGGGTGCGGTGGACCGGGCACTGCCGCCGGGGCCAATTCGGCTCCCACGACATTCGTCGCAGCATCGACCGTCAACACCCTGGATCCGCTTCTGGCCAACACCATTCAAAACGACATGGTGGATGACCTGCTCTACGATCCCATCGTTGACTTCTCAAGTGACGGAACCCTCACGCCTCGCGTCGCAACCGCATGGAAAACTTCCGACGATGCGAAAAGCGTTAGCCTCACACTCCGCACTGACATCAAATTCACTGACGGGACGGCCCTGACAGCCAAAGACGTTGTTTACACCCTCGACCGGATCAAATCGGCCGGGAAGGGTGTTGGCGCGCTCGTGTCGGATTATGGTTCCGCGACAGCAAGTGATGACTCCCATGTGACCATCACGTTGAAGGCTCCCAATGCCGCATTTATCAGCGCCCTCGGCAAGGTCTACGTCCTGAACTCCGCTGTCGTCAAGCAGAAGGAGGGCGCCGACAGCGCCCAGAGTTGGCTCGCCGCGAATGCTGCCGGCAGCGGCGCCTACACGGTGGACTCCTACACCCAGGGTTCTGTTGTGAAGATGAAACTGAACCAAGGATACTGGAACGCCGCCCCTGGACGGCCCTCGACATTCGTCATCCAGTATTTCCCCGAATCAGCGGCGGCCAGCACCGGCCTCCGCGCAGGATCGGTGAACATTGCCACGCTTCCCCATAAAGACGTCAAGACCTTTGAGAATAATCCGGGCTTCGGCACGACGGATATTAAGACCGGCGGAGCGTCTTACGTTTTCTTCAATACCCAAAAGGGCATCACTGCCAACCCGAAAGTTCGCGAGGCCATCAGCCTGGCATACGACTACTCCGCACACATGGAGACGATTCTCGGCGGAGTCGGGGCCCAGGCGACGCAAATCGCGCCTCCTTCGCTCGGCTATTCGGCCGGGCTGCCGGCGGCCAAACAAGATCTGGAACGGGCGAAACAGCTGATTGCCGAAGCCGGAGTTTCCGGATCAACGCTGACCATGTTGTACCAGCCGAACCTGCCCGATCAAACTGCGGCCGGAACTCTCCTTCAGTCAAACTTGAAAACGATCGGGCTCGACCTCAAGCTTCAGACAACCACTTTTCCGGCGTATGTTTCCCTGCTGTCCAGCGTCGACACCACTCCTGACCTGGCCATAGCGGCGGAGTTTCCCCGCTTCCCTGATCCTGATGCACTTATGGACGGGATGCTGAACTCCAAATTCGTTGGGAAGGGTTCCAACAAGAGTCAGTATGCGAACCCCGCGGTCGACGCGCTGCTGCAGCAGGCGAAGTCAACGACAGACAAGACTGTCCGCAATGACCTGTACGTCCGTGTTGAAAAAGCCGTCGCGGCAGATCACGCGATCATGCCGATTGCCAACCCCAAATGGGAATTCGTGACGACTGCAAACGTAAGCGGTGTGACAGAAAACCCTGCCCGGATCCTCTTCGATCCCATGGCAATTCGAGTTAAGTAGGGAACGAGCGATGCTGAGATTCGTGGGACGAAGAGCCCTGTTTACGTTGTTGAGTCTGTTCAGTCTGGTGACCATAGTCTTCATGCTGATCAAGATCATCCCGGGGGACGAGGCCAAAGTGGCGGCGGGAGACGCCGCCACACCTGAGATGGTCGAAGCGACCCGTGTCCGGCTGGGGCTCGACCAGCCTGTGCCGGTGCAGTTCCTCGCCTACATCTGGAGGCTTTTGCACGGTGACCTGGGCACATCGACGACGACGTTCCAGCCTATCTCCACGAATCTCAGCGCCGTTCTTCCATTCACGCTGGAGCTCATCGCTCTGGCGATGATGACGACCGTCATAGTTGCAATACCCGTGGGTATGTTGATGGCCGCCAACCGGGGAGGGCCAGTTGATCTCTTTGGCCGCGTCCTAACCGTGGTCATGGCCGGAATGCCGGTCTTCTGGGTGGGATTCATGCTTCAACTCGCACTCTCTTCCACCCACACCCTCCCCATCTCCGGGAGTCTGTCGGTACAGTACTCCGTCCAGCAAGTCACGGGATTCGTCACACTCGACGCGCTGCTGACGGGAAATGACTCAGCGTTCCGGGATGCGCTCACACACTTGGTGCTTCCAGTTCTTGTGCTCGCGACACCGCAGATCGCTGTGATCATCCGAACCATGCGCACGTCGCTCCTTGGCGAACTCGATGAAGACTACATTCTCATGGCTCAATCCAAGGGAGCCAGCAGATCCAGAATCCTCATTCGGCATGGCTTCCGCAACGCGGCCGTGCCGACGGTGACGATGATCGGACTTCAGGTCGGCTACATGATCGGTGGTGCGGTCATCGTCGAGTCGGTGTTTGCAAGACCTGGAGTCGGCGCTTATCTGACAAGCTCGGTCGTCCAAAAGGACACCTTCGCGGTGCTCGGAGCTGTGCTGTTCATCGGCGCCGTCGTTCTGATCACCAGCTTTCTTGTCGACATGTTCCAAATCGTGATCGATCCCCGGGTCCGCCGAGGACAGCTGGAGGTCACCGCATGAACACCTTGACTGCCGTTCCCCGAACACGCCTGTTCAGCCTGGCAAAAATGATTCCATCTGCAAGGGCGCCTTGGTTTGACCGATTAGTCATCGCCCTGGCTGTGATACTCCTTTTGGTTGCCTGCCTCGGAGAATTCATGGCACCGTATGACCCCTATAGCGTCCAGCCAGCACTGGCGCTGAAGCCGCCAAGCCAGACGCATTGGCTGGGCACTGACGAAAACGGACGAGACATACTGTCGAGGATCCTCGCAGGTGCCAGAAGCACGGTTTTTTCGGCAGTATTCATTGGTGTAGCTGCTGCCGCCATTGGCGTTGCCCTTGCAGCGTTGGCATCCACCCTCGGACGATGGATCGATGAGCTGATAATGCGCATCTGCGACATCATGCTCGCGATTCCTCCCCTGGTCCTCGCCCTCGGCATCGCAATGGCTCTTGGCCCCAGCCTGCAATCGGCAACAATAGCCCTCATCGCCTCGTTGTGGCCCGGAACCGCACGCATCGTACGCGGCGTTATGCGCAAGACGATGAGTGAATCATATGTGGAGGCCGCGCGCTCACTGGGGGCCTCGCGACTGCGGGTCATGGTCCGCCATGTCATCCCCAACTCCATGGATGTGGCCATTGTTCACACCGCCTTTGAAATCGGCGGAATCACTCTCATTCTCGCGGGCCTGTCGTTCGTTGGGGTCGGGGCACAACCGCCCAGCGCTGAATGGGGCGCGATGGCAGCGGCTGGACGAAATTACGCCCTCACCGCCTGGTGGGTAACTGTCGCGCCAGGGCTCGCCATTACATTTGCAGTGGTCACACTCGGCTTGTTCGGTGAGGTACTTCAAGGCCGCCTGAGCCCATCTCGAAGGAAGAAGTCATGATGACGGAAGCACGGACCGCCGCCCTGCCGTCCGGTGAGCGCAGCCCGGCTACTGAGGTTGCTCCCATCCTGGAAGTCCGGGACCTCGCGATCGATACCGGCACATCACGGGGGCCCATGCGGCTCGTCGAGAACGTGAATCTTTCCATCCGTCCTGGGGAACGCCTAGCGCTGGTCGGCGAATCGGGTTCCGGCAAGAGCGTGACCGCCCGTGCAATCATGCAGTTGGACCCGAGCATGCGATTGACCGGGTCCGTTCGCTTTGCAGGGACAGAGCTTCTCGGCCTGCCGGAGCGGAGCCTCCGCTCATACCGTGGTTCGCGTCTTTCGATGGTGTTCCAGGACCCGCTTCGCAGCCTCAACCCGACGATGACGATTGGGGAGCAAGTAGCCGAGCCGCTGCGCATCCGTGGCGTGTCGCGCAGGGAAGCGTGGAGACGCGCACAAGCCACGCTTGATCAGCTGGGCGTCGCGAACGCGGGGCACCGAATGCGCTCATACCCCTTTGAATTTTCGGGAGGTATGCGTCAGCGTGTGGCCTTGGCGATTGCCTTGGTGGCCGAACCGGCGCTGCTCATCGCGGATGAGCCAACGACGGCGCTGGACACACGAGTACAGGACCGTGTGCTGAAGCTAATGGACACCATAGCACTGGAGCGAGGGCTTGCCGTGATACTCATCACACATGATCTGGGCGTAGTCGCGGGGTTTGCCGACCGCGTGGCGGTCATGTACTCCGGGCGATTGATTGAAGAAGCTCCAGTCGATGATCTGTACCGGGCCCCGAAGCATCCGTACACTCGCGGTCTGCTGGACGCCGTCCCGCGTCTGGATACCGATGCGCGCACGTTGGCCGCAATGCCTGGAACACCCGTGAGTCCGGATGCCCGGCCGCCGGGGTGTGCATTCGCCGACCGCTGTCCCGTCAGGGTTGATGATTGTCTGTCGGTGCGTCCGGTACTGCTTCCTATGGCGGATGCTGCGCACGCAGTTGCGTGCCACTTTCCAATCGAACGGGAGTCGAAATGAACACCCCAGATATTCTTACGGTTCGGTCAATCACCAAAACCTTCGCTTCCCGTGGGCGGCCTGCCGCCAAGGCGCTTGATGCCGTCAATCTTAGCGTCAGTGAAGGTAGCATCGCCGGGCTGGTGGGAGAGTCCGGATCCGGCAAGTCCACACTCATCCGTTGCATTATGGGACTTGAGCGGCCGGACACGGGCACCATCATTTTCGACGGTACGGACATGTCTGTTGCCGGTCGTGAGGAATGGCGAAAATTCCGTCAGCAGGTACAGCTCGTTTTCCAGGACCCCTTCTCGAGCCTTGATCCCAGAATGACCGTGGAGAGCACCGTCGGTGAAGGTCTCGTCATTCATAAGAAGTCAATGGTCAAGAATCACCGCAGGGAACTGGTCGCGACGGCACTGGAGAGCGTTGGTCTGTCCGCAAGTGATATGAATCGGTATCCTCGGTCATTTTCCGGCGGTCAGCGGCAGCGCATCGCAATTGCACGAGCGATCGTAATGCGGCCCCGGCTACTCGTATGCGATGAGCCGGTTTCTGCACTCGATGTGTCGGTCCAGGCACAAGTCATCAACTTGCTCAAGTCAATGCAGGCGGAAAGTAATATTTCCATTCTCTTCATTGCCCACGATCTCGCGGTTGTGAGGCACCTCTGTGACAGTGTCTCCGTCCTCGAACACGGAAAGATAGTGGAATCGGGAAGGAGTACCGAGATCTTCGGCAATCCTCAAGCGGACTACACCAGGTCGTTGATTGCCGCGAGCCCGATTCCAGACCCCGCTGTACAGCGCGAAAAAAGTCGAAGCTCTCTGGCGCAGTAACCCAAACGGCCGACTCGGGCAGGCAGACGCCAATGACATGCACGCCCGGCACGGCATCAAACCCGAGAACGGCCGGCGCAGACAGCGCCGCCGGTGGCTCGGCTTTTGGCGCCTGCAGCCTCGACTTGCCCTCGGCAGCAAGGCTGCACGCCGCCGACGTCACCTTGTGACCTTCTGTCCCATCCCGGCCAGCGTCTTATGGAGTAGTCCAGGGCCGGCGCTCTGGCCCGGCCAAGTAGCGGACAGACTGGTGGCCAGCTATCCGGAATGGTCTGCGGCGCACAGGGAATCGGGTTCGCTTTGGCTCTCCTCTGCCTTCTGCAGAAACCACTTTCTTGACCCGGCCCGGCTGCGGCGGTCAGACCCGCAAAGCCGAGTCGGGAAACTTTTGTGCCCTATCAATTCGGTTGGCGGCGCTGAACCAACCGCCGCTGTCCACGGCTCTGCCGACGCTCATCGGCCAACTCCACGGCGCAATGAAAAGACGTGGGTTATCACTGCCCAAATCCCCCGCCTCTACTATCACAAATCGTCCAGCTCAAGGCCGGCTCAGTGACCCGATGGGACACAAGTGGTAGCTCCTGGCGCCCGTTGAGCCCTTGAGGGGCTTGAAGTGGGCGTTGGTCACTGACGCTTCACGGCGCGCACGTTGGCATGCTGATCACGGTGCGGCTCAAGGATCCCGGATGCGGTGGCCCGAGGGCGCTTTGCCAGGCGGTCCTCGCGGACGTTGATCCCGCACGGGAACGCGGAAAATACCTAGGAATGACGGGCGGCGCTTCGGCATGGCTTCAGTTGCAGGACCGCTGCTGGGAGACGGGGTCGCTGCCGGACCTGGTTGGCCCTGAGCTTTCGCGATCAACAGTCCGTCGGGGCCACCCACGCGGGCCGGTTCAGTGTTCATCCCGGGAACGCCGAAACGCAGCACGAGTCGGGGTCGGATCTAGCCGGAATGCCCCGATGGCTGTTGAAGCGCCAAGCCACAATGTGCGCCCCTATCCGCCGCAGCCGTGCCCAAGGGGGCCTCGAGAGTCTGGACGAGTCAGCTCACGCCGTTCCACGTCAGGGATGGTGATCCATTCTACGAACCAGTTTGCAGTGCCCTTGCCACTGGCTCTGACGCTGGCCCCGGGCACCGCGCTCACCCACACGAGCAGCGCGCGGCGTCCCCGGGGAACAGGCTCTAACCGAATAACGCTGGGTGCCGAGGGAGCGCCACGGTTGCGCTGTGCCGTTGCCCGAGGGGGCCGAGCCACAGCAAAGCTTCTGCAGACGGGTCCGCGTGACACCCTACCCGCCGGGCCGCCCGGAATAGATTCCGATCTCTGGATCGGGCCGCCCGGGCAAAGCTGATTGGCATTGAGCCAGTCAGGCTCCCGGACAGGTGCCTAAACCTCAGCCGGCCCCACAGATGAGAACCAGGCTGAGGATCCAGCGCGCAAGCCGCCGACAGGAGCGATTCATGTCATTCGTTGCCGCTGCGGCTCGATCCCGGCAGCCGGTCGCCGACGAATGCGAGCCCGTTGGCAGTGGCGACCCGCTGAACGCACTCCATGGGAATCGGTTCGAAAGTCGCAGGAGGCAATGTCGCCGAAGTTGCGGGCTGGCCTATCGCTCGAAGGTAATCCACCCACGCCCGCCCGGGCGTGGTCATGATGAGTACCCTGGCTGGGATCGGCCCATTGACCCTGTAGGTGTGACGGACTCCACGCGGTACAAACAGGGACCTTCCGGCGTGGAGCTCGATGATCTCGTCTTCAACGCTGAATGTCATGTGTCCCTCCACCAGGACGTAGAGAAAGCCGAGCTGATGGTGCCGGAATTCCTTCGGTCCCTGCCCGACATTGAGCCACGATTCAGTGACTGAAGGTTCCGGGTCGTCCGTACCCGGGGCATGGTGGATGACGACCAACCGTCCTCCCATCCAAAGCGCTTCAAGGTCGAGAATGTCGGGGATTGCCGGGACAGCGTGTGTCACTTTTTTACCTTTCGTTGTTGTGCAAATCTGCTCATAGCCACGTTCCTCGGGGCGCACCACTCTTGGCACGGTCGGCGGACACTTCCTGCGCCCCCGTGGATCCAAGCCCAGCAGCTGGTCCCTCGATTTCAGACAGCCACCATTGGGCAATATCCAGTCGACGGGCGAACCAGACGCCGTCATGCGAGAGGGCGTGTTCAAGGAATTCACGCAAAGCCCACGCCCGGGCTGGCTGACCAATGATCCGGCCGTGCAGGCCTATGGTCATCATTTTCGGCGACGTTTCACCTTCGCGCCACAAACAGTCAAACGCACGCTTGCAGTCATCCAGAAAGGAACTGGCTGAGGAAAAGCTCTGGCCAGGCGCGAACTTGGAATCATTTGTGACAAATGAGTAGGGAATCACGAGTCTTGGCTTCCCAAGGACCTGGACCTTGTAAGGAACATCGTCGGCAAAGGAATCGGAGTCGTAAAGGAACCCGCCCTCCTCAGCAAGCAGTTCCCTGGTGTTGACGGAACGCGGGGCGCGGCAATACCAACCTCGGGGACGGTCACCGCAAGTTTTTTCGATTGACTCCACCGCCCAGGCAATATGTTCCCGCTCGATCTCTCGTGGCAGGTCTCTAACCTTCTCCCAACGCCATCCGTGGGCGCACACGTCGTGCCCCGCTTCTTTGATGTAAGCCCCTACTTCGGGATTTAGCTCGAATGCACGGGCACAGCCGAAGAAGGTTGCAGGCAGATTGTATTCGTCGAGCATCCGCTGCAGCCGCCAAATACCGGCCCGGGCCCCATAGTCGAATATTGACTCGGTGGCAAGATCGACCGCAGATCCCGTAGGATAGCTCAGCTCCGGCGGAGGCTCGAATTCGAGGTCTTCAGGGCTCGCGCCGTACTCCGCCCCTTCTTCATAGTTGATCACGAGGTTCACGGCAATCCGGGCGTTGCCCGGCCACCTAGCGCCCGGGCCGGGGCGGCCGTAACCTAAAAGGTCCCGCGTCTCGACTCGAGATCCTTCGGTGGATGGACGTTGATCCAGGGCAGTCAATACTCCTCCTCTTGCTTCGGGCCTATCTAGACAAGCGTTCTTGGGAACGATCCCATAAATCTCTGCCGGTGTCTAGGGACGGCTTTTTTTGGGCCCTCACACCTCTCCCGGGGTGGCCGGGTTGGCGCGCATTGGCGTTCAATCTGTTCCCCTGCTATTCTCCTGTCATCATCTTGGGATCGTTCCCAGAACGATGCAGATTGAGGTGAAATGCACAAGCTCTCAGACAAAAACGAAGATCTGCTGGTTATCAACCCGAACACCAGCCCGGCGGTGACGGCACTCATCGATGAACAGGTGCAGCTGGCGGTCCCCTCGGGGACTACAGCCCGAACGTGTCGGGTCGGTTGGGGCACTCCGTCGATTGAGACCCATATCGACGCTGCGGTAGCCGCCGTCGCACTCCTTGATACCTTGGCGGCAGGAGTCGGTGCTCGGGGTGTCCTGGTCGGGGCATTCGGTGACCCGGGGTTGCTCGCGGCCCGGGAACTCCTCGACATTCCTGTACTGGGAATCGGCGAGTCAGCACTGGCGGAGGCGGCCGAAAGGGGCGATTTCGCCATCCTTACGATCCAGCCGGCCTCCGTCCCGCTGGTCCGCGAACTCGTCCGAAACAACAACTACGAAGACGCATGCGTCACCATAGAGGCACTGCCGGTTTCAGTGCTCGAAGCTGCCTCCCCCGCCGCAATAAGAGGAAGGCTCCTGAGTGTGGGCCGGGAGTTAGGACGGGATCCGCGCGTCAAATCGATCGTGCTTGGTGGCGCTCCCCTTGGGGTGCATGCCGAGTACCTGTCAGACCAGGTTGGCGTGGAGTTCATCGATCCCGTAACGGCCGGAGTCAAACGCTTGGCCGGCCTCGCCGCTGCGGGATCCGCAAGGCACCGAGCCGACTCGTACGACCAGCTCAAGCGCAAGGAATTCGAAGGAAACCTGGAATTCCTCAAACACCTCAACCAGACACTGTGGCGTTAGGCGCCACCAAATCGATAGGAAATACTATGTACGCCCACTTGGCCATCCACCATCCGGCACCCGACCGTTTCGCTCAGGCCTTGGCCGCAGCTCAAGTCATTCTCGACAGCATCGAAGGCGCCCAAGGCCTGCAGGAAGGCTACGTTGGCCACAATTCCTCACACTCGGAGGTCTTTGCCATGACCTTGTGGCAGGAGCCCGGACAATTCGCCGAGGTCTTCCCGGCTGTACAGGCTGCAGTTTCCCGTACGGGCATCCGCAGCTGGGAGGTGCAGTCACCGGACGTTTTGAAATTCGTCGAGGTCGAAGACTAGGGGCAATTCCCTGCCATCAAGGCGGGCGGGACAGTCGAGGTGTGCAGCAAAAGCGAACCGTCCCTCAGGCCTGCTGGATCATCGCTTTTGACCCCTGGTGAAGTTCAACATTCTGGACGGGGGCGCAAGAGCCCCGCACCTCAAGTTTTACCCCTGGACGCAAGATGGGGGCGTTTTCCGGAGATTCCTTCTGGATCTGATGGAGCAGCGTGTCGAAAGCCGCGATGGCGACCGCAGCCGGACTGATGTCAACGACAGTTATCGGCGGCCGCCAAGCGGTAAACCATGGTACGTCCTCAATGCCGACGAGGCTCAGTTCTTGCGGGAGATTGATCCCGGCGTCCACGAGCTGGGGCAACACGCCGAAGATGGCTTCGTGATTCGCCACCAGGAGTGCGGTGTAGGCAGTGCGCTTGCCAAGCAGTTGCGCCATTGCTTGTGAACCAAATTCGGGGTCAAAGGCGCCGCGGAGTACAAGCTCCTGGTGAACGGCAACCCCTGATTCGGCCAGGGCGGCCGCGAAGCCGGAATAGCGCTCGTTTCCCGACGCGACCTCCATCGGCCCTCCAATATAGGCGATGTCACGATGGCCGAGGCTCACCAAATAACGGGTCGCCTGATAGGTGCTTTCGTAGTTGTCTGGAAGGACGCTGGGCGCAAGGCTGCCCGCGGGACGGCGGATGAGGTTCACGACAGGAAGTCCCCCGCGGACGTATCCGTTTGTACGTTCGGTGTTGGCGTCGCTGCCCATCAGGATCAGGCCGTCGACGCGGTGATCGACCAGGGTTTCTACTATTCTGGCTTCGTTCTGGGCGTCTCCCTCGGTGACACCCAGAAGGACCTGGTAGCCATGCTTCTGCGCCTCTGCCTGAATGACTTGGGTGATGGTCTGGAGGGAGGCGTTAACGAGGTTCGTGATCACCAGGCCGATGAGGCGCGAGTGGCCACCTCTTAGCGCCGTAGCCATCAGGTTAACGCGATAGCCCATTGCCGCCGCTGCCTCGAGCACCTTCGTGCGCGTTTTGGGATTGACATGCGGATGCCCCGACAGGGCCCTGGACGCCGTGGATCTGGAAACGCCCGCGGCCTTAGCCACCTCGACAACATTGGGAATCATGTTTCCTCCAAGTCGTGCTGAAAATTCTGCATCCCACGCTGACGTCCGACCGCACGGCCCGGCCGGGCTCGTGCCGTGTGGATCATCAGGATACCCGCTCGATGGGCCCTCTAACCCGCCTCCACGCCGCAGCAACTGAGTCCTGACCATCGGCACACACTCGCTGCTGCGATCCTAATAAATCCTTTTTGTAACACCCTCAAAGCGATGCCCACGAAAGTGTTGACACCAATGTGCGGCACCTGCGAAAGTGGGATCGTTCCCATTATAACCGCCGGGTGCGATCAGGGAGGTCGCCGACCCGCTGCCATGGGGCTTCCGGCGCGGAGGAGAGCCGACCACAGCCCGGCAGGAATCCCGGCCGGGACCCACTCGAAAAGGAGACAAGTGAAAATCAAGAAACTCGTGTCAGCGGTCGGGCTTGCAGCGACCCTGGCCCTGCTTCTCGGAGGATGTGCCGCCACACCGGCGCAGTCCACTGATCCGGGACCGGGCAAGTCGACCGCCCTGTCCGGAAAAATCCGGATTGGCCTCGCCGCCCCAGCCGCCGCATTGCTTCTGCCACTGGTTGCTCAGGACGAAGGAATCTTCAAGAAGCACGGACTCAACGACGTTGAGGTCACCTTCATGCCGGGCCCCCAACTGATCCCCGCTGCTGCTGGCGGCGCCTTCGAAATCGCCGTTTCGGCGCCACCTGCCGCTCAACTTACAGCTCTCCAGGGGGGCGGATCACTTCAGACTTTGGCTGGGTGGGTAAAGAATCCAGGACAGGTCTTGGTCGTCACTGAGAACATCAAAACAGTCAAGGACCTGCGCGGGCGCAAGGTCGGGATTAACGGGTCCAAAGGACAGTCGTCGTCCCTCCTGATGAACCAGGCACTCCGCCAGAACGCCATGACCTTTGATGACGTCCAGGTTCTGGTTACCCAGGACGCTGTCACCCAGGTCCAATCATTTGTCGGTGGTCAGATCGATGCGATGGTCACGGGTGAGCCCCTGCTCTCACGCGCCATCGCTTCAAAACCCGGCAGCCACGTTATCGAAGACTACAGCGGCCTCGATTACTTCCCCGGAACAGAGGTAAACGCCAACAAGAAGTGGCTCGACAGCAAACCCGACCAGGCCGTGGCCGTCCTGCAAGCCCTCGACGAGGCCTTGCAACTGTGGAAATCAGCGCCCGAGGTTGCCAAGAAATCCATCGGGAAGAACCTGAAGCTGGATTCAACGGATCCCCAGATCGATATGCTCTACACCCATACGATCGACAAGCTCTTCACTAAATCGCTCCAGCCAGTGTCAGTCGGTGATACCCAAAAACTACTGGCGATGCTCCGAGACAACGGTTTCCCGGAAGCCAAGGACGACATGGCTGGCACAATTGTCCGCACGGATGTGTTGGAAAAGGCGCTCGGCAAGAAACCTTAGGCCCTACATTTCTCGTCCGAGGATGAGCCCGGGCCGGGGCCGATCCTACTAGGCCAATTCCGTGAATCGTCGAATGCAGTTGACGGCCGCAGCAGCCTAATTGGCGACGGTTGGACGGACCGGGCATATGCCCTGTCTGCTTTTGCCACTATCTCTACCACCACCCACTGCGCGGCTGTCCCCGGCCGATGCTTCGTAGGTAAGCCCACGGATTCGGTGGGCCGGCGGCGATCAGCGGCGATGCCGGCGGTAGGACGTTCCGGCTTGGACTGCGGCACGGCGAGGACTGCAATCACTGAGGCGGCAGTGAGCGCCGGACGGAAAAGTTAGTGAATTTGCCCAAGGCTGCCGCCACCAAGATACCTCCGCCGGAGATGGCGAGAACGGCGCCGACCCGTTCTCCGCCCAAGGTGATTCCCACGTTGGGGACCGGGTCGAATTGGGGTAGACCGCCGCTGGCGAGCATTCCTTGGAAACCGATCGATGGCAGGGGCGCCGGTGACAGCAGAGCAGCCAAGAGATGCCGCCGACTGCGTAGCCTGACAACATCAGGCCGTTGCTGAATTTGCGGTGAGTCGTGGAGAACTCGACGGTCAGGGCGATCGCCGTCGGCATGGCGCCGTCAAGTCCCACTGCGGCCAGGAAGCGGAAGGAGCCGAAAAGTTCCGCTGAGGTGGCTGTGCGGTGGGCAGCATCAGCAGCGAGAAGAAAGCAAAGGACGCCATCAGAACTTTCCGGCGGCCGAGAATATCCGTGAGGTAACCGATGAGAATAGCGCCGATGAACCTGCCGGCAAGGGCGTAGCTGCCGACCGAGGCGCTCTGGACGGGGAGTCAGGCGCCAAGCCTGGTGGGCAAGACACCTCGGGAGGAAGGAGCGGGCACGCCAGTGGGTGCGGGGTAAGACCCACAAAAAATATATAACATAACTTTGTTGTTCGTTTACAACGTTGTTACATTTTACCTCGACCTCCCAGGAGTCAACATGGCGGAGACACCCCGATCGCTCGTCCTGAATCTGTTCGGCGATTACCTTCGCTATGCCGGCGGGGAGGTCAAGCTTGGCGAGCTGACCGAACTGATGGTGGCCTTCGGCGTCGAACCGGCCACCATCAGGGTCAGCATGTCCAGGCTCAAGAAGGACGGCTGGTTCACCACCCGCAGGGAGGGCCGGGAGACGGTCTACACCTTGAGTGAACGCATGCTGGACGTGCTCATCCAGGGCCGGGCGCGGATTTTCCGCCGCAGGGAGGAACCCTGGACCGGCCGGTGGACCATGGTCATTTACCAGGTGCCGGAATCCGAGCGGGCGATCCGGGAACAACTTCGCAAGCAGCTGGCATGGACGGGATTCGGCCAGCTTTCCCCTTCGACCTGGCTGGCCCCGCACGATCTCTCCCGGGAAGCCAGGGAGCTCGCCTCCCAGCTTGGGTCTGCGCGGGTGGATGTCCTTTGGTGCGGTTCTGATGACGCGGATTCGGCCCGCGACCTGGCCGCGCGATGCTGGGACCTGGAATCGCTGGGTCAGGACTACCGGAATTTCCTGGGCACCTATGCGCACCTGGACAACGAACGCGGCAACGCCGGCAAGGACGGGAGGCAGGCCCTGATCGAACGCACCCGGATCATCGATGACTTCCGGCGCTTCCCCTTCCGCGACCCCGGACTGCCGCAGGAACTTCAACCGGAGAACTGGCCGGGCCCGGCGGCGTTCAGCCTGTTCAGCCGGGTACACGAACAGCTCGGGCCACGGGCGGCCGCCTACGTGGAGGGCGTCATCGGGCGGCCCGTCCCGGTGATACCCGAAAGCAAATGTGTAACAAAACCTTGACGTTCAACATATTTAAGTAACATAATTAACCTGTCTCACCCACTCCCCCAAACTTTAGAAGGTGGCATCGATGGCACTTCGCGTAGCCTGCATTGGCGGCGGTCCCGGCGGACTGTTCTTCTCGACCCTGTTCAAACAGACCGTTCCCGAAGCCGAGGTGGTGCTCTTTGAACGGAACCAGGCCACGGATGCGTTCGGCTTCGGGGTGGTCTTCTCTGACGCAACGCTGACCAGGATCAACGACGCCGATCCCGTAGTCCACGACGGGCTGCGGGACTTCGGCACCCACTGGGATGACATCGAGGTCTGGCTCAAAGGCGAGCGGAAGTCTTTCGCCGGCAACGGCATGGCTGCCATCTACCGCAAAACCCTCCTTCAGCTGATGCAGGACCGCGCGGCGGAAGCCGGCGTTGACATGCGCTTCGGCCAGCATGTGCCCGAACTGTCCGCGCTGGACGGATTCGATCTGATCGTGGGCGCCGACGGCGCGAACTCCTCAACCCGGGAGCAACTGGGCGAGAGCCTAGGCCACACGGCTGAGACCGCCACGGCCAAATTCATCTGGTTTGGCACGAGCCACAAGTTCAAGGGCATGACCTTCCTGCACCGGAAGAGCGAATTCGGCAATTTCGCCGTGCACGGCTATCCGATCAGCGATGACCTGAGCACTTTCATCGTCGAAACGGATGAGGAGACGTGGCGCAGGGCCGGTCTCGACGAATTCGACGTCAGCCAGCCTCCGGGACTCTCGGACCTGAAGACGCAGCGGTTCCTGGAGAAGCTCTTCGCCGAGGATATTGCCGGCGAACCGCTGGTGGCCAACAGCTCCCGCTGGGCCAATTTCCGCACCCGACGAACCCGCACCTGGCACCAGGGCAACGTCGTCCTGCTCGGGGATGCCGTGCACACCGCGCACTTCTCCGTCGGCTCCGGCACCAAGATGGCCATGGAAGATGCGATCACTCTGGTCCGGGAAGTCGCGGCGCACCAGGACGACCTCGAGACGGCCTTCACCAATTATGAAACCGAACGCCAGCCGCAGGTCGCGAAGATCCAGAACCAGGCCCGCGGCGGCCTGAGCTGGTGGGAACACTTCGCCCGGTATTACGACTCCTTCGATCCGACCCAGTTCACCTTCCACTTCTTCTCCCGCAGCATCGACATCGACAAGATCCGCCAGCGTGACCCGCACCTGGTTGAGTCTGCGGAGCAAGACTGGCTGTCTAGGCACGGACACACGCCACTGGAAACCCCGCTCAGCGCCGGACCGGTCCGGTTCGGCGGGCGCCTGCTCGCCCTTACCGGTCAGGACGGCCACGCCGTCCTGACCGACGCCGGCGGCAGCATCGCGCTGGTCACGGACCCGGCCGACGCCGATGCCGACACCGGCCTGCTGCTCACCGCACCGGACACCGAGGAGGGCCTCGCCGCGGCCTTCCGCCAGCTGCCCGCCCGGGCCGCAGCCATCGTGATCCAGGGTGGCAACCCCTTCACCCGTACCCTGCTCTCCGAGGAGGTCCGGCTTGGCCGCGGCCTGACCAGCGTCGTCGTGGATGACCGTGGCCCCATTTCTGCCCTCACCCAGATCCTTTCCGGCCGGGCAGACGCCGTCGCCAGCGCAGCCACGGAGGCAACCGATGCATAGCCTGAGCCCGTTGTTCGCGCCCCGGGGCATCATCGTCGTCGGCGCCTCCTCCAGCCCGGAGAAGCTCGGCGCAGTCATGGCCCAGTCGCTGTCCGCCTACCCGGCCCCCGTGGAACTGGTGAACAGCCGCGGTGAGACCGGCATGCATACCAGCATCGCCGGCGCCGCGGCCGCCATCCCCGGCGGCCCGGACATGGCCGTGCTCTGCGTGCCGGCCGCCGCCACCGCCCAGGCGCTTCGCGACAGCGCGGCCACCGGCGCCAGGGCCGCCCTGGTCTGCGCCGGCGGATTCGCCGAAGCCGGCGGCCCCGGCATCGAATTCGCGCACCAGGTCGAGGCAGCCGTCCGGGACACCGGAATCCGCCTGCTCGGCCCGAACACCTCAGGCTTCTTCGTCCCCCACCGCAACCTGCGCGCCAGCTTCGTCCCCGGGGTGGCGGAGCTGGAGCCCGGCTCCGTGGCCGTGGTCGCCGCCAGCGGCGGAGTCAATCACGTGCTGGCGTTCCACCTGCAGCGCGCCGGGGTGGGCGTCAGCCTCGCCGTCGGCATCGGCGCCGGAACCGACATCACCGCGCCCGATGTCCTGGACTACCTGATCTCCGATCCGCAAACCAAGGCGGTGGCCCTGCACCTGGAAACGGTCAGCGACGGCCCGGCCCTCGTCGACGCCGTCTCCCGCCTCAGTGCCGTCAAGCCGGTGGTCGCTCTGGTGGTCGGCCGGAACGACGTGTCCGAGTTTGCCCAGTCCCACACCGGGGCATTGGCCACGTCCTGGCGCACCACCCGCGCGGTCCTCAAGCAGGCCGGCGCGGTGCTCGTGGACGACGAGAACCAGCTGGTTGCCGCCGTCACCGCCCTGGCCGGACGCCGCCTGGCACCCGCCGCCGACCCCGGCGTCGGGCTCATCACCGGCCAGGCCGGCCCGGGCCTGCTGATCGCCGATGCCCTGCACGGCGCCGGGGTGGCGCTGCCACGCCTCTCCCAGGCGAGCCAGGACAGAATAGCTGCACTGCTGCCGCCGCTGACCTTCCAGGCCAACCCGGTGGACACCGGCCGCCCCGGGCCGGGCTACGAGAAGATCGTGGCGGCCGTCGCCGCCGACCCGGCCATCGACACCGTCGCGGTCTACGGACTGACAGAACCCGTGGCCGACCTTCCGCAGTCGGTCGCAGCTTCCGGCGCCGCCGGTTCCCTGCCGGTCCTGATCGGCGTGGACGGCCCCGACGGCGACCTTGAACGAGCGAAAAAATCCGCGCACCAGCAGGGCCTGCCCCTGATCTGCGGACCCACATCCCTCGCCCATGGCATTACCGCCCTGGTCAACGACGCCCGCGGGCAGTTCCAGCGCGGCCAGGCCCCCGCCAGCGCCTTCACCTGGCCGGATCTGCACGGGCCCTGGGACGAAAACCGTGCCAAGGAACTCCTCGGTGCCCTCGGCATCGCTACACCCGCCCGGCGCAGCTGCGGCACCCGCGCGGCCGCCCAGGAGGCTCTCGCCGAGCTGGGCGGGCCTGTCGCGGTCAAGCTGCTCGACGCCGCCGTCCTGCACAAGACCGAGATCGGCGGTGTGCACCTCGGGGTGGACTCCCCCGCGGCCATGGACCGGGCCCTGGACGGCCTCGAAGCCGCCGGCGCCCGCGAATTCCTGATCGAAGCTATGGCCGCCCCCGGCGTCGACCTGGTCGTCGGGGCCCGCCGCGACCCCGTCTTCGGACCGATCATCGTCTTGGGCCTGGGTGGCACCACTGCGGAGGTCTTCGCCGATATTTCCATCCGCTCCGCACCGCTGACTGCGCGTGTGGCCGAAGGCATGCCCGGTGAACTCCAGGCGCGCGAGCTGCTGTACGGCTTCCGTTCCGGACCGGTGCTGGACCCCGCCCAGCTGGCCGGGCTGCTGGTCAGGCTCGGAGATGCCCTCGTGTCCAATGACGGAATCGCAGAGATCGAAATCAACCCCCTGCGCCTGACCCACGACGGGCTCGTCGCGCTTGATGCCGTAGTGATCAATGTCAGGGAGGACATTCAATGACCAGCCACACCAGTGAAGGCACCGTCCCCTGGCCCGCCGATCTCGCCGCCGAATTTCGCAGCAAGGGCTATTGGGAGGACCGCCCCCTGGGCGCCTACCTTCTCGACACGGCCGACCGGCTGCCGGACAAGATCGCGGTTGTGGACGGTGACGTCAGGCTGAGCTACGCGGAGCTGGCCGACAGGGTCGATGCCGCGGCCGAACGCCTGCTGCAGTTGGGCCTGATAGCCGATGACCGGATCATGGTGCAGTTGCCCAACGGCTGGCAGTTCACGGTGCTGACGCTGGCCTGTTTCCGGGCCGGTATCATTCCTGTGATGGCGCTGCCGGCCCACAGGCAATACGAGCTGTCCTTCCTCACGGAGCTCTCCGAATCCCGGGCCATCGCCGTCCCGGACGTCATCAAGGACTTTGACCACCAGACCCTGGCCGAAGGCCTGGCGGCAACCATCCCGTCGCTGGAGTTCATTCTCGTTTCGGGAGCCGCGAACCCCGCCAACAGCTGCCTCGAGGACATCCTGGCCCCCGGAGCGGATGCCCCCGGCGCAAGAGCCAGACTGGACGACTCCGCACCGTGCCCCGATTCGCCTGCCCTGTTCCTCCTCTCCGGCGGCACCACCGGCCTGCCCAAGCTCATCACCAGGACCCATAACGACTACGCCTACAACATCAGGACCACCTCCATACCCACCGGAGTCACCGAGGACACCGTCTACCTCGGAACCCTGCCGGCGAGCCACAACTTCCCGTTGGCGTGCCCTGGCATTTTAGGGATCCTGTTCGCCGGCGGCCGGGCCGTCATGCTACCCAGCCCCGAACCGCGGAAGGCCTTTGCCACTATCGAACGGGAGAAGGTAACCCTTTCAACGGCGGTCCCGGCCGTGGCCCAGCGCTGGGTCGAGTATCAGCAAGAAACCGGCGGCGACCAGCTGGCCAGCCTCGAAGTACTCCAGGTCGGTGGCTCCCGACTGCCGGATGAAATTGCCCGGAAAGTGAAACCGGTCCTGGGCGCGACCCTGCAGCAGGTCTTCGGCATGGCCGAGGGGCTCATCAACACCACACGGCTTGATGATCCTGAAGAGGTCATCTGCACCACGCAGGGCCGCCCCGTGTCCGAAGCCGACGAGGTCCGCATCGTCGACGAGGCCGGTGAGGACCTCCCGGACGGAGTCCCGGGATCCATCCTGACCCGCGGGCCCTACACGCCCAGGGGATACTACCGGGCCCCTGAAGCCAGCTCCCGCGCTTTCACCCCCGATGGCTGGTACGCCAGCGGGGACATCGTCGAGCGGCGCCCGGAGGGAAACCTGATCGTGAAGGGACGGGACAAGGACATGATCAACCGGGGCGGGGAGAAGATCTCGGCCGAGGAAATCGAGAGCCTGGTCTACCGCAACGAGGACGTGACCATGGCTGCCGCAGTTGCCATGCCGGACCCGCTGCTCGGTGAACGACTGTGCCTCTACATCACGGTCAAGCCCGGACGCGAGGTCACCCTCGAGCAGATCCAGGAGATGCTGCGCCAAACCGGTGTGGCGGCCTTCAAGATCCCGGAACGCTTAGTGGTTCTCGACGAGCTGCCCACCACGAAGGTGGGCAAGATCAACAAGAAGGACCTCCGCACCGACATCGCCCAACGCCTCGCAGCCGCAGGCGCTCAAGCAAAGTAAAGGGATGGCCATGACCGAGAACACGACCCATGAATCAGTGGCTGCGGGGCACACCGCCCCCGAGCCGACGCCCGAAGAGGCTGCCCAGCTGAAGGAGCTCTACCGGGATTTTGACCGCGAAAACCTGATCCCGCTCTGGACCGAAATCGCGGACC
>JAPLAM010000020.1 GCA_026393275.1 Arthrobacter sp.
CCGAGACAGGAGAAATGTGGCCAAGGTCCGCGTACATGAGCTTGCTAAAGAGCTCGGTATTACTTCCAAAGATGCAGTAACCAAACTGCAGGAACTGGGCGAATTCGTTCGCTCCGCCTCTTCCACCATTGAGGCCCCCGTTGTGCGAAAACTCCGCAACGCCTACCCCGACGCAGCCGCCGCTCCGAAGTCCGAAGCGCCCGCGTCCGCCCCCAAGACAAGCCCCGCAGCGACCCGACCGGCGCCCGCGCCGGCTCCCGCTGCGCCCAAGGCCGCCGAATCCAAGGCCGAAGCGGCGGCACCTGCCGCACCGGTTGCCCAGGCCCCTGCCGCTCCGGTTGCCCAGGCACCGACGGCTCCTGCCTCGGCACCGACGGCTCCGGCCCCGGCAGCCCAGACCGGCGGCGCCAAGCCCGGCGCACGTCCGGCACCGAAGGCAGAAGCCCCGGCGGCTCCGGCACGCCAGGGCGGCTCTGCTCCGCGTCCGGGCGGCCCCCGTCCGGGCAACAACCCGTTCGCCACGTCCCAGGGCATGCCCCGCGGCCGCGGCGGCGACAACGAACGCACTTCGCGTCCGGGTAACAACCCGTTCGCTCCTTCCCAGGGCATGCCGCGTCCGGGCGGAAGCCGCACCGAGGGCGAACGCCCCGGCGGTCCCCGTCCGGCAGCAGGCGCCGGCGGTCCCCGTCCCGGCGGCCCCCGTCCGGCAGCCGGCGCCGGTGGTCCCCGTCCGGGCGCACCGCGTCCGGCAGGCGCTCCCGGCGCCCGTCCCGGAGCCGGCGGAAACCGTCCGACTCCCGGCATGATGCCCAACCGCACCGAACGTCCCGCACCCGCTGGTGCAGGCCGTCCCGGTGGCGGCGGCCGTGGCCCGGGCCGTCCGGGTGGCGCTCCCGGCACCGGTGCCCCCGGTGCAGGCGGCGGCGCTCCGGCCGGCGGTGGCTTCGGCAAGGGTGGTCGCGGTCGCGGTGGCACCCAGGGTGCCTTCGGTAAGGGCGGCGCAGGCCGTGGCAAGCAGCGCAAGTCGAAGCGCGCCAAGCGCCAGGAACTTGAGCAGATGAGTGCCCCGTCGCTGGGTGGCGTGAGCGTACCCCGCGGCGACGGCAACACCATTGTCCGGCTCCGCCGCGGCTCGTCCATCACGGACTTCGCCGACAAGATCGAGGCAAACCCCGCCGCGCTCGTGACGGTGCTGTTCCACCTCGGCGAAATGGCCACGGCCACGCAGTCGCTGGATGAGGAGACCTTTGCCCTGCTGGGCGAGGAGCTTGGCTACAAGCTCCAGGTCGTCTCGCCGGAGGACGAGGAGCGCGAGCTGCTCTCCGGCTTCGACATTGACTTCGAAGCAGAACTGGAAGCCGAAGGCGACGAAGACCTCGAGGCACGTCCTCCGGTTGTCACCGTCATGGGCCACGTTGACCACGGTAAGACCAGGCTGCTCGATGCCATCCGCAAGTCCGACGTTATGGCGGGCGAACACGGCGGCATCACGCAGCACATCGGTGCCTACCAGGTCACGCACAACCACGAAGGCACCGATCGCCGGATCACCTTCATCGATACCCCGGGCCACGAAGCGTTCACCGCCATGCGTGCCCGTGGTGCGAAGGTCACCGACATCGCCATCCTGGTGGTCGCAGCGGACGACGGCGTCATGCCGCAGACCGTTGAAGCCCTCAACCACGCCCAGGCGGCCAACGTGCCGATCGTCGTGGCCGTGAACAAGATCGACAAGGAAGGCGCCAACCCGGACAAGGTCCGCGGCCAGCTGACAGAGTACGGACTGGTTCCGGAAGAGTACGGTGGCGACACCATGTTCGTGGAGGTCTCTGCCCGCCAGAACCTCAACATCGACGAGCTGCTCGAGGCAGTCCTGCTTACCGCGGACGCTGCCCTGGACATGCGCGCCAACCCGAACAAGGATGCCCGCGGTATCGCGATCGAAGCCAACCTGGACAAGGGCCGCGGTTCCGTGGCCACCGTCCTGGTCCAGTCCGGTACGCTGCACGTCGGCGACACGATCGTGGCAGGCACGGCCCACGGCCGCGTCCGCGCCATGTTCGACGACGACGGCAGCGCCCTGACCGAGGCCGGCCCGTCCCGCCCCGTCCAGGTGCTGGGTCTGTCCAACGTCCCGCGCGCCGGTGACACCTTCTTCGTGACCGCTGACGAGCGCACCGCCCGCCAGATCGCCGAGAAGCGTGAAGCCGCCGACCGCAACGCCGCACTGGCCAAGCGTCGCAAGCGCATC
>JAPLAM010000106.1 GCA_026393275.1 Arthrobacter sp.
CCCGGTAGTCACCTTGGTCTCTTCGCCGTCGACGAGAAGGGTGATCTGCTGGGCATCTGACACGGGTGTCTCCTATTCAAAGTTAAGGCTTCGTAGCTTGTGGCGTACGGGGACCACAGCCAGCCTCGTCCATGCTATCGGGTTCAGGATGGGCCAACCAACGCGGCCGGCCGGCAGTCAACCTCCCAGCCCGGTGATGGCCAGGTTCCGGCCGATCCCGTCCAGCGGGCCCGGCACGGCGGGTTCCGGCGGCGCCGGCGTGCCGAGTCCGCCGGGTCCACCGGGAGCAGGAACGGGGAAGGGCAGGGTCTCCGTGCGGCTGAGGTCCCAGGCCATGGAGGCGCTGATGCTGATGCCCCGCGGCCCGGTCCGCCGGGTGGTTCCCCGGATCAGCAGCAGCCGGGTGCCGAACAGCAGGGGCCCGGACTGTTCCTGGGCCTCATGGAAGAAGACCGAGTCCACGCAGCCGGTACCGTCGTCGATGCTGATGAACACCACCCGGCGTCCGCCGCGCATCGGCGGGGTCTGGGTGGCCACCCGCACCCCGGCCACCAGTACTTCGGTGCCGTTGCGCAGTCCCAGCAGCTTATCCGCCGTGGTGACGCCCAGCCGGTCCAGCAGGGGCCGGTGGCTTTCCATCAGGTGCCCGCTGACATCCACCGCCATCAGGTCCAGTTCGGCGCGGACGGTTTCCACCAGGGTGGGGGCAGGGAGGCCGCCCTTCAGGTTTTTGAGTTCGACGTCGCCCAGGGGCAGCGCCAGCTGGCCCTCGATGACCTCCACGCCTTTGCGCTGCGGCCGGCCCTGCAGCTGTTGCAGGTGATGGACCAGGTCGGCCCGGTTGGCGGTTCCGCCGGCGGCACGGTGCAGCGTGTCGAAGGCGCCCAGCTGGGCCAGGCGCTGGATGCTGGGCTTGCTGATCCGGGAGCGGGCCCGCAGGTCCGCGAGGGAGTCATAGGGCTGGCCGGCCACGATCCGCTTCAGCTCGGCGCCGGAGAGCCCGAAGATGCCGTTGATGCTCAGCCGGATGCCCAGCCTGCCCCGGTCCGGGCCGGTTTCCACCCGCTCCACCCGGTATTCGGCCTGGCTGCGGTTGATATCCAGCGGCAGGATGGGGATCCCCAGCCGCCGGGCCTCGGCCACCAGCAGCCGCTTGGGGTACATGCCGGGGTCGTGTTCCCAGAGTCCGGCCAGGAAGGCTTCGGGGTGGTGGGTCTTGAGCCAGGCCGACTGGTAGGTGGGCACGGCGAAGGCGGCGCCGTGCGCCTTGCAGAAGCCGAAGCTGCCGAACGCCTTCAGGGTTCCCCAGACCTTGTCCACCACCGCGGGCGTGTAGTTCCGGGTGCGGGCCTCGCGGCGGAAGAATTCCTCCACTTTGCCTTCCAGCGCCTCGTTGCCGAGGGCCCGCCGGAATTCGTCGGCCCGGGCCAGCCCGCAGCCGGTCATCACGTCGAAGGTCTTGAGGATCTGCTCATGGAAGACGGTCACCCCGTGGGTCTCCTGGAGCACCGGCTTCAGGTCCGGGTGCGGGTAGACCTCCGGCGCGAAGCCGTGCCGGTGTTCCAGGAAGGGCCGGACCATGTCCGACTTCATCGGCCCGGGCCGGAACAGCGAGATGTCGATGATGAGGTCGTTGAATTCCCGGGGCGCCAGCTTGCCGATCAGTTCCCGCTGGCCCGGGGACTCGATCTGGAAGCAGCCCAGGGTGTGGGTGCTGCGGATCAGCTCATAGGTGGGTTCGTCGTCGAGCGGGACGGCGTTGAGGTCGATGCTGCCGTCCGCGGCGATGTACTCCGGCCCGGTGCCGTCCGGGCCCGCCGGGTGGCGGCCGGCTGCCACCACCTCGGCCTTGGACGGGTGCAGCCGGATCACCTCCCGGACCGCGAAGGCCATGGCGGACTGCATCCGGACGCCGAGGACATCGAGTTTGAGCATGCCCATCGGGTCCATGTCGTGCTTGTCGAACTGGCTCATCGGCAGGCCCAGCCCGCTGGGCTGGACCGGGGTGCGGTCCAGGAGCGTCGCGTCACCCAGGATGACCCCGCAGGGGTGCATCGAAATGTGGCGCGGCAGCCGGTCCAACCGTTCGGTGAGGTCCACCAGCAGGTCCAGCTGCTGGTTTTCGCTGAAGTCGCGCTGCTCCACCCGGCCGGCGAATTCCTTCAGCTCCGGTTTCTCCACGAGGGCCTCACGGAAGTTCCGGGCCGAAAACCGCCACAGCTGCTTGGCGATCTCGTCGATGTCGCCGCCGTCCATACCCAGGGCCAGGCCGGCGTCGCGGACGGCGCCGCGGGCGCGGTACCCGTTCTGCATGCTCATCAGCGTGACGCGTTCGGAGCCGAAGCGTTCAAAGATCTTCCGGTAGACGTTGTGCCGTTCGGCGCTTTCGACGTCGATGTCGATGTCCGGGAGGGTGGCGCGGTCACGGGACAGGAAGCGTTCGAAAATCAAGTCGTGCTGCAGCGGGTTCACCTGGCTGACATCGATCAGGAAGTTGACCAGGCTGGAGGCGCCCGAGCCGCGGGCGGCGGCCCGGACCCCCATGTCCAGGATCATCCGGGACACCTCGGCAACGGTCAGGAAGTAGGCGGCGAAGCCCAGGCTGTCGATGATCCGCAGTTCGTGATCCAGCCGGGCCCGCAGCTCCGCGGCAGGCTTCCCGGTGATGCCCGGGAAGCGCCGGGTGATGCCCGCCTCGCAGCGCTGCGTGAGCTCCACTAGCGGGTCCCCCGCAATCCCGATCACCGAGGCCTCCGGTACCACCGGCTGCTTCCATCCCATGTCCGTGACCGGATCCATCCGGCAGCGGTCCGCGAGCGCCTCGGTGTGTGCCAGCAGGCTTTTCAGGTCAGCGGCGCCGTATCCGGCGGCGTGCATGATCTCCTGGCCCAGCCGCAGCATCTGCGCGGAGGACTTCAGCCAGCCCTGCCCGTTGGGTTGCAGCAGCGGCGCGGCGGAGAGCTCAGGCAGGGATTTGAGCGTCCGGGCGGAGTCCAGCACGTCCGCCGTCGCGGCGCCGTCCTCGGCGCAGTACCGCACGGCGTTGCTCAGCACCGCCGGGACGGCGTGCTCCGCGGCGAGCTTGAGCATCCGCACCGCGTGGGCCGTGCTCAGCGGCTCGCCCGGCGGGCTGAGCTGCGAGACGACCTCGGCGGCGAGGGTTCCCGGCGGCATGGCGTCCAGCCAGCGTTTGAAGAGCGTCCGGGGGCGCAGGTAGCGCCGGCCGCCCATGGCACGGCCGACGTCGGAGTCCGGGCCGATCAGCACGGTCAGCACCGGCTTGAGGGTCTGGGGATCCAGGGCGCGGGAGGCCAGCTCCGCACGGGTCACGGCGACGGGCACCGTTCCCCCGGCCTTGCCAGAAGTGCGGGCATGGGCGTCGGAGACCAGCCGGCACAGCGCCCGGTACCCGGCGCCGTGGTTCTGCCCGTGGGCCAGGACGACGACGCGTCCCCCGAGCCGGGTGCGGGGGTCGCCGTCGTCGTCGAAGACCGCGAGGTCCACCCCCACGACCGGGTCCAGCCCTGCCGCCATGCAGGCCTTCAGGTGCTTGACGGTGCCGTAGAGCCCGTCGCGGTCCGTGCAGGCGAGCGCCGTGGCGCCGTCCGCGGCGGCGGCAGCAGCCAGCTCCTCCGGCCAGGACACCCCGTAGTGGGCGCTGAACGCGGTGGAAACGTGCAGGTGGGTGAAGCTCATGCCGACTCGGGCTTCCGGAGGGGTGGCAGGGCATCGTGGATCCGCAGCAGCCGCCAGCGTCCGCTGCCCAGGTGCCGACTCAGGTCAAGGGTGAGGGTCCGCTCCGGGTTCCCGGCATCCCGGACCTGGACGCGCCAGATTTCGTGGTCCACCAGCCCCGGGCCGCTGCCCAGCGGTGCCCGCTGTTCTTCCGCCCACCACTGGCGCCGCTCGAACCAGCGGACCGGCTCGGCGCAGAGGACGTAGTGCCGCCCGGCCCAGTCCAGGGACTCCGGCTGGCCTGCCGGGGTGCAGGCGACGTCCACCGACTCGCTGAACATCCCCATGGTGCCTCCCGGAGCGCTGGCCTCAAATAATTTTTGAGTGCATATTTGGGTGAGTATTCGAATATATCTTCGAATACTTCAAGTCTACGACGGGCCGGAGACAAAACCTAGATCGGGGGTGGACGGACGCAGCCTCAGGTAGCAGGATTGAGCCATGAGCTCCCACAGCGCACTCCTGAAGCACGTAACCGTCGCCGCCAAGGATTCGACCTTGGTGGCGACGTTCGCTATCGACGGGAATATTCCGAGTTCCGGCGCCTATGTAGTGGGGCTGCTGGCGGCCACCCCGGACCACTCCCACCAGCGCCGGATGGAAATCGAGTTCATGAACGGCGAGGCTGTGTCCTTTTTCTGCTTCAGCCACGACGGCACGGAGGAGAACTTCGACCTCAAGGGCGTGGAGCACTCCGGCAACACCATCACCGGGACCTTTCCGATCAGCACGGTGCGGGGGCTGGTCAAAGGCCACCTGATGTCGGCGTTCAGCGACTGCGAGGGCAGGGAGTACCAGGCCAACGTGCCCGTCGAAGAGTCGCTCTAACGGCCGTCCCCGAGCTGTGCAGCCGGCCGCAGGACAGGATCGCATGATGCAACCACGGGTCGACTTCATCTCACTTGGGGTCCGCAGCGTCGACGCCTCGCGTCGTTTCTACGTCGAGGGCCTCGGTTGGCCGGTCCACCGCGAGGTTCCCGGCGAGGTGGTCTTCCTGCAGGCAAACCACGGGCTCATCCTCTCGCTCTGGAACGTCGCGCAGATGCAGGCCGAGGCGGCCACCGATGCCCCTGCCGGGGTCCCCTGTATCACCCTGAGCCACAACGTCGGCAGCGCGGAGGAGGTGGAGAGCGTCATGCGCCAGGCCGAGGCCGCGGGCGCCGTCGTCGTGGCGGCGCCGAAGACCCAACCCTGGGGCGGCTACACCGGCTACTTCTCCGACCCGGACGGTTTCCGCTGGGAGATCGCCTTCAACCCCACCTGGACGGTCGACGCCGGCGGCGGGGTCACTGTCTAGCCGCTCCTGCGGGAGCCGCGCCCTAGAACAGGCTGCCGACCGGCTCGATCAGTTCCGGCGAGTCGTTCCGGACGTTTCCGACGGCGGTGCCGACGGCGTCGATCGTCCAACTCTCGGCGACGTCGTGTGCGCCGGCCCGGACCAGCCCCACCAGGGCGGCGGCATCATCGGCCTGAGGGTCCAACCAGGTCTCCATGGTCCGGCGGTCCATCGGCAGCGGGACCCGGTCGTGCAGGGCCGTCAATTCCGCCAGCATCCCGTCCGCGTAGCCCTCCGGCGGGGAGTCGGTGGTCAGGATCGAGGTCGAGAGCAACCAGCGCTCCGGGTCGCCCTCCGCCTTCGACGGGTCCTTCCACCATTCATAGAGCCCCGCGAAGACAATCGGGCTGCCGTCCTTCGGGTGCACGTAATAGGGCTGTTTGCCGCGGCCCTCGCCCTTCCACTCGTAATAGCCGTCAGCCGGGACCGCGCAGCGGCGTGACCGGGTGGCCTTGCGGAACGCCGGCTTCTCCAACACGCTCTCGCTGCGGGCGTTGATCATCTTCGAACCGATGCCGGGGTCCTTGGCCCACGACGGCACGAGCCCCCAGCGGGCAATGTGCAGCTGCCGCACAGGGTTCCCGTCCACCAGCCGCTCCAGGAGAATCGGCACGTCCGCGGTCGGGGCGACGTTCCAGGACGGCGGAATCACGAGCTCCTCTTCAAGTTCGGCGTCGAAGTCGGCCAGCAGGTCCCCGACGGCCCGGGCCATCACGTAGCGTCCACACATGGCACCAGCATGCCACCGGCCCGGGGTCCGTGGACAGTGCCGGCGGGAAGCGCCCCCGTGGACACCGTCTGCGGGAATAGCGCCCGGCGGGTTACGGTTGTTCAAAGTGATACTCGTCTGTCACGACCGATGCCCGCGGCAAGCAGCGCCGTCCGGCAGAGGTCGAGAGGCAGCACCAACCAGCTTGAGGAGATTTCCGTGGACTTTACCCCCGATTCCGGCACCATCACGATGTTTTCGACCACCTGGTGCGGCTACTGCAACCGGCTCAAGAAGCAGCTGGATGCACAGGGCATCGGGTACCAGGAGATCAACATCGAGGAAGTCGAAGGCACCGCCGAACTCGTGGAGCAGCTCAACGGTGGCAACCGTACGGTCCCCACCGTGCTCTTCCCCGACGGCACCGCGGCCACCAACCCCTCCGCGGCCGAGGTGAAGAGCCGCCTCGCGGCCTAAGACCACCCGCCCAGGGCCACCCGCCTCAGGCCACAGGACTAGAGTTTTATCAAGGACACACCACCACACCAGCTACGGCGCGGACTCCCGGATCACCCAGGACCCGCGCCGTGCCGCTTCCTGCCACGGACGCGGTGATGAAAGGAGCCCACCCCATGGTCCATAAAGTCAAAGGCGCCGTCGTCCGGTCCAAGAACGCCCCCGTCACCCTGGAGACCATCCTGGTGCCGGAGCCCGGACCCGGCGAGGCCCTGGTGGACATCCTCACCTGCGGCGTCTGCCATACCGACCTGCACTACAAGCAGGGCGCCATCAACGATGAGTTCCCGTTCCTGCTCGGCCACGAGGCCACCGGAGTGGTCAGCGCCGTCGGCCCCGACGTCACCGAGGTGGCCCCCGGCGACCGGGTGGTGCTGAACTGGCGTGCCGTCTGCGGCGAGTGCCGGGCCTGCCGCCGCGGCGAACCGCAGTACTGCTTCAACACCCACAACGCCACGCAAAAGATGACTCTGGAGGACGGCACCGAACTCTCCGCGGCGCTGGGCATTGGCGCCTTCGCCGAGAAGACCCTCGTCGCCGCCGGACAGTGCACCAAAGTGGACCCCGACGCCGACCCTGCCGCGATTGGTCTGCTCGGCTGCGGCGTCATGGCCGGCCTCGGTGCCGCCATCAACACCGGCAACGTGAAGCGCGGCGATTCGGTCGCCGTGATCGGCTGCGGCGGAGTGGGCGTGGCCGCAGTGGCCGGTGCCGCGCTCGCCGGTGCCACCACCGTGATCGCCGTGGATATCGACGCCAAGAAGCTCGAGCGGGCCAAGGAACTCGGCGCCACCCACACAGTGGATTCCTCCGCCGTCGACCCGGTGGAGGCGATCCGCGAACTCACCGGCGGCTTCGGCGCCGACGTCGTGATCGACGCCGTCGGACGTCCCGAGACCTATAGGCAGGCGTTCTACGCCCGCGACCTCGCCGGCACCGTGGTGCTGGTCGGTGTCCCGAGCCCGGACATGACCCTGGAGCTGCCGTTGCTGGATGTGTTCGGCCGGGGAGGTTCGCTGAAGTCCTCCTGGTACGGCGACTGCCTGCCGTCCCGCGACTTCCCGATGCTGATCGATCTCTACCGGCAGGGCCGGCTGGACCTGGACGCCTTTGTGACCGAACGCATCACGATCAATGACATCGAGGCAGCCTTCGAGAAGATGCACTCCGGTGCCGTACTCCGCTCGGTGGTCGAGCTGTGAGCGGCGGCCCCGGCACCGGCGTGCGAATCGAGCAGCTGGTCACCTCGGGCACGTTTTCGCTCGACGGCGGCACCTGGGACGTGGACAACAACGTCTGGATCGTCGGCAATGACGTGGAATGCCTGGTGATCGATCCGGCCCACGACGCCGCCGCCATCGCGGCCGCCGTCGCCGGCCGGACGGTCAAGGCCATCCTGCTCACCCACGGTCACGACGACCACATCGCGGCGGTGGGCGAGTTCCGCAGCCTGGTCAATGCCCCGGTCTACCTCCACCGCGACGACTGGATGCTGTGGGACCGGGTCTTCCCCGGCGCCGCGCCGGACCACGGCATCGACGACGGCGACACCTTCGACGTCGCCGGTGCCCGGCTGGTGGCGCTGCACACGCCGGGCCACTCCCCCGGGTCGGTGGGCTTCCACCTGGCCGGCGAGGGCACCGTCTTCACCGGCGACACGCTGTTCCAAGGCGGCCCGGGCGCCACCGGCCGGTCCTTCAGCGACTTCCCCACCATCATCGAGTCCATCAAGACCCGGCTGCTCACGCTTCCGGCGGACACGGTGGTGCGCACCGGGCACGGTGATTCGACGACGATCGGCGACGAAGCGCCGCAGCTTGCGGAATGGATCGCCCGGGGCCACTGACCCAATGACCGTTCAGCCGTTGATCCGGCTTTTTGGCTGGCCCCGTCCGGAGTTGCGGACGGGGCCAGCCTCAGTTTGGGCTAGATGTGCTTCAGGTATCTCTCCGGCGCTTGGAGGAAGGAACGCCAGTTGGCCACCAGATCCAGCTCTTCCCAGGCCCGGGGCCGCAACCCCCACGGACCCACCTCCAGGATCTGCGCATTCGGAAGGGCCGCTAGCACCGGCGAATGGGTGGACATGATGACTTGGGACTTCCCCGCGGCCAGCAGATCCTTCAGGACGGCCAGCAGGCTTAGGCATCCCATGAAGGACAGGGCGGACTCAGGTTCGTCAAGGACCCACAAGCCGGGACCCTGAAAGCGGTCAGCGGCCAGCTCCAGGAACGCTTCCCCATGGGACATGTCATGGAATGGAACGTCCCGGCCCGACGTGCTCGGATTCTGCTCGAGATACGTGAAGAAGCCGTGCATGGATTCCGCCCGCAGGAAATATCCCCGCCGGGTGGCGCCGGCGTTCCGAATTAGTTGCAGATGGCCGGCCAAGGCGGATTCCGTCCGCCGAGTTGAGTGCCGCGCGCCAGTGGAACCGCCCTCGGGCGACAACCCGTAGGCCAGCGCGACGGCTTCCACGAGAGTGGATTTTCCCGACCCATTTTCGCCCACCAGAACGGTGGCCGGCGTCAGGTCGAGCCCACCGTCCAGGACCTGGGCGACCGGGGGCAAGGTGGCGGGCCACCGACGGCGGTCGAGAATGTTGCCGGGGTCCTCGGCGATGCGTCGGATCGGAAAGTCCTTCAGGGGCATGCGGCCATTCTTGCAGGCACCGCGCGAACCACTTCCGATCGGTTCGAACTGCCAACGTCCGGCCGCGGGGTACTAGGGTGGGCCCATGAGCACTCTACCCAGCATGGATCCCGGCGTCTTCGCGGCGGACTTGAAGGCGCAATTCGACGCGTTCCTTGACGAGCACCGATCCGCCCTCCACGGCTGCCTTGACGGGCTAAGTGAACAGGAAGCCCGGGCTTCCCTGGTCCCCTCGCGCACGACGCTGCTGGGGCTGGTCAAGCACGCAACGTTCGTGGAAAAGGTCTGGTTCGACGAAGCCGTCACGCGGCGGAGCCGCCAAGAGATCGGCATTCCGGCGACCCCGGATGAATCCTTCGTCCTCGAAGACTGCGACACCATCGCCGGCGTCCAGGCTGCGTACCGCCGGGCCTGCGGGGAATCACGCGCCCGGACCGCGCCGCTGGGGCTGGACGAGCTGGTCAGCGGAAACCGGCGCGGACCGCTGCCGCTGCGGTGGGTCTATCTGCACATGCTGCGGGAACTCGCCCAGCACTGCGGACATGCCGACATCCTGCGCGAGCAGCTCCTCGCGGCGCGCGCCCCTGACCTAAACAGCAACTAAACCCGCAGGCTGCCGAAGTCGCCGTAGTCCAGGGCGGCGTAGCGGCCGTAGGCGCCCAGCACGGCTGCCTCGATGGCGTCCACGTCCAGGTGCGGGACCAGGTCGTTGACCGCTCCCGCCGTCGCCGGGTCCCAGTCAAGGCCCAACGCCGCGTAGCTGGCCTCAAGCACTGCCTTGATCGGCGCGGAGTTCTCCACGATGATCACCGAGCTGAACAGCCAGCCGCCGGACACCACGCGCTGGGCGGTGCCGATCAACTTGAGCAGCTGCGCGGGGGTGCTGGACGTGCCCGGGGTGCTGCCGTGGACGCTGAACTCCCCGGGGCAGTATTCGCCCGGAATCTCCCCGACGGCGGCCTCCACTCCGGCGTCGCGCAGTGCCTGCGCCAGCAGTTCGCCGAAGAGCGAAAAGCGGCCCTTGGCCCCGGCAATCGCATCGGCGTGCGGCTCCAGATGGTCGATCACGAGGGTCCCCTCGTGGTACCCGGCGGCCCGGCCGCCGGCCTTCCGGACCAGGGGCTCGAACCCCAATTCCCGGCAGGCCCGCGCGGCGGCGTCGAACCCCGGCAGGTGCGTGTCCCGCTGACCGAAGGCCACCGTAGGTGCGGGCCGGTACAGCCGCAGCAGGGGGCCCACCGCGCCGGTCTTCACGCGCTGCAGCAGTCCCAGCGCAAAGTCCAGGTCCTCCGCCGCTCCGAGGGAGTGCTCCTGGCGGTACACCGTCAGGGTCCGGGGTGCGGCCGCGGGCTGCTGCATGTTGTTATGCTCCCTTATGGTCATTCTGCAATTCTTCGTGGTCGCCGCGGCGTTCGCCGCAATCGACGCCGTCTGGCTCAAGTCGATGAGCAAGTTCTACCGCCGGCACCTCGGCCATCTGATGGCGGACAAGCCCCATCTAGGGTACGCCGTAGTGTTCTACGTGCTGTACATCGCCGGGATCCTGTTTTTTGCCCTCCGTCCGGCGCTCGACGGCGGCAGCTGGCTGACCGCGCTGGGCTACGGGGCCGCGCTGGGCGGATTCGCGTATGCCACCTATGACCTCACCAACGCCGCGACGCTGAAGAACTGGCCGCTGCCGATTGTCGTGGCGGACATCCTCTGGGGCGCGTTCCTGACCGGCCTGGCCACCGTCGTCGGCTGGCTCGTCTTCCACTAGCCGGGCGGCGCCGGCTTTCGAGCGGGCGTCAGGACCTGCGCAGCGTCAAAATTTGCTCCGCACGCCCGAAGGGGCCCTGCAGATCATGCAGCACTGTGGAGGTCAGGCCGATGCCGTCCGTGCCGAAGGTGACCTCGTTGTCCAGGCCCAGCCATTCCCCCTCGGGACGGCGGTACATGTGGATCTGCAGGTCCAGGTTGGGGAACGAGTAGCTGCCCTTGCCCGGCGGAACCCGGGCGGCAATCCCGTTGGCCGTGTCCACCAGGCCAATCAGCCGGGCCAGATCGCTGCTGTCCGCCCGGTCCGTGAGCGGGTAGTCGGTATGCAGCCAGACGGTGCCGGAGCCTGCACGGTGGCCCTCGGCGATGCGCATCTTAAGTGAGGCGATGTAGCCGCCCGGCCAAACCTCCGCGGCGTCGTACGGCTCGCAATCCTCCGGAGCCGGGATTCGGGGGTCCTCGAACGCGGCGATGGCAGAGGTGTCGGAGGTGATCATCCGCCAGGCCGTGGCCCGGATGGCCACGCGGCCGCCGGCCACCAGTTCGGACTGCAGCAGTTCGATGGTGCGTCCGGGGCGCAGCGTCGTGGTGGTGACTTCGAACTCGCCGCCCGGGATGAGGCCAAGGATCTCGTAGCTGATCCGGGCCATCCGCATGTCCTCGCGCGGCTCGTGCCGGGCGAGGCAGTCGGCCATGATGCCGGACGCCGGCGCCATGTGCTGTTCGTGCACGTTCCAGGCTCCTTGGGCGTGGATGGTGGAGCGGAAACGCCCCTCCCCCAACGCCTCATAGTAGAAATCACCCTCGGCCAGCACAGGTAGTTCAGCAGTCAACGTCGACCCTTTCGCTTCATCAATCAGAGAATCCCCACCACCCTATCGCCTGAGCCCGCCGCCTCTTCGCGGTGCCCTGGCCCGGCGGACGCGCCGGTCACCTCGCCGGGGCTGGCCGACCCGCCGGCCGGGCGGCGGCGCAACAGGACCAGGCCGAAGACCAACAGGACGACGTCGCCGCCAATCATGATGCCCCAGCGCCAGGCGCTGCTGACGTCGCCGAGCTGGAGTGCGATGTCCGAGACGGCGTGGATGAGCACCAGCGGCCAGATCGACGAGCCTCGCATCCGCAGGGCGGCCAGTCCGAATCCGGAGCAACTGGCCCCGACCACCTGGGCGGCCGTCACGACCGGGTTCGCTCCGAAGGCGATGTTGCACAGGTGCATGAGACCAAACAGCACGGAGGCGAGGCCGGCTGCCCGCAGCGGGGTCCAGGATGCGAGGGCCTTAAAAATCACCCCGCGGAACCACAATTCCTCGTAGACGCCGGTGGCCAGATATCCCACCAGGATCACGGCGGTCGCCGCCGCCCCGACGTCCTTGATCCCGCCGGCAAAGGGCGCTATCGCCAGGACCACGGGAACGGCCAGGAGGGCGCCCCGCCATCGTCCGGAGGTGAAGACGTCGCGGCTGCGGAATGCGACGTAGCCGGCTGCGGCCACGGCCAGGGCGAGCACGGCAATGAACCGTTGTTTCATGGGTTCGAGATCCGGCGCCAGCCAGCCAAGCAACAGCGCGGAGCCGAGGGTGGCTGCCGCGGCGGCTGCGGCCAGCAGCAGCGCCGTGGCGAACGGACGGGGGTAGGCGGGTGCGGTCAGGGTGCTCATGACGGATCCTTTGCATGGGTGCGGAGAGGCGGGGTGCTGAACGACTTGGACGGGGGTTTGTTTGTACGGCCTAGGTTTCAGGCGGGGATAACGGGCAACCGGGGCGCGGCATGGCTGGCGCCACCGCCGCCCGGGAGAGCGCGGACCGGGAGGGCGCGCCAGCGCAGGGCGGTGACCAGGACGCGTGAGCCCACCATGGCCAGGGCCATGACGACGAAGGCCGCTGTCCATGATTCGCCGCCGGAAATGTGGTTGCTGATTGAGAAGTCCCGGACGGCACCCGAGGCCCACCCGGTGGCGGCTTCGGCGAAGCCGATGCGGCCGCCGATCACGAGGATCCAGAGCAGGGCGTAGGCGGCACCGGCTCGGCTGGCGACGGAGCCGTCGGACCGTCGCTCCAGGCGCATGAAGATGCCCGCCACGATGCCCAGCGCGGTGCCGGCGCAGGCCCCAATGGCGGCGAGCGCTGTGTCGTTTCCGAGGGCTGGCGCGTCTGGCAGGAGCAGGATGCCGGCAAGCAGGGCGAGGGCGAGGGGAAGCACCAGCCGGCGGCCGGTGACCGTCCGGGTGCCCAGGTTGCTGCCGAGAATAAAGACCAGCAGTCCGAGGTTCAGAAGCCATTGTGCGGTAGTCATGGCTCCAAGGTACTGACGCGGACTCCGCGGCGATTCGGCCCCCCGGTGGAACCTGTCGTCCGGTTCTCCACCCGTGGGTGGAGGACGTGGGTGGAGGCGCGGGTGGGGCCCTTCAGCCGGTGGCGATCCCCTGGCGGAAGGCGTAGGCGACCAGTTGCGCCCGGTCCCGCAGGGCGGTCTTAGCCAGCAGGTGGTTGATGTGGGTCTTGACCGTGGAGTCGGAGACGAAGAGCCGGCCGGCGATTTCAGTGTTGGACAACCCCTCCGCAATGAGTGCCAGGACGTCCAGTTCCCGCGGGGTAAGCCCACCGGGCGCCGCCGCCGGCAAGCCCGGAGCGGCCAGAGCCTTTCCTGCACCGTGCCCCAGCGCCTCCAACAGCCGCCGCTGCACCGTGGGATCCAACTGTGCCTCCCCGGCGGCGACCGTCAGCAGCGCCTTCCGGATCTCTTCGGCGTCGGCGTCCTTGGTCAGGAAGCCCTTCGCGCCGGCCCGGAGGGCGGAAAACACCCAGTCATCGTCCGCGAAGGTGGTCAGCACCACCACCCCGCACGAGGGCTCCTCGCGGCCGAGGATTGCCGTGGCCTCAACCCCGTTCAGGACCGGCATGTGCAGATCCATGAGGACGACGTCGGGATGCAGCCGTCCGGCTTGGCGGACGGCATCCGCGCCGTCCACTGCAATACCGACAACGCTGATTCCGTCGAGGAACCCGAGGATCATGGCCAGGCCGTCCCGGACCACTTTTTGGTCGTCCACTATCAGCACCCGCACTTGCCCGTCGCCCATCCGCCGTGTTCCCTCCTGAGTGGTGTTGTGGCCCAGCATTTCACGGGGATGCTGGCTGGTCACGGACCGTATGATTCCAGTCATGACGTCTTCCCGGCAATGGCTGATCCCCCTGGGTCTAGCCATGGTGGCACTTGTGGTGGCCAGCGCGGCGCTGGGCCCGGTGGGGTTCTCGACCGGCGGCGCCGGCATGTTCAACGCGGCCGCCGCGGCGGCCTTCACGGCCGCAGCTGTGCCTTACCTGCTCCGCGACCGGCTGTCGCAGCCTGCCTACGTGGTCCTGATGGTGGTGATGGCTGCCGCGGTAGTGGGGATGCGTGCAGCCGATCCGGCCGCCGAGGTCACCGCCCTCTTCCTGATCGCGGCGTTTGCGCCGCTGCGGCCGCCGCGGCTCCTGCTGCCGGCGCTGGTGCTGCTTGCCGCCTGCGCAGTCAACGTCGTACAGCTGAGTACCGGCCAGGGCGTGGTCTCCCTGGTCCTTGCAACGGATGCAGGTGCGGCGTTCTTCTTGTTGGTGGGAGTGCTGTTGCGGCGGGAGAAGGAACAGCGGGAGCGGATCTCCGTGCTCTTACGGCAGGTGGAGGCTGGCCGCGAGGCTGAACGCACCGCTGCCGCGGCCGCCGAACGGGCGCGGTTGGCACGTGAGATGCACGACGTGCTGGCACACACCCTGTCCGGACTGTCGCTGCACTTGGAAGGATCCCGGCTGCTGGCTCGCGGCGCAGGGGCGGACCCTCGCCTCCTAGGGTCGCTGGACCGGGCCGGCGCCCTGGCCAAGTCCGGGCTCGCCGAGGCGCGCCGAGCCGTCCTGGCCCTGCGTGACGATGAGGCCCCGGGCCCCGGCCTGCTGCAATCGCTCATCGATCAGCACCGCGATGCTGCGTCCGGCCGGCTCAGGTTCAACTCCCGGGGCGAGGCGGTACCGCTCCCCCCGGAGGCGGCGCTGGCACTCTACCGGACGGTCCAGGAAGCGCTGTCCAACGTGCGCAAGCACGCACCCGGAGCCGACGTCGACGTCGACCTCAGCTGGGAGCCGGCGGCGGTGCGGCTCACGGTGACGGACAGCGGCGCGGCCGGCGGCGCGGCGACGGGCGGCGGCGCGGGATTCGGTCTCAACGGAATGGCTGAACGGGCACAACTCGCCGGCGGTACCGTCGAGGCGGAGCCGCTGGGCAGCGGATTCCGGGTCCGTCTCACGATCCCCGTCTGACCGCCGCCACGGTGGCGGCAACCGGGTTCTTCGACACTCCCGGGAACACAATCTGCGGCGCCGCGTTCCCAACCGATGCGCGGGACTGGGTAGACTCGGGATCAGGATTATCCGACTATTCTGCGAAGAGGTGCTCCACTGATCCGAGTCATCAGCTACAACCTCCGCAAGCACAAGGCCAGCGGCGAACTGGAGGCCCTAGCCCGAGACTACGAGATCGACGGACTGTGCCTCCAGGAGTGCGACACCCAAGATCTGCCCGAAAGCATCGGCGGCCTGCACCTGGCGGAGGCCACGAGAGGCAACCGGCTGGGCCTGGCGATCTACTACCGCAAGGACCGTTTCACTGCCGGCGAGTCCAAGACGTTTGCGCTGAAGAAGTCGCTGCACGACCGCGTGCTGGCACCTGCGCACGAGCGGCTCATCGGCACCCGGGTCGTGGACAACGAGACGGATCACGACCTGGTCCTCGCGTCCTTCCATGCGGCCCCGCTGACGGCATCGAATTCGCTGCGCCGGAACCAGATCCACGCCGCGCACGCGGAATTGCTGGGCATGGGCGCGGGTCTGATGACGCTCATGGTGGGCGACTTTAACTATCCGTTCTTCACCAAGTACCTCACCGAGCAGATGAAGGACGCCGGATACGAGCTCTCGCTCAGCGACCGACGGACCTACACCCGGTACAAGGTCTTCAAGGGCCACTTCGACTTCGCGACGTCCCACGGCCTCATGATCGAAAACGTCGAAACGCTGCCGCGCGGCGCCTCGGACCACCTCCCCATCCTCATCTCGGCCGAATACGGCCAGGGCCCGGGGTCTGCGGAGAGCTGAGGGGCGCCGGCCCTTCGGGCTGATCAACATACCCTTCCTAGTCGACGTCATGGCCGCCGATTCCTTTGGCGTGTGCGGCCTCGGAGCCGTAGATAGCCATCCAACAGGTTGCCGGGCACGAGCCGTCATGCCCTGCCGTCATCCCTTGCGTTGGCGGGAACGCGAGCAGCACGTGGTCTTTTGC
The DNA here is from genome assembly GCA_026393275.1 of Arthrobacter sp. Taxonomy (GTDB): domain Bacteria; phylum Actinomycetota; class Actinomycetes; order Actinomycetales; family Micrococcaceae; genus Arthrobacter. The sequence goes on from JAPLAM010000106.1 coordinate 16,014, forward strand.
ACCCGCTGCTTCGCCCGAATTGCGGGCAGCGCGTAACTTATCCGGCTCCGCCGACGATTACCCACGTGGCTGGCTGGCCGAGTCTCCCTTGGCGGCGCCGGGAGCCGGCCCTGACGACAAAGGAATCCGACGTGAACTTTTCAAGACGCAGCTTTTTGGGCGTGGCCGGGACCACTGCCACCACCGCTTTAGCCGCCGGCGGTACGCTCCGGACCGCAGCTGCCGCAACGCCGGGGCTGCCGGCACCCGCCGCCTCCGGAATCGACCACATCATTGTGGTGATGATGGAGAACCGCTCCTTCGACCACTTCCTCGGCTGGATGCCCGGGGCCAACGGGAAGCAGTCCGGACTGAGCTACATTGACCGCTACGGCATCCCGCACTCGACCTACCACCTGACCGATTTCCAGGGCTGCGGCCATCCGGACCCGGACCACTCGTACGAGGGTGGCCGGATCCAGTACAACAACGGCAAGAACAACGGCTGGCTCCGGGCCGGCGAGAACGACGAGTTCGCCGTCGGGTATTACGACGCCGCCGATCTGGACTTCTGGCGGCAGGCCGGACCCGACTGGACGGTCTGCGACCAATACTTCGCCGCAACCATGGCCGAAACCTACCCCAACCGGTTCTACCAGCACGCCGCGGCCACCGACCGGATGCATAACTCCACGGTCACCAGCACGCTGCCCACCATCTGGGACCGGCTGGCGGCCGCCGGAGTGTCCGGCAAGTACTACTACGGCGACATCCCTTTCACCGCGCTCTGGGGCACCAAATACCAGGGCATCTCGCACCACTACGCCGAGTTCCTCACCGACTGCTCCGCCGGGACGCTGCCCGCCGTGACCTTCGTGGACCCGCGGTTCACCGACGAAGGCTCCGGCACCTCAGGGGACGACCACCCGCACGCCGATATCCGCTCCGGCGAAACGTTCCTCGCCGAGGTGTACAACGCGGTCACGTCCGGCCCGGGCTGGGCGAACACCATGCTGGTGGTCAACTACGACGAGTGGGGTGGCTTCTACGACCACGTCGCACCCACGACAGCCCCGGACGCCAGCCCCGACACTGCACTGCGCGGCTTCCGGGTTCCGTCCGTGGTGGTCTCGCCCCGCGCCCGGCGCCGGTACGTCGCCCACGACGTCTACGACCACACCTCGGTCCTCAAGGCCATCGAATGGCGCTGGAACCTGCCGCCGCTGACACCGCGGGACAAAGCCGCCCGCAACATCGCCGAAGTCCTGGACTTCGGCGCACCGGCCAACCTGAACGCTCCCAAGTACCTCGTCCCGCCCTTCGCGGCCGGGCCTGCCTGCACCCCCGTGGGCCCGCCTCCGGCCGAGGAATGGTCCGGACTCAAACAGAAAGCACTCGCCGACGGATGGAAGCTCCCGTGAATCCCACTACCGCCGCTGCCCACAAACCGCGGCGCCAGCGCCACAGCCGCCGCACCCTGAAGCGGGTCGCCTCCGCCGCGCTGCTCGTTCTCGCGGCCGCGACGCTCAGCTACGGCTCGGCGGGTGCCACAACGGGCCCGCCCGCTGCCGCCACCGCCGCTGTGCCGGCTGCCACCACCGCAGGCCAGGGCTACCTTCCCGGGGCCAAGCACGTCTTCGTGATCAACCTCGAAAACAAGGGCTACGACGAGACCTGGGGTCCGGCGTCGGCCGCCCCGTATCTGTCGCAGACGCTGCGCGGCCAGGGGGTGCTGCTGAACCAATACTTCGGCACCGCCCACAACTCCCAGCCCAACTACGTGGCACAGATTTCCGGGCAGGGACCGAACCCCCAGATGCAGGCCGACTGCCAGACCTACTCGCCGTTTGCCGGCACCGGCACTGCCAGCCCCGGCCAGGCCGTCGGCGACGGCTGCGTCTTCCCGGCCACCGTTCCCACCGTCGCCGGGCAGCTCAAGGACGCAGGGAAGACCTGGAAGGGCTACATGGAAGACATGGGAACCCCTTGCCGGCATCCGGCCCTCGGCGCAGTGGACGACACGCAGAAGGCCAAGGTGGGCGACCAGTACGCGGCCCGCCACAACCCCTTTGTCTACTTCGCCGGGATCACCGGTTCACCGGACTGCGCCAAGAACGACGTCGACCTCGGCGCCCTGAAAACGGATCTCGCGTCGACCGCCACGACCCCTAATCTGTCCATGATCACGCCCAACCTCTGCCACGACGGCCATGACTCCCCTTGTGTTGACGGACAGCCCGGCGGCCTCAAAAGCGCCGACGAGTGGCTCAAGCAGTGGGTCCCTGCCATCACGTCCTCCCCGGCGTTCAAGCAGGACGGCGTCCTGGTCATCACCTTCGACGAGTCGGACGGACCCCAGTCCGATGCCAGTGCGTGCTGCGGCGAAGGCCCCGGACCCAACTCCCCGCAGCCCGGCATCACCGGCCCCGGCGGCGGCCGGGTAGGTGCACTCGTGCTCTCGCCGTTCACGAAGGGCGGGACCTGGTCCACCACCCCGTACAACCACTACAGCCTGCTCGCCAGCATAGAAGACACCTTCGGGCTGCCTTACCTCGGCTACGCCGGGACCCCGGGCCTGAACCGCTTCGGACTCGACGTGTACAACGCCGGGGTCTAGACCCCAGACCCGCAAAACCGCACATGCCCGGCCGGTGGAGTTCCACCAGCCGGGCATGTGCGTTCGGGGATTGACCTGCTACCGGGGTCCGTTCAGTGAATGAGGCCGGACACCAGGTTGATGGTGGTGGCCAGAACGATGGCTCCCAGCAGGTAGGACAGCAGCGCCTGGCGTAGCACGGTGGTGCGGATGGCGTCGGTTTTCAGGTCGGTGTCTGAAACCTGGAAGGTCATGCCCACGGTGAAAGCGAGATAGGCGAAATCGAGGTAGCGCGGACGCGTGTCCTCGTTGAAGTCCACGCCGTTGGCGTCCCGATAGTAGATCGACGCGTAGCGCAGGGTGTACAGCGTGTGCACCAGGAACCAGGACAGGGCCACGCTGCCCAGCGCCATGGCGATGATGGCGGCTTTAGCGCCGCCCGCGGCGTTGGAAGCGTCCAAGAGGATCAGGGCAACCCCGGCAAAGCTGGCGATCGTAGCCACCAGGACCAGGACATCCGAGACACCCCGGCCCGGATCCTCGCGCCGGGCGTGCGCAGCCGTTGCCTCGGACTGAAGACGCCCGATGACTGCCCACACCCAGATCAGGTAGGTCAGCGATGCTGCCGCCCACCCCATCGCGGGCGCATACGCCCATGACTTCAAGGACCCGACGGCCAGCCCCACAGCCACCCCGACGACGACCATGGCCACCACCCTGAGGCGCGAATGATGGGCCCGGGTGTTGAAGTTCAGGCCTTGGCGGCCGGCCTTGTTATTTGTACTCATGTTGCGATCATTCCACCCAGAGCCAAACCGACGCGCGCCCCGTGCCCCGCGTGTTGCATCCCGGTCAGTGCAGGTGGTCCTGCCAGTCCCCGGGAAGGCGTGAGGCCGGCCCCGGGACGCCCTGCCCCGGCGGATGGTGGGCCGGCGGTTGAAGGTCCGGTCCGTCGAAGAACGAGGAGCTGGGGTAGTCGAAGAACCAGTCTTCGCCAGGTTCGAAGCTGCGGATGACCGGGTGGCCGGAAGATTGGGCATGCGCTGTCGCGTGTTGGCCGGGTGAATTGTCGCAGCAGCCGATGTGGCCGCATTGCGCGCACCGGCGAAGGTGGAGCCACCAGCCTCCGCCGGCCTCGCACTCAACGCAACCGGTCCCGCTAGGTGGAATCGACTCGTCGATTCCCGGTTTGGCATCCATTTGGTTTCCCCTCGGATCGAGTGCACCTCGGTCCACGGTCCAGCCTACCCGCAGCGACAGCAGCACCTAAGAAAATCCGGGCAAGGAATCGCAGCCCAGGCAGGAAATGCCGCCGTGGCTGTTCTAGGGACTTTAGTCCCTATCCGGGAGCCAGGTGGGGGCGTGGACTGTAAAGGTCCTCCGGCCGACCACTTCCGGAGCAACCCCGGTCCTGAAGACGCGGACCACGACCGCCAGCCGAGACCACGGCTAGGCCATCAACGGGTATCAAGTACATATCTTTCGGCGCCCTTCCGCTCAGCAGTCCGGGATCCTTCCCCGGAACAATCCGGGATAGGGGCCCGTCTGCAGCCTGGCTGCCCGGGTCCGGCTTAGGCACCGAAGATATGGCCTCCTTCAAAGGATCAGGTTCATGAACAAGACTATTCACATCATCGCAACGACTGCCGTGACGGCCGCTTTGGGGATGGGTGCCGCTGCCCTGCCTGCCAGCGCCGCCACACCTACCTCCACCAGCACCTGGAACCAGTCTTCGTTCCAGAACAGGCACCAGGTACGGGACACCAACCGGCACGACAGGGTGCACGGCTGGTTCGACGGGGAGCACCGTTGGCACAGCAACTCCGATGGCTGGGGTTGGCGTGACGACGACGGCAAATGGCGGGACGACAGCGACCACAACGGCTGGTGGACGGGCGACGACGGCTGCCGGCACGACAGGAACGGTTTCTGGGACCACAACGGACAACGGCACGACAACAACAAGAACGACAACAACCGGATCCACCGGTCGATCCGCTGGTAGTGAGGCGCCCGGCTGACGACCGGGGCAACTAAAAAGGTCGGGGCGGCGGGGCTGTGCTATCGCCGCCCCGACCATGCGCGGAGCCGGCGCCGGCCTCCGCGGAGTTCTTAAGCGTTTCTTAAACGGCACGGGAAAGACTTGGACAGGACGCGTGACCGCGCGCCGTTGCCCCGAGCCGGAGGATTCGATGACTGGACCCGCCCCTGTCGACCGCACTGCACCCCACCACGTTCCCGATGCGCATACCGCTGCCGGATCAAGGTTTTGGGCCCTCCCCCAGGCCCGGCATTGGCTGCTGGTCGGCGTCCTGCTGTGCGCGGCCGTCATCGCGCTGGGCCTGGCGGTGCAGCTGGTCCCCGGCGAAACCCCGGCCGAGCTGGGCGTGGACCAGGATCTCAGCCAGCACCACGCCGCCGTGCTCACCGCCATCGCGATGGGAATCAATCTGATTTTCGGCCCGGTGGCAGGGCTCGCGGTGGTCGGCGTCGCCGCCCTCTACATCTGGCTGGTCCGGCGTGACCTGGTCAAGGCCGTCGGCTTCGGCCTCGTGGCGTGCTCCGGCTGGGTGGCCAGCGAAGCCTTCAAGCTCATCATCGGCCGCCAACGGCCCAACCCGGCGCTGCTCTTCGATCCGCTCGCGCCGGAGACCGGCTCCAACAGCTTCCCCAGCGGTCACGTTTCGTTCGCCGTCGCGCTCGCCTTCGCACTTTACTTCCTGGCTCGCGGCACCCGCTGGTCTAAGGTGATTGCCGTCGCGGGGGCTGCCATGGCCCTCATCGTGGCGTGGTCCAGGATCTATGTCGGGGTCCACTACCCCACCGACGTGGCGGCCTCGTTCCTGGCCGCGACCGCAGCGGTGGTCCTGCTCACGGGGCTGTGGAACCGCTTCGCTCCCCGGATCGTGGACCGCCTCCCGGCTGCCCTCTTCGCCCGCTCAATCCGACGCTAAGGACGTAACCGTGCATAGCATGTACCTCTCAGGAGTGGTTCCAGCCCTGACCGCAGCGGCAGGCTCCCCGTCCCTGTTGGACCCGGCGAGCCTGCTCGCGGGGTTCGGGCCGGCGGCCCTGGGCGTGATCGCCGTGATGGTTTTCATCGAATCCGGTGTGCTGTTTCCGTTCCTGCCCGGCGATTCCTTGCTCTTCACGGCGGGGCTGCTGCACCAGCAGCTGCAACTGACGCTGCCCGCGCTGATCGGCGTCGTGACCGCTGCCGCCGTCGCCGGTGACCAGGTCGGCTACATGCTGGGACGCGCCTTTGGACGGCGCTGGTTCAAAGATGACGCCAAGGTGTTGAAGACGTCCCACTTGACCACCACGGAGGACTTCTTCCGCCGCCACGGCGGCGCCGCCGTCGTCCTGGCCCGTTTTGTGCCCATCGTCAGGACGTTTGCGCCGCTGACCGCCGGCATCGGCCGCTACGGGTACAAGGCCTTTACCCTCTGGAACATCATCGGAGCCTTTGCGTGGGCGACGTCCGTGACCCTGCTGGGCACCTGGCTGGGACAGTACGAGATCATCGCCAAGAACATCGACGTGATCGCCGTGGTCATGGTCCTCGTCTCGGTCCTGCCCTGGGGGATCCAGTTCCTCAGGCAACGACGCCGCAACCGCCGTGCGCCCGCAGAGGCCGCAGCGGATGACGCTGCCGGCACGGGCGGCAGGGCCGAAACAGACCGCGACACGGCCGACGGCGTGCTGGCCGGGGAAATGGCCGCGAAAGAATAGGCGGCATGAGTATCGCTGACCGGCCGTCCCTGCTGCTCGTCGAGGACGACCCCGTCCTGGGCCCGCTCATCGCTGAACTGCTCGAGCCGGACTACCGGGTCCGGCTGGTCGCCAACGGCCAGGACGGTTTGCACGTGGGCCTGACAGAGCCGTGGGACGTGATGGTGATCGACCGCGGGCTGCCCGTCATGGACGGGATCGCCCTGATCGCGGCCTTGCGGTCTAAGGGCATCGCCGCGCCGATCCTGATCCTGACGGCGCTGGGCGACCCCAGCGAAAAGGTCCGGGGCCTCGACGCCGGCGCCAACGACTACGTGACCAAGCCGTTCGACGCCGGCGAGCTGGCGGCCCGGCTGCGTGCCCTGACGCGCACGTACACCCTGTCCGCCGGGACGGTGAGCATCGGCGACTGGGAGCTCGATCCGGCGTCGCGCTCGGTCCGCTCCGTTTACGGCAGCCTGGTCTCCCTCACGGCGAAAGAGTCCGAACTGCTCGCCGCACTCGCCGTCGAGCCCGGCCGGGTGTTCAGCCGCGACGAGCTGCTCGCCGGGTTTTTCCACCCCACGGACCAACCGGGCGTGATCGACACCTATGTCCACCACCTGCGCCGGAAGATCGCCAAGTCTGTTGTCCGCACCGTCCATGGCGTCGGCTACCAGATTGGCGACGCCCGTGATTGACACTAAGAAAGCACCGGCTTGGGAATGCGAATGACTAAGGAAGAACTGCCGGGCGCAACCCCGGACCAGTCCACCCTGCGCAAGGCCTCGCTCAAGGTGGCCGTGCGCATCAGTGCCGCCTGCGCGGTCATGGTGCTCTGCCTCCTCGCCGTCGCGGCCCTCTATCTCATGAACAAACTGGCCCATCCGGAGCTGCCGCCCTCGGCGTCGGCCGGGACCACCTACGCCTACCTTGATTCCAAGGATCTGCTGGAGGCGATGATCATCGCCGGGGTGGCGGGCATCGCCTTGGCCGGCCTGGTGGGCTGGCTCAGTGCCCGCAGCGCCATCCGTCCGCTGGGCGAGGCGCTGGCCCGGCAGCGCCGGTTTGTCCAGGACGCCAGCCACGAACTCCGTACGCCGCTGGCCATCCTGGACACCCGGATCCAGCTCGCGCAGCGCGAGGCAGCCCCGGACTCACCGCCGGGCAAGGCACTGGCCCGGATCCGCGAGGACGCCGCCACGCTGACGGGAATCGTCAACGAGCTGTTGCTGGCCGCCACCGCGGTGGCCCCCGATCCCGCGGCGGAGCCCGTGGATCTGGCCGAGGTCGCCGCTTCGGTCGCTGAAAGCCTGCAGCAGCTGGCGGCGGCGAAGGAGGTCCGCCTGGACTTCGCTGCCGACGGCCGCCCGTGGGCCAGGATCGAACCTAACGCGCTGCGGCGCGCGGTACTGGCGCTGGCTGACAACGCCCTGGCCCACACCCCACCCGGCGGGCGCGTCACCATTTCGACGGCGGCCCGGCAAAACCAGGCGGTCATCACGGTGGCGGACACGGGTGCCGGGATCACCGGCGTCGACCAGGCCCGGATATTCGACCGTTTTGTCCGGACGGCCAGCCCGGACGGTGCACGCGGACGGCGGAGCTTCGGCATCGGCCTGTCCCTGGTCCGCGAGATTTCCATGGCGGCCGGCGGCACGGTGGAGGTGGCCCGGACCGGCGCTGACGGTACCGTCATGACCCTGGCGCTGCCGCTGGCTGGGGGCTACTGACCACACGGACCCGGAGGCGAGGGACGCCCGAGATCAGTTGGCTCACCCACCCTGGGACCGGGCCCGGTCATGGTCCGGGACTGTCGGGGTGGCCGGCTCCACGTTCGTCCTGGCGAGGAGCGCCGCGACCACCTCGGCCACCAGGTCCTCCTTCTCCCGCTTTTTCGCGTCCTCGAGCTGGGCTACTTCGACCCGGGCGGCCTGCCAGGCGGACCAGTGACCGGAGACGAGGGCCCACAGCGACAAGGCCGAGACGTAAACGACGGAGTCCAGCCAGCCCATCATCAGCGATATCGGGATCATCAGGATCCAGACAACGGCCAGCCACCCGTTGACGCGCCGCATGAAGACGGGGTCCCCCTGTACCATCGCCCAAAGACTCTTTACCGGGCCCACACATTCTCCTCATGTCGGTGGCGGGACAATTCCTGCCGTCGGGACAGTAGCCGTGGATTCTGTGAAGAAGCTGACCGCGGTCGGGCAGCACTCGCCCACGTGCCGGGGAGCGTTGCACCGCGGACGGGACTAGTCTCATTCCATGGCAAAAGACTCGAGAAAAAACAGTGCCACTGCATCCGTCGTCTGGCTGCCCGAACCGGAGGACCACGACTACCCGGCCGCGGAGCGATATCTCGCCCTGCTCACCGACAACGTCAGCGCCGCTGCCACCGTGCAGGCACTCCGCAGCCTCCCGGTCACCCAACAGCTGGCGAAGGACATCCTGCGCGCCTCCGGCCTGCCACTGCTGACAAGGGAAAACCCTCACGTCGCGTCGGACCTTGCCAAAATAGCGGCCGGCAAGAAGCTCTCGCCGGTGCTGATGGTCCGCGGCGACCTCCATGCCGGCATTGCGGCCCAGATCGCCGATGGCTACCACCGGGTCTGCGCGTCCTATCTCACCGACGAGAACACGCCCATCCCCGTGAAGCTGGCGCCCATGGCAGCCAGGGGACCCGCCGGGGCCGGCGCAGGGTGAGCTTTCTGTCCCTGGCGCTGATCGCCGTCGTCGCCCTGGCCGGGCCGCTGCTCGCGCTGCCGGTCCGCTGGCACCTGCCGGTGGTCCTGGGCGAATTGCTGGCAGGCATCGCGATCGGACGGACGGGGTTCGGGCTGGTCGACCCGGCCGACCCCACCTTCAGCCTGCTGGCGAACATCGGTTTCGCGCTGATGATGTTCGTGGCGGGAAGCCACGTGCCGGTGAGGGATCCCCAGATCCGCTCGGCACTCGGGAAAGGCTCGGGCCGGGCCGCGATTGCGGCCATTGCGGCGGTGGTCATCGGTACCGGCATGGGCCTGGCGTTCGGCACCGGGCATGCGCCGCTGTACGTGGTGCTGCTCGCCTCCTCCTCCGCCGCGCTGGTCCTCCCGATTGTTGATTCCCTGCGCCTGGGCGGACCGCAGGTGGTGGCCATGACAGCCCAGGTGGCCCTCGCCGACATCGCCTGCATTGTCGCGTTGCCGCTGGCCGTGGATCCCCCGCATGCCGGCCGCGCCGCCCTCGGAGCGCTCGCGGTGGGGGTATGCGCTGTGGCGCTCTTCTTCGCGCTGCGCTCGCTGGAGCGCAGCGGCACCCGCCAGCGCATGCACCGGCTTTCGGAGGACCGCAAGTTTGCCTTGGAGCTGCGCATCCAGCTGGTTCTCCTCTTCGCGCTGGCCGGCGTCGCCAGCGTCGGCCACGTCTCGGTGATGCTGGCCGGCTTCTCGTTCGGCCTGGTGGTGGCCGCCGTCGGCGAACCGCGGCGACTGGCCCGCCAGCTCTTCGCCGTCAGCGACGGCTTCCTGGGCCCGATCTTTTTTGTCTGGCTTGGCGCCTCCCTGAACCTGCGGGACCTCGCCGGGCACCCGGACATGATCGTCCTGGGCTTGTCCTTGGGGCTCGGGACGGTGCTGCTCCACGCCGGGCTGAGGGCGTTTGGGCTCCCCCTGCCGCTGGGCGTCATCTCGGCAGCCCAACTGGGGGTCCCGGTGGCGGCCGCCAGCATTGGCAACCAACTCCATGTGCTGCAGCCCGGGGAGGACGCCGCCCTGCTCCTGGGCGCGTTGGTCACCATTGCCGCCAGCGCTGCCGCCGGTTCGAGGGCCGCCAGGTCCTTCGCCGAGCCGGCCGAGGCCCAAGAGGCCAAGCACTGAACCGGACGCCGTGCTTCAGCGCCGTGTCTCCAGCGCTCCGCCAGCCGCCGGTCAACCGGCGCGCCGGTCAACCGACGTAGAATCGAGCATGGATCCCGCCAGCACGTCGGCAGCCTGGAACTGAGCCGGGGCCGCCGTGCGCCGCCGCTGGATGGGAAGTGTACTGCCCGGCCTGAAGATTGTCCTCGACTACCGCCGCTCGTGGCTGAAGTCCGACCTTGCGGCCGGGGCTGCCCTGAGCGCAGCCCTGATCCCGGCCGGGATGGCCTATGCCGCAGCCGCCGGTCTGCCCGCCGTCACCGGCCTCTACGCCTCGGTGATCCCCCTGCTGGTGTACGCGGTGTTCGGCCCGTCGCGGGTCCTGATCGTCGGGCCGGATTCGTCCCTCGCTCCGATGATCGCGGCGGCAGTCCTGCCTCTGGCGGCCGCGCAGTCCGGCCACGCCGTAGCCCTGGCCGGTGTACTGTCGCTGCTCATCGGCGTGATGCTGATCGTTGGCAGGTTCCTCAAACTCGACTTTGTCACCGGGTTGCTGTCCAAGCCCATCCGCGTGGGCTACCTCAACGGCATAGCACTCGTGGTGATGGCCAGCCAACTGCCAAGGCTGCTCGGCGTTCCGGCCCCCGGCGGCTCTGTTGCCGACACCCTCGCCGGAATGGCCCGCGCACTGGCCCGGGGGGCCGTTCACCCGCTGGCGCTCCTGTTCGGGGTGGGCACCATCGCGGTTATCCTCGGCTGCCGGGCGCTGCCGTGGAAAGTTCCCGGCGTGCTGCTGGCCGTGCTGGCGTCCATGGCTGTCACCGCGGCGGCCGGCCTGGGCGCAGCCGTCCCGGTCGTGGGAGCGCTCCCGGCGGGGCCGCCAGCAACCGCCGCCCTAGCCAGCGTCCGCCCGGCGGAAGTCCTTGCCCTGCTCGGACCGGCGGCCGGCATTGCGCTCATCGCCTTCGCTGATACCTCGGTGCTCTCAAAGAGCCTCGCGCGTCGGCGCGGTGCCCATGTGAATGGGAACCAGGAAATGGGTGCCCTTGGCTTCGCCAACGCGGCCTGCGGACTTTTCGGCGGTTTCCCGGTGTCCGGAAGCGCTTCCCGCACCCCGATTGCCCTCGAAGCCGGGGCCCGCACCCCCGTCAGCGGCGTGATCGCAGCGGCCCTCGTCGTGCTGTTCATGGTCGCCGCGCCCGGCGTCACGGCGTTCCTTCCCTCCAGCACCCTCGCCGCCGTCGTGATTGTCGCGGCCGCCTCGATCATTGACGTGACGACGCTGGTCCGGCTGTTCAGGATGAGCCGGACCGAAACCGCACTGCTGCTCGCGACATTCCTCGGCGTCGCCTTCGTTGGAGTCCTGGAGGGCGTGGTGGTTGCCATTGGCCTGTCCCTGATCGCCTTCGTCCTGCGCGCCTGGGATCCCTACCGCACGGAACTGGCCAGCGTCGACGACATGCCCGGTTACCACGACCTCAACCGGCACCCGGATGGCCACCGGGTGCCCGGCCTCGTGATTGCACGCTTCGACGCCCCCTTGTTTTTCGCGAACGGGGCCGTGTTTACCGACCACATCCGCACGCTCGTGGCGCGTGCGCCGGATCCGGTGCGGTGGGTGGTGGTTGCTTCGGAGGCCATCACGGACCTCGACACGACCGCCCTGGATGACCTCGTGGAACTCGATGACGAGCTTGCCCGCAGCGGCATCAGCCTGGTGTTCGCCGAGATGAAGGGTCCCATCAAGGACCGGTTGATCCGCTTCGGCGTCAGCAGCCGCTTCGGTCCGGATCACTTCTTTCCCACGGTGCACAACGCCGTGCGCTCCTACCGGAGGGAATTCGGGCTCCCGTGACCCGGACGGCACGGACGGCACGAACGGCACGCCCCAGCATCAGTCGCGCAGCGGTATGACGTCCAGCATCCCGCCGGGGCCGGCGATGACAAGCACGCGTCTGGCGCTGACTCCGGCAAGGGCAACGGCCAGCTGCCTGCCAGAATCTCCCTCCGGCAGGCCGGACGCGTTCACCGGACCGGCAGGCAAGGGCACGCCGGCTTCGGCCCGGTTCCAGACGGTGACCCCGGCCCCGGTCAGCTCTTCGATTATCCGGCGCAGCGGCTCCGGGTCGTCGCCTGCCACCAGGATCACGTGGCCGATCGTCCGCTTGGGGCCCGGTCCCGCCGCCGCCTGACGTGTTCTGTCCTGCCGCCACACGGCGAGGTGGTAGCCGGCCGCCAGACCGGTGGCCACCAGCAGCCCCAGCGGCGCGCGGATCCGGTCCACCAGGCTGCCGCCGGTGACGTCGGCCAGGAAGAACTCGAACAACCGGTAGCCGACCACCAGCAGGGCCACCAGGGCCACCACGGCGCTGAGGCCGAACACCGCGACGAGGTAGACGCGCCGCCCTGCCCCTGCCGCAAGCCGGCGGTGCTGTTCTGCCGGCCGCCACGCCAGCCACCAGACGCAGCCGCCCACGGCGAGGGAACTGATGCCACCCAGCAGCAAGGTCCGGGCGTTGCCTCCCGCCAGCGGCGACACCGCGATGGACAGGGCTGCGTTGACGACGACGCCGACGCCGCTGGCCGCCGCTGCCAGCGCCACGCCCGACGTCACCAGCATCCCCGCCTGCCGGGTTCGCTCCGCGCGGCTGGCCGCTGCGGCGCGGTTATACCGCCACACCAGCGCGCCGACAGCGGCCGCGGCAATGCCAACACCGAGGGGCTCAAGCAGTGCCAGCAGCGGGTCCTGCCGGTCAAACACCATTCTCAACAATACGAAGAGGACGCTGCCTGCGCCGCCCAGGGCGAGCAGTCCGGGAGCCAGCACTCCGACAACGATCACCCCGACGTCCGCGAACCCGCCCCGCAGCCGGCGCGCACCTCCCCGCAGCCAGTGCCACCACCAGAGCGAGGCTCCCCCGGCCGCCAAGACCAGATCCCGGAGGACCGGCCGCCACCAGGGGTTATCGGTGGACGTGAGTTCCAGGGACCCGCGGAGGGCGACGTCGAACAGTCCGCCCAGGGCAAGCACCGCAGCTCCCATGCCGAGGGCCAGCCCGAAGTAGGTGCCGATCACGGCGGGTACCGTGGCGAGCTGGAGCGGACCCCGGGCCGGATGGCGCCACATCCAGCGGTGCCATACCCAGACCAGCGCCCAGACCAGCCCGACGGACAGGGGTGAGCGCCACTCCGGATTATTGTCGGCGATGAGGGAGGCCACCATGGCCAGCAGGGACGTGGCGGAGATGACGAGCGACATCGTGTATACCGCGGCGACGTAGAGACCCCACGACGGGGCTGCCCGCTCCGCTTCCTCGTCCAGCCGCCGCCATACGAGCCACCACAGCAGCGCCGCCAGCGGGCCGCCAATCAGGGTGAACGCCAACGACAGTGCCAGTCCCGCGACGCCTTCTCCGGCCAGCACCTGGCCGGAGCGCAGAAGCCGTTCCAGCAGGCCGCTGAGCCCGTTGGCGGCGATCACCACGAGGGCGAATAGCAAGACGAAGACCACCAACCGGCGGACCTTCGCCTGGGCCGGTACCGCCCCGGGCCCGGCGGCCACCTTAGTGGCGCTCACTTCTTCAACATCCCGCCGGCGCAGGTCTGGAGGCTGTAGGGCAGCTCGTTGATCATCCACTTCCCGGCGGCTTTCACGAGGCCGATGGTCGCCTCCTCGGCGTATTCGGAGGGTCCGAACGGGCCGTCCGGCGCTGAGTGCACTATTGAGACCTTCACCGTGGCGGTGTCGCCCCGCTCGGTCGTGGCGATCAGGACCACGCGGCTGGCCTGGGCACTGCCGTAGAAGTTGGCGCAGCGGGACCGGGCGGTGTCGGTGAGGTAGGCGTCCGCGGCGGCGCTGTCGGCGTCGATGGCGGCTTTGCTGTAGCGCTGCACCACTCCCGCCGGTGACGATGCGTCGAGCGGCTGCGGTTCACCTCGGAGGAAGACCACAGCCAGCGCGACAACCACCAGAACCGCAATGGCGGCCACAATTCCCAGCAGGACACGGTCCGGCTGCCGACCTCGGACCGGTTCCGGCTCCCTTGGCGTGTCCGGACCCGCCGTGGGCGGTCGGGGTTCCTGCGGCGCTTGACTCATGCCGTCAGTATGGGTTGGCCCTGCCGGCCCGTCATGGTGTCTTTAGGCCCTTTCAGCGCCGGCGCGCGTCGACGACGCTGGCAGCAAACACTACTCTCGGACAATGGGGATCATGCGGAAAATCATCGGCCCGGCGCTGGCGGGCGCGTTGCTGCTGCTCATCGGCCCGACGGGCATCCTGCTGGGCGCCGCCCCGGCGGCGCTTGCCGTCCCGCCCGCCGCCGTCGAGGTGGTGGATCGGGCGGGGGTGCTGGACAGCAACACGCTGCTGCCCGCCGTGCAGAAGATCGAGTTTTACCAGCCCACTAAGGTGGCCGTCTATACCTACAACGGCAACGCGGCCGACAACCTCAACGAGGAGGTGCTGCGCTTCGCCCGGACTGAACGCCCGGAGTGGATCAGTAAGGACGGGCAGAAGTGGGCGGACAGCCTCTTCATTTTTGCGCTTGACCCGGTGGGCCGGCACGTCGGCACCTACATGGGCGAGGACCGGAAGGTGTCCCCCGGGCAACGCGATGACATCCAGAACGCCACCAAAGAGCTGCTGCGCGACGCCCAGTGGACCGACGGGACCATCGCCGGAATCAGGCGCGGCGCCGAGCTGATCAACCAGCCCTGGTACCGCTCCACCGCGTTCCTCGTCACAGCCTGGAGCACCGTTGGAGCGGTGGCCGCCGGCGCTGGCACCTGGCTGCTGGTGCGCTGGCGGACCCGGGTCGGCAGCCGCCGGGAGATTGCCCGCGGGGACGCCCACTATGCCAGTGTGAGCATGGATCTGCAGGTCACCGAACTGAACGCCAGCACCATTCCCGAGTCCTCCCGGTACGGCAGCACGGTGCTGGAGAAGCACCGCACGTTCCTCACCAGCTACAAAACGGCCACGGGACTCTCCAACCAGGTCCATGCCCTGACAAAGCGCCAGCTGGGCCGCCGGGCCAACATGCTGCTGACCCGCCAGTACGCCGACGCGACCGCCCAACTGGACGCGCTGGACGACGTCATCTCCGACACGAATGCCCTGCTCAACCGGGCCTCCAGCTGGGCGACGGCGTGGGACCGGCAGCTCGCGCCCTTTCGCAGCGACCTGGCCGGTATTGAGGGCATGCTCGGCAAGAACCATGGCGGGGGCGATTCCGCGACTGCCGCAGCCCTCCGGTCCTTCCGGGACGGCAGCCAGCGGGAGATTGAACGCTGGACGGCCGAACTATCCGAGCGCAGCATCAGCCCCGAAACCGCGCTGGACCGCTTGCGGGATGCCAGGACCGAGCTCTCGGAGCTGCTCAAGAACCACTCGGACACCGTGATTGCCGGCTTCGCCCGGAACGAGCGCGAGGCCACGCTCATGCGCAAGGAAATGGACCAGGCCCAGACCGGGACCGGCAAAAAGCACCGGCCCAGCTACGAGCCGAGCATTCTGGGCACGGTCTACCCCTCCTACTATTTTTTCTCGGTCCCCACCTTCAATTCCGGGTTTAACACCGGCGTCAGCAGCGTCAGCAGTGCCCGGGGCGGCGGCGGCACCACGGGCTACGGGGCCAGCGGCGGCAGCTTCTCCGGCTCTGGAAGCTCATCCGGCTTCTGAGAAAAACGGGTCGACAACCGGCGCGCAAGCGAGGATTCTTGGCACCGTAAGCAGTTCAATTCCCTGATCGAAAGAGGGAGTGCAATGTCCGCAAACGTTGTTACCCAGCTGCAGTCCAAATCACTCAACACCCCGGACGAGAAGCGCCGCCCAGACAAGAGCGAAATCGACATCGTGTCCGTCGGCGACTACACCATCGGCCGCTTGACGTTCGGACCCGGATGGCGTTGGTCCGACTGCATCAAGCCGGTGGTTAACACCGATACCTGCCAGAACAGCCACGTCGGTTTCTGCGTCTCCGGCCGGCTGAGCGTCGAGATGACAGACGGCGGCCGGATCGACATCACGCCCGGCGACACGTACACCATTCCCCCGGGCCACGACGCCTGGGTCGAGGGCACGGACCCGTTTGTCGGGATCGAATTCCTGAGCGCTGCGACGTTCGCCAAGGCCGCGGAGTAGCGGGGCCCGCCTCAAGCACCGAGTTCCTGGCGCCTGAACCGCAGCTCGCGCTGGGCGCCCCGCAGCGGCGATCCCCCGAACGGCAGCTCCTCGAGCCGGATGGCGGCCGCCGCGGCAAGGGCGGTGCGGTTGGCACTCGCCGCCGCCCGCTGCGGCAAACCCAGCGTGTCCGCGAATTCCGCCCAGTGCCTGGCCTTGAGGTTTTTGGTCTTGCCGGCAACCGGCAGGGCCAGTGTCTCGTCGCCATAGAGCAAGGTGCACGGCACGTCATATACAGGAGCCATGACGAAACCACCCGGCCCGCCGAGGATGGCAAGGTTTTTGGCGTGAAGATCGCCGTTTCCGGTCAGCCAGGCGAAGAGGAACTGGAGATACAGGTTGCGGCTGGCAATCAGCGGAGCCTTGCATAAACCGGCCAGCGCGGCGGCCACCGCCTCGGATGTCAGCCCGTATTTGGAGGCCGGGGGAAGACCCAGAACCTGTGTGCCGTCTTCCAGCGGCAGCCTGAACCACGCGCCGTCGGCCGTCTTGACGCGATCGAACCGCTCCACCAGGAGCCCCGGCAGGCCGTTCCTGTCCTTAATCACGGAGCTTTTCGCGACGGGGATTTTCAACGCCTTCGCGCCGGACAGGTGGGCTGCCTCGTTTTCCACGAGATGCGGATGTTCCGGCGGGTCCAGCTTCAGGAGGTAGCGGTGACCGCGCAGGGCCAGCGGCGTCGTCAGCATGGAAGCGCTGGTCTTGCGCTGCACCCCCGGAATGCCGTGCAGGTCCACGGTGTTGGCGAGCAGCGAGAAATCCAGTTCCTCGGGCCGCGAGGTGTCCGCCAGCACTGCCGGCTCGGCCGGCAGGTCCCCGGATGGAACCACCTGGACGTCACCCGCCACATCCGCCCCGACGGCGAGCAGCAGCGTCAATTCGTCGTCGAAGCTGGTTTTGGTGGCGTTCTTCAACACCGTGAGCCGGTGGCCTTCGGGAAGGAGACCGGCAAAGAAGGCCGGCAAGGCACCGGCGGGGGCTTCCACCGCCGCTTCGGACGGCGGCAGCGATACCGCGACGGCAGGGTGCCCGTCCGCGAGATACTCGGAGCGGTAGGAAAACCGCACTCCGCCTTGGTCTGTCCGGGCCAGGGAACCGGCCAGATGACCGTTCTTGTAGACATCGGCCGCCCTGATGAACCGAAGGTCCTGCAGTTCGGCAGCCATCACACCACCGCGAGCCTCAGGCCGAGCACGTTGGCCACGGCCACCACGGCCCGCAGCGACGGGTTACCCGTCCCCGTCTCGATGGCGCGGACGGTGCGCTCCGAGGTCGCGGCCAGCAACGCCAGATCCTCCTGGGTTAGCCCGGCAGCCTTGCGGCTCCGACGGATACCCTCGGCTACCGCTGCTACGTCACCCACGGCACTCCCCCTCCAAGGTCACTCGTCTCAGGCACTCGTCCAGGGAGCCTCAGCACTTCAGGCCCTCCGGCATCATCGTGCCGGTTTCGGCCATCTGCTCTTCCATGATGCACCAATGAACACAATCCGGCAAGATGTTGCCGAATTTTGATTTGACCGGCGCCGCCGCGGCCAATGGCCGGCGAACCGGCAGCATGTTGCCGGAGATTTTGCTGAGCGGACACCCTCCCGCACCGGCAAGCCGACGCGTAGGCTCGGGCCATGCGGAAGATCATCCTCGCCCTGCAGGTCTCCCTCGACGGGTACGTGGAGGGCCCGGACCGGGACATTGGCTGGCACATGGTGGACGAGGAACTCCACAGCCACTTCAACGAACATCTCCGCACCATGGGCGCGTTCCTCAGCGGCCGCGTCACCCATGAGCTGATGGCCGACTTCTGGCCCACGGCGGACCAGGACCCGTCCAGCCCGCCGTCCATAGTCGAGTTTGCCGGGATTTGGCGGGAGATGCCCAAGGTCGTCTACTCCCGGACCCTCGAACAGGCCGGCTGGAATACCACGGTGGTGGGCGACGTCGTCGTCGATGAAGTCCTGGAATTGAAATCGCGACCGGGCGGTGACCTGGCCCTGGGCGGGGCCAACCTCGCCGACACATTCCGCCGGCTCGGACTCATCGACGAGTACTGGATCTACGTGCACCCGGTGCTGGTTGGTGGCGGGACGCCCTTGTTCAAGCCGGCGGACAGCCGGACCCCGCTCACGCTCGCCGAAACCCGGCCATTTGGCAACGGGGTTGTCTTGTTGCGCTACTCCAGCCCGACAAAGGACGGTGGCCGGCTGTCATAACGACAGCCGGCCACCGGCCCTGCAATGCGGTGCTTACTCCGTGGTGCTTAGGCGCGGACGAACGTCACACCGCCGGTGGCGGTCAGCCAGGACAGCGGGTGAACGATGGTCTGGTTGGTTCCGTTCATGCCGCCGCTGATGACCTGGCCGTTGCCGGCGTAGATGCCGACGTGGCCGGACTGGACCACCATGTCGCCGGGCTGCGGGGTTGCCACCACAGTCCCCTGGCTCAGGAACTGCTGCGGACCGAGGTCGCCCACCGGGTGTCCGGCGGCACCGAGGGCCTTCTCCACCATGGCGGTGCAGTCCTGGATGATGCCGATCTGGGCGTACGCGGAGGCGAGCATTGCGGCGTTGACGCCGCCGGCCGCCGCCGGGGCCGGGGCAGCTGCGGCCTGAACGGTGACCTTGGGTGCGGCCGGGGCCTGCACGGCGGCCGGCGCTGCGACTGCCGGCGCTGCGACTGCCGGGGCTGCGGCGGGCTGCTCGACCACGGGAGCCGGCGAGGTAGCAACGGCGGAGCGGTCGAAGCTGATCTGCACGGCGGAATCAGCCGTAACCGGCGTCGAGACCTTACTGGCGACGTCAACGCTCGATGCGGGAGCAGCGTCGCGCTGGACCGGGGCGACGGCGGCGTTGGCCGCCATGCCGCTCGTGAGGACGAGTCCGGAGGCTGCAAAGATTACTGCGGCTTGGCGGCCGATGGTGCCTGACTTAACGGAAAATGCTGAGGACCGACCGGCGGTGGCGTCGGAGCGATGGCGCGCAGCAGTAGTGCTTGAGAACATGTTTGTAGCCTCTCCCAATGCCTGCGAGGTGAGCTGTCGGATTCGGATGGGAGGCACCCGGCCGCGGGCCCGTCATAACGGGCGCTGTGCGGCTTCACCCCAAGACCTGTCGGAAATGCAGGTCAAATGTGGTTTCCCCGTCTCTGCCAGAAAGGTTGCATTCGGATCCCGGGCCGCGGCAGAGTTAGGCAATCGGCTCGGGAGCGCCCGTATCGGAAACAAACAGGCACCCATCAACGGTAACGGAGTCGGGCGCCAATGTCACATTCAGATAACGGAGGCGTGTCGTTGCCGGAAAAAACCCTAGTCCGCCGGTAAGTGCCACGCATAGGATAAAGCCATTGAGTGCACGCCGAGTGGAGGCCCTGTTGTGAACAGCCCCTGTGTCGCCATCTGCCAGTTGAGCGATCAGCCGCAGGAGGACTTCGACGTCAACACTGAGCTGCTGGTTCTCGAGGGCAAGGAAATCCACGTGGCCACTTGGGACGCCGAACCACGCGATGGCGGCTTCGACATCCACGTCCTGAACGACCGCGTGGATTCGCTCGGTTTCATGGTGTTGACCGGCTGGCAGTTCCTCGACGGCAAGGCGTACGCCGTGGTGGAACGCCGGCCGCGCAACTAACTGTCCTACCTCCCGGAAAATTCACCGCTGACGGTCGCAATCGCCTCGCGCACCAGTCTCGCCGAGCGCCGCAGCCACGGGTCCGGGGCCTGCAGCCACCGTTCCAGGACCGCCTCGGAACGGCCCCTGCGGGCGCCGTCGAGGCCCGCGATGAGCGGAACGACGACGTCGACCGCCAGCGGATCAGCCAGCTCGCGGACACCCGCGACGCGCAGGAAGCCCTCGATCCGGGTCAGGTCCGAGTTGTCGAGCACGGCCACGCGGGACTGCAGGAGCACGACGGCGGCGAGGCGCCGTTCGAAGACGGGGACCGCCCACAATTCCGAGCTGAGCGCGGTCAGGTCGTCGTGGCCCAGGTTCCGGTACCGGCGGAGCGCGTCCCGGACCGCGCCGCGGACGGCGCCGACGGAAGCGCCGTAGCACTTCAGGTCCGGGCCGAACCGGGCCTGCGCTTCCTCGGCGCGCTGCCACGAGCTTTCGCGCTGCAGCGCCCCGTCAATGAAGTCGCCGGCATCACTCATGGGTCCATTTTGCCGTGTCAGAACGGCCGGCGTGTCACGGCAAGGCCCGTCCCGGTCAACCCGGCCGCGTCAACCCGGCACGGTCAACCCGGCACGGTGAATTGTCCCCGCGCGATGCTCTCCGCGGAGTGGGCCGGATTTCCATCGTAGGGCTCGTTGGAAATGTCCAGCACCGGATAGTCGGCCAGGCTGAGGCCGCCCGGGATGACAAAGGCGCCCGTGCCCTGGCCTAGGACCCCCAGGCTGACCATCTTGGACAGGTCCGCGGATCCCACCCAGACCTCGCGGTAACCGGTGAGCTTTTCCTCGGGAAGGCTGACGACCAGCTGTCGGGTTCCGTCCGGGAGCTTCTCCAGAAGCGCGGTGCCGCTGGCGGAGTGCCCCTCCAGCGGAGCCAGCGCTGCTTCAGCGAGGACCGCCGCCGTGGGCGGGGGTGTCGGTGCCGCCAGCGGCGGCTGGGTGGGGCCAAGGAGGGTCCATGCCGTCCAAGCCCCGGCGGCGCCCAGTGCGACCCCCGCTGCCATGCCCAGGATCCAGGACCTGCGGCGCGGGAAGCGTTCGCGGGGCTGCTGCGTTGAAGGCTGTTGCGTTCGGGCCTGCTGCAGGCCGGGTTT
Source organism: Arthrobacter sp. (assembly GCA_026393275.1). Lineage (GTDB taxonomy): Bacteria > Actinomycetota > Actinomycetes > Actinomycetales > Micrococcaceae > Arthrobacter. The sequence goes on from JAPLAM010000106.1 coordinate 37,080, forward strand.
GAGCGGCCTTGCCGAGGCATGCGCCCCGGCGCCCGCCGTCCCCTCGTCGGAAAGCCCCGGGATGCCAGCCGGCGAGCCTCGCAGGGGATCTTCAGCCAGGAACGGAGAGAGCCCCAAGGCCCGGTGGATGGCGGCCCAGTTGTGGCTGCCGGGCGCTTCCAGCGGCACATGTGCCGGATTGACCGTCGCTGCGAACACGGTATTTTGCAGCGCGCTGAGCATCTCCCGGCACTCGCTGCAGTTGTCGAGGTGGACCGACTCGTCCTCGGTGGCGGGCCGTTCGCCGAGCGCCAACAGGGCGAGGAGATCATCGTCAAGATGCTCCATGTTCCACCTCCAACCGGGACCGCAGCCGCGCAAGGCTGCGACGGATATGGCTCTTGACCGTACCGAGCGGAAGGTTGAGCCGGGACGAGATCTGGTCGTGGGTCAGATCCTCGTAGAACGCCAGCCGCATGATGGCCGTCTGGGGGTTTCCGAGACGCTCGAGTTCATCTTCCAGCGTCAAGCGGTCCGCCAGTGCGTCGGCGTTCGGTCTGCCCAGGCTGTCGGCGGGGTCGTTGACCAAGGGCAGAGCGGCCCGTTCAACATCCCGTCGGCGGGAGCGGGCAGACAAGGCGTCGGAAATGGCGTTCCGAGTGATTCCGATCAGCCAGGCGGGCAACCGTGCCGACTCGGGGCGGTAACTGGTTCTCGATTTCCAAGCGCGGATGAAGACCTCCTGGGTGACGTCGTCGGCAGCACCATGCTCGCGCAACGCCCTCAACGCCAGCGTATGGACAAGAGGCCCGAGCATTCGGTAGGCCTCGGCGAGCGCCCGCTCCTCGCCGGCGGCGAAGGCGTGGTCAATGTCAACGTTCCATTCACGATCGGCAGCCTCCATCGGGTGCTCCTTAGAGCGGGAAATGAGACCTGTGGAACGTCATTATTCCGCGGCACCGGCAGCGCTGCAATGGTGGAGAAGCCGGGACGGCGGCAGGCGGGGCCGCGAACGTCGCGGCCCCGCCAGCCGTTTGGCGCCCACCCAGCAGCAGCACCCGGGCCGCTCAGTCGTCGTGCCCCGACAATTTCACGGTCTGCACGGCGACGCCGAGGTTGTGGTCGGCCAGGCTGCCCCAGGCGTAAACGATCGTGTTCCTCCCCTCGCTGACCGGAACATCCGCCGGACCGATCAGTGCGTCCGTGCTGCCCTCCGCCGCCACCGACGCGGAGACGGTTCCCGCCTTGAGCGTGAGCTTCTTCTCGTGGGGATTCTCAAGGCCCTCGATGACGGCCTTTCCGCCGGCCAGCACGTCGACGGCGGGTGCCGCGGCTACGTGCCGCACCGTCAGCCGGCCCTTGCCGTCAGGGGCTGCGGAGGTGTCGTTCTTAAAGAGCGTGGCCGTGGGCTTTCCGTCAGCCGTCAGATGAGCCACGGCCGTGTAGTCCCGCCCTGCTTTCAGGTCCACTTCCACGGGCCCGATCACAGGATTGTCGGCACTCGTGGCTTCAGCCCCGGTGATGGCAATCTCGTGCTCACCCGCCCGGACGTCCAGGGGACCGGCCAGGCTTCCCGGGGTGAAATTATCCAGCGTGAGTTTCCCGTCGACCCACACGTCCACGGTGAGGCCGGGGACGCCATGGAGTACGGAGAGTTTCGCCGTGTCATGGTTGTGGCGTTGCTCGCTTGCCTGCGCCGGGGCTGCAAAAGCAAGCCCGGCCAGCAGCGTCAGTGCTCCGGCAGCTGCAGAAAATGACTTGTGCATCTTGAACTCCTCATTGAGGCCCGGATACGGGCGTTTTTGGCTTACACCCCTACTACCGGCCGGGGGCGCTGTCCGGATGCAGCTGGGGTCAATTATTTTCCGGCTGCCGCGGCCGGCGTGCCGGTCTGAGCGCGACCGGACGCCGGCTGCGGTTTTGCGGTGAAAGGTCACGATCGCGTAACGTTAGCGGCTGGCCCGAGGGCTGGCCCGCAGGCAGGGCCCCGGACGCCCCGCTCCGGGCCCGGCCGCGCCGACCGGCGCCTGCTCGCCCTGTCCCCCCAGGCAGGGCCGAACGAAGCGTCAAGATTCTCACCTCAGAGTCGGTGGCGCTTGTCGCTCGCACCAATTCAATATCCCGGAGGGGTCACTTGTTCAAGAAAATCGCCATCACCGTTTCCCTCGGTGCCTTATCACTGACCGGATGCAGCGCCGCCTCCACGGTCGGGACGGCCGGCACTGCCGGACCCGCTACGGCAGGCGCCCCGACGTCGCCGTCCTCCGCCGCCCCGGCGTCGACGCCCGCATCGTCCGCCGCCCCCACGCCGAGCACCACGGGCACCGCACCTGCAACATCCCCGACCCCTGCACATGCCGGGCCCCTGGTCCCGCCCACGCCGTTCCCGGCGGCATCGGTGGCCGGAACGCCGACGACGGCGGCCCCCGTAGCGCCGCCTGCCCCTGCGGCACCGGCAGGCGACGGTGTCCAGGCCGCCGCCACCCTCGGTTGGGGCAGTGTGCTGGCGGGCGACGAATTTTCCTATTCAGGCGCGCCGGACGTCACCAAGTGGAGTGCCTTCGATGGCCCGGGTCATGCCGGCAAGGGCGTCCGAAGCTCCCAGGCCTGGTCTGTGGCCAATGGTGTGGCAACGGTCAGGGGCGATGCGGCCGGCACCACCGGCGGCATGTCGGCAAAGTTTGGCCAGCAGAAGTACGGACGCTGGGAGACCCGCATGAAGACGAACGCCCGCGACGCCGGCTACCACCCGATGCTGCTTCTGTGGCCGAACAACAACACCTCGCCGAACTGTGCCGAGGTCGACTTTGCCGAGGGCACCTCGGACACCGCGGCCATGAACTTCTACCTGCACTACGAATGCAGCGGCGGGGACGTCCAGACCACGGGGGCCACCCCGATCGACACGACACAGTGGCACAACTATGCGGTGGAGTGGACTCCGGCCGGCATCACCGGCTACATCGACGGTGTGAAGACGTTCACCGATTCGGTTCCGGCGCATCAGCCGACCGTGGGCATGCACCAGACGATGCAGCTCGACTGGTTCCCCAACGGCACTGGCACCACCCCGGCGCAGATGGACGTCGATTGGGTCCGCGTCTACCAATAGGATGACAGCGTAGGAGCACTGCGCCGGGCGCGCCCGCTCGACCGCTCCGGGCCCGGGTGCATTGCTCACGGCAGGTAAGAGGCGAGGATGGTCCAGCATGGCAATTGACGGCCCGGAAATCGAAGAAGTCGACCTGCTCGTGGTCGGTGGCGGCAAGGCAGGCAAGACCCTTGCCATGGACCTGGCCAAGTCCGGCAAGAAGGTCGCGATGATTGAGCGCGCCATGATCGGCGGCACCTGCATCAACGTCGCCTGCATCCCCACCAAGACCCTGATTAACAGCGGGCGGGTGCTGCAAACCATCCGCCGGGCAGCCGAGTTTGGCGTGTCCGGGGCCGATGACCCGCAGATGGACCTCAGGCTGCTGCGTCACCGAAAGGAAGACGTGGTGGAGACCATGGTCAAGGGGCAGATCGCCTCCTTCACCGGGTCCGGCATGGACTTCATCCTCGGCGAGGCGACGTTCGTCGGTCCGCGTACGGTTCGCGTGGCCTTGAACGACGGCGGCAGCCGGATCCTGCGCGGGACCGACGTCGTCCTGAACCTCGGCACCGAACCGCTGCTGCCGCCCATTGATGGGCTGGCCGAATCCAAGGTGCAAACCAGCAATTCGCTGCTGCGCCTCGAGTCTATGCCGGAAAGCATCATCGTCCTCGGCGGAGGCTACGTGGGCTGCGAGTTCGCCGACCTGCTCAACACCCTCGGCGTCACGGTGACCATCGTGCAGGGCGGGGCCCAGCTCCTCGCCCGCGAGGACCAGGATGTTTCCGCCGCGATCGGCCAGCGTTTCGTGGACGCGGGCATCTCCGTCCGTCTCGGGTCGAGGGCGGACCAGGTCACCCGGGCCCCCGACGGGACGGTCACCGTGACACTGGCGTCCGGCGAACGCGTTGTGGCTGCTGACGTCCTCGTCGCCGTCGGACGCCGGCCCGTGACCGGAGGCCTCAACCTCGAAGCCGCCGGTGTGGAGCTGGACAAACGCGGCTACGTCAAGGTTGATGACCAGCTCCGGACCAGCGCCGCTGGAGTGTGGGCTGCAGGCGACGTGGCCGGCACGCCCCAGTTCACGCATGCGTCCTACGATGACTACCGCGTGCTGAAGACCAACCTCGCGGCCGCGAACGGTGAGGGAGGGCCGCGCAGTACCACCGGGCGGCTCATCCCCTACTGCGTGTTCACCACCCCGGAGCTCGGCCGCGTCGGCCTCAGCGAGCAGCAGGCCAGGGATGCCGGCCACAACGTACGCATCGCCAAAATGCCCGTCTCGGCGATTCCGCGCGCCCGCACCGTCGGGCATCTGGACGGTGTCTGGAAAGCCGTCATCGACCGGGACACCAACAAGATCCTGGGCGCGGCCCTGTGGGGCACCGAGGCCAGCGAAGCCATTGCGGTGGTCCAAATGGCGATGCTGGCCGGCATGGACTACAGGGCCGTGCGCGACGCCATCCTCACCCACCCCACCATCGCTGAGGGCCTCACCCTGCTGTTCACGCCTGCCTACCTGGCGGACTGAACAGACGCCGCCCCGCCGCGGGCTTCGGGCGGCTGCCGGAGAGGCCCAAATCCTCTGGTGCCGCCGGTGCCCGGCGCGGAGAATGGGCGCACCACATCCTCCGACGGCAGGGAGTCCAGTCGTGCGCCCAGGTGCTGCAACAACCCGAAACCTTGGCGGTCCGCACCTGCGGAGACGGCGCTGGCTCGTGGCCTGCGCAGCCGGCGTCCTGGCCGTCGCCGGCTGCACGCCGGGTCCGCCCACACCGGCTCCTCCCAGTTCTGGTGCCGGCAACAGCGGGTCTGCGAGCGCCAGCGGCCACGCCAGCGCTCCGGGACCGACAGCCGAAAAGGTGTTTTCCGACGAGGAACTGATGGCCCTGATGGACCGGGCGATCAACAGCGCCTACAAAGGGACCGGAAGAGTCGCGAAAACCGGGGACCTGCGCGCCCGGCTTCAGGAACGCCCGGAAGCCGCGGTGCTGCCCGCCGTCGAGCCGGCCGAATGCGCCGCGTTCCGGCCGCGCAGTTCGCCGACAGGGCCGGCCGATCTCGACATGAATTTCGCCGCCGGTGTCCTGACACTGACCGGCGAGTGGTCACGTGACGCCGTGGCGTTCGTCCTGGCCAGAAGCGCACCACGGAATGACGTCGTGGGTGCGGATTTCGCCTACACCGACGAGCAATCCAACCGATGCGCAACATTCCTGCAGGCCACCGCCACCGACGCGTCGCCCTCCACGGTCCGGTTGTTCTCCGTGCCGGGTGTGGGAGAAAAGGCCTACGCCACGGTGGTGCTCCCACCGGCCACCGGCGGCACGCCCCCGGGAGCCACGGTTGCCTTGCAGGCCCTGCTGGGCAACGTCTCGTTCGGCCTGAGCCGGCAGGCCCCCGCCGGCACTTCCGCAACCGAGGGCGAACTTGCGACCTCCTTGGAGCCGCTGGTCCGGTTGGCGAAAAAGCTGGTCGCGGAGACGGCCGCCGGTCTGGCGCCCGTCCCGGTCCCGTCGCCCACCGGGAGCGTTCCTTTGCCCACCGCGAGCGTTCCGGTGCCCGCCCCGCAGCCCACCGCGCCGGATACCCCGCCGGCATCCCCAATGACTCCCGAGCCGCCGACCACCGGGCAGTTGGCCCTGGTAGCCGGCTGACGTCCCTCACCTGCGCCGAGTTCCGGTCCTGGGCTAGCATGCTCACACGGTATCGTTGCGCTCCCCGCGGCGACGGCACCCACCTGACCGACGGACCGTCTGCCCGACTGCCCACCTGACCGACTGCCCAAGGGACCCGACACCATGTCAGACAACACCACGATTCACTCCCCTGCCGGCCCCGCCGCCGCTCCCGGCGTCGTCCGCTGGGGAATCCTGGGCACCGGCTTTATTGCCGGGCTGCAGACGTCGGACCTGGTGGAGCACGGCTTCACTGTCCAGGCGGTGGGCTCACGCAACCCCGCTACGGCGCGGGAGTTCGCAGACAGGTTCGGGATCCCCTCGTCCCATGGCAGCTACGAAGCACTGGTGAATGACCCCGAAGTGGATGTCGTCTACATTTCCTCGCCGCACCCGTTCCACTACGACAACGCGCTCCTGGCCCTCAACGCCGGCAAACACGCGCTGGTGGAGAAGCCCTTCGCCATGAACGCACGGCAGGCCCGGGAAATGGCGGACCTCGCCGAGTCGAAAGGGCTGGTTGTCCTGGAGGCGATGTGGACACGGTACCTGCCGCACATGGTTCGGATCCGCGAGCTGATCGGGGCCGGTGCCCTCGGCGAGGTCCGCACGGTGATCGCGGACCACAACCAGAACCTGCCCAAGGATCCGGGGCACCGGCTCAACGACCCCGCGCTGGGCGGCGGGGCCCTCCTGGACCTGGGGATCTACCCCGTTTCCTTCGCCTTCGACGTGTTCGGGGCGCCCGCGAGGATCCAGGCTGCCGCCAGCAAAACGGCCACCGGCGTCGACCGCCAAACAGCCATGATCTTTGAATATGCGGACGGCCAGCAGGCCGTGCTGCACTGCGCGCTTGATACCGCCGGGCCCAACCGGGCCGCAATCATCGGGACGGGAGGCAGCATCGAGATTGATCCGGTCTGGTACACCCCCACGACGTTCACGCGGTACGACGACGGCGGGAACGTCGTCGAGCGCTTCGACGAGCCGGTCACCGGGCGGGGCATGCAGTATCAGGCGTGGGAAGTCGAGCGGCTGATTGCGGCCGGTGAGGTCGCCAACGACATCCTGCCGCCCCACGGGAGTGTCCAGGTGATGGAGGCGATTGACATTGTCCGGACCCGGATCGGCCTCGACTACGCCAGCGACATGCTGCCCTGAGCCGGGTGCGGTTCAGCGGCGTGGCAGCGGCGTTCAAGCCGCCCGGCGGGAACGCGTCATCAGGGTATGGAAGAGCAGGGCGACAAAGACCGCGAGGCAGATGACTCCGCCGATCGCGAGCGTCGCAGTGATTCCGACGCCGGTCGGGTGAAGATCCGGCGCCATGTTCCCCGCCAGCACCGCGCCCGAGGCAGCGGTGCCGAAGGAGCTTCCCACTGTACGCAGCACCTGGTTGAAGCTCACGGAACTGCCCAGCTCTTCAGTGGCTACACTGCGGGCGATCAGCGCCGGCATGGCCGCATAGCTTGTCCCCATACCAACGCCGAAGACCAGCATCCCGATCAGGATTTCCCCAAGTTCGGCGTGGGCAACCCAGAGCAGCATGGCGGCTGCCGCCATGATGCCGGCGCCAATCGGCAGCAGCGTCGCCAACCGGATCCGGCGCGACAGCCGGCGCACCAGGCGGTTCGCGCCGAAACTTCCCACCGACAGCGGGAACATGACGAAACCGGCCCAGAACACCGGCAGCGCGATGCCGTAGCCGGTCGACGCCGGCGCCTGGGCGACCAGGCTGGAAATGGAGAGGCCGATGTACATCGCTGCGCCCAGCCCGACTGCCGTGCCGTTGGCCAGCAGCACTTCCCCGTTCCGGAGGACCCGAAGGTTCACAAGCGGGTGGCGCGTCCGCAGTTCGGCCCGGACCCAGGCCGCAAGAACAGCCGCCGCGACGATGAAGGCGCCGATGGTCCACGGTGAGCTCCACCCCCAGTTCGGCCCTTCACTGACGCCCAGGAGCAGTGCGCCCAGGCCGAGGCCGAGCAGGCCCGCGCCGTTGTAATCGAAGGGCACCCGCGGGGCCCGTTCATCGGGCCCTGCCGGCACGACGCGGAACACCACAATGATGGCGGTGACAACGAACAAGGCGGCAAACCAGAAAGCGAACCGGAAGTCGAAGAGCCCCGCGATGATGCCGGTCAGCGGGTAGCCGATCCCGATCCCGGTGGACACGGTTACCGACAGGCTCGAGATGGAGAACTGCACCTTGTCGGCTGCGACATAGCGGCGGGCGAGGGCGATGGTCACCGGAACGATCCCGTAGCTCAGGCCCTGCAGGGCCCGCCCGATCAGGAACACCGTGAAGTTTGGCGCCACGGCCGCGATGACGGACCCGAGGAGGATGATCGACAGCGCCCAGAGCAGGAGTCGCTTCTTGTGCGGCCCGTCGCTGAGCCTGCCCATGACGGGAGTCGCAATCGCGCCGACCAGGAGGTTGAGGGTGAGCATCCACTGTGCCGTACTGACCGACACGTCCATCTCCCGGGAGATGGTGGGCACCAACAACATGCCCAGCGAGCTCACGATCGCCGTCGAGAGTGCCGCATAGACCAGGGCCGGTACCGTGCTCGAGGGTGCGGCCGGTTCAGTCAACGGAGGCCTCCGCGCCAAGTTTCCGCAGGATCGGGATGACCGCTTCGAGGGTCGTCCGCTCCTCCGGCGTTAACCGTTCCGTGATTGCCCGGTCAAGCCAGTCGTGGCCGGCCGAGGACTCGTGGGCGAGTTTCCGCCTGCCGGCGTCCGTGATCTCGATCCAGATCCGGCGCCGGTCCGAGACGTCCGGCACGCGGACAACGAAGCCCAGCCGTTCTAGCTCGCGTGCAGCCAGCGAAATGGCCTGCGGGCTGACCTGGACGACGGTTGCCAGTTCAGATGTGGTCGCGGGGCCGTGTTCCGCTATGTGCCGGAGTACGCCAACCTTCCCGGACGAGATCGTCCGGTCGGTGTTCAGCCGCCGGAGCAGCGGTTGCAGGGCGTGGAAGAAGGATCGCGTCGCGACCTGGTCCGGCACTGGTTCATAGGTCATTCCGCCAATTATACAAGCAACTTGATCAAGTTGCTTGCGCATACGCGTGGGCTGCCGGGACCCGGCGGGGGCTACTCGCGGGACTGCTGGCTCATCGCGGCTGCGATAACGCGGTAGTCAGCCTCCGGGATGGCGAACAGACCCCGTCGGAACGGCAAGCCCCAGTGCGTTGGATCCTGGATGAAACTCAAAAGCGGAACTAATGACTTTGCGTCCACGGCCCGGCAGCGGGCAAAGCGGACGGCCAGTCGCCAGGGATGAAAATCCTCGCTCATGTTCACCTGGTAGGGCTGGTCCCCCGTAACGACGGCGATGGCCGTGAACTGCTGGACCGGCACGCCGCCGCGGAGCGATGTCCGAGGAGAATAGAACACGATCCCGTCACCTGGCCGAAGCCGGCGCAGCCGGGACTCCGCCCCGTGGTCGGCCTGGGTGAAGCCGCCACTGACGCCGGCCTGCACGTGGTCCAAGCTGACCGTATTCACCCAGTAGCGCTGCTGAGGCTGGCTGCCAGCTACGGGCGGCGGTCCTGCTGCAGGGCGTCGCGGATTTCGGTGAGCAAGGCAATCTGCGGATCCTCGGCAGCGTCTTCCTTGACGTCCTGGTTAATGCCCAGGCGGCGGTTGCGCCGTTCGATCATGTGGTTCATCGGCATGACGATGACGAAGTAGATGGCGGCGGCCACCAGCAGGAAATTGACGATCGCGGTGAGCAGGACACCGAACTTGATGTCGTTTCCGTTGAGGGTCACGACGGCGAAGCTGTCGAAGTTGGGCGATCCGACAAGTGCCGCAATGAACGGCATCAGCACGCTTTGGACTAGGGCCGTGACCACGGCGCCGAAAGCGGCACCAATCACGACGGCGACGGCAAGGTCTACGACGTTGCCCTTCATGATGAAATTCTTGAATCCGGTCAACATAAACCTCAAGGTACCCCACCATGATGAGCACGCGGTTACGTTCGCGATATTTTTTTGGGGTGTGTTTGGGGCCATGATTCAAGCGCGGGTCTAAACTGAATCTTGCCAGTTGCGCCCGGATCGCTCAGGCGCCTTGACCTCAGGGTTTGACCCCGGAGAGCGTGATGCGCATGAGCAATTCCGACACAGTCCTGGCGGCCCTCGACGGCGAACTCGGCTGGCTCCGGGAAACGTACACCCAGCTGCACCGGCGTCCCGAACTGAGTCTCGAAGAGCACGAGACTTCGAAACTCGTCGAGGAAAGACTCACCACCTTCGGCTATTCCGTGACCCGCGTCGGCGGCACCGGCGTCGTCGGCGTCCTCGCCAACGGTGAGGGCCCCACGGTCCTGGCCCGGGCCGATATGGACGCACTACCCGTCACCGAAGCCACCGGGCTCGCCTATTCGTCCGAGCTGGACGGGGTCATGCACGCGTGCGGGCACGACGTCCACATCACTGCGCTGCTGGGCGCCGCCAAGCTCATGGCCGACGGCCGCGGCGCCTGGGCCGGGACCTACATTGCCCTGTTCCAGCCGGCGGAAGAGGTCGGAGCAGGATCCAAGGCCATGGTCGACGACGGCCTCGTCACCAAGGTGCCGCGGCCCGACGTCGCCCTTGCCCAGCACGTGATGCCCCTTCCAGCGGGAACAGTGGCCACCACGGCCGGACCCGTCCTCTCGGCCGGAGACTCACTGAAGATCACGGTGCACGGCAAGGGCGCCCACGGCTCGATGCCGCACATGTCCGTGGACCCGGTGGTGCTGGCCTCCTCAATCGTGCTGCGGTTGCAGACGGTCGTCTCGCGGGAAACGAAGCCCGGCGACTTCGCGGTGGTCACGGTCGGGGCGCTCAATGCCGGGGCCAAATCCAACATCATCCCGGACCGCGCCACCCTGCTGCTGAACATCCGCACCTACGACAACCAGGTGCGTTCCACGGTGCTCGCGGCGATCGAACGGATCGTCAAGGGCGAGTGCATCACGGCCGGATCGCCGCAGGAGCCCGAGTTCGAGTATTACGACCAGTTCCCGCTGACCAGCAACGACGAGGCAGTGACGGACCACGTCACGTCAGCGTTCAGGGCCCACTTCGGTGCGGACGCGGTGCACCCGGCCGGCAGGCAGACCGCTTCCGAGGACTTCAGCCGTATTCCGGACGCGTTCGGTGTGCCGTACACCTTCTGGCTCCTGGGTGGTGTGGAACCGTCGGTGTACCAGGCCGCGGTCACGAAGGGGACGGTGGCCCAGGACATCCCAGCCAACCACTCCCCCTTCTTCGCCCCGGTGATCGACCCGACCCTGTCGATGGGCGTCCAGGCCCACGTTGTCGCAGCATTGTCCTACCTCACCAAGGAGGCGCAACCATGAGCACAGCCCAAACCCAGGCCAAGACCGAAACGCAATGGAAGCCCAACGACGCATGGCTGATCGGCATCGTCCTGGCTGTCATCAACTTCTGGCTGTTCGCACAAACCCTGCTTAACGTCATCCCGGGCATCCAGGGATCACTGGGCATCGAACGGACCTTGGGCAACCTCGCCGTGTCCATCACCTCGCTGTTTTCCGGCATCTTCATCGTCGTCGCGGGCGGCCTCGCCGACCGGCTGGGCCGCGTCAAGATCATGAACATCGGCATCTACCTGAGCATCCTCGGGTCACTCCTGATAGCGCTGACGCCCGAAAACGCCGGCGGCCTCACCGCGGCGGCCCTGCTGGGCGGCCGCATCGTTCAAGGACTCTCCGCGGCCTGCATCATGCCCTCGACCATGGCCCTGGTAAAGACTTACTACGAAGGGAAAGACCGTCAGCGGGCCCTGTCCTTCTGGTCGATCGGCTCCTGGGGCGGCTCCGGCTTCTGCGCCCTCTTTGGCGGCTTGATGGCGACGTCGTTCCTCGGCTGGCGGTCCATCTTCTGGATCTCGATTGTGCTCTCGGTCGTCGCACTGTTCCTGCTGCGCGGGACTCCCGAGTCCCGGTCGGCGGCCAAGGCCGGCGGAGCCTTCGACTGGGGCGGGATGATCTGCCTCATCGTCGCGCTCGTCGCCATCAACGTGTACATCTCGCAGGGCCCGCTGATCGGCTGGCTCAGCTGGCTCGGGATCGGTCTGGTCGTCGTCGCGGTGGTGGCGGCGCTGGCGTTCTTCGGAATCGAAACGAGCCGGGCCAACCCGGTCCTCAACCTCAAGCTGTTCCGCAACCTGACTTTCGCCGGCGCCACGCTGTCGAACTTCCTGCTCAACGGCGCGGCCGGGACGCTGATCGTGTCCCTCGGCCTGGTCCAGGTCGCCGCCGGCATGTCCTCCCTGCAGTCCGGCCTGCTGACCCTCGGATACCTCGTTGCGATCCTCGCCACCATCCGCGTTGGTGAGAAACTGCTCCAACGCTTCGGGCCGAAGCGGCCGATGATCTGGGGCAGCGCGATCGCCGGCGTCGGCATCCTGATGACGTCGATGACGTTCACCCTGATCGGCCAGTACATCGTCCTGGCGGTCATCGGGTTCACACTGTTCGGCATCGGACTCGGCTTCTATGCGACGCCGTCCACCGACGCCGCACTGTCCAACGTGCCCGACGACGAGGCCGGCGCCGCGGCCGGCATCTACAAGATGGCCTCGTCGCTGGGCAACGCGATCGGCGTCGCCATTTCGGCGGCCCTGTATGTGGCGGCGCAGTCCATGAATCCGGACACCATCCGGTCGTGGGGCCTGTTCATCGGCAACCAGGAAAACGTGGGCCTCCGGTTCGGCGGTGCCGTCGGGATCCTCTTCAACCTGCTCATGGTGGTGGTCGCGATCATCGCCATCATGGTCACGGTACCCAACGAGCGGTCCGTCAAGCGGCCCGAGGTCCCGGCAACACCCTCGTTCGGAAGCTAGCGGGCGTCTGCCCGCCGGTGCGGATGCGTCCAGGAGCCCCGTGGTGCCGGCCGGGGACATGAACCGGCATGCCGTGCCGGCTTCCCCGGCGCCGGCCCCGCCCCCGCATGGGATCCGCGCCCTGTTTAGCGTGAAGGATGCCCCGAACCGCTGGCCGATCGGGCTCCGGGCGGCGATCTGCGCAGGGGCACCGTTGCTGGCGGGTTGGCTCACCGGGCAAACCGCCGCCGGGTTGATGGCCGGTCTCGGAGCCTTTACCTCCCTGTACGGCAGCGGCCGCCCCTACCTGAACCGCTCCCGGTATCTGGCTTTGGTCGCGCTCTCCTTCGCGTGCACCGTCGCGCTGGGCATGGCGGTGGAGACCATCCCGGTGCTGGCGGTGTTCACGGTTGTGGTGATCGCCATGGCGGCCACCTACCTCTGCAGCGCTTTGCGCGTGGGCGGACCGGGTGCCTACATGTTCACGCTGACCTGCGCGGCAGGGACCGCCCTGCCCACGGCAGAACTGGCCCCGTGGGGCGCCGGTCTCCTGGTGCTCGCCGGCGGGGCCTTCGCGTGGGTGGTGCACATGGTCCCGGCGATCTTCCGGCCGCGCGGACCGGAGAAGCACGCCGTAGCCGCGGCCGGCCGCGCCGTCGCCACCTACGCCCGGGTGGCCGGCACGCCGGGGCAGCATGGCGCGCGGCACAAAGCCGCCATGGCGTTGAATGCCGCGTGGGCCGCCCTGGTGACCTATCAGCCGACCCATGGGTGGCAGGGGCCCACCCTGGACCGGCTGCAGGGGATTAACCGGCAGCTGCACCTGCTGTTTGCCGAGACCGTGCGGGCCGCCGGGCGCGGGGACACGGCAGGCGGGGCGGTGGCGGAGAGGGCCACGCAGCTGGCCGCTGCCGCGGGCAACCCTCCGGCGACGGCGTGGCCCGGGGGGTCCATTCCGCTCGGTGCACCCGGCCCGTGGGAGGCCTTGCGCGCCGGGGTGCGGCGCGGGTCCGTTTCCCGGTTGGTTGTCCTGCGCGTGGGCGTGGCCGCGCTTATCGCCGGAATCGCGGCAGGCCTGCTGGGCCTTGAACGGGCCTACTGGGCAGTTGCGTCTGCCGTGCTAATCCTGCACATGGGCATGGACTGGCTGCGGACCCTGCAGCGAGGCGCCGAACGGTTACTGGGGACGTGGATCGGCCTCCTGCTGGCCGGCGCGGTGCTGGTCCTGCATCCCCAGGGGCTGTGGCTTGTCCTGGTGGTCATGGTCCTGCAGTTCATCATCGAGGTGACGGTGATGCGCAATTACGCGCTGGCAGCGGTTTTCATCACCACGGTGGCCATCACCATCGCTTCCGGCGGCAGAAGGGTCGACGACGTGCCCGGCCTGCTGCTGGCCCGGGGGGTGGATACCAGCATCGGCTGCGGCATCGCGCTGGTGGTGTTTGTAGTCCTGACGCCCCGCGCCACGCTGGCGCGGATTCCCGCGGCCCTGACGTCGACGCTCAACGCCGCCGGTGCCGTCGTCGACTTCCTGGCCACCAACGATGCCAGCACCCGGGACGCGCATCTGGCCCGGCGGAAGCTGCAGGCTGCGGTATTCCGCCTCGGTGAGGCGTCCGCAGCTGCCGTGGGCGGATCCACCGGCCAGCGCCGGGCCGCCGAGCAGAGCTGGCCGGCGGTGTTCGCGGCCCAGTCCCTGGCCTACGGTGTCCTGTCTGCGTGCTGGCTGCTGGACAGGGGCGATGCGGCCATGGCGAAAGAACTGTCCGGCGCCTTCGCCCCTGACACGGGCGGGCTGGCAGCGGTTCACGCAGCCTTCGGTATCCTCAAGACGGCGATCCGGACCGGCGCGTCGCCGGAACAGTTGCCGGAACTGCCGCACTTCCTGGATCAGGAAACCTCCACCCTGCGGGATTCACTGCCTCTGTCCCCCCGGTGACAGCGGAACCACCAACCGAAGGAAAGAAGACTCACCTTGGATCTACACCTGCGCGGAAAGACAGTCCTGATCACCGGAGCCTCACAGGGCATCGGGCAGCAAACGGCCATCCTGCTGGCAGCGGAAGGCTGCGACCTCATTCTGGTCAGCCGCGACGCCGGCCGGCTGAACGACGTCGCGGACGTCATCCGCGCGGAGCACGGCGTCGAGGTGCGTGTAGTGGCTGCGGATTTGTCCTCGGCAGCCGAGGTGGAACGATTGGGCGCGAGTGCGGGGCCCATTGACGTGCTCGTGAACAATGCCGGAGCCATTCCGCCGGGAACGCTCCAGGAGATTGACGACCCGAGGTGGCGCGAAGCCTGGGATCTCAAGGTCTTTGGCTACATCGGCCTGACCCGCTCCCTGTACGCCAACCTCAGCGAACGGCAAGGAGTCATCGTCAACATCATCGGAGCCGGCGGCGAGTCCCTCAGGCCGGACTATATCGCCGGCGCCACGGGCAACGCCGCCCTGATGGCGTTTACCCGCGCCCTGGGCAAATCAGCTGCCAGGGACCGGATGCGCGTGGTGGGCATCAATCCCGGGCCGGTTTCCACACCGCGGAACGAGACGATGCTCAGGGCCCAGGCCAAAACCACCCTCGGCGATGATAGCCGCTGGACGGAGCTCAACGCCGCCCTCCCCTACGGGCGATCAGCGACCCCGGAGGAAATCGCCAGCGCGGTCGCCTTTCTCGCTTCCCCGCGGTCCGGCTACACCAACGGGACGATCCTGACGATCGACGGGGGCCCGGCGTAACCCTTCCAGAAGAGGATGCGGGACAGCCGAGGAACTACCGCTGGTCGAACGCCTCGAGGAGCCGTTTGACCGAGCCGCCAAGGTTCCACTCGGTGGCCAGGCGCTCCAGTTCGGCGCGGGACGCGCCCGCGACAGGGTGCAGTTGCGCGCCCGCCTCCTCGAGAGTCGGCAACTGCAGGTCCCGGACGATCCCCACGACGGCCGGCGCGACCATGAGATAGTCGGCTGCCGCGCCCAGCTTGGACCGAACACCTGAGGACAGCCCGCTGCCCGCATCCGCCGCCGCGGTGAGCAGCCCGTCCAGGGTGCCGTATTCGCCGAGCAGCGCCGCGGCTGTCTTCTCGCCAATGCCCGCGACGCCGGGCAGCCCATCGGAGGAATCGCCGCGGAGGGTCGCGTAGTCGGCGTACTGTGCGGGCAACACGCGGTACTTGCCGACGATGACGGCATCGGTCATGACTTCGAGATTCCTCATTCCGCGCGCCGTATAGATCACCCGCACCTGCCGGGCGTCGTCGACGACCTGGAAGAGATCGCGGTCGCCGGTCACCACATCGACCGGCAACCCGGCATGGCTGGCGTAACTGCCAACGACGTCGTCGGCCTCGTGTTCGGGGGCACCGACGACGGCGATGTCCGCGAGGTCGAGCACCCTGCGGATCATCGGAAGCTGTGCCGTGAGCGCGTCCGGTACGATCTCGACGTCGGGGCCTCCCGTTACCGTCTCGGCGACTCGACGCGCCTTGTAGCTCGGGATCCGGTCGACCCGCCATTGCGGGCGCCAGTCATCGTCCCAGCACGCGATGAGATGCGTTGCGGCATAGTCGGTGGTGAGCCGCGCGATCATGTCGAGCAGGCCGCGGACAGCGTTCACCGGCGTGCCGTCGGCGCGGCGGATCGTGTCGGGCAGGCCGTAGAAGGCGCGGAAGTACAGCGACGCGGTGTCGAGCAGCATCAGGCGGTGGGGCATAGCCGATCCTTACACGGATGCGTGGACGTGTCAGCCAGTTCCGGCTCAGTCCCATCCCGGCGCGGGGCGCAGGATCCCAAGGTTTTCCGAAGCAGCTGTACGGATCATGGGAACATTCTGCGAATTTGTTGGGCGGTTGCCCTAAGTCCGTTCGGTGTCTTGTCCCGTCCGGACACCAGCGAGACGAGGACCTGCACATGATCGGACACCAGGGCCGTAGGACGAAAATCACCCGACACGGCCATCGGCGCGTCCTCCCGATGGCGATTGCCGTCGTACTCGCGGCGGGCGGGGTGGGAGCGCTCGGCGTGACGGCGCAGGCCGCCCCGGACCGTGACGGACCCCGCTACACGGCCGGCGCTCCCGGCAGCGGCGACCCCTACTTTCCTTACGCCGGCAACGGCGGGTACGACGTCCTGCACTACGACCTGGCCCTTCGTTACACGCCGCCGGCCAACGCCGCCGTGCTCGAAGGCCGGCTCAACGGCGTCGCGACCATTACCCTCCGCGCGACGCAGGACCTACAGTCGCTCAACTTCGACCTGCGCGGACTCGATGTCACCTCGGTCCGGGTCGACGGCAAGGCCGCGCAGCACGGGAAGTCGCAGGGCAACAGCCGGGCCGAGTGGTCACAGCAGCAGGACGACGCGAACCGCATCTGGGAACTCACCATCGGGCTGGCGCCAAAGCTGAAAGCCGGACAAACGTCGACGATCGTCGTCGAATACGGCGGAACCACCGGGCGGCCGCTCGACACCACCGGCGCCCTCTACGGGTGGGTCACCACCGCGGACGGCGCGATGGTGGTCAACGAACCCGAGGGCGCATCGACCTGGTACCCCGTGAACGACGACCCGCAGGACAAGGCAAGCTATACGTTCCGTGTCACCGTGCCCGCGGGCAAGACAGCCGTGGCGAACGGGCTGCCGGTTGGACGGCCGGAAACCGACGGCGGGTGGACGACGTGGACTTGGCAGGCCTCGGATCCGATGGCCAGCTACCTCGCCACGGCGACCGTCGGCGATTTTGCCCTGTCCACCGGCGTGGGTCCGCACGGGCTCCCGATCATCAACGCGATTGACTCCGGCGTGACGGGCGCGGCGCTAGCGGAGACGAAGGCGTCACTCGCCCTGCAGCCCGCGATGATCAGTTTCCTGGAGGGGCTGTTCGGGAGGTATCCGTTCGAGTCGTTCGGCGCGATCGTCGACGACGACACTGTCGACTACGCGCTGGAGACCCAGACCCGGCCGATCTACTCCGAGGTCGCGGACGAGTACACGGTGGTGCACGAATTGGGCCACCAGTGGTTCGGTGACACGGTGAGTCCGTCTGACTGGAAGGACATCTGGCTGAACGAAGGCTGGGCAACCTACGTCGAATGGCTGTGGGCCGAGCACCAGGGCACGGCGACCATGCCGGAGCAGTTCGCGGACGCGGTGGCGTACCTCGACGGGAACAACCGGTGGGCACTCAACATCGCTGACCCCGGCCGTGACGACCTGTTCGCGAACCAGGTCTACCTGCGCGGAGCGGCTGCACTCTATGCGTTACGCGCGAAGATCGGCGACACGGCATTCTTCGCGGGGGCGAGGTTGTGGCTGACCCGGTACAAGGACTCGACGGCGACCACCAAGGACTTCCAGGCCGTGATGGAAAAGACCTCGGGCCAGAAACTCGGCGCGTTCTTCGATGACTGGATGCGCGATGGCGACCGCCCGGCGATGCCGCCGCTGGCAGCGCGTGTGTCGGCGCAGCCGCATTCGCTGGCCCTCACACCACCGGCAGGTACGTATTCACCGGCCGTCCCGTCGTGCCGTAGGCCAGCTGAAGCGCCAGGAGTCCCTTGCGTTCCAGTTCGCTGAGGTATCGCTGGGCCGTTGGGCGGCTGATGCCGATGCGGTCAGCGATGTCAGAGGCACTCGTAGGTTCTCCGGCTTGGACCACAGCATCGAGGACCTTTTGCATGGTGGGCGGCAGTCGGCGGCTGCCGCCGGCCCGGGACGGTGGGCGCCGGAGGTTGAAGAGTTGGTCGACGGCGGCCTGGTCGGCGACGGTTCCGGCGACCACTTCCTGGCGCCAGCGACGGTATGACTCGAGCTGGGTCTGGAGTTGTTCGAAGCCGAAAGGTTTTACGAGGTAGTAGACGGCTCCCCCGCGCATGGCCGCCCGTACCGTGGCCAGGTCCCGTGCCGCCGTGATCATGATGGCATCCACATTTTCCCCGCGGGCCTGGAGGGAACGCAGGAGGCTGATCCCATCCTCGTCCGGCAGGTAGACGTCAAGGAGCAAGAGATCCGGTTTGAGTTCGGCGATCGCGGCGCGCGCTGCCGC
This sequence comes from Arthrobacter sp., assembly GCA_026393275.1. Classification (GTDB taxonomy): domain Bacteria; phylum Actinomycetota; class Actinomycetes; order Actinomycetales; family Micrococcaceae; genus Arthrobacter. The sequence continues at coordinate 55,709 of JAPLAM010000106.1, forward strand.
TGCCGTGTGGGCCTCGCCGACACACTCGTACCCCTCGATCCTGTCCACCCGGGCGGCGTGGATCCGGGCCACACGGAAGTCGTCATCGACCACCAGGGTGCGAATCATTCCGGCCCCTGCCCGAGAGACGCGGGCTCGCGCACCGACCCTTCGGTTTCGGGTTCAGGCAGCCAGATTTCGAAGCGCCCGCCGGGCCCGGGGAAAACATCCAGCGTTCCCCCGGCGCGGCGCACGATCCTGGCAACCAGCGCCAGTCCAATGCCCCGCCGGGTCCCGGGACGCTGGTTTTTCGTGGTGAACCCGTCAACGGCAACGTCGCTGAGGACTTCCGGCGGGACGCCCGGCCCGTTGTCTGTCACAGAGACGAAGATGCCGGCGGAATCATCGAGTTGGAGCGTGACGAGCCTGGGGGTGGCCTGCTCGGCGACGGCGTCGACGGCGTTGTCCAGCAGGTTGCCGACGATGGTCAGGAGCGACTGGGTGTCCAGAAACGGCTGCCGCAACTCGGAGTCGTCCGTCACGGTGATCTGCACGTCCTGCTCCGCTGCCAGGGTCACCTTCGCCAGCAGCAGGGCCGCCAGTTCCGGCGGTTCCACCCGGGAACGCAGCCCCTCGCCGAGGGACCGCGAAGTGTCTGAAATGCTCGAGACGAACCGGCGCGCCTGATCGACGTCGCCCATTTCCAGCAGGCCACCCACTACGTGCAGGCGGTTCGCGTACTCGTGCTCCTGCGCCCGCAACGCTTCCATCAGGCCCTGGACGGAGCGTAGGTCGCGGACCAGCCCCTCGACCTCGGTGCGGTCCCGCAACGTCACCACCGCTCCGATGCTTCTTCCGCCCAGGGTCACGGCCATCCGGTTGGCTACCAGCAGGGCGCCGTCCGTGAACACCGCTTCGTCCGCACCCCCAAGCTCTCCGGTCAGGAGGGATAGGAGCCTGCCAGCGGGAAGCAGATCCTTGAGCCGCTGGCCGACGACGCTCCCGTCCAGGTGCAGCAGGTGGCGAGCTTCGCTGTTGATCACGGTGACGCGGCCGTCGTCGTCGACGCCGATCATCGCCTCACGGATGCCGTGCAGCAGCGCCTCGCGGTCCTGTAACAGCGAGGCGATCTCGGCCGGCTCCAAGTCGAACGTCACTCGTTTGATCCGGCGTGCCAGCAGCACCGAGCCGAAGGCACCGATCAGCAGCACCACCGCCGAATAGCCGGCGATGAGCCAGATCTGCTGGCCACGGTCCTTGTCCTCGGTTGTCTCCAGGATGCCGACCGAAACCTGGCCGATCACGCTGCCGTCCGACGCACGGACGGGCGCCTTGGCGTTGGCTGAGGGCCCCAGCCGTCCCGGCTCGGTGCCGACATGATTCTGGCCATCCAGTGCATCCATGGGTTCGTGCAGGACCTGGCCGACCAGGGCCGGGTTGGGGTGGGAATAGCGCACGCCGTTACGGTCGGTGACTATCACGTAGTCCGGGTGAGCGGTGGCCTGCACGTCGGCTGCGAGCGCCTGGACCGACCGCGCAGGGTCACCGTGCTGCAGGGCCGCGGCGACTTCGGGCATTTGGGCCACGGTGGTGGCGATTGCCAGTGCACGCGCGCGGTACTGGTTTTCCAGGGTCTGGTTGCTGATTCGGTCGTAGAGGAACGCCCCGCCGGCGACTGTCAACAGCAGGATGCACAGCACCCACACCAGGATCTGTGATGCGAGGGGCTTAGCCCTCAACCGTCGACCCGGGATCCTCACCTTGCCCGTCTCCCTGCCTTGCACCGGGGCACGCTCGGAATGCTCTTCATACCCCTCCCCCAGTCTAGGTGATCCAGCCCACTGTGGACCGGGTCAGGGCCCTGGCGGCGGCCGCAGTAAGCGGGGCCGTACGAGCAAAACGCTCAAAACGTGAATGATGCCTCTTAACCTTCGCAAGGCTCGGAATCCTTGGGCCGGTGCAGTCCCCTTCCTATCGTTGAAGTGTCAGAGGTGACGTGGTTCGGAGCCGGACGACCCCCCCACGATTACCACCAACAGCTACCTCCACCCAGCGCCGTCGTCGGTTGAACTTTCGCCGAGGGGCAGGGCGGGGAGGTAGAAATCTCCAAAGGACTCACCCCATGAACAAGATCATTCGTGTTCTCGGAAGTACGACGGCGACGCTGGCTCTGGGCTTGGGCGCAAGCGCCCTTCCGGCGAGCGCGGCGAGCGCAGCCGCCCCGACCACCGCAAACTGGAACCAAAGCTCCGCCAACGACCGTCACCACATGAAGGACACCAACCGGCACGACGCTCAACACGGCTGGTGGGACAATGAGGGCCGCTGGCACGACTGGGCCGACGGATCGGGCTGGCGCGACGACAACGGCAACTGGCGTTCGGACAACGACCACAACGGCTCGTGGATGGGACGCGACGGATTCCGGCACGACAAGGACGGCTTTTTTGACCATCAGGGCCACCACCACATGCGCACCTGGTAAGCACGGGCCTGTGCGGACCTCCAACTGAGGCCAGTGCACATCAATCCAGCCGGAGGACGGGGTTCTGCCCGCCCTCCGGCTGGCGTTCGCCCCCGCGCGTTCGCCGGGACTAATTCCCTTGCGTTTTGTTCGGCACAGTCCCATCATGGAGCCGAGGCGCCGCCTTCTGGAACTGGCCCACTGATGTTGCCGGCCGGACCACGGGCGTGTGGTTCAGGGAGGTACGGGCATGACCGAAACGGCCATCGAGCTCACCGGCGTCACCAAGCGATTCGGCTCCTTTACCGCAATCGACGACCTTAGCCTGCGAGTCCAGCGCGGGGAGATCTTCGGCCTGCTCGGGCCCAACGGGTCGGGCAAGACAACCACCATTAACATGATCAGCGGCCTGAGCCGCCCGACCTCCGGCGGCGTCAGGGTCCTCGGCATCGACCTGCTGGCGGAGCCCCGAAAGATCCGACGCTCGCTGGGGACCGTGCCGCAGGAGAACGCCCTCTACGAGGAGCTCACGGCGGAGGCCAACCTTCGGTTTCACGCCGACCTCTTCGACGTTCCCCGGAAGGGCCTCGAGCAGCGGATCAGCTCCCTGCTTCAGCTGGCACAGCTGGAGGAGCGCCGGAAGAGCCGCGTATCCACATTCTCCGGCGGCATGAAACGACGCCTGGCCCTGGTCCGGGCGCTGCTCCACGACCCGGAACTGTTGTATTTCGACGAGCCCGCGCTGGGCGTCGATGTGCAGAGCCGGCGCGCCCTGTGGGACCGGATCCTCGAGCTCAAGGAGCGCGGAACCACCGTGCTCATCACGACGAACTATCTCGAGGAGGCGAACGTCCTCTGCGACCGCCTGGCGATTATCGATCGCGGGCGGCTCGTGGCGCTCGACTCGCCGTCGAACTTGCGCCGCAGCTTCGGCGACACCGTCCTCGAGATGCGGACACGGCCGTCACCGACGGAGGACGTCGTTGCAAGAATCCGCGCGCTCCCCGGCGTGGTCTCTGCCACGGCGTCCCACGAATCGCTGAAGGTCACAGTGGAGGGCGGCACGGACGTCACCGGCAAGGTCGTGACGGCGGTGGTCCAATCCACGAGCCTCGAGGAGATCCAGAGCCGCGAGCCGGGCCTGGACGAGGTCTTCCTGAGCCTGACAGGCAAGGAGCTCCGGGAATGAGCCTGCGCCACAACCTGCGGGTGGTCCGGGCCGTGGCGGCGGCGGACATCCGACTCACCCTCCGCGAACCGCTGTTCGCGATAGTCGGCGTCGTGATCCCGATCAATTTCCTGCTGCTCTTCCTTCTCTTCGCCATCAGCGGGGGCCAGGCGCCGATCGCGGTGGTGCTAAGTGACCAGGGGCCGCTGGCCGAACGCTTCGTGCAGGCCATGAGCAACTCACAGTCGTTTATTATCCATACGACATCCCCGGCCGACGCGGAACGCGAGATCCGCGCGGGCGCCATCGTCGCCGTCGTGACGGTACCGCAGGACTTTGATGCCGCGTTGGCTGCCGGGAGGAGGGTGGACGTCCCGGTCGAGATCAACAACCTCAACGTCGACTTCACGAACGACATCCGGCGGGCAGTGCCGCTCTCGATTACGTCTTTCTACGCCGACGCGTTTCCTGACCAGGTGGTCGTGCATGCCGTCGAGTCCGACGTCCAGGCACACGACACCGGGTACCTTCCGTACCTCGCTGTCAGCATTGTGGTTGCCGGCCTGATGCTCGCCGCACTCTTACAGGGCAGCGTCAATGCCGCCCGGGACTACGAGTTGGGAACCGTCAAGGAACTGGCACTGGCACCGGTGAGCCGGATTGCGATCGGGCTGGGAAAGATGCTCGGGTCGGCCGCGCTCACGGCGGCGTCGGCGCTGCTGGTGCTGGGCGTGGTGATCCTGCTGATCGGGGTCCGCCCGCTGCATCCCCTGGAAGTGATCGGGTTTGCCCTGCTGATGATCGCAGCCTTTCTTGCCCTCGGCGTCCTGGCCGGGACGCTGGTCCGCCGGCGGCAGCAGGCGATCCCCCTCGCCATCGCCAGCGTCCTCCCGCTGTTCTTCCTGAGCGGTCCGTTCGGACCGGCGAACTGGCTGGGACCGGTTCCCGGCGCGATCGCAGCCGTGTCCCCGCTCACCTATGCGATCGCCGCCTTCCAGCACGCCTTTCACGGCTACCAGACGGCCACCCAGGACCTGACCGTCGACACCATTGTGCTGTCCGGGTTCACGCTGGTGACGGTGGCACTCACAGCGTTTGTTTTCGGCCGCCGCGGGGTCGCGCACTGATGGGAGCGCACTGATGGGAGCCCTGCGGGCCGTGCTGGCCATCGCGGTCAAAGACATCGTGACGTGGCTGCGCACGCCGTCGGCGATCGCGGTCAGCCTGCTGCCGCCGGTCGCCTTCCTGCTGATCATCTTCATCGTGGCGGGGGCAACGGGCCGCAATCCGGTGGCAGTCGTTGCCGAGGACGACGGCCCGCAGACTCAGCGCCTCGTGTCGATCCTGACTGACTCTGACGCGTTCCGCGTCCAGCCCGCCTCCCCGCTTGAGGCAGCGCATTTGCTCGACACGCTCCAGGTCGCTGCCGTCATCACCATCCCGGCCTCGTTCGACGACGACTTCCGGATGCACCGGCCGGACCCGGTGCAGATCCGGATCAACAATCTGAACCTGGACTTCACCAATGACCTGCGCCGATCGCTGCCGGCGGCGATCACGCGCTTTTACGGGGGCCAGCCGGGCAACCCCATCATGGTCGGCGTTACCGAGTCGGATCTGAGGCCGCACGACGTCGACCTGGTGCAGTTTGAGCTCGTGCCCATCCTCGTGCTGCTCCTCACGCTCATGGGCGTCGTCAACGGCGGTTTGGCCACGGCCCGGGAGTTCGAGGACTTGACGATCAAGGCACTGTTGTTATCACCGATCGGCCGCGGCACCCTGATCGCCGGGAAGATCCTGGGGTGCTGGGTGACGACCATGCTGGTGGCCGCGCTGGTGCTGGTCTTGTCGGCGGTCACCGGCATCCTACGCCCGGCGGGCTGGTACTGGGTGCCGGCCCTGGCGGTGATCGGGTTGATTGCCCTCGCGGCAGCCGGCGTCGGGACAGCCCTTGGCGGCATCTTCCGCCGAATCGCACCAGTGTCCGCGGCCGGGATCAACGTGGCGATCTATCTGTTTTTCCTCAGCGGCGGGATCGGCGTCGCGGCCTTCCTGCCCGGGTGGATTCAGGCCATCGCCCACTTCACTCCGATATTTTATGGCGTGGACGCGTTGGAGGCAGCTGTTTTCTACCAATCGACCGACAACCTGGGCCGCGACGTTGCCGTACTGGTGCTGACGGCCGCCGGCGGCCTCGTTGTGGGCATCATGTCGCTCCGACGGCGGCTCGTCGCCTTCTAACACCGACCTGGCGGCTGAGGTTCTGGCGGGCAGGCTCCCTGCAGCGCCCGTGCCCGCCGTCGCGACCTCAGGACGGACTCTTATTGTCAGTGCCTCCTGGGATGCTTTGGGTATGGAAAGCAGAGCGGCTTGGAGTGCGGAGAGCAGAGAAGCGGTGGCTGCCGTCGCCGCGTCCGCTGCTGCGCTTGTTACTTTGGCCGACTCCGGTTGCGGGGACGATCCGTGGCGGGATGCGGATCCGTTGCGGGCTCGGGCGGAGGCGTGCCTGGACGGTCTGGCTGAGGTCGCCCGGGGGGAGGCCCGGTTCGCGGCGCTGAAGGTCAGACTGGCCGCGGAGTACGTGCGGGCGGCCGAGGCCCTCGTCGCGCCGCCAGCATCCCTGCGGGAGCGTACCGCGCAGGAGATGGCGGTGGTGGCAGAGGTCGCCTGTGTCCTGACGGTCAGCGAACGGACCGCCGGAGCGCTCCTCGCCGAGTCCCTGGCGTTGACGACGGCGCTGCCGTTGAGCCTGGCCGCGTTGCAGGCCGGGGCGATTTCCTGGCAGCACGCCCGGATCGTCGTCGACGAAACGTCCGGCCTGGACCCGGCCGGCGCTGGGGCGCTGGAGGCGCATTTCCTGGACCCGGCAGCGCCCGATCCGGCGCGCGGTTGCCCGGCCGGGGAGCTCGTGCCGGGCCGGTTCCGGGCCAAGGCCCGCACCTGGCGGGAACGCCACCACCCGGTCAGCATCGAGGCCCGCCATGCCAAGAGTGCCGAGGACCGGCGGATCGAGTTCGTCCCGGACCGGGACGGCATGGCCTGGCTCTCCGCGTACCTCCCCGCCGCCACGGCCGCGGGGATCTGGGAACGGACCACCGCCGCCGCCCGGACTTTGCAAGGCCCGGAGGAGGCCAGGACTCTGTCCCAGCTCCGCGCGGACGCCGCCGCGACCTGGCTCCTCACCCACGGGACGCCAGACAGCGGGACCGGCTTGGACTTGATGTGTGGTGTTCCGTCGCCGCGGGCACAGGTCCTGATCACCGTCCCGGCCCTGTC